>NZ_JBITHZ010000066.1:0-35980 GCF_044458585.1 Nonomuraea sp. NPDC050451
TGCACAACCCCGGGGGGGGGGGGGCGCCCTGGCTCCCGGGCCCCCGGGGGGGGGGGGCGTTCCCCGGGGGGGGGGGGGGGGGGGGGCGCCCCCCCCCCCCCCCCCCCCCGGCCGTTGCCATGCCGGGCTAGGACCGGGACTGGTCGACCGCCACCAGGCGCAGTTCGCAGGTGTAGAGACGGCCGTCCGCGTCGGGCAGCCAGACGTGGTGGGGATCGGGACGCATCTCGGTGATCTCCACGGTGCCGTCGTCGAGACGCCGGGCCCGCCGCACGGCCATGAGGAAGTCATTGACGAACAGAGGGCTGTCGAAGTCCAGGTAGACCGGCTTGGGGCCGGCAGCCGTGCGCCAGAAGACGAAGCGCGGCATGCCCTGTGACTCCGCCCAGCGGCGCAGCCCGGCGAACGCGGCGGCCTCGTCGCTCACCGAGCCCACCGGCACCTCCTGCGCCGGGATCCGCCACTTCTCCCGGGCGATCACCATGCGGTCGATCGTCACCCGCGGAGTGTGGGCGGCGGGAGGGAGCGGGCGGAACAGGTTGACCAGGGCCTCCTGGGTCAGCTCCCCGATGACGTCCAGCACGGGCAGGCGCTGCCCCGAAGGGAGACGCACCGTGATCGAGGGGCCGGTGCGCTCGGCCGTCAGAGAGTCGAGGCGGATACTCCTGCCCCTGGGAACCTGCCGCTCCCCGTTCCCCGGCGCGAAGGAGAGGTACCAGTAGCGGTCCGAGAACAGCTCCGGCGTCGGGTAGTCGCGGCCGCTGACCTTCGCCGAGCGCGGGTAGCGGGGGACGATCCGAGGCCGGTCGGCGAGTGCCTCCTCGGCCTCGCTCAGGAGCCGGTCCGGATCGGGATGGGTCACCGTGAACGCGCCGTTGTCGAGCGTCGCCATGGTGAGGTGGACCTCTCCGAGCACGAGTTCGAACCGGCCCGCGCGCAACTCCTCGGGTCCGGCGGCGGCGATCATGACATCGGGACTGTGATGCGCGGCGCCGTACCACGTGGGAGGCGGCGCGGCGAATGCGGCCGCGACCGCGGTGGCCAGTTCGCCCGATTCGCGCTGGACTCTGCGCGTCCCCGGCTCCCAGTCCAGAATGCCGCTCCAGGACTTCTGGAACTCCTCCAGGACCGGAGCCGCCCATGATTGATCGGCCAGCCGCTCCAGCAGCCGGCCCACCAGGGTGCCGAGCGGGACTCCCTCGCCTGGCGTCATGTCGGCGAACTGGTCGTACAGCTCGCCGATGAGGGCGTCCACGCGCTCCCCGAACCGCCACGTCAACCACCGCGCGCTGTCGAGCATGAGCGAAAGCGGAGGCAGCAGGGCGTCACGCAGGCCGGTGCCGAGGACGATCTCGATGTCCCGCGTACAGTCCTCGTAGACCGCGCGCCGCCCGAACCGCCGCTCGTCCCTGGTGCGGACGGCCGCCACCCCCGTCAGCTCTTCCACGGCGTCGTCCAGCCTGCCGAGGGCCCTGGCCAGTGGCACCGGTCGGTCGTCCGCGGCCGCGACCTCCTCGCGCAATGCGAGAAGGCGATCCAGCGCGGCGCGGGCCCGCTCGCGGCCGGGGGAGTCCGGGAGCTTGTCCAGGTGCGCGCGCAGCGCCCGCTCGGGCCGGCGATCCACCGGGACGTTGGGCCGCCACGAGATGAGCCCCAGCCCCACGAGCCGGTCCAGCGCGCGGCACACATCGTCCTCGCCGGACACTCCCTCAACGCCCCGCCAGCGCAGCTCCACGGCGATGTCGCGAGGGGTCCGCCCGCCGTCGACCGCGGCCAGCACGGCGGCGTCCACGGGCGGCAGCCGGTGGGGAGACCCGTCGGCGTGGACCGCCAGCGTGCCCCGTACCGCTACTCCGATCGGGCGGGCGGGGGCGATCCGGCGGCGCAGCACCGGATCGGCGGCAACCGCGGCGCCGAGCGCGTCGATCACCCAGTCCTCGAAGCACACGGTACGCCGTGCGATGAGCCGCGGTCCGGGCCGCAGCGCGACGAAGGGGACGTCCGCGTCGAACCGGGTCCAGACGCTGGGGCCGAAGAAGCCGATGGTCTCGTTGCGCGTGTGGTAGCGCTGGGCGTACCGGGCCAGCGTCGCCTCCCTGCGACGCCGGTCCTTGGAGCGGGTGACGTCCGCGGCGTGGCGGCGCAGCCAGCCGTTGACGTTCTCCTCCGCGGCCGGGTTCTGCCACAGCAGCGCGGCGCGGAACGCGTCCCTGGCGGCGATGTCGAGCAGGCCCGCCGTGGCGCGGCGGATGCCCCGCTCCCACGATTTCCGCAGCGCTTCCGGCGGCGTGTCCGCGGCCAGCGCCGCCCGCGCCGTTTCCGGGTCCGCGAGCGACAGCAGCTCCTGTACGGGGAAGCCGGTGCCGCGCACGGCGACATCACTCCACAGCCGCCATGGCCCCCCGCTCATGGATTCCCGTCCTGCGCGGACCCGCTGACGGTCACCAGGCGGAACTCGCTGGTGTAGCGGCGCCCTTCGGCGTCCCGAAGCCACAGCTGCTCCGGCGTGGGCAACATCTCGGTGATCGTGGCCCGCAGCCCGGCGCCGCCGGGCCGGCGCATGGCCGTCGCGAACAGGCCGACCAGCATGGGGCTCTCGAAATCCAGGTAAAGAGGTTTGGGTTCCCAGGGCACGCGCCAGAACACGTGCCTCGGCAGGCCGAGCCGACGGGCCCAACGGCGGATCCCCGCGAACGCGGCGGGTTCGTCGTGCCCCTTGCCGGCCGGCATGGACGCCAGATCAGGCCGCCACGTCTCGCGCGCCACCACCAGCCGATCGACGGTGACCCTGGGGGTATGGGGCGACTCCGGCATGGGGCGGAAACAGTTGACCACCCGCTGGGCCAGGAATTCGCCCACCACTTCCAGCAGCGGGGTGCCGGGCCCCTGGCCGTCCGGGCGCAGCACGACCGGGCCGGTGGGGAGTGGCCGCACGACGAGGTCGTCGATCAGCCGGATCCGGTGCCGCGGAGCGGGCCGCGCACCGCGGCGCCGCCCGAAGGACAGATACGAGTTCCGCTCGGACTGCAGCTCGGGGGTCGGATAGTGCAGGGTCGAGAGGTTCGGCAGTCCCCGCGGATAGAGCGGGACGTGCCAGGGATAGGGGTGGGCGTGCTGGTCCGCCGCGGCGACGAGCCGCGCGCTGTCGGGATGGAACTGGGTGAACGACAGGGCGGCCAGGCTCATCTGCGACAGGTGCATCTCTCCCATGACGGCCATGCGCTCACCGGTGCCCTCGTGCTGCGCGACCATGATGTCCGGGCTGTGGTAGCCGGCGGAGTGCCAGGGCGGTGGTCCGGATGCGGGGAACATCCGCGACACCGGCTCCCGCAGCAGTGCGGCGTCACGTTCCAGCCGCGCGTCCGTCTCCTCGTACGCGAGGACGTCACGCCAACGCTCCTGGAACGCCGCGACGGCCTCTCCTTCGGCCGCGGCCCGCTCCAGCGCGGGCATCAGCCGGGAGATCACCTCCGGCAGGGGCACCTCGCCGGTCCCCCCGAACTCCGCGAGGATGCCTTCCAGGATCTCCGCATACGAGCGGCCGAGGCGTGCGACGAGCCATCGCGCGCTGTCCAGCAGCAGCGTCAAGGCCGGGCCGATGTCCTCGAGCAAGTCCGTCCCGACGGCGACGTCCGCGTCACGCTCGCAGTCCTCCACCACCACCCTGCGGGCCTTGCCGGCGCTCCCCGCCTGGCGGTAGGCGGGCGCCCCTGTGACGGAGCCGAATCTCTCATCGATGTCCCGCAGCTTCTTGTGCAGGAGGTCGGCTTCACCCGTCGACGGCGGGATCTCGGCGCGTGCCCGATCGAGGTCCTCGAGCACGGCGAGGGCCCGGTGTTTCGCGGGGCCGTCCGGCAACCGGGTCACCTGGTCGCGCAGCGCCGCCGCGGCGGCTGGGCTGACGGGAATGTCGAACCCCCAGTCGAGGATCCCCATCTCGGTGAGCCGGTCGAGATCCCGGACGATCTCCTCCGCCGTCCGGTTCCGGGCGTCGCCGCGCCATCGCACCTCGGCGGCGATCGCCTGCGGGGTCCTGGATCCGTCGCAACACGCCGCGACCAGGGCCAGATCGGGGTCGAGCACCGTCGTCGGCGAGCCGGCGCGCAGGACCGCCCGCCCGTGCAGCCGGGTGCCGAGCGCGAGGACCGGCGGGAGATGGCGGCGCAATCCGAAGTCGTCGGCGAACGTCCGGGCCAGGGACGTCACCGCCCAGTCCTCGAAGACGACGGAGCGGGCTCGTACCAGCCCGGGGCCCGGCCGGAATCGGATGCCCTGCTCGGCCGCAGAGAAGGCGCCCCACATCGAGGGCCCGAAGAAGCCGATGGTCTCGTTCTTCGCGTGGTAACGCTGCAGATACTTCATCAGCTTGATCTCGCGGCGTTTGCGATGTTTGTCGCGGGCATAGGCGGCGTCATCGCCGCCGGCGTTCCGCAAGCGGTCGACCACGCTGGTCAGGAAGTCGGGGTTCTGCCAGACCAGAGCCTGTCGCACCCCGCCGTCCTCCACGATGCGCAGCATCTCCCCAGCCGTACGCGCAAGCACGGCGTCCCAGCGCGCCCGGAAACGCGGTGCGGTAAGAGGCTCTTCGACGGAGAGATCGGCCAGCAGCGCGCATTCCCGGTCGGCGACGGCCTCCAGCCGCGAGAGCGGGAAGCCGGCGCTGCGTAGACAGAAGTCTCGCCAGACGAGCCAGCCGCCATCCCCGAGAGATATCCGCAAGGGCTGCTCACCCGGTGCCGGGTCCACCGAGGACCGGGCTGCGCTGCTCATCGTCAAGGGCCCCTTTCCGTATCCGACCGACCGCGTGGCCCAGTCTGTTCCCGCCCCGTTCAGCCGAAAAGGCGCAGGTGCGACACACGGCGAGAATTCGCCATCCTCTGAGCGGCGACGGGGCCGGGCACGACGGCGCGTGCATGATGAGGCGTCATCGGATACCGGCGCGTGACAGATGGCGGTGAAGCGACACAGATGTTCGAGGATGACGACGCGCGCGTCTACAGAGTCGTGGTCAACGACGAGGAGCAGTACTCCCTCTGGCCTGTCGATCGCGAGCCCCCGCCAGGATGGCGGGCGGAGGGGAAACAGGGGGCGAAGGCGGAATGCCTGGCGCACATCGGTGAGGTTTGGACCGACATGCGTCCCCGTAGCCTCCGGGACCGGCTCGCGTGAGCCCCAGGGTCGGGGCGGTGCTGGAGCCGCAAGGATTCTCCGTCCCGGAAACGCTGGAGCGCGCCGCGCTCGTCGAGGACCTGGGCCTCTCGTCCCTCTGGCTCGTCCAGATGCCCGGCCAGTGGGACGGCGCGACCATACTGGCGGCCCTGGCCGAGCGCACGAAACGGATGACGCTCGGCAGCGCCATCCTGCCCCTGTACTCCCGGCCGCCGGTCGTCATGGCATCGACGGCGATCACGCTGGACGAACTGTCCCGAGGGCGGTTCGCCCTCGGACTGGGTCTGGGACATCGCGGGGTGGGGGAGTGGATGGTGGGAGCGGGCGCCGCGCCGCCCGCCGTTCCGGCCACGCGGGAGTACCTGCGGATCGTGCTGGGGGCCATCAGGGACGGCGAGGTCGATCACGACGGCGAGTGGTTCAGCGGGCACGTCTTCTACCCGGACAGCCAGGCGCGGCGGTCCGAACTGCCGGTGTACCTGGGCGCGTTCGGACCGAAGATGCTCGAACTGGCCGGCGAGGTCGCCGACGGCGCACTGTTGTGGATGTGCACCCCCGAGTACGTCCGGGACACTGCCATGCCGGCGCTACGGCGCGGCTGGGAGCGCCGTAGCGACGGGAGATACCCGGGAGGTGCCGGGTTCGACGTGGCCGTGCTGCTCTCGGCCGCGGTCACCCCTGACCCGGCCGCGGACCGGGCGAGGTTCGGCGACTATCTGGCCAACTACCTGCGCGTCCCCACGTACCGGCGGCTCTTCACCGCCAGCGGCTTCGGCGCGCAGCTCGCGGCCGGTCGGGCGGACGAGGCGATGATCCATGGTCTCGGCGCCATCGGCGACGCCGCGGAGGTGGGCGGGCGCATCGAGACGTTCGCGGCGGCGGGCGCCACGCAGATCCTGATCTCCCCCACGGCAGGCGCCTTCTCCGACCGGGAGCAGTACCTGGCAACGGTACGTGTGGCCGTGACCTGAGAAGGCACCGAAAAGACTCTGTCCCAGCCGCTCAGCGGGGCAGAGTCTTTTCGTGTGCGGGCCGGCCTTCAGCGGTTGCGCCGGGCGGCGAGCCGCCGCAGGCGCTCGTCGTCGGCGGCGGAGGCCCGCCGGCGTTGCGGTCGCACCGCGGCGGGCCGGCTCCCGCCGAGGTAGGCGGCCAGAGCACGCACGGTCGGATGCTCGTAGAGGGCCAGCAGCGGGATCTCATGCCCGAGTTCCTCGCGAAGGGCCGCGTGGACGGCGGTCATCCGCACCGACGTCCCGCCCAGGTCGAAGAAGTTGTCCTCGGGCCCCACAGCGTCGAGCCGGAGCACCGCCGCCCACACATCGCGGATCAGCCGCTCCACCTCGTCCAAGGGACGGCCGTCGGTCGCGGCGGGGCGGGCGGCGCCGGGGCGCTGAGGAGCCGGTTCAGGCAGCGCGGAGCGGTCGATCTTGCCGTTCGCCGTCAACGGGATCTCCTCCATGTGCATCACCAAGGTCGGCAGTGAAGGGGCGGCCAGATGTGGGGCGAGATACGCGCGCACCTCACCGACACTGATCGGCAGGCCGTCGGTGGTTCGTACGTAGCAGACCAGCTCCAGATCGGGGCCGACCCGGCGAGCGAGGGCGACGGACTCGCGCACCCGGGGATGGCGGCGCAGCACGGCGTCGACCTCGGCGAGCGAGACCCGGTGACCGCGGATCTTGACCTCCTCCTCGTCGAGCCGGCCCAGGAACTCGATGGTGCCGTCGGGCAGCCGGCGGCCGGAGTCGCGGGTGGCGAAGCTCCTGACGCCCGGCGCCGGGTCTGGGGAGAAACGCGCTCGCGTGAGCTCCGGGTCGAGATATCCCAGAGCCAGATGCCGGCTCCGTACGGTGATCTCACCGACCTCCCCGACCGCGGCGGGATGCCCCGATGGCGTCACGACCACCAGTTCGGCGCCTGGAGCGCCCGCTCCGAGCGGCAGGGGCGTGGCCCACCCGCGCCTTGCCGCCCAGTCCGCCGCCGTACGCGCCGTGACCTGCCGGAAGGACGGCAACTGCGGGGTCTCCGTGGCGCCGTACCCGAGGACGACGCGCGCGCCCTGAGCGACGCCGAGCAGATCCCGGACGTCGCGCGGGGTCGCCGCGTCACCTCCTAGGCACACCAGGCGCAGGTGGGGAAGGCGCAGCCCCGACGCGTCGGCGGCGCCGACGAGCATGCGCGACAGCTGCGGAGTCAGGTTGACGACCGTGATCCGCTCGGCCGAGAGCCAGCTCACCAGGCGCTGAGGGGACGCGACGGACAGCCCGGCGGGTGGCACGAGCAGCCTGCCGCCGCACCACAACGGCGCGAACACATCCCGGAACAGCGGGTCGTGCCCCAGTCCCGAGAGAAAGGCGAAGCGGTCCTCGGCGGAGAGTCCGAACTCCCGGCAGTACCAGCTCAGAAAGTGCACCAGAGGGCCCGGCCCGGCCGCGACGGCCTTGGGGCCCGAGGTGGTGCCGGAGGTGAACACGACGTGGCCGGTGTCCCCGCCCGAGTCCCCGCGCCGCGCATGTCCCTCCACGACGACCTCACCGGCGTCGGTCATGCCGATCAGCGCCGGGCCGCCGCGGACCGCTTCGAGGGCGGGCCGTTCGCCGGAGCGGAACAGCACGGCCTCAGAGGCCGTCAGCTCCATGCAGGCGGCGACGCGGTTGCCCGGAAGCCCGGGATCGAGCAGCGCGTGGCGGCACCCGGCCAGCCACGTTCCCAGCAGGAGCGCCGGCAGGACGCTGGAGCGCGCCGCGAGCACGGCGACCGTGGCGCCCGGGGCGACGCCGGCGCGCTCCAGGGCGGCGGCGACGTTGTACGCGTCCTTGTACAGGTCGGGGGAGGAGCGGGAGCCGTGGTCGTCGACGATGGAGCCGGTGCCGCGCTCCACCCGGCGGGCCAGCTCGCGCACCGCCCGCCCGGCGGGCAGGGACTCCGTTCCCAGCGGCGCGGGCCCGGGGGCCGGCAGCGGGAGATCGAAGGGGTCCTGGCGAGGGTCCGCGACGAGCGCGGCCAGCATCGTCTCGTACTGGTCGAGCAGCGCGGCGGCCAGCTCCGCGTCGAAGGTGCCCGCGTCGCCCACCACCTTCACGGCCAGCCGTTCGCCGTCGTCCGTCAGATAGACGTTGAGGTCGTAGATGGCCGGATGAGGCATGGGCGGCGCCATCTCCGTCCGCAGGCCGGTCATGGCGGGCGCGGACTCAGGAGCGCCGAGGTGGTTGAACCAGACCGCGAAGGGCCGCTCCAGACCGGTCGCCGCGAGCACCCGGTCGAACGGCACGTCCGCGTTGGCCTGGATCAGTGCCCACTCCTCCCCGAGACGAGCGGTCAGTTCCGCGAACGACCGGGTGCCGCGCAGATCGATCCGCACGGCGACGGTGTTGATGAAGAAACCCACCATCGCGTCGGAGCCGGGGCCGTCCCGGCGGGAGATCGGCACGCCCACGCAGATGTCCCGTTGCCCGCTCCACCGGCCCAGAAGAGAGCCGAACGCGGCGAGCAACACGACGAAGGACGTCGTGCCACACCGCCGCGCCAGCTCCTCCGCTCCGGCGCGGACCCCGGGCGAGAGCTCGCGCACGCGATGCCGGCCGACGCCCGCCGGGCCGCGCTCGACGTCGATGGGCAGCCGGGCCGGTGCCGTTCCCGCGAGATAACGCTGCCAGAAGCCGGTCTGCCGGCGCAGGACGTCGTCGTCGAGGGCACGCGCCTGCCAGCGCACCGCGTCGGCGAAGCCGAGAGCGGTGGCCGGTGCCGTCGGCGGCGTCCCGCGGAGCAGGGCGCTGTACAGCTCGCCCAGTTCGGTCAGGATGATCTCGGTGGACCGGCCGTCCACGGCCAGGTGGTGGATGGCCAGCACCAGGCGGTGCCGATCCGGCGAGGTGAGGAGCAGCGCGCGCAGCGGCAGGTCGGAGGCGAGGTCGAAAGGACGCCGTAGGAACGCCTCCGTCGCCATGTCGAACGCGTCCTCGGGCTGTTCGTCGACCCACAGGCCCGCGGGCTCCCCGAGCACCGTGGCGACGGGCCCGCCGTCACGTGGGTCCACGACTGTGCGCAGCGTGCTGTGCCGCCGCGACAGCTCCCGCAGAGCCGCGCGCAGCGCGCCTTGATCCAGCGCGCCGTGCATCTCCATCACCAGGGGGACGGTGTACGCCGTGCTGGAGGGGGCGAGCAAATGGGACAGCCAGAGCCGGAACTGCAAAGGGCTGAGCGGGTACTCGGCCGCGCTGGACGGGGCGGTCTCGTGTGCCGGGGCCGCCTCCCCGCGAAGCCAGGCTGCCAGCTCCGCCGGGGTGCGATGCGCGAACACGATGTGGGAGCGCACGTCGAGCCCCAGCCGCGCCCGCAGCGTGCCGGAGAGGACCGCGCTGGTCAGCGAGGTGCCTCCGAGGCGGAAGAAGTCGTCATGCACGCCGACTTCGTCCAGCTCCAGAGAGTCGGCGAAGACCTCCGCCACCAGTCGCTCGAGCGGGTCGCGCGCGGGCGCCGCGGTCTCGGCGGCCCGCACCGGCACATCGGGCAGAGCCCGCCGGTCCAGCTTCCCGTTCGGCGTGAGCGGCAGGTCGTCCACCTCGGCGAAGGCGCTGGGCAGCATGTACGACGGCAGGCGTCGAGCCACGTGCTCGCGCAACCCCTCGTCCCGTCCGACGACGAAGGCCACCAATCGCTCGCCCTGGACCTTCACCACGGCCTGGTGGACGGCCGGATGCTCCTCCAGCACCGCCTCGATCTCGCCGAGCTCGATCCGGTGGCCGCGCAGCTTGACCTGGTCGTCGGAGCGGCCGCCGAACTCGAGGGTCCCGTCCGGGCACCACCTGGTGAGGTCGCCGGTCCGGTAGAGCCGCGCACCCGGCGGCCCGAACGGGTCGGGCACGAACCGCTCGGCGGTCAGCGCGGGACGTCCGAGATAGCCGTCGGCGACGCCCGAGCCGCCGATGAAGAGCTCTCCGGTTGCCGCGGGCGCGCCCGCCGCATCGAGCACGTGGACGGTGGTGTTGTCGACGGGCAGCCCGATGCGGATCTCCCCGGGGTCGGACGGCACCTCCCAGGCCGTGGACCAGATGGTGGTCTCCGTGGGGCCGTAGACGTTGATCAGCCGGTGCACGCGGGCCCGCAGCCGCCGGGCGAGGCGGAGCGACAGCGCCTCCCCGCCGGTCAGGGCCACCACCGGCGGGAAGTCACCGGTCAGCAGCACTCGCCAGCCCGAGGGAGTGGCCTGGACATGGGTGACTCCGTGAGAGCGGATCAGCGCTGCGGCGGCGGTGCCGTCGCGCGCCGCGTCGGAGCCGGCGATCACGCAGCTTCCCCCGCTGATCAGCGGCAGATACAGCTCCAGCGCGGAGATGTCGAACGAGAGCGAGGTCAGAGCGAGCCACACGTGCTCCGGCGCGGTCTCCAGCAGGGAACGGGCCCAGAGGAGGAAGTTGACGAGCGCGCGATGGGGGACGACCACACCCTTGGGGCGCCCGGTGGAACCGGAGGTGTACAGGACGTATGCGGGACTGCGGGGATCGACGCGGACACCGCCGTACTCCTCACTGGCGAGCCCGGTCGCCGTGAGGGCGTCGCCCAGGTGAAGAGCGGGAATCCCGGGGAGGGCGAGCCCTGGCTCGGTCAGCAGGACGCTCGCGCCGCTGTCGGCGATGATGTGGGCGATCCGCGCTTCGGGATCGGCGGGGTCGATCGGAAGGTAGGCCGCGCCGCATGCCGAGACGCCCAGGAGCGCGGCGAGCATGTCCGCGCTCCTGCCGACGCGAACGGCAACCAGCGTGCCCTCGCCGACGCCATGCCGCCGCAGATGAGCGCCGACGCGGTCGGCCCGCGACAGAAGGTCCTCGTAGGTGAGGCACATGTCGCCATGACGGACGGCGACACTTCGGGAGGGCTGCCGCCGTACGAGGTCGATCAGCGTGAGGTCGGGCAGCTCACGGGCGGCTCCGCGAGCGCCGCTCGCCGACGCCGCCCCGGCCTCGGCACGGCCGCCTCGCCCTGACGTGTCATCCGACATCGTCATCGTCCTCCCCCGGTGTTCACACGAGGCGGAGGTCGAGTCCGCCGGTTCTGCCACATCGTGCAGCAGCATCACCACGAACGGGGGGTGTGGAAAGGGCGATGGCGACTATTCGTCAGCCATCGCCGTGATCCTTGTTGCCGTCCGAACGCGGCCAGAATCATGCCGCCTATGATCCGACGTCCGAACGGCGCCACGACGAACCGCGACGCGAAGGTCTCCACCGAGCACGCCGAGCCGCGAACGGTGACGGCAGCGTCGGGGCAGGAGCTGTCCCCGGCGAAGCGGGCGCTCCTCGCGCGGCTGCGGCAAGGCGAGGCCGCGACGGCCCCGGCCATTCCCAGGCTGGAGTCCAACGGGCCCTTACCTCTGTCCTACGCGCAGGAGAGGGTGTGGTTCGCCGATCGGCTCGACCCGGACAAGCGGGCGTTCAACCTGGTCACCGCGGCCAGAGGGGTGGCCTTCGAGTCGGGGCCGGAGGTGGAGGGCCTGCTGGCCGCCATCGTCGCCCGCCACGACGTGCTGCGGACCTCCATACGCATGGTCGATGAGGAGCCCAAGCTGTTCATCGCCGACTCGGTGCCCATCCGGGTGCCCGTGCGGGACTGCTCGGGCGAGCACGGCGCCGATCCCGAGGCGATCGCCCGGCGCGAGGCGGTCGCGATCGGCAGGCGCGAATACGACCTCGAGCGCGCCCCGCTGTGGCGGGTGGAGCTGGTGAAGCTGCCCGGTGACGAGATGATGCTCGTGCTGGCCGCCCACCATGTGATCGTCGACGGCACGTCGTTCCAGCTGTTCGGCTTCGAGCTCGCCGGACTCCTCCAGGAAGCCGCGCCGCAGGTCCGGTTCGCCGACTTCACCTCCTGGCAGCGCGAGCGGGCCGAGAGCGGCGGCTTTCGGACGGAGCTGGACTACTGGAGAAAGCGTCTCGACAACCTGCCGGCGCCGCTGGAGCTGCCCGCCGACCGCCGCAGGCCGGTCCGCTCGACGTTCGACGGCGCCACCATCGGCATGTCGGTCCCGCAGCACACGGTGCGCGCGGTCCGCGCCCTCGCGAAGGAGACGGGCGCCACCCCCTACCTCACCCTGCTCGCCTCCTTCGTCGCGCTGTTGCACCGCTGGACCGGCGAGCGCGACGTGGTGATCGGCTCCTCGACCTCCGGGCGCACCCGCCCCGAGGTCGAGCGCATGCTCGGCGTGTTCAACAACGTGATGGTGCTGCGGACGCGACTGAACGCGGACCTGTCGTTCAGAGACCTGCTCGACCGCGTCAAGGAGGAGGTCACCGAGGGCTTCGGCCACCAGGAGGTGCCCTACGAATACCTCGTTCGCGAGCTGGGGGGCGGGACCGGCGGCCTGGTCAATGTCTGCTTCAACATGCCGACCGACCAGGCGGCGCCCAACATGCTCGACCTGCCCATCTCCCTCGACGGCTCCCACTTCGACCTGACCGGGCACGTCAGGGCGGAGCCGGACGGCGAGCTGCGGATGGAGTTCGAGTACTCCTTGGAGCTGTTCGACGAGAGCACCGTGCGACGCCTCCTGGAGCAGTACCTCGGCCTGATCGACGAGCTCGTCACGCTGCCGGACCGGCCGGTGGCGCAGGCCCCCATGCCGGTATCGGTGGTCGACGGACCCCACTCGGAAATCCCGGGAACGCTGCCCGAACTGGTGCTGGCACAGGCGCGGCAGACCCCGCAAGCGACTGCCGTGATCAGCGGCGGAGACACGCTCACCTATGCCGAGCTGGTGCGCCGTGCCCGCGCGACATCGGCCGCGCTCCGGGCGCGGGGTGTGCGGGCGGGCACGGCGGTGGGCGTACGGCTGGCCCGCGGTCTCGACCTGCCCGTCACGGTGCTCGGCACCTGGCTGGCGGGTGGTGTTTACGTGCCGCTCGACCCCGCGCTGCCCGACGGCAGAAGCCGCCTGATCGTGGAGGAGACGCGGGCCGTCGTCATCGACGCGGCGCATGACGTCTCAGGGGCCGCCCCGGACGTGACGGAGATCGGGGCCGGGCCGGGGAGCCCTGCCTACATCGTCTACACCTCCGGCTCCACAGGGCGGCCCAAGGGCGCCGTGGTCACGCACGCGGGGATCGCCAACCGGGCGCTGTGGGCGGTGCGCGAGCACGGCTTCGGACCGGGCGACCGCATGCTGCACAAGACCCGGATCAGCTTCGACGCGCACGTGTGGGAGCTGTTCGCGCCGCTGATCAGCGGCGGAGCGGTGGTCATGGCACCGCCGGGCGCCGAGGAGGACCCGGAGACCCTGTTGCGGGCGGTCGCCGACCATCAGGTCAGCGTGCTGCAGGTGGTGCCCTCCGTGCTGAGGTTGCTGGTCGACGTGTCGTGGGACGGCTGCGAGAGCCTGCGCCTGCTGTTCTGCGCCGGTGAACCCCTCCACGCCGAGCTGTGCCGGCGCGTTTTCGCCCATCGGCCGGACATCCGGCTGATCAACACCTACGGCCCCACCGAATGCGCGATCGATGTCAGCGCGCACGTCGTCGATCCCTCCCAGACCGAGGGCCCCATCCCGATCGGCCGCCCGATCGACGGCCTGCGCCTGCTGGTCCTCGGCCCGGCCGGCCGACCCGTCCCGCCGCTGGCACCGGGCGATCTGTACGTTGCCGGCCCCGCCGTCGGCCTCGGATACCTGAGTCGCCCCGAGCTGACCGCCGAAGCCTTCGTCCCCGATCCCACGGGCCACGGCCGGCGCCTCTACCGCACCGGGGACCGGGCTCGTCTTCGCGCGGACGGCGTGCTGGAGTTCCTCGGCCGGCGGGACCACCAGGTCAAGATCAACGGAGTGCGGGTGGAACCGGAGGAGATCGCGGCGGTCCTCGCCCGGCACCCCGATGTCCAGGCCGCCGTCGTGACCGCCCGCGAGGGGCGCCTGACCGCGTACGTCACCGGGGCGGCCACCCACGACGACCTGCGTGCCCATCTGCGCGAGCAACTGCCCGCCCCCATGGTGCCCGGCAGGTTCGTCACCCTTGACCGGCTTCCACTCAACGCCAGCGGCAAGGTGGACCAGGCCGCGCTGCCGGAACCGGAATCGCTCCGCCCCGGCGGCAGGCCTCCTGGCGGCCCGGTCGAGGAGCGGATCGGCGAGATCTGGGCGGAGCTCCTGGGCCTGGACACGCCCGCGGGCGCCCACGACGACTTCTTCACCCTCGGCGGGCACTCTCTGCTCATGACGCGTCTCGGCATGCGGCTGCGCCGGGAGTTCGGCGTCGAGCTCCCACTGCGCGAGCTGCTCTCCGCCGGCACCGTGGCGCGGCAGGCCGCGCTGGTGTCCGTCGGCGACGGCGCGGCGAGTCCCGTCCCGCCCGCCCGTCGCGACCTGCCCATGCCACTGTCACCCGGCCAACGGCGGCTGTGGTTCCTGGACAGGATGGAGCCGGGCAGCACGCAGTATGTTGTGCCGCTCCTCCTGCGGCTGCGCGGCCGGTTGGACGCCGACCGCCTGGAGCGCGCCCTGACCGAGGTCGTGCGTCGGCACGAGGTGCTCAGGACCCGCTACGACGTCGCCGACGCCGCGGACCAGGACCCGGAACCCGTCCAGATCGTCATGCCGGCGGCGCCCGTGCCCCTGCGCCGCGCGGAAGGGCCGCTGCCCGCCGTGCTGGAGGAGGAGCTCGGCCGCCCCTTCGACCTGGCCACGGGATGCGTCCTTCGTGCGGTGCTCGTCGCCGAGGGCTCGGATCGGCAGGTGCTCGCGCTGCTCGTGCACCACATCGCCTGCGACGGATGGTCGCTGGAGATCCTGGCGCGGGAGCTCGGCGCGATCTACGCGGGAGAGTCCCCCGCGCCGCCGCCCATCCAGTTCGGGGACCTCGCCGTCTGGGAGCGCGACACACGCGGCGACGGCCAGAGGGAGGAGGCACTGCTGGCGTACTGGCGGGAACGCCTGGGCGAATCGCCGGTGATGGAGCTCCCGATCGACCGGCCTCGGCCTGCCGAGTTCACCGGCGAGGGCGCCGTCAGCGGATTCCTCGTTCCCGCGTCGCTGGCCGCCCGGTTGCGCGAGATCGGCCGGGCCCGTGCGGCGACGCCGTTCATGACGTTGCTCGCCCCTTTCCTCGTCATGCTGTCGCGCTACTCGCGGGTTGCCGACACGGTGGTGGGAACACCGCTGGCCGGACGGGTTCGCCCCGAGACCGAGAACCTGATCGGGTTCTTCGCCAACACGCTGGTACTCCGTACGGACCTGGCGGGCGACCCGACGTTCACCGAGCTCCTCGAACGGGTGCGGACGACGGTGCTGGACGCGTACGCCCACCAGGAGCTGCCGTTCGAGCGGCTGGTGGAGGAGCTGGTCCAGCGGCGTGACCTGTCCCGCAACCCGTTGTTCCAGATCATGTTCGAGATGAACGACGGAGCGGGGGCGATGTCGCCGGCCTTCGGCGACGTCTCGGCCGAGCGGGTCATCGAGATGCCGTGGCACACGGCCAAGTTCGACCTCACCCTGTCGGTCGAGCGATGCCCCGACGGGCGTCTCCAGTGCTGGTTCGAGTACGCGACAAGCCTGTTCGACGCGGCCACCATCGAGCGGATGACCGGCCACTACCTGCGGCTGCTGGAAAGCATCGCCGCGGACCCCGACGCCCCCGTCAGCGCGCTCGACATGATGACCGACGACGAACGCCGGGTGCTGTTGCACGAGTGGCCGGATCCGCAGGCAGATCGGCTCGACCTCCTCGATCCTCCCGAGGGGCGGCACCTGAGCGTGCAGGCCCTGTTCGAACGCCAGGTGCGGCGGACCCCGGATGCGGTGGCGGTCGTCTGCGGCGAGCGGCGGCTCACCTATGCGGAGCTCAACCGGAGCGCCAACCGCCTGGCCCGCCACCTCCGCGCGGCCGGCGTCGGGCCGGAGACCGTCGTCGCCGTGTGCCTGGAACGCGGTCTCGACGCCGTCGTCGCGCTCATGGGCGTCCTGAAGTCCGGCGGCGCCTACGTGCCGTTCGACCCGGGGCATCCCGCCGAGCGGCTGAACTTCATGCTCGCCGACGCGCGTGCCAAGGTCGTGGTGACCCAGCGGCGGTTCGGTGACCTGTTCGACGGCGGCGCGCACCGGCTCGTCGTGGTCGACGCCGACGAGGAATGGACAGGCGGCACCGACCCGGGCGGCCCGCCCGTCATCGTGCGGCCCGATGGCCTCGCCTACATCATCTACACCTCCGGTTCGACGGGGCGGCCGAAGGGCGTCATGATCGAGCACCGGTCGTACGCGCACCACTGCCAGGTGATAGCCGACGCCTACGACATCGGACCCGGTGACCGGGTCGTCCTGTTGTCGGCGCTCACCTTCGACGTCGCCATGGATCAGATGGCGGCCACGCTGCTCGCCGGTGCGACGATCGTCGTCGGCGACCCGATGTTCTGGACACCGGCCGAGTTGCCGGCGAGGCTCGCCGAGCACCAGGTGACGATCATGGAGATCACCCCGGCGTACTACCGCGAGCTCATGGCTTCCGACGTGACCGGGCTGACGGGCCTGAAGCTGATGAACGTCGGCAGCGACGTGGTGACGGTCTCCGACGCGCGGACGTGGGCGCGGACCGGGCTGCCCGCACGCTTCCTGTGCAACTACGGCCCCACCGAGGCGACCGTCACCTGCCTGCTCCACCCCGTGGACGGCGCCGACGCCGGCGACCGGGAGGAAGCGGCGCTGCCCATCGGGCGGCCCATGGCCGGCACCAGGGCCTACGTGGTCGACGCCGGCTTCCAGCCGGTGCCCGTGGGAGTTCCCGGCGAGCTGTGCCTCGCGGGCGTACGGCTGGCCCGCGGCTACTACGAACGTCCGGAGCTGACGGCCGAGCGGTTCGTGCCGGATCCGTTCGGCCTCGTGCCCGGAGGGCGCCTCTACCGTACGGGCGATCTCGTCCGCTACCTCGAGGACGGGACGATCGAGTTCCTCGGACGCATCGATCAGCAGGTCAAGATCCGCGGGTTCCGCATCGAGCTCGGCGAGATCGAGTCGGCGCTGGCCGGACATCCGGCCGTGCGTGCCGTCGCAGTCGTGAGCCGCCGGGCGCCGGACGGCGACCAGCGGCTCGTCGCCTACCTGGTCTTCCACGACGGCCCGCCGCCGGCTGCGGGCGAACTGCGCGCGCACCTGCGCGACCTGCTCCCCGAGTACATGATTCCGGCGCACTGGGTCACGCTGGACGCGCTGCCGCTGACACCGAGCAAGAAGGTGGACCGCAAGGCACTGCCCGCCATCGGTCCGGATCTCACCCCGACGGCGTCACCGCCGCCGCGTACGCCGGTCGAGCAGCGCATCGCGGAGATCTGGTCCGCCGTGCTCGGCATCGACGACATCGGCATCGGCCAGGACTTCTTCGAGCTGGGCGGGCACTCGCTGCGAGCCACCCGGGTGCACTCCCGCATCCAGGAAGCGTTCGGCATCGAGCTGCCCCTGCGCCGCATGTTCGAGGCGACCACCGTCGAGGAGCTGGCTCGGGTCGTCCACGCCGAGGTCGAAGCCACCGTCGCGGCGCTTTCCGACGAGGAGATCGCCGCGCTGCTGAAACTGGAGGAACCGCAGTGAGCTCGTCCGCCGAGGCCAGGCGCAGGCTGCTGGAGCGTCGTCTGAGCGGCCGGGCGGCCGACTCGGGCATCAGGCGGGCCCCCAGGGACAGGCCACTGCCGCTCTCACCCGCCCAGCGCCGGATGTGGCTGCTCGATCAGTTGCTTCCTGGGACCGCGGAATACGTCGTACCCCTGGTGCTGCGCCTGCCCGGACGCGCCCGGATCGACGATCTGGGGACGGCGTTGAGCGCGCTGGCCGAGCGGCACGACATCCTCCGCACCCGGTACACCGTGCTGGCCGGCGAGGTCCATCAGGTCGTCGACGACGCGGCGCCGCTGCCGCTCCCCGTGGTCGAACTCGGCGGCGAGCCGCTCGACGACGCCGTCCAGCGAGAGATCAGCCGGCCCTTCAACCTGGCCCGGGGGCCGGTGTGGCGGGCCGCGCTGCTGCGCGGCGCGGACGACGTGCTGGTCGTCTCCGTCCATCATGTCGCCTGCGACGGCTGGTCGATGGAGATCCTGGCGCGTGAGCTGGTGGCCTTGTACGAGGGCGCCGAGCTGCCTGACGCCCCGGTACAGTACGCAGACTTCGCGCTCTGGCAGCGTGACCGGTTGACCGGCGATCGGCTGCGCCGCCGCCTGGACTTCTGGCGGGCCGAGCTCGCCGGGCTGGACACGCTGGAGCTGCCGACCGACCGGCCCCGCACGGCTCCGCGCGACCCTAGTGGAGCTCGGGTCAGCTTCACGTTGTCCCCGCGGACCGGTCGAGCCCTGCGCGAGCTGTCGAGCTCTCAAGGCGCGACGCTCTTCATGGCCCTGCTGGCGGCGTTCGCCGCGCTGCTGGCCCGGCACACCGGACAGACGGACATCGCCGTGGGGACGCCTGTACTGGGAAGACCCCGCTCGGAGATCGAGGACACCGTCGGACCGTTCATCAACACGGTCGTCCTGCGTTGCGATCTCTCAGGCGATCCCGGCTTCAGCGAGCTCCTGGCGCGGGTGCGTGAGACGGCGCTCGGCGCCTTCGCCAACGACGACCTGCCGTTCGAGCGGCTCGTGGAGGAGCTGCGGCCCGAGCGCGATCTGACGCGCAACCCTCTCGTACAGGTCATGCTCCTGCTGGAGGACGGGGACCTCGCGGGGAACGCCTCGAACGGGTGGGAGGAACTGCCCGTCGCCTCGCCCGCGGTCAAGATGGACCTGATGCTGGGCTTCCGCGAGCTGCCCGACGGCACCCTCGCCGGCGGCCTGGAGTACGCCACGGCGCTGTTCGACGCGCGGAGCGCCGAGCGGCTGGCCGAGCGGCTGGTGCGGCTGCTGGACCGCGTCGTGGCCGACCCCGGCGCGCCGATCGGCAGGCTGCCGCTGATGGGGGAGGAGGAGCGGGCTCTCGTAGCCGGCTGGGCCACGGGCCCCGTGACGCCGCCACCGAGGCGGTGCCTGCACGAACTGGTCGAGGAGACGGTACGGCAAGCCCCGGACGCCGTCGCGGTGATCAGCGCGACCGAGCGGCTGACCTACGCCGAGCTGGACGCCCGCGCCGCCCGGCTGGCCGGCGAGCTGCGCGCGCAAGGGGCCGGACCCGATCGGCCGGTGGCGGTCTGTCTCCGGCGATCCGCCGAGTTGGTCGTCGCCCTGCTCGCCGTGCTCAAGGCCGGCGGCGCCTACCTGCCGCTCGACCCCGACGACCCGCCTGCCCGCCTCGCCGACCTGGTGGCCGAGTCCGGAGCGGCCTGCGTCGTCACCGACCCCACCATCGGGTTCCGGGCGCAGGACGTCCCGACGGTGCAGGTCGAGCAGGCGCGGCACGGAACGTACGCCACGGACGGCCCCGCTCGGGTCTCTCCCGAGAACCTGGCCTATGTGATCTACACGTCCGGGTCCACCGGACGGCCCAAGGGCGTGATGGTGCCACACCAGGGCATCGTGAACCGGCTGCTGTGGATGCAGCACCGCTACGGGCTCGCGCCCGGCGACCGCGTGCTTCAGAAGACGCCCTACACCTTCGACGTCTCGGTCTGGGAGTTCTTCTGGCCGTTGCTGGCCGGGGCCACGGTCGTGGTGGCCCCGCCCGGGACGCACCGCGACCCTGTGGAGCTGGCGGCGTTCATGAACGCCCAGGAGGTGAGCCATGTCCATTTCGTGCCCTCCATGCTGGACGCGTTCCTGGACGCCGCACGTGCCTTCGAAGGCGGGCGGTGCCCCCAGGGCTGGCGCCAGGTGTTCTGCAGCGGTGAGGCGTTGCGACCCGCGACGGCGCGTCGCTTCTTCGCCATGTCGGAGGCGAGGTTGCACAACCTGTACGGGCCGACGGAGGCGTCCGTGGACGTCACTTCCCACGAAGTGACGCCCTCCGACGAGCGGATCCCCATCGGCAAGCCGATCTCGGGCGTCAGCGTCCACGTGCTCGACGCGGAGCTGAACCCCGTCCCCGCCGGGGTTCCCGGCGAGATCCACCTGGGCGGGGTCGGCCTGGCGCGCGGTTACCTCGGACGCCCCGATCTGACCGCCGAGCGATTCGTGCCGGCCCCGTCCGGTCGCGGGCGGCTGTACCGAACCGGGGATCGGGGGCACCTGCTGCCCGACGGGTCGGTGGAGTACCTCGGCCGCCTTGACGACCAGGTGAAGTTGCACGGGCTGCGCATCGAGCTGGGTGAGATCGAGGCACACCTGCTGGCCTGCCCGTCAGTGGCGATGTCGGCCGTCGCGGTGGTCAGGGAGCAGCTCGTGGCCTATGTGGTGCCGGCCGAGGGACGACAGGTGTCCGGTGCCGAACTGCGGGCCCACCTGTCGGGACGGCTGCCCGCGTACATGATTCCCGCGCGGTACGTCTCCCTGGACGAGCTGCCGCTCACCGTCAGCGGCAAGATCGACCGGGCCAGGCTGCCCGAGCCGCCCCGGCAGCGGACGGTCGCCACGTCGGTTCCGCCGCGCACCCCCGTCGAGGAGGTGATGGCCGCCGCTTGGTGTGAGGTGCTCGGCCTGGACCAGGTCGGGGTGACGGACGGTTTCTTCGATGTCGGAGGCGATTCCATGCGCGCGGTCCGGCTCGTCGGCGAGCTGCGCTCGCGCGGGCTGGACGTGACCGTCGCCGATGTCTTCACCCGCACGATCGAGTCCCTGGCGGAGATCGCCGGCGGGCCGACGGAACGCATCGACGACCTGCGGTCTGAGCCGCTGGCTCTGCTGTCCGAGCAGGATCGCAGCCGGCTGCCGGACGGTGCCGCCGACGCGTATCCCCTGTCGGCCGTGCAGGCGGGCATGGTGTTCGAGATGCTGTCCGACGCCGAGATCCTCCCGTACAAGAACGTGACGGGCTACCGCATCACCGGCGAACTCGTCCTCGACGATCTGCGGCGCGCCGCGCGAGCGGTGACCCGCAGGCACCCGCTGCTGCGCACCTCGGTCGACCTGGACACCTACTCCGAACCTGTCCAGATCGTCCACCACGAGGCCGAGCCCGAGATCGCGTTCACCTCGCTGGCGGGGACGCCCGACGCCCACGCCGCGATCGACGACATCCTCGCCGCCGAGCGGAGCCGTCCGTTCGACCTCGCTGTGGCGCCGCTGTGGCGCCTGCACGCCTTCGAGCTCTCGGCCGGCGAATGGTGGCTCGCGATCGTCGAGTGCCACGTGATTCTCGACGGATGGAGCCACAACGCGCTGCTCGCGCAGCTCATGGAGGCCTACGGCGACATCCGTGCAGGAAGGGATCCCGACACGACGGAGCCGAACGTCACCTATGCCGACTTCGTCGCCATGGAACGCCGGACCCTGGAGTCGGCCGGCGACCGGGACTTCTGGTCCTCGCGGCTGACCAGCCACGACCGCCTCGTCCTGCCCTCCCGATGGAGGGAGCCGGGGCCCGACCGCGTCGAGAACAGGGTGTTCGGCAGCGCCCACCTGGAGGAAGGAGTGCGCTCGCTGGCGGCGGCCTGCGGAGTGTCCCCGAAGACCGTCTTCCTCACCGCCTTCGCCGCCACGCTGGCCCCGCTCGCCGCTTCCGACCGCTTCTTCTTCGGCATGGTCAGCAGCAGCAGGCCCGAGGCCATGGGCGGCTACGACGTCTTCGGCATGTTCCTCAACACGGTGCCCTTCGCCGTGACCCGCCCGTCGGGCACCTGGCGGGAGATGATCGCGGAGGTCTTCGCCGAGGAGGTGGCGCTGTGGCCGCACCGCAGGATGCCGCTCCCGGCGCTGCAGCGAGCCTACGGGGGCCGCGGCGTCCTGATCGAGGCCGCCTTCGACTATCTCGACTTCTACACCGTCGCGGGGACGGGCGTCGTCGACCTTTCGGCCACCAAGGACGACAGCCCCAACGAGCTGCCCTTCGAGATGACGGTCATGCCCGGACGGATCCTGGTCACGACTCGGCGGGCGCGGCTCGGCGAGCGTCACGCGGTGCGTCTGGGAGAACGATTCATCGAGACGCTCCAGTCGATGATCGCCGATCCCGACGGCCCGGCGACGAGCGCGGCCGGCCACTCCGGTCACTCCGACAACGGGGCCGAAGGAATCCCACACGTCCCCGACGTGCATCTTCCGCGTCGCTCGCCGCGTGACGCCCGGGAGAAGGCGGTCGCGGCCGTGCTGGAGGAGGTCTTGGACCTGGCCGAGATCGGGGTCGAAGACGACTTCTACGAGGCCGGAGGCCACTCCCTGGCGGCGATGCGGGTCGCGAGCAGGCTGCGGACCCTCCACGGGCTCCACGTCACGCCTCGCCAGGTCATGGAGCTCGGCACGTGCGAGGCGCTCGCCCGGGCCGCAGTCGAACTACGCGTCATATGAGTCCGGACGATCTCTGCTCGAGGAGTTCCACGTACATGAACGTTTTCCACGCCCTGGAATCCGAGGTACGCAGCTACTGCCGTACCTGGCCCACGGTGTTCGACCGCGCCCAGGGCAGCTGGGTCCACGACGAGAACGGTCGCGCGTACCTCGACTTCTTCGCCGGCGCGGGAACGCTCAATTACGGGCACAACCCCCCGGAGATCAAACGGGCACTGCTCCGCTACCTGGAGAGAGACGGCATCGCCCACAGCCTCGACATGTTCACCGTGGCCAAGCGGGACTTCCTGGAGAGGTTCCAGGAGGTGATCCTGGAACCGCGCGGCCTGGACTACAAGGTGCAGTTCCCGGGCCCGGCCGGTGCCAACGCCGTCGAAGCCGCGCTCAAGCTGGCCCGCAAGGTCACCGGCCGTACCGTCGTCGTCGGCTTCACCAACGCCTTCCACGGCATGACACTCGGCGCCCTCGGAGTGTGCGGCAACGCGAAGAGACGCGCCACCGCCGGTGTGCCGCTGGAGCACCACGTCATCATGCCTTTCGACGAGTCCGGCGCGGGCGGGTCCCCCGATCCGCTGCGGCTGGAGTCCGTGCTCGCCGGCCGGGCCGGTGACCGGCCCGCCGCGGTCATCGTCGAGGCCGTGCAAGGGGAGGGCGGTGTCAACGTCGCGAGCCAGGAGTGGCTGCGCGAGCTCGCCGAGACGTGCCGTCGTCACGGGGTGCTGCTGATCGTGGACGACATCCAGATGGGGTGCGGGCGCACCGGCGCCTTCTTCAGCTTCGAGGAGGCGGGAATCACGCCGGACATCGTCACGCTCTCGAAGTCGATCAGCGGTTACGGGCTTCCCCTGGCGCTCACCCTGTTCAGGCCTGATCTGGATGTTTGGGAGGCCGGAGAACACAACGGCACGTTCCGCGGACCCAATCCGTCGTTCGTCACCGCGACCGCCGCTCTGGACTTCTGGGTCGACGCGACGATGGAGAAGCAGACCCTGGCCAAGGGCCAGCAGGTGGAGGAGTTCCTCGCCGAGCTGTGCGCGGAGCACGCCGCGCTCGGGGCCGCCTACCGCGGACGCGGCCTCGTGTGGGGCCTCACCTTCGACGCCCCGGAACTGGCGGCGGCCGTGTCGGCCGCGGCGTTCGACGAAGGACTGCTGGTGGAGACGTCCGGTCCGCGGGACGAGGTGGTCAAGTTGCTGCCGCCCCTGACGGTCACCACGGAGGAGCTGACCCGGGGGCTCACCACCATCGCCGACGCGGTGCGACGGTGCGCCGCCCGGTCCGGGCTGACATGAGGGAGGCGCTCCCCGTTCGCATGCCTTGACATGATGATCTCCATGGGGCCACCATCTCTTACCTGTCGTCCGGAATCCGATCATTCCGGATGGCTGCGGGGGTGTGCCGGTCGCCACGCATGCGCGCCCCGTACCGGAGGGGCGGTGCATGGAGTTCCAAGTGCTGGGGCCGGTCGGAGCGACCGTGGGCCCTCACCACGTGGAAATCGGCACGCCGAGGCAACGCTGTGTCTTGGCGGTGCTGCTGACCGAGGTCGGCCAGGTCGTCTCGGCCGACCAGCTGATCGACCGCGTGTGGGATCAGGCCCCGCCACGCGAGGCCCGCAGCACCCTGTACAGCTACGTGACCCGTATCCGTACCGTACTCCAGTCGCTGGGCACCGAGGCGGACGGCGTCGCGCTGGTCCGTCACACGGGTGGCTACGTCCTCGAAGCCCCGCCCGACCGAGTTGACCTGCACCGTTTCCGGCAGCTCGTCAAGCAGGCGCGGGCCGCCGAGGACGAGCGGAGCAGTGCGCTGTTGAACGAAGCGCTCGCTCTGTGGCGGGCGGACGCGCTCACGGGCGTGTCGGGCGCGTGGGCCGAGCGGACGCGTGCGCAGCTGGACGACGAGCGGGTCACGGCGTCCCTGCTGTACCAGGACGTCCAGCTGAGCCTCGGACGGCATGAGGAACTCCTGCCGGGATTGCACGACCTCGTCGCGTCCCATCCCTTCGACGAGCGGCTGACGGCCAGGCTGATGACCGTGCTTGAGCGGTGCGGGCGGCAGGCGGAAGCCTTGCGCCTTTACGAGCGGATCCGCTCACAACTCGCCGAGCAACTCGGTGTCGACCCCGGCCCGGAGCTGCGTGCGCGGCATCTCGAGGTGCTCTCCTCGGTCTCCGAGCCCTCCGGCCTCGCCATCGCGGCCGCACCCCTGGTGTCCCGCCAACTGCCGCTGCCGCCCACGGGATTCGAAGGCAGGGATCGCGAGCTCGCGGACCTGGACCGCATGGCCGAGCAGGACGAGGGAGTGATCCTCGCCCTCGTCGGCACGGGTGGCGTCGGCAAGACGTACCTGGCACTCAACTGGGCGCACCTGCGCCTCAACCGGTTCCCCGACGGCCAGCTGTACGCCAACCTGAAGGGATTCAATCCGGCGGGCGAGCACGTATCAACGTCGACCGCTCTGCGTGGTTTCCTCGAAGCCCTCGGAGTCGAGCCCGCGGCCATCCCCTTCGACGACGACGCGCGGTCCGCTCTCTACCGGTCGCTCGTCGCGGGACGGCGGCTGCTCATCGTCCTCGACGACGTCCGCGAGCCGGCCGACGTCATCCCGCTCCTGCCGGGCAGCGCGACCTGCACGGTCCTCGTCACTAGTCGTAACCGGCTCGACGGCCTGGTCGTCACCCACGGTGCTCGCGTCCTCGCCCTGGAGGTGCTCTCGCCCGCAGAAGCGCACCGGATGCTCGCCCGTAAACTCGGCGCGGATCGAGTGTCCGCCGAGGCGGCGACCGTACGGGTCCTGCTGGAGCACTGTGGAGGCCTGCCGCTCGCCCTGGGCATCCTGGCCTCCCGGGCCACGGCCCATTCAGAGTTCCCGCTGGCCTTACTGGCGGAGGAGCTGAAGGAGGAGTCGAGCCGGCTGGACGCGCTGGACGTCGGCGGCGCCAGCACGGATGTGCGGGCCGTCTTCGCCTCCTCCTACCGCGCCCTGACGCCGCACGCGGCCTGGGCCTTCGGGCTGCTCGGCCTGGCACCGGGATCGGGCATCAGCCTGTCGGCCGCCACGGCCCTGCTCACCATGCCGATCTCTCGCGCCCGTAGCGTGCTGCGCACTCTGGAAGCCGCTCACCTGGTCCACCAGTACGCTCCTCAGCGGTATCGCATGCACGACCTCGTTCGTCTCTATGCCATGGAGGTGGCTGAACGCGATGTGCCCGCCCACGAGCGTGACGCCGCCCTGCGCCGACTGACCGAGTTCTACTTCCACAGCGCGTACGCCGCCGACCGGGTGCTGTATCCGCATCGCCTGGACCTCAAGTGGGCGCGTCCCGACGATGGCGGCTTCGCCCTGGAGCCGATACGGGAGACGGCGGAGGCGCTGGCCTGGTTCGACGCCGAATATTCCAGCCTGCTCGCCACGCACCGGCTCACCGTGGCGCGGGGCTGGGACATCGCGACCTGGCAGCTGGCGTGGGCGTTGGACACGTACTGCTGGCGACGGAGCCACCGCGCGGATCGTCTCAGCATGTGGAAGGCCGCGTTCGAGGCCGCGGAGCGGCTGGCCGAACCCGGGCTGCGCGCCATGGCGCACTGGCGACTCGGGTTCGCCCGCGCGCACGCCGGAGAGCGGGACCAGGTTCTCGATCTGCTGCACCGCGCGCTGAGCATGTTCACGGAGATGAGAGAGACCGCGTTCCAGGCTCAGGTGCACCAGTCGCTCGGCTGGGTTCTGTCCCAGCAGGGCGAGCACGGGTTGTCGTTGCACCACGCGGAGTGCGCACTGGCGCTGTACCAGGGCCTGGCCAATCCGGCCTGGGAAGCCAACGCGCTGAACGCGGTGGCCTGGTGCCTGGCCCAGCTCGACCGGCACGAGCATGCTCTGGTCCGCTGTGAGCAGGCGCTCGCGTTGTTCCGCAAGGGCGACGACCCTGACGGCGAAGCCGCGACCTTGGACAGCATGGGCTACATAGCCCATCACATGGGCGAGCACCGGGAGGCCATCGCCTTCTACCGCTCGGCCGTGCGGTTGCGCAACGCGACCGGCAACGCCACTCAGGAGCCCGACACTCTGGTCAGGATCGGAGAGGCCCATGCGGCGCTGGGCGAGGCCACCCACGCCCGGCAGGCATGGGAGCGCGCGGCCTCCCTGTATCGCGGTCAGCGCCGCCTCAAGGAGGCCGAACGCGTCCAGGCAAGGCTCGACGCCGGCCCACCCGGCACCGAGCGGGCGCCAAGC
This sequence comes from Nonomuraea sp. NPDC050451, assembly GCF_044458585.1. Taxonomy (NCBI): domain Bacteria; kingdom Bacillati; phylum Actinomycetota; class Actinomycetes; order Streptosporangiales; family Streptosporangiaceae; genus Nonomuraea; species Nonomuraea sp. NPDC050451. The sequence continues at coordinate 26,725 of NZ_JBITHZ010000066.1, forward strand.
TGAGCTCCCGCCGAGCGGCCTCAGGCTCGGTGGTCGGCGGCGTCCGCGGCAGGCCGCGCCGGTTCAGGCTCGGAAGCCGCCGTGGAGATCTCACGGGTGCGTACGAGGGGCGAAGCGAGCAACCACAGGATGCCGAGCACTGCGCCGACCGTGGCGATCCACAACGAGGGGCGTAGCCCGATGACCGTGCCCAGCAGACCGCCGGCGATCGCGCCGAGGGGACGCACACCGTAGTTCGTGGTCTGCCATGCTCCCGAAACCCGGGCGCGGAGCGGGTCCGGGATGAGCGCTGTCTTGAAGGCGTTGGACGAGATGTCGAGGATCATCACTCCGCAGGAAGAGACGGACTGAGCGAGGAAGAGCATCGCGATCACAACCGGCTGAGGCCCACCCGCGGCCGGGACGAGTACCAGGGGCAGCGTGTATCCCAGGAATCCGAGGGCCAGCGCGGGCCCGATGCCGAATCGGGCGACCACGTCACCGGCGAAGACGGCACCGGCCAGCCCGCCGATCGCCGCGCAGCCGATGATCAGGCCGAGCGTTCCGGCGCTGAGCCCGAGTTCCCGCGTTACGTACAGCGTGAAGAGCGCGTGGAAGACGAAGTTGAAGAAGTTCATGGTCGCGACGGCGGCCAGGAGCGAGCGGACCGTGGGCGTGCGGGCGATCCATGTCACGCCGGCCGTGAAGTGCCCCTTCTCCCGAGGGGCGGGCCGTGGCTCGGCCGTCGAGATCCGGGACAGGAACCCGGCCGACACCAGATAGCTCACCGCGTCCAGAAGCATGGCCAGCGGGGCGGCGACGAGTTGCACCAGGAAACCGCCGATCCCCGGGCCGGACACGACCGCCAAAGCCCGGCTGCCGTTGACCAATGAGCTGCCCAGGACGTAGCGGTCGGCCGGGACGATGGACGCGTACAGGGTGTTGTCGCAGACGTCGAACAGGACGTCCAGCGTGCCGATCACGAAGACCGTGACGTACAGATGAGCGAGCGTGAGGACGTCGAGGTAATAAGCGAGGGGGAGCGAGATCATGGCCAGGAAACGGCCGAGGTCGGCTCCGATCATGACGCGACGGCGGCTCGCCCGGCCGTCGGCCCAAGCGCCGAACGGCATGGAGAACAGCAGCGCCGGCAACAGGGCGGCCGCGGTGAGCCAGCCCATGTCGGCCGCGTCTGCCTGCAGGAGGAGAACGGCGGCGAGGGGGATCACCACGCGGGACACCTCGTCACCGATCTGGGAGACGCTCTGGCCGATCCAGTAGCGCTGGAACGGCCCCTTGCGCAGCAGATCGGGCACGCGAACCATGGGGCTCACCTCGACCGGTCCGTTCGCGGCCGGGCGCTGACGCCGGATTCGTCCGGGATCTCCGGTTCGGGCAGCAGTTGCGCGATCAGCACGACGCGCTCCACGCCCTCGGGAGCGTCCGCCATTTCCTCCGGGGCGTCTGCCCGGTATCGGGCCACGACCGATGCGATCTCCTCTTTCAGGGCGTTCGCCTCTTCTGGAGTGAGCCGCAGGTGCCAGTCGCTCATGTCGAAGGCGCCCCGCCATACGTCGGGCAAGGTTTCGAGCTCGTTCAGCGCACGCTCGGTGCGCGCCGAGTACAAGGTGGCGATGGACCGCAGATAGGCCAGGGCGGCTTCAGGTTCCCGCGCGGCCAGGGCAGGATCGGTGAAGTGCGTCGCCCGGTGTACCGAGCGCCACCAGCGCTCCCGCGCGGTCCCTCGGCCTGTGTCCTCGGTGACGAAACCGGCCGCGTGGAGGCGGCGTAAGTGGTAGCTGGTCGTCCCGGAATTGACGCCCAGCCGCTCGGCTAGCCGGGCGGCTGTCGAGGGGCCGTCCTTGCGCAGCAGCGAGACCAACTGCACGCGTAGCGGATTCGCCAGCGCGCGCAGCCCTTCGGTGTCCAGGCTCGCGACCTCCGGCTGGGGGGCGTGGGGTCGCGCATCCATGATCGGTTCAACCATGTCACCACCCTAGAGTGCGGAGAACTCTTCGCAAAGAACTATTTGCGAAGAGTTCTCCGCACTGCTTTCGGGCGTGCTCGGCTGGGTCGACCGGGGTGGCCTCAAGCGGAAAGGCCGACTCGTGATGCCGCCCGTGCGCCTCGGCGAGCGCGGCCGCGTTCACCGCCACCGGCGACAGGATCGGCAGGTCCCGGGTCTCAGCGCCGCCGCGTACGCCTTCTCCAGCGCCTGGGTTCGGAACATCCGCGTCGAAGTCCGGGGACTCCTGGCCAGCGGGTTTCCGGTGCGGGGACCGTGGGTATCGGGCACGGCCATTGCCGACCCGTTGAAGCTCATCGCGACGGTGAGCGGCCGGGCCCGGCTGATCATCGACGGCATCGACGTACAGGACACCACCGCGCCGACCACCGTCTCTGTGTAGCCTGCGGCGAACGCACAACAGGTGCCCGTCGACACGACCGTGCAGGTGACTTTCGACCAGGCGGTTTGGGACGCGGCGTTCACGCTCAAGGACGACAACGGAGCCGCGGTCGATGGAACGGCCGTCATGGACGTCACGAACACGATCCTGACCTTCACGCCTCACACCCCGCTGCGCAACGGCGTCACTTATGCAGGTGACCTGCGCGATGCCGCCGACGTGCGGGACAACGTGGCAGATCCGCTCACCTGGTCCTTCAGCGTCGGCGCGGATACCTCACCAGCCGGGCGCTGGACCTTCGACGAGGGCACGGGCAAGGTGGTCGCCGACTCCTCGTCACACGGCCACGACGACACGCGCTGGCGGACACCGCAGGATGGGTGGCCGGCAGCTCCGGTCAGGCGGTCACGAACCTACCGGCGGCTCAGGCCGGCGCCGCGGCCTCCAGGAGGCGGTCAAACAGGTCAAGGAGGTCGAAATCGCCGCGGAGACGACCGAGACCAGCATCACGTACGCGCTTGTGGACGGTCATTCGTACCGCACCGAGATCGCTGCGGGCCCGATCAGGATGCGCCAGGGCGATTCCTGGGTGCCGATTGACACCTCCCTCGTTGAGCGGGAACGGGATGTTGCAACCCAAGACTGTCTCTGGTGAGGCCCGTGTCGCGCTATCCAACGGCGGCACCCGGCCCTTCGCGAAGCTGGTGACCGCCGACGGCAAGTCGTACGCGCTGCGCTGGCCGACGCCGTTGCCGAAGCCGACGGTGAAGGGCAGCGCGGCCACTTACACCGACGCCGCCGGTGCCGGAGCCGATCTGGTGGTGACGGCGTTGCCGGCCGGGTTCCGGCATGAGGTGGTGCTGCGCCAGCGGCCATCCAAGCCGGTGGAACTGCGGATCGGCGTAGATGACGGGGGCCGCCGCGGCGTCCTGAAAGCGGCGTCACTCCCCGCGCCGTCCGCCTGGTTTGCCCCACACGGACAGCGCAGGAGGAGCACAGCGGATCATCCTGCCGTACCCGCTTCCGTCCCCCGGGTGACCGGAGCTCGCGTACGCCACGCGAAGCCTTCGCAGAGGCATGACCTGGGCGGATGTGGTTATCGGCAGGCGCACCCGTCGTACCGGCCCACCCACCAAGATCTTCGGGACACTCCTGGTGCGAGGACCATGCTTCCCCCTCGGAGTCCCCGAGAACCTCCTGGCGTCGGGGAAATCGCACCTCCTTCACGCTGATGTAGGAGCCGGCCGAGGCTCAGCCGCCGTATGGCGCGGGTCTCGGGCTGTCAGCGGCCGTCTGACGTTCGCCGCTCTCCAGGGCGAATCGGTACGCCGTCCCAGGTATAGGTAACGTCCGCCGACATATTGACCAGAGTGGTCGCATCGTGCTCGCACCGTACGGAGATGTGGCCCCGCCCGACGGGGATCCCGCTCACCTTCAGCCACTCCACCTCGGCGGGCAGCGCGGAGTGGATCTCGACAGTCCCTCGTGGCGCGTCCGGCCGGACACCGAGCATGCCCGTCACGACCTGGCTGACCAGCGTGAAGGACACCTCGGGATAGTCGCCGTTGAGCCCTCCGGCGACGTGCGGGAGATTCCGTGCGGCGAAGATCTCCCGCATCCACTTCCAGGCCGTGTCGGGCCGGCCGTGCCGGAAGAAGACGTCGGGCAGGTAGGTGAGTGCTTCCACGTTCTCCGCGCGGCCTTGGGCGTCGACGAAGTCGAGGTAGCTCTCGTTGCGCGATCCGGCGTCGATGAGACCCTTCAGCGGCATGAACACGCTGTTCTCGCCGCCCCATCCGGTTACGCCGCGGCCGTCCACGGTGTAGCCCCTGATCATGTCCTTGCCGCTGCCCGTGCCGGTCCAGACCTGATTGAAGTGTCGCTTGAGCTCGGCGGCCTCTCCGGCGAACGAGTCGTGGCCCAGCCCGGCCATCGCCAGGTAGGCGGCGTATCGCGCGGCCATCGCGTCGCCCGCCTCGGCCAGAGGCTCCCCGCTCAGCTCGTTGTAGGTGGCCACCCCGTCGAAGATGCCGCCGCCGGTGCCCCGTGCGGTGGCTGCGAAAGGGCCTGTGGTGTTCCGATAGAAGGCATGCAGCACCGGATCGTCCACGTAGGCACTGTCGCCGGTCCAGCGGTAGGCGGTCTCGCCGGCTTCCACCAGCTCGAAGACGGCGGGAATCTCCCGGACGAACCGGTCGGGCCCGCGGTAGTCGATGGCCAGGTAGGAGCCGTCGAAGTTGAACGCCCAGACCGGGTAGTGGCCGTGTTCGGGTGTGGCCGAGGCGGCGAAACACTTCAGCATGGTCAGATTGGCCTCGTCGAGGCCGAGCAGGTGGGCGCCGGTGAGCTGGTGCACGAAGTCACGGGCGTAGAACCCGCTGCGGTGAGCGTAGCCGGCCCAGTACGACGGCAGGTACACACCGGTGCCCGTGCCGCCCGGCCTGGTTTCGTCGACGTTGACCGGGCCGATCGTGCCGCCGGTATGCGCCCAGCTCAGCGCCTTGCGGCAGGCCCACTCGAATATCTCCACGACCTCGGTCGAGGAGGACGCTATTTCCATGAACGTACAATCCTCAGGATGTCAGGGGAGGCTTGCCCGGACGATCGGCTCCGCGGGCAGCAGCAGACCCGCTTCGGGCGCGACCTGTTCCTCGATGAGCTGCAGCAGGCGGCTGACCAGGGCGTCGGCGAGCCGTCGCAGCGGGAGCCGCACCGTGGTCAGCGGCGGCTGCAGGAGCCGGGCGTAGGGCATGTCGTTGAAGCCGGTGATCGCCAGGTCCACCCCCACGGCCAGGCCCTCCGCCTGAGCGGCGGCATAGGCGCTCGGCGCCAGCCAGTCGTCGACCAGCACCAACGCCGACGGACGCGGTTGCCGCCGCAGCAGCGTCCGCGCCACGTCGACGGCCTCTTCCGGTTCGTCGGCCGTGGCCTCGTGCGCGACCAGCTTGAAACGGCGGACACCGGTACGGAAACCCTCGGTGCGATGGCGCAGCCAGGGCAGCTCCGCCGACATGCCCAGGAACGCCAGACGCCGGTGACCGCGCTCGGCGAGCAGCCCGACGAGGTCGATCATCGCCTGTACCGAGTCGACATTGTGCCTGCCGAAAACCCCATCCATGCAGCTCAAGCGGCATGTGAGTACTCGTGGAGGACTCCGCCGAGCCGGTCTCGTCGGCGTATGTTCAAGTCGATGATTCGCCCCGAGTCTGTGATCGGGTTGGGGGTGGGACGCAGCGGGGCTGCTTGGTTTAGAGCTTGGTGGGCTCGGTGCTGGTTGTAAAACCGTTCGTACTCGCGCAGGGCGTGCCGCAGATGGCGTTCGTTCCAGACGAGGCAGCGGTCGAGAAGCTCGCGGCGGCACGACTGCACCCACCGCTCCATGATCGAGTTCATCCGCGGCATCTGGATACCGGTGAGCACCGTCTTGATGCCGGCCTCGGCGAGGATCTCGTTCACGAGGGCCGGGAACTTCCCATCTCGATCGCGGATGAGATAGCGTGCCCGGCAGCCCGCATCGTCCAGGTCCATCACCAGGTTCTTTATCGCCTGGGTGACCCAGGTCGCGGTGGGATGAGCGGTCGTGCCGAGCACGCGGACGCGCCTGGTGGCGTGCTCGATGAGGGCCAGGATGTACTGGCGTTGCCCGTTCAAGGTGACGGTCTCGAAGAAATCGGCGGCCAGTAGGGCATCGGCTTGCGAGCGCAGGAAGTCGGCCCAGGTGGTGGACGCCCGCTCGGGTGCCGGATTAAGGCCTCCCTGCTTGAGGATGTCCCACACTGTGGACGGCGCGATCTTGATACCAAGGGTGGTGAGCTCACCGTGCAGCCGCCGGTAACCCCAGCTGGGGTTCTCCCGGACCAGACGCAGGATGAGAGCGCGGATGGACTGGATGGTGGGTGGACGGCCAGGCCGCTTGGGCCGGCAGGTACGGGCATGGCGCCGTTTCACTAGATCGCGGTGCCAGCGCAGGACGGTGTCCGGGCGGACGAGGAGCCGCAGCCGGCGCAGGACCTCGCGGGGCAGCGAGGTGAGGAGAGCGGCGAGAAAGGCCCGGTCTTCGGGCGCGAATGTCACTCTGGTGTCGGCGCCCAGTTGGCGTTCGAGGACGGTGATCTGGTGGCGCAGGGCGAGGATCTCGATGTCCTTGTCTCGATCGCCCATGGGCAGCAGTCGCAGTGCGGCGAACGTGTTCGTGACAGTGAGGTAGGCCAGGCGAAGGAGCACGGCCGATTATCGCTCCGCACTTGGTTCGTCTCCTGGATGGCTGGAGTTCACGCTGCCACGCGAAGCCCTCACATGGTCGTGACCTGGACGGATGTGATTATCGGCAGGCGCACTGCTGAAACGACGCCAGGAAACCACCCGAGACGCCACCAAAGGCAGCTTCCGCGTCCTGAAACGGCACCTGTCAGACGTGATCTGCCGCGCCGTCGTGGCCGACCACCACGCCGAGACAGCGGAGAAGGACCCGCCGACCCCTTGCACATAGGAGCGTCAGGTAAGTGGAGCCTCCTGGGTGTCAATATCTTCCCAGAAATCTCGCACGAATCTCTGCACACGATCTTCCAACACATGCTGCGAAAGTAGCGCATCGTCGAGAACGCGCTCGGCGGCTCTTCCGTGCTCAGCAGCAACAGCGAGCCAAGACAGAAACACTCGGCGGACTACATCCTTGATTGCCAGAAGATCCGCTTCCTTTTCGCTTCCACCATGCGCGTAGGCCGACCGCGCCCGATATGCCTCACGCACGATCCTCTCAACATGCAGTCTGTCGGCATCATCACGCCCTACTAGGACTGCCGCCCGCTGAGCAACCTTGCGGGTCAAATCCGTCCCGCCTTCACTTGCGAGCAGTCCCTCGATAGCCACGGTCCATCTAAATGCGACCTCGCTAGGATGAATATCAGGTAGCTCGATCCCAGAAGCCGCCCTCTTGGTGTTGTAGTTGATGAAGAGATAGTGGTCAGCCGCGCGAATGAGACGATCTCTGAGCTTAAACTCAAGTGCAGTGAGTCTACTTCCGAACCGAGCTGCGAACCGCTCCAACTTGCTGGAATCGTAAGCATTGAGCACGCGAACGCGTTCGACTCTTCCGCCAAGGGGGTCATGTTCCCACCGGTGTAGCTCATGTGGAATCCGCCAGCCCATTCGTCCCAAAACGTCATCCGGGCCACTCGGATGAGGGACAACCCGGCGCCCCGGCTCGACGAAGTATGTAACTTGCACCTTAATTGGATAACTAACAAAAAGGTTTAGTGCGAGGATGGGCCAGACGACCACTCGGGTGGTGCCTGAAGGATTAGTGGGAATAGCGGGATCGCGGCGCGGCCTCCGCAGAGCACCGTAACCCTCGTCAGCATGTAGGCGACCAGGATTGCGCCATGCAACGGCTAGCCCGTGCCACTCATGGATAGGCAGCTTGGCGTCACTTGCGTAGTCAAGGTGGATCAGTTCCCACTCGTCGAATAGTTGCACCTTGGCGAGTTCGGGAACGATGTCCACGCTCAGGTATTCATCAAGCGGTAGGGCTGGGCCAACAAGATAGCCCACGTAGCGCTCCGCGATTTGCCGAGTAGTTGCGCCAGTGGATTTTTCTAGAAGCTCCAACAAGCCGCGCTCTATGGACTGTGTTTCGCTTTGGCGCGCCCAATACGCTAGATCGTAAGCGGTCTCATCTAGAGCCCTGCCTGCGGCTACTCGCAATTTTTCTCCAAGTTCGCGCTCTATCAATTCTTGCAAAAATGGAGTCTTAGGCACTTCGCGAAGCAAGGTTCGCCGACGCTTTTTAGGGCCAATATGATACGGCTCGGGAGTAAACGTTTCGACCGGAAGGGCGAGAAAAGAGTCTAGGGCTCGAGCTACTCCGTTGATCAGCTTCTTAGTCTCGCCGCCTGCCACGAGAAGGAATTCTACCCGAGACGAGCGCAGCGCTGCCACGATATTTTCGGCAATCAGGGGCTATGTGAAGGATGCTGACCAGCCAGCCCGCGGTGATACTGACTTCTGCAGGTAGTCGATCTTGGGGGACAGCCGCTCCGCCGTCACGTGGATCTTAAGCCCCAGGCTGACAAGGGTTGCAGTTCACCGCTGTGCCACCTCATCCTACGTCGACCGGCCACCGGTATTGGTCCACGTCTAACGTCATGGTACGACCTGTGCCCTAACTGCTAATGCGGTTTGGTAGACGCCACGACGCGGCCCGCCGTCCAGTACCCCCTTACGATCGAGACTCAGGGCCGCCCGCCATACACAGCGCGCGCCGTATCAAGCCTGATCCGGCTGACCATGGACGCGCCGCCGCCCACTCGCTGGACGTGCCTCTCGACCTGCTTAACGGCCCTTGTAGCTGCGCGCCTGAGCGAGCATGATTCTCCTCAGGTGAGGACGTGCCTTGATGACAGGAAGACAAATGGGACAGCGTGTCGTTCATGCTCAGGTGGGATCCTCCAGCGCTCTAAAGTTAGGCGCTGGCAAGCGAGATATTCAGAAGAAGGCTAAGGACCGCTGGTCTAATGCTGATGTGAAGAAGCGTCAGCAGCTTATCAATGCAGCTCGGGCAGCCGGGGTTTCTGAGCGAAAGATCTGGCAGCTCATTAAGCGCCTGGGTGCGTAACCCCGCAGTTCGGTACCACTCTCACGATCGCCTTCTAATCCGACGGTCGCAGGTTCGAATCCTGCAGGGCGCGCTTCTCTACCTGCGGAGACTCCAGCCGCGCCCGCCTGCTGCGGCGGCGTGGGGCAAATGTGAGGCAAAGCTGAGTCAGCCGTCGAGCGGCCGCCCCAGCGCGGACGCGGCGTTCAGCACCAGCCGGGCCGTTTCCCGGGCGGCTTCGTGGGCCACCTCAGGCAGCACCGAGACATAGGTGTCG
>NZ_JBITHZ010000067.1:0-35462 GCF_044458585.1 Nonomuraea sp. NPDC050451
ATGGAGACACCGTCGTTGGTGATCGTGGGGGCGCCCCACTTCTTCTCCAGCACGACGTTGCGGCCCTTGGGGCCCAAGGTCACCTTGACGGCGTCGGCGAGCTGGTTCATACCGCGCTCGAGACCGCGCCGGGCGTCCTCGTCAAACGCGATCATCTTGGCTGCCATAAGGCTAGACCTCCCAGATGCAGGGTGGCTTGTCGTGGACCGAGCCGACGCCCGCGACGGCATGGGTCAGCATCTCCTTCGGCAGACCCCATCGTCCCGATCCGAGTGTTGGCACTCTGCTGCACAGAGTGCCAACGAACTGTTTAGCACTCTACCCTGCCGAGTGCAAGCGAGAAGCCTCCTACCGGGCCTTTCCTCCCCATATCAGCCTGTGCGGCGGGGCCGCCCGTCGCCGGCGGCAGGACCCCGCACCTGCGACGAGCCGCGTCCAGGCCACCGCAGGTGGCGGGATCCGGGCCCACGGCGAGCCGCCTCGCGCGGCTCGCCGTGACCGAGTCGACGAAAGAAAGGTGGCGGGTTCGCACGGACTGCGCTGCCGGGCGATCCCCGCCGGTGCATACCAGGGGGTGTATCTCAGACGGCGCGGACGGCCTCCGCTTGAGGTCCCTTCTGGCCCTGCGTGATCTCGAACTCGACGCGCTGCCCCTGTTCGAGAGATCGGTACCCGTCCATCATGATCGCTGAGTAATGGACGAATACATCCTTACCACCGTCTACCGCGATGAAGCCGTAGCCCTTGTCCGCGTTGAACCACTTGACGGTGCCCTGCGCCACTTCCGACTCCTCTTACTGGGCTTTCAGATCTCGCCCATTCCTCCGCGAGACCCGTAATCGCCGGACTTAAGGGAAAATCAGCCAGACGATCGCCCTCGACCATACCTGTGGCACGGGGTTTGGCAACAGAGTCAATCCGCAAACGACGCATTTCTTCGCAACGAAGGCGCTTCAACGTTTCATTTGGCCTGGAAAAGGAGAAGGCGCCCACTAGGGGCGCCTTCCACAAGTGTGATCTATGGCACTCAGCCGCCGGCGACCGCCGGGATGATTGAGATCTGCGTGCCCTCTGGTGCCGGAGTGTCGAGCCCGTCGGCGAAACGGACGTCCTCTTCCCCAACGTAAACGTTGACAAAACGACGAATCTTGCCCGATTCATCCAGAATTCTCGCGCCGATCCCCGGGTAGTCGGAGTCGAGCTTGGCGAGGACGTCACGAAGAGTCGCGCCCTCGCCACTGACTTCGGCGTTGCCACCGGTGTAGGTGCGCAGAATGGTGGGAATCCGCACCGAAACGCTCATGGGTTTAACTCGCCTTTCCTGGTTGTCAGACAGCCGCGCGGAACGCGTCGAGGGAGGGCCGGATCACGGCCGTGGGCTGTGCGTCGTCGCTGATCGCGTCGAGCGTCTTGAGTCCGTCGCCGGTGTTGAGGACCACGGTCTCGGCCTCGGGGTCGAGCCGCCCGCTCTCGGCGAGCTTCTTCAGCACGCCCACGGTCACCCCGCCCGCGGTCTCGGCGAAGACGCCCTCCGTCGAGGCCAGGAGCTTGATCGCGGCCACGATCTCGGCGTCCGTGACGTCCTCGACGGCCCCGCCGGTGCGCCGGGCGATGTCGAGCACGTACGGCCCGTCGGCCGGGTTGCCGATGGCCAGCGACTTGGCGATGGTGTCGGGCTTGACCGGCTGCACGACGTCGTGCCCCGCCTTGTACGCGGTGGAGACCGGCGAGCACCCGGCCGCCTGCGCCCCGAAGATCTTGTACGGCGTGTCCTCGACCAGCCCCAGCTGCACCAGCTCGCGGAAGCCCTTGTCGATCTTGGTGAGCTGCGAGCCGGAGGCGATGGGGATGACGATCTGCTCGGGCAACCGCCACCCGAGCTGCTCGGCGATCTCGTACGCGAGCGTCTTGGAGCCCTCGGCGTAGTAAGGCCGCAGGTTGACGTTGACGAATCCCCACTTGTCACCCAGCGGGTCGCCGATCAACTCGGAGCAGAACCGGTTGACCTCGTCATAGGTGCCGTCGATCCCGATCAGCTTGCCGCCGAACACGCGGGCCATGGCGATCTTGGCCGCTTCGAGGTTGGCCGGGATGAACACGCACGCCTCGAGCCCGGCGCGCGCCGCCGCCGCGGTGACCGCGCCCGCGAGGTTGCCCGTGGAGGAGCAGGAAAGGGTGTGGAAGCCGAAGTTACGCGCCGCCTCGACGGCGATGGCGACGACCCGGTCCTTGAAGGAATGGGTGGGGTTGCCCGAGTCGTCCTTCACGTACAGGTTCTTGAGACCGAGTGCGCGTCCGAGGTTTCCGGCCTTGACCAGTTTGGTCCAACCGGGGTTCATATTGGGCTTACTGGCGACGTCAACCGGGACCGGGAGCAGCGACCGGTAACGCCAGATGTTGGCGGGACCCGACTCGATGTCGGCGCGGGTCACCGTACCGAAGGAATAGGCCGCTTCGAGCGGCCCGAAACACTCCAGACACGCGAAGCTCGGACCGAGGGGGTAACGTGTGCCGCACTCGCGGCAGGACAGACCGACAGCAGGACCAAAGTCGAGCGACATGAAGCGAGGCCTTCCCTCATCTTCGCCCGCGGCCACCTTGACCGCAGACCGGAATTGGCACCTTGTCCCGGTCGGCCTCGCCAGGTCGCGAGTCTCAAGCCGGGAGGGTTGCCGGGGCTTCGCAGGGCCGGTCCCTCCACCCCTCTGGATGAGCAATATTCAGTTGTTGAAAAGGACTCTACCCGCCCATGAGGCCGAAATGGCCACCCATCTCAAGATGCGAGACGTGGCGTCTCAGCGATAATCATCACCCAGCACTCCCTGCACGTATTTGCGGGCCTGGTGAATGCGCGACTTGGCGGTGCCGAGCGGGATGCCGAGCTGTTCGGCCACCTCGTTGTAGTCGAGCTGGACGATGTCGCGCAGCACCAGCGCCTGCGCCAGGTCGGGCTTGTCGGCCTCCAGCGCCTCCATCGCGTCGAGCAGGTCGAGCCGCGAGCCCGCGATCACGCTCACCCGCGCCACGTCGGGCTTCTGCGTGGGCAGCTCGTCCGAGCTCTGCTCGGCCGCCCGGCGTTTGAGCGACCTGTACGTGGTGCGCGCGCAGTTGGCCGTCACGATGTGCAGCCAGGTGCTGAACCGCGCCCGGCCCTCGAACCGGCCGATGTTGCGCGCCACGGCCAGCAACGTGTCCTGCGAGGCTTCCTCGGCATCCTGGTGATAGGGGAGGATCCGGGCGCAGTGTCGCATCACATCGGGCTCGATCCGCGCCAGGAGCTCGCCAAGTGCGCGATGATCTCCTCCTGCGGCCGAGCGGGCGAGTTCCTCGGTTAGCTCATCTAGCGCCATAGCTGGGATCCTATGGGCGAAGGGAGCGTAGATGAACAGCGTCCTGGTGGCCTCCAACAGAGGACCCGTTTCCTTCACCGTCTCCGACGACGGTGAGCTGACCATGAAACGCGGTGGCGGCGGCCTGGTCTCGGCGCTGTCCGAGGTGGCCAAGAAGGACGGCGTGCTGTGGGTGTGCGCGGCGCTGTCCGACGGCGACCGCAGCGCCGTGCGCCTGGTGCCCGGCGGCCGGATCGACCACGCCGGCTACGACACGGGCCCGCTGCGCATGCTCGACATCCCGCCCGCCACCTTCCACCGCGCCTACAACGCCGTGGCCAACTCCACCCTGTGGTTCGTCAACCACCTGCTCTACGACATCCCCAACTCGCCGAACTTCGGCACGAGGTTCGAGCGCGAGTGGGAGTCCTACCGCGACTACAACGGCGCGTTCGCGCTGGCGCTGGCCGAGGAGGCCGGCCACGGCGCCCGCGTCATGGTGCAGGACTACCACCTGACGCTTACCCCGGCGATGCTCCGCGCCGAGCGGCCGGACCTGCGCATCGCCCACTTCAGCCACACCCCGTGGGCGCCCCCCGAATACTTCTCCCTGCTGCCCGACGAGGTGGTCGGAGAGGTCCTGGAGGGCATCCTGGGCGCCGATCACGCCGGGTTCCTGGCCGACAGGTGGGCGCAGGCGTTCATGGACTGCTGCGAGGCGCTGCTGGGCGCGGAGGTCGACCGCGTGGGCCGCAGCGTCACCCACGAGGGCAGGACCACCCGCATCGGCGTGCACAGCCTCGGCGTGGACGGCGACGCGCTGTGGGAGCGCGCCGTCGAGCCCGACGTCGAGTCGCACATGACCGCCCTCAGGGAGCAGGTGGGCGACCGGCGGCTGATCGTCCGCATCGACCGCACCGAGCTGTCGAAGAACATCGTGCGCGGCCTGGTGGCCTACCGCGAGTTCCTCGCCGCGCACCCGGAGTGGCACGGCAAGGTGGTGCACCTGGCGTTCGCCTACCCGAGCAGGCACGATCTGCCCGAATACCGCGAATACACCGCGTCGGTGCTGCGCTGCGCGCAGGAGATCGAGGACGAGTACGGCACCGAGGACTGGGACCCCCTGATCCTCAACGTCAACGACGACTACCCGCGTTCGCTGGCCGCGTACCGGATGGCCGACGTGCTGCTGGTCAACCCCATCCGCGACGGGATGAACCTGGTCGCCAAGGAGGGCCCGATCCTGTCCACGAGGTGCGCGCTCGTGCTCTCGCGCGAGGCGGGGGCGGCGGCGGAGCTGGGCCCGCACGCGCTCGTGGTCAACCCGTACGACATCAGCGGCACGGCCGCCGCGCTGCATGCGGCGCTCGTCATGCCGGAGGACGAGCGCCGCATGCGGCGCGACAAGCTGCACGCCGCGGCCACCGCGCTGCCGCCGCAGAAGTGGCTCGCGGCCCAGCTCGACGCGCTGGCCGAGATCTGAGCGCGATCAGGTCCAGTCGGCGTTCTCGAGCGCGTCGGCCAGCCCCGGCGTGTTCCACTGGTCCACGATGAGGATCTTGCTCTGCGGCAGGTACCACTCGCGCTGCGTGAAGCGGAGCAGCACCTTCGTGGTCGAGCCCGAATACTTGACGCACTCCGACTTCCAGGCGTTGTAGGCGGCCTTGTGCCCCGCGCCGACCTGGCGCAGGCCCCTGGTGACCTTCGGGCCGATGACCTCGCCCCACTTGTCGTTGAACGGGCACGGCTGCACGTCGCTCGCCGTGTAGAAGGGCCTCTTGCCGGTGTACGGGCCGAACCCCTCGGCGCCGCGCTTGATGGACGAGGGGCCGAGCACGTAGAAGGCGTCGCACTCGGGCGTCCCCCAGCCCATGGGCTTGCCGCACTTGCCGGTCACGATCTGGACCTCGTCGCCGATGCGGTGGACCTGCCACTTGATCGGGATGTAGAGGGTCAGGCCCTTGCGCAGCTTGACCGCCTGGGCGGGCGCGGCGTGCGCGGGCAGGGAGGCCGCGAGGAGGGTGGCCACGGCCACGGCCGCGGCGGCGAGGTATCGCTTGTGCATGCGCTCGACCCTAGAGAGCACGACTTGCAGCTCAGTCATGAACGGCTGAAAGCCGCCACAAGCTCCTCCAGCAGCGCGACGACGCCGTCGGGGCCGTCCACCACGATGTCGGCCCGTTCGGCCAGCTCGGTGACCTCGGCGGAGCCGCTGCACACGGTCACGCCGGGCAGCCCCGAGAGGCGTACGGCCTCGAACGCGGCCAGGTCGCCGAGATCGTCGCCCACGAACATGACAGACCTGGCGGCCCGCTCCGCCAGGAACAGGCTGAGCGCCTGCCCCTTGTCCATGCCCGGCGGCCGCAGCTCCAGCACGAAGCGTCCCGGCTCGACCACCAGGCCGTGCTTGCCGGCCAGCTCGGCCAGCGGCTCGCGCAGCCTGGCCAGCGCGCCCTCGGGGTCGGGGCTGCGCCTGGTGTGCACGGCCACCGCCCGGCCCTTGTCCTCGATCGTGACGCCTTGCAGGCCCAGCGACTCCAGCAGCAGCGGCAGCTCGGCCTCGGCCCGAAGCACGCCCGGGGGCGGAGGGGGCCCGGAGATCTGCCCGGCCTCCCAGCGCTCGAAGCCGTAGTGCCCGAGCACGACCAGCCGGGGCACGTCGGCCAGGCCCCGCCCGAGCTCCAGCGCGGTGGCCGGCGGCCGGCCGGTCACGATGGCCACCGCCAGTACGTGGGCGCCGAGCTCGGCCAGCACCTTCGGCGCCTTCGGATGGATCACGGCCTTGGCGGGATCGGGCACGATCGGCGACAGGGTCCCGTCGAAGTCGAGCCCGATCACGGCGCCTGCCGGGTCGTCCAAGATCGATTTCATTCCAGGGATGTTCCTCACGCGGCTGCCGTACCCAGCCGTCAGGGACGCATGCCGAGTCTCCTGGCGGCGCGGTCCCGCTGACGGGTGGACCGTAACCTGCGCAGCCTCTTGACCAGCATGGGATCGTGCTCCAGCGCCTCCGGCCGGTCGATCAACTCACCGAGCAACTGGTAGTAGCGAGTGGCGGAGAACCCGAAGCTCTCCTTGATGGCCTGCTCCTTCGCGCCCGCGTAGCGCCACCATTGGCGTTCGAAGGCGAGGAGCTCGAGATCGCGTTCTGAGAGGGGTTGGCCGGACGTCTCCTGGGCAGCATTGTCACCGCTGAGCGGTGCTCCCATGGTGTCCTCCTCGGGAAAGGTGCGTGCGACGACTCCGCACGCACGCGGCCCGTGGCCAATCGTAATGTGCGAAGTGCGGCTGTTCACGGCGTATTGAGAGACGTACAGTCACGAAATGTGACCTCAGTAATCACGCTCCTCACCGACTATGGACTCGAGGACGGCTATGTGGCGGCGTGTCACGGAGTGATCGCCGGAATCGCCCCCGAGGCGCGGGTGATCGACGTGTGCCACCTGATCCCCTCGGGTGATGTACGGCGCGGCGCGGCGATTCTCGCCCAGACCATCCCCTACCTTCCCGTGGGCATCCATATCGGCGCGGTCGATCCCAGTGCGGGCGGCGCGCGGCGCGCGGTGGCCGTGGAGGCGGGCGGGCGGGTGTTCATCGGTCCTGACAACGGGCTGCTGTCGTGGGCCGTGCACGCCAGCGGCGGCGCCGAGGCCGCCTATGCGATCAGCAACGAGGAGCACTTCCTGCGGCCGGTCTCCCCGACCTTCCACGGGCGCGACGTCTTCTCGCCGGTCGCGGGGCGGCTGTGCGGCGGGCTGAGCCCGTCGGACCTGGGGCCCGAGGTGCCGGTCGGCAGGCTGGTGACGCTGCCGGCGCCGACCTCGCTGCTGCGCGAGGGCTCGGTGGAGGGCGAGCTCGTCTCGGTCGACCGCTACGGCAACACCCAGCTCTCGATCGCGGCCGGCGACCTGCACGCGCTGGGCGTGCGGGTGGGCGACACGCTGGGGGTCTGGCTGGGCCGGCGGCAGCTCTCGCTGCCCTACCGGGAGACGTTCGCGGCGGTGCCGCCAGGGGAACTGGTGGCGTTCGCGGACTCGGCGGGGCTGGTCGCGATCGCGGTCAACTCCGGTGACGCAGCGCAGCGGCTGGGGCTCCCACCTGGCGCGCATGTCCGACTATCCCCTACTTCGTAGGACGAAGACACACAGATCGGAATTACTCCGCGTATCGGTCTGTTTACCGAAGCGTCGGAATGAGTCAGCGGTCACGTGTCAGAATGCAACGCGCGGGCGTCCCTCCCCTCCCCTCCAGAGGTCGACGTGTACCAGCTGTCCATCGTGCTGCTCTCCATAATGTCCGCGATCTGGCCCGCGCCGGAGCCGCCCGTGTCAGAGCGCTGGCACGCGTGGCCCGTCTCGCAGATCTTCCCGGCCACCCTGCCCGGGGTCAGCCCGTCGGGGGCGCGGGTCACGTACGTGCTGGCCGGGGTCGCCCCCGAGGCGCCCTGCCGGACGGCGTTCCAGCCCGCCGCCGTCCGGCGCGGCTGCCGCGTGGCCCTGCGTGCCACGTACGCCGACAGCACGCAGACGTTCGTCGCCACCGTGGGCATCGCCGTGCTCGACACGCCCGGACGCGACTACTACCGCGTGGGACGGCCCGCGACCGTGCGGCCGGTGGCCTTCCCCCGGGGACCGGCCGAGCGCTTCGGCGAGCGGCAGTACTTCACCGGGGTGGTGCTCAGGTCCGATCAGCGTTACGTGGTGGCGACGGCCGCCGGATACGCCGACGGCCGGCCGTACCAGCCGGGCGACCGCCTCGTACCCCGGCTGCGCGCCACGGCGCGGCAGCTCGCCACCGAGTTGCACCGGGCGCTCACCCGATGAGCAGGCTCGCCGTCGTCTTCCTCGTCACCGCGCTGGCGGTGGGGACCGTCCCGGCGAGCGCCACCGACGACGTGGGCGAGGCCGCCCGGGCGGGACAGTGGCAGCTCGCCGCGATGCGGTTGCCCGAGGCGTGGCGGTCGAGCAGGGGCGAGGGCGTGATCGTCGCCGTGCTCGACACCGGCGTGAACGGCCGCCACCCCGACCTGGAGGGCGCCGTGATCCAGGGGCCCGACCTGACCGGGACCGCCAAGGGCCTATGGGGGCGGCACGGCACCGCCATGGCCAGCCTGATCGCCGGGCGCGGGCACGGCGACGAGCACAAGGGCGGCGTGATCGGGGTGGCGCCGGCGGCCGAGGTGCTGTCCATCCGGGTCACGCTGGAGAACGGCGACCCGCTGCGCGAGCAGCAGCGCGCCGGCGGGCGGGACGCGCTGGCCAAGGGCATCCGGTACGCGGTCGACCACGGGGCCGACGTGATCAGCATGTCGCTGGGCGGCGGCAGCGGCGCGTGGGAGGGCTCGCCCTCGGAGGAGGAGGCCATCCAGTACGCCATCGCGCGGGGCGCCGTGCTGGTGGCCTCGTCGGGCAACGACGGCGGCACGGCCAACAGGAAGAACTTCCCCGCCGCCTACCCCGGGGTGATCGCCGTGGGGGCGGTGGACCGGGAGCTCAGGGTGGCCGCGTTCTCCAACCGGCAGGACTACCTGTCGGTGGTCGCGCCGGGCACGGAGATCGTCACGGCCGACGCGCGCGACTCGTACGTGGTGAGCGACGGCACCAGCTCGGCGGCGGCCATGGTGGCGGGCATCGCGGCCCTGATCAAGTCCGCTTACCCCGGCATGTCGCCCTACCACGTACGGACGGCCATCGAGCTCGGCACCCGGCGGCAGCCGGCGGACGGCCACAGCCCCGCCTACGGGCACGGGGTGGCCAACGCCCTGCTCGCCCTGCAGGAGGCCGCCCGCCTGGACCCGCCCGGCGCCGGCCTCGCCCGCCCCGGCCCGTACTTCGGCGACGGCCCCCCGCCCGCCTCCCGGGGGCCGGTGGTGGCGGGCATGGTGATGCTGGCGGCGGCGATGTCGGCCCGCATCCTCGTCCGCCACCGCAAACGCCGCCCCTGACCCCACCCGAAGGCCCGCCGACCGAGCCCCCAACCCCGGCACCCGCACCCCAGCCCCCTCCCGGCCGGCCCCTCGCCTCCCCCAACCGCCCTTCTCCTCCGAGTCTTCTCCCGAAGGACCGAAGGGACGTCGGTGGGCCACCCGCGCACCCACCCGGGCAACGGGACGTCGGCGGGTCGCCAACCTAGCAAGCGCTTGTGCGATACTGGCGGCATGACGTTAGCGATCGAGGGCTGGTTCGCCATCGACGAGGACGGCGTCTTCCTCCTGGGCACCAGCTGCACGACCTGCGGCACCGTCACCTTCCCGCCCCGCACCGGCCTCTGCCCCAACCCGCGCTGCGACGGCACCTCGATGGAGACGATCCGCCTCCCCCGCCGCGGCAGGGTGTGGTCGTACACGAACGCCTGCTATCCACCGCCCACCCCCTATGTCGCCGCGGATCCGTACGTGCCGGTGACGCTGGCCGCCGTCGAGCTCGCCGAGGTGGGGATCGTGGTGCTCGGGCAGGTCAAGGGCCTCACGGTGAACGAGCTGGAAGTGGGCATGGAGCTGGAGCTCACCGCCGGACCGCTGTCCGACGGGCCGCTGGTGTGGATGTGGGAGCGAGTCTCATGAGCATTGTGGTGCTGGGCGTCGGGATGCATCCGTGGGGCAAGTGGGGCAGGCCCTTCCTGGAGTACGGCGTCGCGGCCGCCCGCGCCGCCCTCCAGGACGCCGGGGTGGCGTGGACCGACGTGGAGTTCGTGGTCGGGGCGGACACGATCAGGAACGGCTACCCGGGCTTCGTCGCGGGCGCCTCCTACGCGCAGGCGCTGGGCTGGTCGGGAGCCAGGATCGCCTCCTGCTACGCGGCCTGCGCCTCCGGCGCCCAGGCCGTGGACATCGCCCGCACGCGCATCCTCGCGGGCCTGTGCGACGTGGCGCTGGTGGTCGGGGCGGACTCGACCCCGAAGGGCTTCTTCAAACCGGTCGGCGGCGACCGCCCCGACGACCCGGACTGGCTCCGCTTCCGCCTGCTGGGCGCCACCAACCCCGCCTACTTCGCCCTGTACGCCCGCAGACGCATGGCCGTGCACGGCTCGACGCCGGCCGACTTCGCCGCCGTCAAGGTCAAGAACTCGCGGGCCGGCTCGCTCAACCCCATGGCCCGCTACCGCAAGCCCGTCACCGCCGAGGAGGTGCTGGCCTCACCCCTGGTCGCCGACCCGCTGCACCTCATGGACATCTGCGCCACCTCGGACGGAGGCGCGGCGGTGGTCCTGGCCTCGGAGTCCTACGCTCGCCGCCGGGGCCTGCGGGCTCCGGTACGCCTGGCCGCGGTCTCCACCGTCACCCCGACCTTCCCCAGCACGATCCTGGAGCTGCCGAACTTCGCCACCGACTCCTGCGCCGCCGTACCGGCCCCTGAGAGGCCTTTCAGAGCCGCGATCGCGCACGCGGCGTACGAGGAGGCAGGGATAGGACCCGAGGATGTCTCACTGGCGGAGGTGTACGACCTCTCGACGGCCCTGGAACTCGACTGGATGGAGGACATCGGCCTGTGCTCGCCAGGGGAGGCGGCCAAGCTGCTGCACGACGGGGAGACGGGCCTCGGCGGCCGGATCCCGGTCAATCCCTCGGGCGGCCTGGCCTCCTTCGGCGAGGCGATCCCGGCCCAGGCGATCGCCCAGCTCTGCGAGCTGACCGTCCAGCTGCGCGGTGACGCGGGCGACCGCCAGGTGCCCGCCGCCCGCGTCGGCCTCGCCGCCAACCAGGGCCTCTTCGGCCACGGCTCCGCCCTGATCGTCACCACGTAGAAACGCGAAGACCCTCCGGGGAGAGCTTCCTCGGAGGGTCTTCGGAGGCGCGTCAGCCCACGTGAACCACGTCGTGCGTCTCCGCGAAGTGGCAGGCACTCTCGTGCCCGGTCCCCGGCCGGATCTGCAGCAGCGGCTCCTCCTCGGCGCAGATCTCCTGCGCCTTCCAGCACCGCGTACGGAACCGGCATCCCGACGGCGGGTTCGCCGGGGACGGCGGGTCGCCCTGCAGGATGATCCGCTCCCGCTGCTCCCGGCCCTCCGGGTCGGGCACCGGCACCGCCGAGAGCAGCGCCTGCGTGTACGGGTGCGCGGGCTTGTCGTAGATCTCGGTGTCCTTCCCGAGCTCCACGAACTTGCCCAGGTACATCACGCCCACCCGGTCGGAGATGTGGCGCACCACCGACAGGTCGTGGGCGATGAAGATGTACGCCAGGTCGAACTCGTTCTGCAGCCGCTCGAGCAGGTTGATCACCTGCGCCTGGATGGACACGTCCAGGGCCGACACGGGCTCGTCGCAGACGATGATCTCCGGCTGGAGCGCCAGCCCTCGGGCGATGCCGATGCGCTGCCGCTGTCCTCCGGAGAACTGGTGCGGGTAGCGGTTGATGTGGTCGGGGTTGAGCCCGACGACCTCCAGCAGCTCCTGAACCTTCGTGCGGCGGTCGCCGCGCGGCGCCACCTCACTGTGGATCTCGTACGGCTCGCCGATGATGTCGCCGACGGTCATCCGGGGGTTCAGCGAGGTGTACGGGTCCTGCATCACCATCTGGATGTTGCGGCGCATCCGCTTGAGCTCGCCGCCCCTGGCCTTGCCGATGTCACGGCCGTTGATCAGCACCGAGCCCGAGGTGGGCCGCTCCAGCGCCATCAGCACCTTGGCGAGGGTGGACTTGCCGCAGCCCGACTCGCCCACGATGCCCAGCGTCTCGCCCTTGTGCAGGTCGAACGACACGCCGTCGACGGCCTTGATCGCGCCGATCTGCCGCTTGAAGACGATGCCCTGGGTCAGCGGGAAGTGCTTGACCAGGTCCCGTACCTCGAGGATGCGCTCACCGATCGCCATCGAGGACCTCCCTCCAGTAGTGGCACGCGCTGCCTCTGGTGCCGCTGATCTCGTGGAGCGGGGGGACGTCGGTCACGCAGTCGTCCTGCCGGTACGGACACCGGGGATGGAACGCGCAACCGCTCGGCAGGTCGAGCAGGTTGGGCGGCAGGCCCTTGATCGCGTACAGGTCCTGGCCCTTGTGGTCGACCCGGGGGATCGACTCGAGCAGGCCCTTCGTGTACGGGTGGGCGGGCGCCTTGTAGATGTCGTGCACGGGGGCGTTCTCCACGATGCGCCCCGCGTACATGACGGCGATCTTGTCGGCCACGTCGGCCACGACGCCGAGGTCGTGCGTGATCAGGATCAGGCCCATCTGGCTCTCGCGCTGCAGCTCGGCCAGCAGCTCCATGATCTGGGCCTGGACGGTCACGTCGAGCGCCGTGGTCGGCTCGTCCGCGATCAGCACCTCGGGGTCCAGCGCGATCGACATCGCGATCATGATGCGCTGCCGCATGCCGCCGGAGAACTGGTGCGGATAGTCGTTCACGCGCTGCCTGGCGGCCGGGATGCGGACCCGGTCCATCAGCTCGACGGCCTTCTTCATGGCGTCGCGCTTGGACATGCCGCGGTGCACCCGGAACATCTCGCTGATCTGCCAGCCCACGGTGAACACCGGGTTGAGCGCGGAGAGCGCGTCCTGGAAGATCATCGCGATGCGCTGGCCGCGCACCTGCGTGCGCGCCTCCTCCGACAGCCTGAGCAGGTCGGTGCCCTTGAAGCGGATCTCCCCCTTGGGGATGACCGCCGGCGGCATGTCGAGAATGCCCATGATCGCCTGCGCGGTCACGGACTTGCCCGAACCCGACTCGCCCAGCACGGCGAGCGTCTCACCGGGGCTGACCGTGTAGCTCACGCCGTTGACCGCGCGCACGACCCCGGCACGCGTACGGAACTCCACGTGCAGGTTGTCGACCGCGAGCAGCGGTTGGTCGCCCAGCCCTCCCTCGGCGGGCAACACATCCGTTGACGTCTTCTTCACTTGATCCCCCCTTCTACCTGAGCTTCGGGTCGAGCGCGTCGCGTACGGCGTCGCCCATCATGATGAACGCCAGCACCGTGATGCTGAGGAACACGGCCGGGAACACCAGCGGCAGCGGCGCCTCCAAGAACCTGATGCGCGCGTCGGCGATCATCAGGCCCCATGAGATGTCCGGCGACTGGACACCCACTCCCAGGAACGAGAGCGCGGCCTCGGCGGCGATGAAGCCGCCCAGGTTGATCGTGGCCACGACGATGACCGGCGCCAGCGAGTTGGGCAGCAGGTGACGGAACATGATCCGCCCCGCGCCCGCTCCCAGCGCCCTGGCCGCGACCACGAAGTCCTGGTTCTTCGCGGTGATCACGGCCGCCCGCATGATGCGGAACGTCATCGGCCAGCCGAGCACCGCCAGCGCGAGGATGACCAGCATGATGCTGTTGGCCCGGCCGCGGAAGGTGGCGGCGATGAGCAGCGCGCCCAGGATCGGGGGGATGGCGAAGAAGATCTCGGTGACCCGCGAGGACACCGTGTCGACCACGCCGCTCCGGAAGCCGGCCAGCAGGCCGAGCAGACCGCCGACCACCGTGGTGATGATCGTGGTGAACACGCCGATCACGATCGAGTTGCGGGCGCCGTAGATCGTCCTGGCGTAGACGTCGCACCCCAGGCTGTCCTTGCCGAACAGGTGGCCGGCGCTGGGCGCCTGCCTGGCCGTGGACAGGTCACAGGTCCTGGCGTTGAACGGGTCGATCGAGGTGAACAGCGACGGCCAGAACGACATGACGAGCAGGACCAGGATGATGACCACCGAGATGATGAACATCGGCCGGCGCCTGAGGTCGTACCAGGCGTCGGTCCACAGGCTCGCGGGCCTGCCCTCCTTGCCCTTCTTGCCCTGCTGCGCGGGCGCCGGGGCGGTAACCGTGTCCGTGACCAGTGTCTGCGTCTCCGGGAGCCCGGGCCCGACCGGCGGGATTGGGTTACTCATAGCGGATCCTCGGGTCGAGCACGGCGTACAACAGGTCGACGACCAGGTTGGCCAGGATATAGATCAGCACCAGGACGGTGATGATTCCCACCACAACCGGTTGTTCTCGCAAGTAAACCGACTGGAACAGCTGATTTCCAATCCCCGGGAGATTGAAGATCGTCTCTGTGATCACCGCGCCGCCCATCAGGTTGCCGAGGTCGGCGCCCAGATAGGTGATCAGCGGGATCAGCGCGTTACGCAACCCGTGTCTGCCGATGACGCGCCGTCTCGACAGGCCCTTGGCCGTGGCCGTGCGGATGTAGTCCGCTCTGAGCGTCTCCACCAGGCTGGTCCTGGTCAGCCTGGTCAGGTACGCGATCGACGTCCCCGCGAGCACGAAGCCGGGCAGAAGATAGCTGCGCCAGCCCGCGAACGTGCCCGCGACCGGGAAGATGTCCAGCCCGGTCCACAGCTTGAGCTTGACGCCCAGGATCAGCTGCAGCACGAAACCGGTGACCAGCGTGGGCACCGAGATGAGCAGCAGGGTGGAGGCGAGGATGGCGGTGTCGGTGGCCTTGCCGCGGCGCAGCGCCGCCCACAGGCCCAGGCCGACGCCGATGAGCGCCTCCATCACGAGGGCGGTCAGCGCGAGATTCAGGGTGACCTGGAACTTGCCGGCCATGACCTGGGACACGGGGACGTCGGCGAAGTTCACGCCGAAGTCACCGCGGAAAAGCACGCCGCTGATGTAATACCAGTACTGCAACAGCAGCGGATCGTTGAGGTGATACTGCTCGCGCAGGACCTCGGCAACCGCGGGGTCCGGGCGCTTGTCTCCGAACAGCGCCGCGATGGGGTCCCCTGGCAGTGCGAAGACGATCATGAAGATGAGTAGCGTGGCGCCGAGCAGGACGGGTATCGCCTGGATCAAGCGCCTGATGACATAACGGCCCATACAAGCCCTCCGGTACATGACTTGGAGGCAGCCCTCGGAGCCCGCGGTTCACCCGGCTCGAGTAGCTGCCTCCAAGCTCAGCCCTCCGGCGGGTGGACGGCAAGTGCCGTCCACCGCGCGAATGAACGTCAGGCCTTCTCGATGTCGACCCAGTTAACCTGGTTGAGCAGGTTGAGCTTGACGTTCTTCACCTTCGAGGAGTACCCGAAGTTGCTCCGGTAGAAGTAAACCGGGATGTACGGGAGGTCCTTGATGAGGATGTCGTCGGCCTGCTGGTAGAACTTCAGGCCCTCGGCCGCGTCCGAGGCCTGGTCACCCTTGGCGACCAGCGCGTCGAAGTCCTTGTTGGAGTAGCCACCGTAGTTCGAGCCGGTGCCGATGGAGCCGGTGCCGAAGATCGGGGTCAGGTAGTTCTCAGCCGACGGGTAGTCGATCGACCAGCCCATGCGGAAGAGGCCCTTGTACTCCTTGGCGTCCAGGGCGTCCAGGATGCCCTGGAACTTCTCGAACGGCTTCGGCGTGACCTCGATGCCCAGGTTGGCGCGGAGGTTGTTGGCGACCGCCTCGATCCACTCCTTGTGGCCACCGTCGGCGTTGTAGCCCAGCTCGATGGTCTTGGGGCCCTTGGCGGCGTCGTACAGCTTCTTGGCCTCGGCCGGGTTGTACGTGCACGCGTCGCAGGCGCCCTGGCGGTAACCGGGGATGGCCGGGTTGATGAAGTCGTCGGCGGGGGCGCGGGTGCCGGAGAAGACCGTCTCGGTGATGGTCTTCCGGTCGATGGCCAGCGAGATGGCCTTGCGGACCTGCGGGTCCTTGAACTCGGGGTTGTACTGCAGCGGGACGCCGATGTAACCCACGGCCGCGTCGGGCTCGTCGTGGTAGCGGTCGCCGAGCACGGACTTGGCGGTGGCGATCGTCGACGGCGGCAGCGAGTCGTGGATGTCCAGGTTCTCGGCCTGCAGGTCGTTGAACGCGGTCTCGGAGCTCGTGTAGACCTTGAACTGGAGCTTCTTCCAGTTCTTCGGCTTGGCGCCCACGAACTTGTCGTAGACCGTCAGGTCGATGGTCTGGTCGGTGCCCTTCTTGTAGGGCTTGTCGAGCTTGAACAGACCCTGGCCGGTCGGCTGCTCGCCGTAGGCCTGCGTCACCTTGCCGTCGGGGCCGAGGGCCGACTTCGGCATCGGGTAGAACGCGGTGTAGCCAAGCATCGTCTTGAACTGCGAGAACGGCGCCGAGAGCGTCACCTCGAGCGTGGAGTCGTCGACGACCTTGAGACCCTTCATCTCCTTGGCCGTCGGCGTCTTGCCCTCACCCGGGTGGACGTCGGCGTAGCCGTCGACGCGCCCGAAGAAGTAGGACGAGCTCATGGCGTTGTCCTGGAGGGCGGCGTAGTTCCACGCGCGAGCGTAGTCGGCGGCGGTAACCGGCGTGCCGTCGTGCCACGTGTAGCCGGACTTGAGCTTGATCGTCCAGACCTTGCTGTCCGACGTGGTGATCGACTCGGCGGCCTCCTCGACTGGCTGCTTGTTCTCGTCGTAGTCCACCAGCGGCGAGAACACCGCGGCGAGAACCTCGGAACCCTCGGTCTCGGTGGTGTTCTGCGGGTTCAGGAGCTCCTGGGGCTCACCGATCTCCATGCGGACCGGCGTCTCCCCGCCGCCCCCGGCAGCAGTGCCGCCACTGTCAGAGGCACCGCCGCCACACGCGGCAACCGCGAGGGCGAGCAGCGCGGTACCGGCGACGATCTGTACGCCCTTAGTAACACGCATGGTGAAAGAATTCCTCCCTCTACAGGTGGGCGTAGGCGCTGAGCTGCGGTTATCGTGAGCAGCCTGACGGGGGGATCCTGGTTTTCCCCCCGGGTTTGGCTGACATGGTCAAACCAGCCGACGCCCTGCCAGTCGATCGCGACTATCCCTTACTACTTGCCACCAGGGAGTCTCTGGCGCGTTGCAGTTCGGTCACACGTGTGCCAATCCAGCGTCACAGACATTCAGCCCAACAGGCAATAAATCGTACAGAGCCCGTGTAACCGGTACGGCCGGGACGTGAACAGACGATGAAAATTACCCTCTACATGAGAGTGGTCGCGCCCTTGCCAGCGCACCGCGCCTCGCTGGGCTACGGTTGAGCAGGTCTTGACGGCACCTTGGGAACCGAGCGTCCCGAGGCTCCGTCCAACTGACGCTGCCGCCAACCCGCGCGGCAGGCACCCCACCGACCGGGATCCAATAGAGTCCTTGCCATGAGCCAGCCGGAATCCGCTGTCGCGGACGCCCAGGCGGGCGGCCGAAGCGGGCAGGAGCCGCTGGCCAAGCTCGCCAAGAGATACGGACTTCGCCGTGCCATCGCGCGGCCGAGGTTCCCTGTCTACGTGCGCCAGCTGTGGGAGCGCCGACACTTCATCCTGACGTACGCGACCTCGCGCAACGTCTCGAAGTACACCAGCTCGGCTCTCGGCCAGCTGTGGCAGGTGCTGACCCCCCTGCTCAACGCCGGGATCTACTTCCTGATGTTCGGCCTCATCCTCGGCGGCAGCAAGAACATCCCCAACTACACGGCCTTCCTGCTGACCGGGATGTTCGTCTTCACCTACACGCAGCGCACGGTCACCGCGGGCGCCAAGTCGATCTCGGGCAACCTGTCGCTCATCAGGGCGCTCCACTTCCCCCGCGCCTCGCTGCCGCTGGCCTACACGATCCAGGAGCTCCAGCAGCTCGCCATCTCCATGGGCATCCTGCTCGTCATCGTGATGTTCACCGGCGAGGGACTCAACTGGTTCTGGCTCATGATCCCGGTGGTGCTGCTGCTCCAGACGATGTTCAACATCGGCGCCGGCCTGATCGTCGCCCGGCTCGGCGCCTCGATGCGCGATCTCAACCAGTTGCTGCCGTTCATCACCCGCACCTGGCTCTACGCCTCAGGCGTGTTCTTCTCGATCCAGGACAAGGTCGTCGGCTCCGCCGGGCTGCCCCAATGGGTGGCCAATGTGATGTACATGAACCCGGCCGCTTCCTACATCGAGTGGATGCGCGAGATCCTCATCTCGACCCACAATAAGCAGTTCGGCCACCACCCCCCGACCATGGTGCTGGTGTCTTGCGTATTCTGGGCGGTGTTCACACTCGGCTTCGGGTTCTGGTACTTCTGGCGGTCCGAGGAGAGGTACGGGCGTGGCTGAACTTACCAAGGAGCTGTCACAGGTGAAGGGCGAGAAGCCCGCCGTTACCGGCAAGGATGTGAGAGTGCATCCCGATCCGGAGCCTCAGGGCAAGCGGCCACTCGACGTTCCCACGGGCACTCCGACGGTCATCGTCGACGATCTCCACATCGTCTACCGCGTCTACGGCGCGGCCTCCGACGCCGAGAAGGGCAACGCGGTCAACGCCCTCACGCGCATCCTCAGGCGCCAGGGCCGCCCGCAGATGAAAGAGGTCCACGCGGTCAAGGGCGTGACCTTCGTGGCCTACCACGGCGACGCCATCGGCATCGTGGGCCGCAACGGCTCGGGCAAGTCCACGCTGCTGCGCGCCATCGCGGGCCTCCTCCCGCCGCACAAGGGCGCCGTCTACACCGACGGCCAGCCCTCGCTGCTCGGCGTCAACGCGGCCCTCATGCGGGAGCTCACCGGCGAGCGCAACATCGTGCTCGGCTGTTACGCCATGGGCATGACGCCTGCAGAGGTCCGCGAAAAGTACCAGGAGATCGTCGACTTCTCCGGCATCGACGAGTTCGTCCAGCTCCCCATGTCCACCTACTCCTCCGGCATGGGCGCGCGGCTCCGCTTCGCCATCTCCTCGGCCAAGACCCACGACGTCCTCCTCATCGACGAGGCCCTGGCCACGGGCGACCGCGAGTTCCGCAAGAAGAGCGAGGAGCGCATCCGCCAGATCCGCGAGTCCGCCGGCACGGTCTTCCTCGTGGCCCACGACCTCAAGGTCATCGAGGAGACCTGCAACCGCGTCATCTGGCTGCACAAGGGCAAGATCAGGATGGACGGCGACCCGAAGGAAGTCATCGCCGCCTACAACAAGGGCTGACCTCTCTCACGGCGCGATCGCCGCCGCCCACGGCTCGGAGCCGCCCCCCGCTCCGACCCGATCCCCTGCCGCGTTACGGCCACAAACACCGACATCCTTTCGCTTTTCGCTGTTGTGTGCGAAACGCGCGCGACTGCAGTGGCAAAAGACTGACATCGTGCCTGCCGTTCCGATAGGATTCGAACGTCAATTCGATCCGAGGTACGCTGATGGAGTGGGAGCGCGCGATGGTGGAGCTTTCGACCGCGATCGACCACCTGGCCACCGAGGACGTGGCCGAGATTCCCCGGATACAGCTCGCCGAGCAGCTTCTGGAGCTGCACTGGCAGATGGCCAGACTCCAGGCCCAGATAGCCCGGCGCACCGGCGTCCGCCTGCCCTGAGCCCCCGACCCGCCCGTAATCACGACAATCACCCACTCCGCAAAGCACCACCCGGCCGTCCCCCTGGAAGGCCCGGCGCTCGGGTCGGTGTCACCAGCCGTCGAGGTATGACACGGAACATCGCCTCCGACCAGGAGCGTGGTGCCCTCGGCCTGCACGCTGCCCGCAGCTGGGCAGCCGCTGCGGGTGGCCGAGTTCGACGCCTTGTTCGCCGACGCGTCGCAGGCCCTGCAGCGGCCGGATCGCACGCGGTCGCGGCTGGAGCTCGCCGTCAGCCCGGAGAACGCGGCGCGGACCGCCGAGCTGAGCGCGCGAGAGGACGGCTGCTGCTCCTTCACCTTCAACAGCAGAGCGAACAGGCCTGGTGCCTGACCCTGCTGACCGACTCCGTCGTGGCCTGGACCACGGAATACTACTCGCGGGCGGTGGTGGAGCTCCGCGGAGCTCGCCAAGCTCGACACCGGTGGATGGCGGCCCCTGCGTCCAGCACAGCTTCGCCAGCTGGGGCTGACATCCTGAGCCCGACCTCAAGCGATCACGCCGCAGTGATGTTCCCGCATGGCCCGCCCGTAGCTTCCAGCAAAAGACCAACGATCAGCTTTTGATCTTGATGTGGCGGGTCATCACCGCGGCGGAGCCGAGGCCGGCGCGGATGGCGGCAAAGCTGTTGTCGCGGCTGTGGCACACACGCTTGAATCAGCAGGCCACCACGGCCAGCTGCGGATGAGCCGGAAAGGAGGGGGCGCTCGATGAGTGAAGCGTTCTACTCGCACGCGAGGCTGTACGACCTGATGTTCCCGGGCGGCGGGCCCGCAGTCGACTTCTACCGGGCACACGCCAATCGGCAAGGCGGGCGCGTGTTGGAACTCGGGTGCGGCACCGGGCACAAGCTGATCCCCATCGCGTCCGACGGGCATCCGTGCGTCGGCCTGGACTTCTCGTCAGACATGCTGGCCGAGGCCCAGCGTAAGGCGAATGATCGCGGTGTGGCGGTGGAATGGACGCAGGGCGACATGCGGGCCTTCGATCTGGGCCGCACATTCGACTTCGTGTTCATCACAGCCAATTCCCTCCTGCATCTGCATGAGGCTGAGGACCTGGTGAGCTGTTTTCGGTCGGTTCGAAGACACCTGGCGCCTGGCGCACGGTTCGTCTTCGATGTGTTCAACCCGAGCGTGCGCCTGCTTGCCGAAGCCGATGGTGTGCGGCGCACCCGGGAGTCGTTGTCGTTCATGGATCCTGACCGTGGCAACGTCAGCGTCGATGTCGCCGAGATCTACGATGCGCCCGCGCAAGTCACCCGCGGGACGTGGTACCTCTCGACCGACTCCGAGCCCGACTTCGTCGTCGCACCGCTCGAAATCAGGAGCATCTTCCCGCAGGAGCTGCCGCTGCTCGTCTCGCTCGGCGGCCTTCGGCTCGTCGAGCGCTTCGGCGACTGGTCCGGTCGACCATTTGCCGTGGACGCGCCGCTTCAACTCTGCATCTGCGAGTCCGCGTGATCGAAGGCGAGAGCACAGTCTCGGTCAAGCAAAACTCGCCCTGGCGAACGACACGCGTATCGAGTGGGCCGCCGGCCATGGCCTGCGCACCACCGACCTCGACTGGGAGCAGGCCAGCCGTTACCTCTACCGCAGCCGGTGCCTGCGCACCGTCGGGTTCGTCATCCCTCTCCTCGTGGGAGGCACGACGAGCATCGTCTGGGCGCTGGTCTACACCCAGCCGTCCCCGCCCTTCCCGTTCGACCTGCTGAGCCAGCCATCCTGGCTGGTGGGGTACCTGCTCGGGGCGGTCCTGGCCGAGGCGACCTGGACCCGTCCACGCAGGGTATTTCCCGATCACAATCCTTGACGAGGCGCCATGCCCTCATGCTCGGTGGCGGCCCTAGGGAGCCCGGCGCGGCCCGCTCCGCTGTCCACGTTGCCCTGGCCGGCGTTTTTCCTGCGCGGAGATCGTCCGCAGTGCCGCGAGCGGGGCCGCCTGGTCGGCGAGGCACAGCCGAAAGCCAGGACCGAACCGCAATCGTGATCTCTCATACACGTTCGGGAGCGGAGGGCCTGGAAGGCTGACAGCACGCCGTAACGGCGGCCGGCCACGTGCGGGTCAGCGGGCGTCACCCTGGAGGCCGTCGCCACGTGCGGCGGGTGGTGCCGCCCGTGCTCCGCCGTACAAGATGGGGGCTTTCGAACCCCCGGAGACAGCGCAAAGAAAAACGCCGCCGACCCCATATGTCGGGGTCGGCGGCGGGCTCGTGCGACGCCGCTGCCCTGCAGTGGCGGCGCGCTGCGCGAGCCAGGGCGTGGGCGCGTCCGCCCAGGCCCGTCATGAGACCTGCCCGCTTGCGCGGGGTCTCGCCACCCACGCGCGCCAGTGCCGTCGGCGCTCGGCACCTGTGAGCGTCCCGCCGGCCTGCCGCGTCGGTGCGGGAAAGCCCCCAGACAGTCCCCTGCCGGCCTGCCGCGCCAGAGCGCCGGCGTTCCCAGTCAGCCCCCGCCGACCTACCGCACCAGAGTGACGGCACCGGGCCTGCCGGGCGGGAACGGACGGCACGCGGACCGCCGTTCCAGCGCTACGGCACGCGACGTGCCACGTCGCGGCAACGACACCGGGCCTGCCGCGCCAGAGCGCCGGCAGCCGCCCGGCCCGGGAAAGGGAACACGCCGTTCAGGGAACAGCTGAGGCGCGAACGGGACCGCCTCGCACCGGTACGGCCGGTTCATGGGCGTCGGCACCTAGGACGCCCGCGAACCGTCATCCCGGCCCTCGGCAGCCACCGCTCTACGGCGCCTCCGTCGCGTCTAGTCGCGAATCCAGGAGTCCCGCACCGAGCTCGTCAGCGAGTCGGTGGACCATCCGAGCGCGGTCAGCACGTCACCGTAGGTGCCGGTGGCCTTGGTGCCGTTGGCGGACACGACGCCGGAGGTGTCCTGGACGAGCGGCGTGAGCTCGTCCATGGAGGCGGCGTGCGCGGTGCTGGGCAGTGCCTCGATGACCGGAGCCATCTCGACCGGGGCCACCTGGCCGACCATCGGCGACAGCCGGCCGCTCGCGGCGTGCGGCAGGGCCCGCCTGGTCGCCTCGCCGAGGCCGGCCACGGCCGACTCGGCCGACAGGGACTCGACGCCCTTGCTGGTGCTGTTCATGGTCTTGGCCGTGGCCGCGCTGGTGCCCAGGACGCTGGATCCGGTGCCCGGCAGCACGCTGTTGTTGTTCAGCTTGTCCATCGCGTCGCCGAAGGACGTGTTGAACAGCCCCGTCGCCGCGTCGTATGCGCCCCGCAGGGTCGTTCCCTCGGTCAGGACCTGGCCGCCGTCCTGCTTGCCGGTCTTCACCGAGGTTGCGACGGGCTGGGACATGCGTGCCGCCCCCGACAGGGCGGGCACGGGCAGGGACTCGGTCAGGCCTCCGCCGCCGAGCGAGAACCCGCCGACGATCGGCGACAGCTCCGGCAGCGGACCGCCGAAGTTGGTGACGTCCTCGGCCGCGTTGGGCGTGGTGGCGTACCTCTGCCGGTTCTCGGCTGCGATGTCCCGCTCGACGTCCGTCATCGGACGGCTGGGCTGTGCCGCGGACTTGGACTGAAGGCCGCCGCCCAGCAGCCCGTTCAGCTGGCCGCCGCCGATCAGGCCGCCCAGCAGGCCGTCGGTCAGGCCGCCGCCCAGCAGGCCGTCGAGCGGGCTGTTGGTGCCGCCGCCGTCGTTCCTGAC
Organism: Nonomuraea sp. NPDC050451; assembly: GCF_044458585.1. Classification (NCBI taxonomy): domain Bacteria; kingdom Bacillati; phylum Actinomycetota; class Actinomycetes; order Streptosporangiales; family Streptosporangiaceae; genus Nonomuraea; species Nonomuraea sp. NPDC050451. The sequence continues at coordinate 23,215 of NZ_JBITHZ010000067.1, forward strand.
GGTGTTGTTCCCGACTTCCGCTTGTGCCGGCACGGCCAAAGCCGCCGCCAGGCCGAATACTGTGACGGCGACCGCCGCCTTGACTACTCGATTCATGATTGCCTTCCCGGCTCGTGATCGATCGCTCTCGAATGCGGTGGAAATGCGAATCGATAACCCCCGAATGCCGTGGCGGGCGCGCTATGGGCACCACACGAAGCGTGCCGTCACGGCTGAGCTACGCCAGCAGTTCTACCACTCACTGTGATCGGCCGCAGGCGCATGAAAGCCCATGTAGCAGGGGTTTGCAGGCCGGTTACCGAGTAAAGAGGGAGCGTTGAGCGGGGAGACAAAACGGGAAATAGACGGGTCTAGTTTCCGATATTGCGCGCACTCGGTTCGGCTTCACGAGCGCGTCGGTTCAGATCTCGTACGAGGGAAGCTTTGGATCGCGTACACGAAAACTTGGAGCGGATCCTGGGAAATATGCGCCCCCGGCGGCCCGTGAACAAAGGGTCGCGAAAACAAATGTCACGGGCCGCGGGCGCGGATTTTCGGTCGCGTGGACGCGGGCGACCGGTCAGACGGGCAGCAGCGCCCCGGCGGGCTCGAACGGAAAACGTTCGGCGAAGGCCGGGCGCAGATCCGTCAGCCAGACCGCCGACGGGTCGTAGCGCGCGAAGAACGGCCGCCCCACGAGCGAGGGGTCGCGCGCCTGAATGAAGTGGAGCATGAACACCTGCTCGCCCGCGATCTCGGTGACGCCGTCGACGCACACCTTGCCCGGCGTGGCCGACATCGACGGCCCGCGGACCGTGCGGCAGAGCCCGGAGACGCTCGAGTACGCGTCCCTGAAGACCTCGTACGCGCGCGCCAGCGGCACCGCGAAGTAGTCCTGCGGGCCGGTGTCACGCTCGATGAACATGTAATACGGAATCATCCCCATCCGGAGCTGCCGTCGCCACATGTGCGACCACACGGCAGGGTCGTCGTTGATGGACCTGATCAGGGGCGCCTGGGTCCTGATCGTGGCCCCGCTGCCGAGGATGCGCTTGACGGCCGACTCGACCAGCGGCGACTCCAGCTCGCGCGGATGCGTGAAGTGGGCCATGAACGCGAGGTTCTTGCCCGAGTTCACCACTTCCTCGAACAGTCCGAGGGTGGCGTCGGCATCGGGGTCGGTGGTGAAGCGCTGCGGCCAGTAGGCCAGCGCCTTGGTGCCGATCCTGATGGACTCGAGCTGTTCCAGATCCAACAAGGGCTCGATATATCGCCTGATGACGGGCTCGCCCATGATCATCGCGTCGCCGCCGGTGATCAGGACGCTGGTGACCTCGGGATGCTGGCGAATGTAGGCCACCATCTGGTCGATGTCGTCGGAGGCGAACTTCAGGTCCGCGTCCCCGACGAACTGCGCCCATCTGAAGCAGTAGGTGCAGTACGCGTGACAGGTCTGCCCCTGCTTGGGGAAGAACAGCACGGTCTCGTGATACTTGTGCTGCATGCCGGGCACCGGCTCGTCGCCGATCCTCGGGACGTTGAGCTCCTTCTGGCCCGCGGGGTGCGGGTTGAGCTGTGCGCGTACCCGGTTCGCCTCCGCCTGGATCTCGACGTTCGGCGCCTCCGCCTTGAGCAGGTCCGCCAGCCGGGCGACGTCGGTGGCGGGAAGCATGTCCTCCTGCGGGAAGACGAGCCGGTAAATGGGGTCGTCGGGCGCGGCCGACCAATCTATGAGTTCATCGACGACGTAGGCGTTGGTCCGGAACGGCAGCACCGTGGCGACGGCGCGGACCTTCAGCCGCTCTTCGTCGCCGAGTCCCGCACGCTTCAAGAGCTCGTCGAGATGCTTGGACGTGTACGCCTTGAAGCGCCGCGTGCCAGCTTGGTTCAAGATCACTAGGCCGTTCCCATCTTTTTTGTTCGATCGGGTGTAAACCTCACGACCCTGTCGCGCGTCTACGGTTCTTAATACCCGGACGCTGCCAGGTACGTCAGCGGTTCCGCTGGACTCCAAGTTTTCCTTGAGGTTTGTGGGCACTCGCGACATATCGCGAATGGGCATACACTGACTTACCGTGATCCATGACCCTGACCAGCGGGCCTCAGACGCCGACCGCGACCGCGTGGCCGCGGTCCTGTCAGAGGCTCTCGCCACAGGAAGACTCACGAGCGTCGAGCACGCCGACCGCCTGGACGTCGCCTACGCGGCGAAGACGGTGGGCGAGCTCGTCCCCCTCACCCGGGACCTGCCCGAGGTGTCCGCGTCCGGCGTGCCTGCCGCCATCGAGCAGCAGGTCATCGACTCGAAGTTCAGCAAGATCATCCGTAAGGGGCGATGGGTGGCCTCCCGCAACACCCGGCTGTCCGCCCGGTTCGGGGCACTCATCATCGATCTCTCGGACGCGGTGCTGCCCGGCCGCGAGATCACCATCGAGGCGGACGCCTGGTTCAGCAAGCTGATCGTGCGCGTTCCGGACAACGCGCACGTGATCGACGAGGGCAGCTCGATTTTCGGCAAGCGCGACGTGACGGGCGGCTCACAGGCCGACGGGCCGCTGATCCGGGTCACGGGGTCGTCGAAGTTCTCCAAGGTGATCGTGTCGCGCGGGAAGGACGACTGGAACCTCCACTGATCCCGCGAAGCTCTCGGGAAGCCGACTCCCGTTCGCCGCCGGCGTCGGTCCGGCAACGCCTGCTTTAACGGCGCCCGCTATGGCGTGCTTTGGCGTCGCTCGCTCGGGGTCGCAGCGGCGCGGATTTGCAGCTCGTCGGCTCGGCGGTTGTGCGCCGCACCCCGTGCGCACTGGGGATCGCGGCCGGGCGCTCTTGCGAAAACGCCACAGACGCCGGAGCCCGGCGCAGCAAGCCCCCGCCCCGGACGCCGCAAATGCCGAGGCCCATGCCGCAAGCTCCGCCCCGGACGCCGCAGACGCCGAGGCCCGATGCCGCAGACCCTGCCCCGTACGCCGCACACGCCCGGGCCGGTGCGACAGGCCCGCCCCAGGCGCCGCAAGCGCCGAACCACGGTGCCGAGAGTCCCCAAGGAGGCGTCGGGAGTGGGGCGTCCGGGTGGCAGCGGGGCGAGGTGTGGGGAGCGGGCGGGATGGTCGGCGAGACTGGAAGGGGCCCTCGGGGGAACCAACAGGGCCTACCCGCCGGTTAACCTGGCACCTGCCTTGCCTACGATGCGGACATACCGAGCCCGCGTTCCGGTCAAGCCGTGGCGGCGGGCTCGATGCCGTACGAGGTGATCATTGTCCGACAGCAGGCCCATCGCGATCGACGCCATGGGCGGCGACCACGCACCGCACGAGATCGTGGCCGGAGCGGTGCACGCCGTAAGGGAGCGCGGTCTGTCCGTCGTGCTCGTCGGCTCGCCCCGCGTGCTCTACGAGGCGCTCGCCGACCACGACGCCACCAAAGAGGTCCCGATCGTACGGGCCGAGGAGGCGCTGGCCATGGACGAGGGCGCGCTGGCGAGCCTGCGCCGGCCCCGTTCGAGCATCGCCGTCGCCTGCCATCTCGTACGCCGCGGCGACGCCGCCGCGGTCGTGTCCGCGGGCTCCACGGCGGGCATCGTGGCCACCGGGAGGCTGCGGCTCAAAGGCCAGCAAGGCGTGCTCAGACCGGCCATAGCGGTCCCCATCCCCACTCTCCCCAACCCCACCGTGCTCATAGACGCGGGCGCCAACGCCGAAGTCAAGCCGGAAATGCTGGTGCAGTTCGCCCATCTGGGTACGGCCTACGCCGAGCTCGCGTACGGCATCGAGACGCCCAGGGTCGGACTGCTCACGATCGGCAGCGAGGCCGAGAAGGGCAACAAGCTCGTCAAGCGCGCCCACGAGCTGCTGCAGGCCTCCCCCGGCCTCCGGTTCGAGGGGAACGTCGAGGGACATGACCTGCTGACCGGCAAGGTGGACGTGATCACCACCGACGGGTTCACCGGGAACGTGGCGCTGAAGACCATGGAAGGCGCGGTCCGCTACGCGTTCTCCGAGCTCAGGGCGGCCGTCACCGACAGCAGGCTGGCCAGGCTGGGCGCCGCGATGCAGCGCTCGCGCATCCGCGAGCTGCGCCGCCGTCTCGACCCCGAGGCGTACGGCGGCGCCGTGCTGCTCGGCCTGAACGGCACCGTCGTGATCGCGCACGGCTCGTCCAGGGCCGACGGGATCAGCGCGGCCTGCAAGCTCGCGGCCGACCTGTCCGCAGTCGGAATCGTGACCCGCATCGGCGACAAGACAGCCACCACACATCGCTCCCACAGGTTGTGGTGACCCCGTAGGGTGTGACCGATCCACAGAAACAGGGGGTTATGTGGACCGGCTCTCCACAGTGGCCAACGGCCTCACTTCGGCACAGGTGGCGGGGGCGAAGCCCAACCATGTTCCGCGGCGGTCGAGCAGATCGCTGAGCGCGATCGTCAGGGCGAACGTCTTCACCCTGTTCAACCTCGTCATCGGCGTGCTCTGGGCGCTGGTCCTGATCTTCGGTGAGTGGCAGGACAGCCTGTTCGGCCTGGTCATCGTGGCCAACGTGCTGATCGGCATCGTCCAGGAGCTCCGTGCGAAACGTACGCTCGACAAGCTCGCGGTGATCAACGAGGCTCCCGTCCGGGTCCGGCGGGACGGCGAGGAGCGGCTGGTCCAGCCCCGGCAGTTGGTCTTAGGCGACCTGATCCTGCTCGGTCCGGGCGACCGCCTGCTGGTGGACGGCGAGGTGGTCGAGTCCGACGGGCTGGAAGTGGACGAGTCGCTGCTGACCGGCGAGGCCGACCCCGTGCACAAGCAGCCCGGCGACGAGGTCCTGTCGGGCAGCTTCGCCGTGGCGGGCGCGGGCGCGTTCGTGGCCACGCGGGTCGGCACCGACGCGTACGCGGTGAAGCTCGCGGAAGAGGCGAGCAAGTTCCACCTCGCCCATTCCGAGCTGCGCGAGGGCGTGGCGAACTTCATCAAGTACATCACCTGGCTGGTCATCCCGATCGGCGCGCTGCTGATCTACAGCCAGCTCAAGCACTCCGCCGACTTCGGCACCGCGATCACCGGCGCGGTCGCGGGCATCGTCACCATGATCCCCGAGGGGCTGGTGCTGATGACCTCGATCGCGTTCGCCGTCGGCGTCGTACGGCTGGGCCGGCGCAAGTGCCTGGTCCAGGAGCTGCCCGCGATCGAGGGCCTGGCCAGGGTGGACGTGCTGTGCCTGGACAAGACGGGCACGCTCACCGCCGGCGGCATGGACCTCGACCAGGTGCTGCCCCTGCGCGACGACCACCCGGTCGAGGACGCGCTGGCCGCCCTGGCCCACCTCGACCACTCGCCCAACGCCACCGCCCAAGCCATCCGGGCCCGCTACCAGGGTGCACGAGACGGGTGGACGGCCGGTGAGACGGTGCCGTTCTCGTCGGCGCGCAAGTGGAGCGGGGCGCACTTCGGCGAGCGGGGCGCGTGGGTGCTGGGCGCGCCGGACGTGCTGCTCGACGGCGGGGACGCCTACGACCAGGCCGCCGAGCTGGCCGCCACCGGCGCCCGCGTGCTCGTCCTGGGCCGCGCCCGTACCCTGCCCGCGCCTCAGGCGAGCGGGGCGGGCATCGAAGCGGACGGGGCGGACGTCGAGGCGGTGGCGCTCGTCACGCTCAAGCAGCGCGTCAGACCCGACGCCCACGAAACCCTCCGTTACTTCGCCAAGCAGGGCGTCACCGTCAAGGTCATCTCCGGCGACAACCCCACTGCTGTCTCCGCCATCGCCACCGGCCTCGAGATCCCGGACGCGCACCGCTCGATCGACGCCCGTGACCTCCCCTACGACGATCAGGCCAAGCTGGGCGAGCTGCTCGACTCCCACACCGTGTTCGGCCGCGTCAGCCCCCAGCAGAAGCGGCAGTTCGTCACCGCGCTGCAGGCCAGGGGCCACACCGTGGCCATGACGGGCGACGGCGTCAACGACGTGCTCGCGCTCAAGGACGCCGACCTGGGCATCGCCATGGGGGCGGGCAGCCCGGCCACCAAGGCGGTCGCGCAGGTGGTGCTGCTCGACGACAAGTTCGCCACGCTGCCGCACGTCGTGGGCGAGGGACGGCGGGTGCTGGCCAACATCGAACGCGTCTCCAACCTGTTCCTCACCAAGACCTTCTACGCGATCGTGCTGTCGCTGCTGGTCGGCGTGGCCGGGGTCATGTTCCCGTTCGCGCCCCGCCACTCCACCCTGACGAACGCCCTGACCATCGGCATCCCCGCACTCTTCCTCGCACTCGCGCCCACGTTCGAGCGGTCGAAGCCGGGGTTCGTCCGCAGGGTGCTGCGCTTCGCCGTACCAGCCGGGGTTTTGTGCGCGGCGGCGGTGCTGCTGTCGTTCTGGGCCGCCCACAGCGGCACCTCCACGCTCGTCGAGGATCAGACCTCGGCGGTGATCACGCTCTTCCTCACCACGTGGTGGGTGCTCGTACTGATCGCCAGGCCGCTCAACTGGTGGCGGATCGCGCTGGTCGCCTCGATGGCGGCGGCGTTCGCGATCGGGTTGACGATCCCCTTCGTACGGCATTTCTTCGCCCTCGAACCCGGCGATCTCGGCAACGATCTGACCGCCGTCGGCATCTCGATCGTGGCGGCCGTAATGATAAGCGTCGCTGTCAAGGTCGCCGGTACCCTTAGAACATGACCGACCCGCAGATAGTGCTCACCGAGCGCGTCCAGCAGGCGCTGGCGCGCGCGTTCGGCCAGGAGCACGCCGACGCAGATCCGCTGATCCGGCCCTCCCAGTTCGCCGACTTCCAGGCGAACGTCGCGATGAGCCTGGCCAAGCGACTGCGACGGGCGCCGCGGGAGGTCGCCGAGGCGATCAAGACGGAGCTGTCCGACTTCCCCGGCACGATCGAGGTCAGCGGCCCCGGCTTCCTCAACATCACCCTCGACGACTCGTGGATCGAGTCCGAGGCGACGCGGATGCTGGCCGACCCGCGGCTCGGCGTCGGCACGATCACGCCGTCGCAGACCGTGGTGATCGACTACTCCGCGCCCAACGCGGCCAAGGAGATGCACGTCGGTCACCTGCGCACCACGATCGTGGGCGACTCGCTGGCCCGCCTGCACGAGCACCTCGGCAACACCGTGATCAGGCAGAACCATTTGGGCGACTGGGGCACGCCGTTCGGCATGCTCATCGAGCACCTGCTCGAGATCGGCGAGGAGGCCGCGGTCGCGCAGCTGGAGGCCGGTCAGGGCACGGAGTTCTACCAGGCGGCGCGGGCGAAGTTCGACTCCGACGACTCCTTCAGGCAGCGCGCCCGGGTGCGGGTGACCACGCTGCAGTCGGGCGACGCCGAGACGATGCGGCTGTGGCACGTGTTCATGGAAGCCACCATCCGCTACTTCAACAAGGTCTACCAGCTGCTCGGCGTGACGCTGACCGATGCCGACCTCGCCGGCGAGAGCATGTACAACCCCATGCTCCAGAAGACGTGCGACGACCTCGAGGCGTCCGGGGTGGCGGTGATCAGCGACGGCGCGCTCTGCGTGTTCCCGCCCGGCTTCACCGGCTCCGACGACAAGCCGCTGCCGCTGATCATCAGGAAGAGCGACGGTGGATACGGTTACGCCACCACCGACATGACGGCGATCCGCTACCGCGTCCACGACCTGAAGGCCGAGCGCATCCTCTACGTCGTGGGCAACGAGCAGGCGCTGCACTTCCGGATGGTGTTCGCCGGGGCGCGGCTGGCGGGCTGGCTGCCCGATTCGGTCTCGGCCGAGCACGTCCAGATCGGCATGATGCTGGGCAAGGACGGGCGCCGGTTCAAGACCCGCTCCGGCGAGTCCGTCAAGCTGATGGACCTGCTCCAGGAGGCCGTCGACCGGGCCACGGCGGCCATCGCCGACCGGGGCTACGACGAGGCCACCACGAGGGAGATCGCGCACGCCGTCGGCATGGGCGCGGTGAAATATGCCGATTTGTCGGTCAGTCACGACAGCGAGTACGTCCTCGACTTCGACCGCATGATCAGCTTCACCGGCAACACCGGCCCCTACATGCAGTACGCCACCGCCAGGATCCGCTCCATCTTCCGCAAGGCGGGGGTGGCTCCGGCCGACGCGACGGGCCCCATCGTGCTGGCCGCGCCGGCCGAGCGCGCGCTGGGTCTCCAGCTGCTCGGCTTCGGCGAGCTGGTCTCCCAGGTCACCACCGAGTCCGAGCCACACCGGCTGTGCAACTTCCTGTTCCAGACCGCCAGCCTCTTCAGCACGTTCTACGATGAGTGCCCGGTGACCAAGGAAGGCGTCGACCCGGAGACCAGGCAGCACCGGCTGGCCCTGTGCAAGCTGGTCCTGGACGTTTTGGAGAAGGGGCTCGACCTTCTGGGTGTCCCTGTTCCCGAGCGTATGTAGCAGGGCCCGCAGATCCGCCGTGGGCGCGCCTTCACCTGGTTGGCGCGCCCGAACGGTTAGGCTTTAGGCGGTCATGAATTGAGGCCGAAATGGGGGAGTTCTCTGCCTTGAGCACGGACCTGACTGCGAGCCCCCAAGCAGCTACGGAGTTGCATCGCTACGCTGAGGCGCTGCTCGCTCACCTCGCCGCCAAGGGCTCCGCGCCTCCCGCCGCACCAGGTTTTCGCGATATACCCGGCTATTGGCTGCCCCCTGCCATCGAAGCGCTGGTCGCCATCCTCGCGGGCGACGACCCGCTGGAGCCGCTGAGCAGGGCCGCCGGGCGTGACCAGCAGCAGACCGCGCTCTTCCTCTGCCTGGCCCTCGCGGTGTCCGGGCAGGGCAGCCGCATCCACGCCTCCTGGCTCGGCACCGCCTTCGGCGAGCTCTCACTCGACCGGCCGGTCTCCCACGGCCAGCGCTCGCTCTGGCTGGCCGCCGCCAGGGGGGCGTACGGCCCCGCCGGCAAGATCTTTGTGCTGCGCAAACTCGATGTCCTGGCCGTCCAGGAACACGCCGACCCGGAGCAGTGGGTGCAGGCGCTGGTGCCGGGCGAGCCGTCGGTCGTGGTGCCGCCGTCCCTGGTCGATTTCCCGGAGATGGCCGAGATCCCCGAACTGGCCAGACCCGCCGTGGCGGCTGCCCGCCTCGCGAGACTGCGCGGGCGGTGCGCCGAGATCACCTCGACGCGGCAGTCCGAGCAGGACACCGCCATCTCGCTCGACAACAGCACCGGCAGCCCGGCCGCCAGCTGGGCGGAGGACGAGCCGCTCGCCGTCCTGCGTTTCCTGATCGGCCTCGCCGGCCCGGCCGGCCCGATGGCCTCGCTCAACTCGTACCTGCTCGAAGACCTCCGCCCCGGCTCCGACCCGCACCTGGCGGCGATCGCCCTGCACGTGGCGGGGCCGATCCTGCGCGGCGTGGCCGAGGAGCTCGAAGCCGACAGCCGCCTCGCGCCGCCCACCACACTCACCGTCGCCCTTCTCGGCCACCGCATCCACCTCCGCCCGGAGGGCCCCGAGGCGTCGTCGCTGGCCGCCGCCGAGGCCGCGATCCTCGCGGACGGCGTCATGCCCCGCCCCCGCCCATGGGCGGCCATGCTCCTGATCGTCGCCGGCATCGCCTGCCTCGTCGGGGCGGTCATCTCCAGCAGCCTGTTCGCCGCCGCCGCGGTGGCCATGATCGGCCTGGCCGGGTGGCAGCTCTGGCAGCGCCGCAAGCTCGTCGAAGCCGACGTCCGGTACGTGGCCGCCCAGGTCAGCGAGCTGAAGGAGCTGGCGGAGGGGGCGGTGTGGGCCCTGCACGCGTATGCGAGGGAGGCGGACGAGCGCGCGAAGCAGGCCACTGAGGACGCGGCCGAACTCACCCGCCTCATCCGCCGCGGCCCCCGCGCCGGCTGACCCGCTCCCCGCCCTCATGGCTGGAGACCGCTGCCAGCTCACTCCCGGCACCGGCCTGGACGTCACCGCTCATCGACCGTGTGAGATAGGGGCCGGACGCTTCCGATCGTCGGCCACTCGACGAACGGGACAGCGCGCTTACGGTCGTCGGCCGCTGACGAACGGCCAGGGCGCTTCCAGCCGACAGCCGTTTGGCGCCACGGGCGAGGCGCTTCCAACCGTCAGCCGTTTGGCGCCACGGGGAGGACGCTTGCGGCCATCGGCTGGCAATACCGGACATTTACGGCCATCGGGCCACTTGGGTCAACGGACTGGAGGCTCGCGTTCGGCGGCCCCTCACTCAATGCACTGGGCGCTTACGGCCGTCGGACCGCACGGTCAACGGACTGGACGCTCACCTGCAGCGGCTTCTCACCCAACGCACTGGGCTCCTACGGCCATCGGACCGCACGGTCAACGGACTGGACGCTCACCTGCAGCGGCTTCTCACCCAACGCACTGGGCTCCTACGGCCATCGGACCGCACGACCAGTGGACTGCACGCTCACCTGCAGCGACTTCTCACCCAACGCACGGGCGCTCGCAGCCGTGGGGCCATGGGCAGACGGGCTGGTTGCCAGCCGGTCGTCGGCCGTGTCGCCAACCTGGGGGACGTACCCACTCAGTGCCCCTTGGCCAACGGAGTGCACGTTTACCGCCATCGGCGCCTCCGCGAACGGATGGCCACTCACGGCCATCGATCCGTCGCGGTGAACGGGGCGGAAGCTAGCGGCCATAGGCCCCATGGCGAACGGGACGGACACTCATCGTCATCGACCCCTATCGCGAACGAGGCGGAAGCTAACGGCTGTCGGTCCCATGGCGAATAGGGCGGACACTCACCGTCATCGGCCCCCATCGCGAACGAGGCGGAGGCTAACGGCCGTCGACCCCTCGTCGAACAGAACGGACAGTCACCGTCCTCGGCCCCCATCGCGAAGGGGGCGGGCGCTAACGGCCATCGACCCCTCGTCGAATAGGACGGACACTCACGGTCATCGGGCCGGCGGCGGTCCAGATGGAGTGCCGTGGGGGGTGGCTCATCTGGAAGCGCTCTTTGATCAGGGGACCGTACCTGGGCTGGCCCTGGAGGCTGGTCGTCGTTAAGTAATCGCTCAGGGGCCAGCGGATCGCGACTCGCTGGCGGCCTGCCTGAATGGCCCGGGTCGGTGGCGCATCGAGGATCCGCCTCCGCACCCGGCCACCGGCTCGACCCCGCCGAGCGGTCGTGGTCAGCGCAGCCCGCCTCTGCGCGCCGACCACGGCCCAGCGGCCCGGTTACCACACTCAGGTGGTCTCGATCTCCACGTGCGCCGGCGCGAGCAGGAAGACGCGGTCGGCGATGCGCTCGATCCGCCCTTCGCACCCATAGGCCAGCCCGGCGGCGAAGTCGACCATCCTCGTCGCCTCAGGCATAGCCATGCCCGAGACGTCCATGATCACCGTCTGCCCGTCACGGAAGTGCTGGCCGATCAACGGCGCGTCGTTGTACTTGAGCGGCTGGACCATCACGATTCGTGACGAGTCGACGTTCGCGCGCCACCGCCTGGCGGCCCGCTCGGTCGCGGGGACGTACTCGTCCTCGTAGTTCTCGTCGTCGTCATAGCCTTCGTCGTAGTGATCGACCCCGCTCAGGCCAAGGTAGCTCACCACCTTGCGCACTGCCCCCATCGGCTTGTCCTTTCCTCAGGAACTCACCGTAATCGGCACGTCCCTACACATTGGACGGTAACCGACGATTCCGCATTCGCCACGCGACACGCCCAGCCCTAATTCCATTTTGTACAGCTTGCAGCCCGCTTGCATCTGGATATCCGACCCCCGCCCGCCAACGGTCACGTGCGCCTCTTCACTGTCGACGCCTTCACCCAGCCAAGGCTTTCCAGCCTAATCGCGCGGCGCGCTGCCTGCTGGGCTCTGCGGTTACTCGTGGGCGGATGCAGAGAGTAGCCATCGGGAGGAACCACTCAGAGCCTCGCCAATTCACCCTCGCCGGCTCCCTCTCACCGCCGAAGTCACCCTCTGTGGTCACCCGCCGAGCCCGCCCGCTGCCCGTCCTCTATTCGATGGAGGCGAGAGGCGAGGGAGACGACACCCGAATTCAGTGCGGCATGCACTCCCTGGTTGGACGGGACCCCAATTCAGTGCGGCATCAGACCGATGCGCTGTGGGGTGGACGAGCGTGGCGGCACACGGATGAGAATGCGCGCCCGGAGGCGGTGCTCCGGGCGCGTAGGCGTGCGTCCCGGGTTGGAGAGTGCGGGCGGGCAGCAGGCCGTACGAGAGAGCGCCTCACGGCGCCACCCCCGGAGGCACGACACAAAAAAGGGGGTCCGACGCCCAAGGCGTCGAACCCCCTCCAAAGATTGTCCGGCGGCGACCTACTCTCCCACACCCTCCCGAGTGCAGTACCATC
>NZ_JBITHZ010000068.1:0-34598 GCF_044458585.1 Nonomuraea sp. NPDC050451
CCGACAGCTACCTCGCCGGCCTTCACCTACGCGGAGCCATCTTGTGGATCCGAAGCCTTCAACCCATCTGAAGATCTGAACTCCGTACAGGCCCTGGATCGCGTCAGCTGGATGTTGGTCACCCCTGCCGTCCAGCCGGGGATTGCATGGCATGACGGGACGATGGAGCCGAGCTCCGTCAAGGTGAAGGCCTGCTGCATGCTATAGGGCGCCTGGCGCGGCACCGGCAGGTTGAACAGCGCGAATTGATCCATCGGGGCCTCGCCGGGTGGATAGTTGGCCGCGAGCCTGCAGGTCACCTGATGAACGGCGGAGTCGTAGTCGTTCCGCAGCGAGAAGTACGCGCTCGCCAGATAGGAGCCTGCGGGCACGGACAATCTGGCGACCGGCTTGAGCGTGTCCTGGAACTCGATGTTTTCGTGTGCAGGGTTGTGCACAGGTGAGCGGGGCAGTGCGTTCCGGATGTCACTCAGTTCGTCGCTCAGCGTGCTCTCCGTACCGCCTTCCCTCGCCCTCGTCCCGGCCACAGCGTCCAGATCATCGCCCGTCTCGAGGCTTAATGACCGCGCATACACCATCGCCATGGGCCGGAGCGGTGACCACCTGGAAGTCCCCGCCAACACCGGCCTGGAACTACACGGCAGTCGCCTCGACGATCCTGCTGCCGCCCGACGACCACCTGGCCAGCGTCGGCTCGCTGTCGGACGCGGACCTGCCCGACGGCCTGGTCGTCGCCGAGGACGGCGTCGCGTTGGCGACCCGGTGGATCGTCCACGGCGACGAGGACGTCAAGGTCGAGGCAGGCGCATGGACATCTACTACGGACTGCTGGAACGCAGCGTGGAGGAGCATTCCGTCCTGGATGCCGTCATCTCACCTTCATACACAAGACCTCGGCCCTTATCGACCCCGATCCGCTGCGCGTCGGCGTTGCTATGACCCACCATCCGTTGACGGGCTCTCCGGGCCTACCTACGCTCGCGCCCTGCTGGTCCTCAGGGATGAGCGCCGGTTGGGATTTCTCAATGGCCCAATCAGCCACAATGGTCCCATGGAAGCCGCCGCCGGTGGCGACCTCGCCTGGCTCGCACGCCGCGAAGGTGGAGGCTCTCTCCCCCTGGGGGACGCGAACGTCGGCGCCAACTCGTAAGACGGGCCCGCTGGCACCCACGCCAGGCGGCCCTTGGGGCCCCTGGGCACCCTGTGGGCCTTGTGGGCCTTGTGGGCCTTGTGGGCCTTGTGGGCCTTGTGGACCTTGTGGACCTTGTGGGCCAGCCGGACCCTGTGATCCGACCTGGTTCCAGCTGATCGGTGTTTCGACGACCAGGCATCGCTGTCCCTCGGCGGGATCGATGACCCGCAGAACTCCGGTCAGCTTGGCGACGCAGCCGTTGAACACGCCGTCTCCATCAGGGATGGCGGCATACGCCACCACCCCGCCGCCGAGCACGAGGAAGCCTGCTCCGGTCAGAACGCCCAGGGTTCGCTTCAGTGCCATGTGTCCTCCGAGATTCAGGCCTGAGCTTGCTACGGGAACTCTGGTTCCTGCGCCGCGTTCGCGCATGAGTAGGCCCCTACTCAAGTGCCGATAGCTGCTGCACATCGGGCAATACCCTCAAACTGATCTATGACATTCTCAATCGCACCGTCAATAACGCCGTGAAGCGGGACAATGGTTTTGTTCGTGAGTTTCAGAGCCAGATGTCACCGAGTTCGGGCGCCACCGTCGAATGCTGCGCCCACGTCTGGCGTCGATCCGATGCGCTGCTCACGCTCCGTGATAGGCACGGCATTCCGGACCTGCGTTGTCTGCGGCAGAAGTCCGTCCGCACGAGTTGAGGCGTTGCGCGGCCCGATTGGTGAGAGAGCCTGTCCTGGGAGGTACCGGCAGGGACCCTCAGCAGGCCTGCGGAGTGCCTACGCTGGGATTATGGACAACCGGGCGGAAGTCAGCGCATTCCTCAAGTCGCGCCGTGACAAGGTCACGCCGGAGCAGGCCGGGGTGCAGTCGTACGGCGAGAGGCGTGTGCCGGGGCTGCGCCGCAGCGAGGTTGCGCAACTGGCTGGCGTGAGTTCCGAGTACTACACCCGCCTGGAGCGCGGCAACCTGGGTGGCGTCTCCGAAAGTGTTCTTGACGCGCTGGCGCGGGCGTTGTAGCTCGATGAGACCGAGCGGGCGCACCTGCATCATCTCGCTCGTGCCGCGGCGGCCCCGCGGTCCCGGACGCGCAAGCGCGAGGCCGCCCCGGTTGTCCGGCCATCGGTGCTACGGCTGATCGAGGGCATGCCCGCCATGCCGGCGTACGTGGGGAACAACCGCCTCGACGTGCTGGCCATCAATCCGCTCGGCCGCGCCCTGCTCACCGACCTGTACGGCGATCCCGCCTGTGAGGCGAACATGGCCCGGTTCGCGTTCCTCAACCCCGCCGCCCGGCACTTCTTCGTCGACTACGACCGCATCGCCCGCAGCACCGTGGGGCATTTCCGGGCCGAGGCCGCCAAGATCCCGTACGACCGGGACCTGTCGAACCTGATCGGTGAGCTCTCGACGCGCAGCGACACGTTCCGGGTGTTGTGGGGCTCGCACGACGTGTACGCCTTCCGCGACGGCAGCAAGCGCTTCCGGCACCCAGTCGTCGGCGAGCTCACCCTCGACTACGAGGCCCTGGCGTTGCCCGACGACAACGGCCTACAGCTGTCGGTCTACAACGCCGAGCCCGGCAGCGCCGCCGCCGACGCTCTCGCGCTGCTGGCAAGCTGGGCGGCGACCACCAGCGACGCGGCGGGACGTTCACCGGCCGAAAGCTGACTGGCATACCCACCTCCGTCGCGGGCATGCGGACGCTGGGTGGCCTTGCCGGTACCTCCCAGGCCAGGGACTCTCACCCGAGCGGGTACAGCCGGTTTCCTTGAGGAGCAGGGCTGACCGCGACGAACTCGCCGCCGGCTTCGGTGCGCAGGAGGCGGGCCAGCCCTCGCCACTTCTCACGGAGGAACATCATGCGTTACCGCAAGCTCGGCAGCTCAGATCTGGAAGTCTCCGAGATCTCCCTCGGCTCGTGGCTGACCTACTCCGGTGGTGTCGCAGAAGATCAGACCCGCGCGTGCACCGAGGCGGCCTTCGACGCGGGCATCAACTTCTTCGACACCGCCAACGTGTACGGGCAAGGCGCCGCGGAGACGGCCTGGGGAGAGATCCTGTCGAAACACCCGCGCGACTCCTACATCCTGGCCACCAAGGTGTGGGGCCCGATGTCGGACACCGATCAGGGACTGTCCGCCAGCCAGATCGCCAAGCAGATCGACGCCTCCCTGCGCCGGCTGCGCACCGACTACGTCGACCTGTACCAGGCGCACCGCTTCGACAGCACCGTGCCGGTCGAGGAGACCATCGACGCGCTGCAGCAGGTCGTCACCCAGGGCAAGGCCCGCTACCTGGGCTTCAGCGAATGGACCCCGCAGCAGATCCAGACGGCGATCGACATCGCCGGCCCGGAGCTGTTCGTCTCCTCGCAGCCGCAGTACTCCATGCTCTGGCAGTCCCCCGAGACGCAGGTCTTCGGCCTGTCCGCGACCAACGGCATCTCCCAGATTGTCTGGTCGCCGCTCGCGCAGGGTGTGCTCACCGGCAAGTACAAGCCGGGACAGCCGCTGCCGGAAGGATCCCGGTTCGCCGACGACCAGATGAACATCTCCCAGGACCTCGTCTACAACGACGCCACTCTGCATGCCGTGCAACGGCTCGTCCCGATCGCCCACGAACTCGGTATCAGCATGGCCACCCTCGCCCTCGCCTGGGTGCTGCGCCGCCCGGTGGTCGCCTCCGCGATCACCGGCGCCTCCCGGCCCGAGCAGGTCCACGCCAACGCCCGCGCCGCCGGCGTCCAGCTCAGCGACGACATCCTCCAACGCATCGGCGACGCGCTCGGCGACGCGCCCGTGCGCGGCCCCCGCCTCGCTCCGGGCGCCACCGAGGGCATCCTGCACCGCTGACCATCTCCACCTACGTACGAAGACAGGAACAACCATGGAATACATCCGTCTCAACAACGGCGTAGAGATGCCTAAACTCGGCCTGGGCGTCTTCCAGATGACCGACGAGCAGGTCGCCGAGGCCGTCCCCGCCGCCCTCGACGCCGGCTACCGGCTCATCGACACTGCCTCGCGCTACTACAACGAGAAAGCCCTCGGAGCGGCCCTGGACAAGACGAGCGTGCCCCGCGAGGAGCTGTTCATCACCACCAAGCTCTGGTTCAAAGACCACGGCTACGAGCAGACCAAAACCGCCCTGCAGGTCTCGCTGGACAACCTCGGCCTGGACTACCTCGACCTCTACCTGATCCACCAACCCTTCGGCGACTACTACGGCGCCTGGCGAGCCATGGAAGACCTCCTCGACGAAGGCAAGATCCGCGCCATCGGGGTGTCGAACTTCTTTCCCGACCGCTACCTCGACCTGGTCGTTCACAACCGCGTCGTCCCCGCGGTCAACCAGCGCGAAACCCACCCGTTCAACCAGCAAATCGACATGCACGACCTGGCCGCAAAGCACGGCACCATCCTGCAAGCCTGGTCGCCGCTGGCCCAAGGCAACCCCGAGGTCCTGAACGACCCGACTCTGACCGCCATCGCACAGGCCCACGGAAAGACCCTGCCCCAGGTCATCCTGCGCTGGCTCATCCAGCGCGACATCCCCCGCCGTCGTCAAGAGCATCCGCGCGCAGCGGCTGCGCGAGAACATCGAGGTGTTCGACTTCCAGCTCACCGCCGACGAGATGGCGGCCATCGCGGCACTCGACCGCGCCCAATCGAACATGGAGTTCACCCACCAGGACCCCCGAATGCTGGAGCTTCTACTCACCCTCCAGTGACGCGAGAAGAGGCAGCTGACGACGTGGTCAGCTGTCCTCAGCTCGGCTCCTTGTGCATCTAGGGATGTGCTGGACGTGTACACAACGTCGAAGGCCCAGGCCCAGGCGCTCGTACTCGGCATGCACCGCGGTGCCCCGAGGGCCTTACGCCGCCTGGACCACGACCCGTCGCTTATCTGGGGTAGTTGAGCGAAAGCGCTGGTCAGGATCTCGGGGAGGTGTAAGGCACGTCAGCCACGTAGGAGTTCTCCGAGTTGTGCTGCTCGCTCTGCGCGGGTGCGCTGGAGGGCCTGGCGGAGGCGTTCGGCGGGGACTTCGAACGCTGCGAAGTGGCTGGGATTGCCGTACTGGTAAGGCCCGTACACCGGGGGCCGCCAGTCGCCGTCGACCATGGCTCCGCGCTGGAGCACGTCCCGGTTGAAGAACGGCGCGGGTGCCCAGCGACCCCGGTCCGGCTGGTCCAAATCGCTCTCCCCGATTTGCTCGCCGCTCATCTTGTCCTCGGCCCGTCCGGCGAGCTCCCAGTCCCGATAGGTGTCGGGGTGCCACCCGAGGGCGGCGGCGATCTGGGCGCGGCTCTTGCCCACTCGCACGCGCAGATGCACGATCCGCTCGCCGTCGCGCAGGTCACACAGGTCGAGAGGTTCGGGCAAGCCGACCGCACGAGCCAGCCGCGGCAGGACCGGAGCGCGAGGGCGGCGGGTGCCGGCCAAGTAGAAGTTCACCGCCCGCGCAGACAGACCGGCAGCGGCCGCGATCTCCGCCACCGTCAGCCCCTGTTCCTCCCGAGCGGCGCGCAGGCGCAGGCAGTCGTACCCGTAGTCGGCCTCCGACACGGAACCTCCAGCAGACGATGGTGCGGGTCTTGCCGGGCGCCAGCGTGCCACATTCCCCTGAACAAACCGTGGAGACGGACGGGGGTCCGACGGTGCGCTGCGTAGGCTTCCACCGTTTGTTCAGGGTGAAGTCTGGAGCACGGCACATCCTTACGTGGCTGACGTGACAGAACAACCCCTGGATATCGTGCGCACCACCCCCACATGCCCTACGTGCCTTATCTGAACTAAAAGTTGATCACGATGCTGGAGTAGCCGCATCCCTCTCGCCAGGGCGGAGCTCTCAGGTCTTACCAGGTGGGGCGCCGGTCAGACTTCTGTGCCAAGGGCGGGACTGTGCGAACACTACGGACTTCCGCCATGGCAGCTGAAGCCCCGCACGTCGACCGGTACTTCGCCGGGCCAGGCAAGCGTGCGCTCGCCCGTCAGGGGTACGACGTCGTGATGATCGCCGACATCCTGGGGCATTCGCTGGAGACAGCGCGCCGCTACACCCTTGCTACCGAGGCTGACCGCCAGGCCGCCATCGACTCCCTCACAGTGGGCGAGTAGCGCGCCGTTTCGCCTGCCTTCCCGGCGGCCTGAGGCCCCCTCGCTAACCCGGCGGCTGCCGGCGACGAGTAAGGGACGTCCGGGCCTCGTCGCGACTGCGGTAGGCAAACCTGAGCATGAAGAACTGGGCGGTCGGACCGACCGTGAGTGCGTAGAGCACAGTGCCGACGCCCACGCTTCCTCCCAGCAGCCAGCCCACGGCGAGCACGGCGATCTCGATCAGGGTGCGGATGAGGCGGATGGAGCGCCCGGTCGCAGCGGACGCCCCGGTCATCAGCCCATCCCGAGGCCCAGGTCCAAAGCGCGCCCCGACATAGACGGCGACAGAAAACCCGTTGAGGAGGACACCCCCGACCAGCAGGCCGACCCGGGCCGGCAAGCCGAGGTGCTGCGGGATGAGCAAGAGGCCGAGATCCGATGCGTACGCCAGGACGGCGATGTTGGCCACGGTGCCGAACGTCGGCCTTTGCTTGAGGGGAATCCACAACAAGAGCACGAGAACCCCGAGGGCGGCGCTGATCGTGCCGAAACTCAGGGACGTGTGACGGGCGAGCCCTTCGTACAGGACGCTCCAGGGGTTGACGCCCAGCGAGGCCCGCACCATCGCTGAAAGGCTGAATCCGTACAGGGCGAGGCCGATGAACAGTTGGGGAAGGCGTCTCAGCGGACTCTCACCGAGAGGGACGTAAGTGAGCGGCGGCGGCGACGGGCAAGTGCTCGGTGCCAGTGCAGTCGCGACGGGATGTTCTGGACCGTGGGGACGGGGATATGGGGCGTCGCTGCTCACGGACGTGTCCCCAGCGCGCAGACCTGACGGCCCTGCAGCAGTCGGCCTTCGTTGTAGGCCAGCGCCGCTGCTGGAAGCGCAGCGCTACGCCCGCTGAGGATCACGGTCAGGATGCCCTCGGCAGCCGCCGCGGGGGCGGGCTGCTCGCCGATCCGGCGCAGTGCCTGGGCGGCGACCGCGCCGGCCGAACCGTGCAGGATGAGGGGTGGCATGCCAGGCTGCTGCACAGCCGCGCGGATGCGCTCGGCGATGAGTTCGTAATGCGTGCAGCCCAGAACGATGGCCCTGACGTCTTGCGGGGTGCGCTCTGCCGCGGCGGCGACCGCGAGGGCGGCGGCCGCCGCGTCCGCGTACTCGACGGCGTCGGAGAGTCCAGGGCATGGCACCTCGGTGACGCTCACACCATCGGCGAACTCGTCAATGAGACCGCGCAGCTGAGGGCTGCCGGAGACGGCGGGCGTGGACCAGACGGCGACCGGTCCGCCGCCTGCGGCAGCCGGTTTGATCGCCGGGACCGTGCCGATGACCGGCATGTCGGGTTCGAAGCGGGCGCGCAGGGTGGGCAGGGCGTGCAGGGTGGCGGTGTTGCACGCGACGATCAGTGCATCTGGGCGGTGCGCGGCAGCTGCTTCGGCGACGGCGAGCGCGCGGGCGGCGATGTCCTGCGGCGCGCGCGGTCCCCAGGGCATGCCGTCGGGGTCCGAGGAGAGGACGAGATCGGCGTCGGGGCGCAGACGGCGTACCGCGGCGGCCGCCGCAAGCAGTCCGATTCCGGCACCGACGAGCGCGATCTTCGGCCGGTCGCCATGGATGGATGCCCGTGCCGTTACGGCGCGTTCCCCATGGGTGTGCCGCAGATCGCACTCCCCGCGATCCATCTCCTGCTCCATACCAGTCGCCTCCGGCCTGCTCGTGTCTCAATGCCACTGGCGGCGATTCTGTACATTGATTGGCTGCAAGAGCATAGCCAATCTCTGGAGAGTGGCATGGCCGACTCAATACCGTTCCGGACCACGGACAGGGTGGACCGCCCCAAACGGACGCTGGGAAGCCGGCAGCTCGCCGCTATGCTGCCCGACCCGGCGGGAGCCAGACCCGTCTACCGCCACCTGGCCCAGGCGATCAGTGCCCTGATCCTCGACGGACGGATCGCATTGCACGCCAGACTTCCCGCCGAGAGGGAACTGGCCGCCGCCCTGAACACCAGCAGGCCCACCATCACCGCCGCCTACGATTTGCTGCGCCAGAGCGGCTACGCCCGCAGCCGCCAGGGCTCCGGCACCTGGACCGCGCTGCCCGAGGGCCGTACCCCCACCGGCGTCGCCCGGGTCCTCGCCCCGCGGGACACCGCCATCGACTTGGCCAGGGCCGCCCCCGCGCTTCCGGAGCAGGTACTCGTCGACGCCCTCGGCCACGTCGCCCCTCGACTGGCCGAGCACACGCACGGGCCCGGTTACTACCCCTTCGGCCTGCCGGACCTGCGTGCCGTCATCGCCGAGCGTTTCACCCAGCGAGGCCTGGCCACCGTGCCCGAACAGATCCTGGTGACCTCCGGCGCCCAGCACGCCCTCACGCTGGTCCTCGGGCTCCTGTCCACACCTGGCGACCGGATCATGGTCGAGAATCCGTCCTACCCGAACGCTCTGGACGCTATGCGTCGAGCCCGACTTCGCACCGTGTCAGTCCCAGTGTCCGACACCGGTTGGGACATCGAGATCATCGAGTCCACCCTGCGCGAAGTGGTACCCCAACTCGCCTACCTGATCGCCGACTTCCACAACCCGACCGGTCTCCTCATGCCCGAGCAAGAACGCGCCCGCAGCCTGCGCGCCGCTCAGCGCACCGGCACCTGGCTCGTCATCGACGAGACCCTGGCCGACCTCGCCCTCGACGTCCCCGCCCCGCCGCCCTTCGCCTCCCACGCCACGCCCAGCGGGGCCGGACAGGTCATCACCATCGGCTCGATGAGCAAGACCTACTGGGGCGGCCTGCGCATCGGCTGGCTGCGCGCCCCCTCCCGTCTGGTGACCGAACTCGCCGCCCAGCGGATCGCCACCGACTTGGGCGGCTCGGTCCTGGACCAACTCCTGGCCCTCGACCTCCTGGCTCGGGCGGTAGAACTGTTGCCGCCCCGTCTGGAACGCATGCGCGAACAGCGTACGGCCCTGGCCGCCGCCCTCGCCGAGCACATCCCGCAGTGGACCTGGCAGTTACCGCCCGGGGGTCTGTCACTGTGGGTCGACCTGGGCGAGCCCATCGCCTCGGCGCTGGCTGAGCGCTCACTGGACTACGGCGTGCGGATCGAGGGCGGCGCCTATTTCGCCACCGACCCCGGCATCTTCGAACAACGCCTCCGCATTCCCTACACAACGCCCCCCGATACCCTGCGCGAGGCTGTGCACCGCATGGCCACCGCCCTCGCCGACGGCCTCCCACTCCCGTCCACCAACCGACAACCACATTGGGTCGCCTGAGAACACTGCGCCGCCGGTTCCTGCCGCCATCAGCCTCCTGCGCCTGGTGAGTTTCTGTGCGAACGGGCCCGCATCCACTGGCCGCGCGACATGTCGGGGCATGTCATTGCGAGTATGAGGTAACGATCCCCGGTTCAGTGTTGACCTCGACAGTGACGTTGGACGAGGCCTTCGTCGATTGCTAGACGGTGCTGCGTCGTAACGGCATCAAGTCGGCGTTGCCAGAGTGGTTCGGGGTCGGCGGTGGCCGGCTCGGCAGGCTGCGCGAGAAGACCACCGAGGGCATCCGCTTCCGGCTGCGCTCCGATCCCGGCGTCGAAGAACAGGTACGAGACCTGGCCACGCGGGAGAATGCCTGCTGCGCGTTCGTCGCCTTCGACGTCACCACTGCGTGCACGCTGCCCACCGCCGAGCAGCCGCTGCGCGAGGCCGAGTTCGACGCGTTGTTCGCCGAAGCGGTCCGGCAGATCGAGCGGCCGGAGCGCACCGGCTGGGGCCAGGCGAACTGAACGCCGCAACTGCGCGGCCCCGCGTGAGGACGGCTCTGAGCAGGGTGCGCCCTTGACCCGTACGGCACTGAGCCTTCGGCATTGAGCAGGTCATGAACGGTGGTGGGGCGGAGCGTCAGGGTGCCGACATGATAGCCGTGGGCGCAGATCCGGCTTCTTGATCGCGAAGCGTCGTCTGTTGGCCGTCATTCCACTGCGGTGACCATGCATCGGTTCTGCTTATGCCCAGCGTCAGCAAGAGCCACTTGTTCTGATGCAAGCCTCTTGCGCAGGATGGGCGATGAACGTGACCGGATGATCACGGCGAAGCGTTGTGCCTGGAGGAGTCATGCCGTTGCCCGAAGACCACCGTCCACCCGAGCGCTGTCGGAGCTGCGGTCGGCCTGGCGTGTGTGCGAAGGTCGAATCGTCTCACTACACCTCCGAAGGTGTCGTGTGCTATCTGAGATGCACATGTGGCCACCGCTGGGTAGCCTCACGACTGGTTGGGCTGCGATGCGAGAACTAGCACGCGACTCTGTGATCACACGCAGAGAGGATGGATACGAAGCCGACACGGACTCAGATCGTCTTGATGTCGGCCTGGTCCACCACTGGCTTTCGACCGATGCGTTCTGGGCTCTGGGCCGCACCCGGGAGACAGTCGAGCAATCCATCCGCGCATCTGTGAACTTCGGCCTCTACGGGCCCGGCGGGCAGCAGGTCGGCTATGCCCGCGTCGTCACCGACCTGGCCACCTTCGCGTGGCTCTGCGATGTCTACGTCGAGCAGGCCCACCGCGGGAAAGGTCTGGGCACCTGGCTGGCCTCAGCGGTTCGCGATCACCTCGCCCCCTACAAGCTCAAGCGGGTGATCCTGTCCACGGTCGACGCCCACGAGGTGTACGCCAGGGTCGGCTTCGTGCCGTTCCCCGACCCGCAGAAGCTGATGATCTTAAAAGGTGCGGGATGAGCGCCGCGGCGTGAACCCGGCCACGCTTATCCATCGCCCCGACGTGTGCTCGGCGTAGTCGTCGGATGGGTGTGCAGCCAGTCGAGGACCTGCTGGGCGTGGGGGTCGGGCGGGAAGATCGGGTGGAAGACGTGCTCGATCCGGCCGCCACGGATGACGAGTGTGAGCCGCCTGTAGAGACGAAGGCCGCCGGTGGCGTAGCTGGGTAGGAAGTCCGTACACCCACCGTGCCGGCGGCGGTCAGCTCCGCGCGATGGTCGCGGAACCCGCAGGCCTCGGGCGTTCAGCACCGTACGCCGATCCGTGGTGGGCAGGTGGTCGGCGCCGCCATCATCGAGCGGCACCGGCAGGTTGGCAGGCAGCTGTTCCCAGTTCACCGGTCTCTCCCATTGAACACCATCGGGGCTGGCGCCCACGGGTGCCCACGACAAGCGTATTCCGCTATAGAGGAGGATTCGCTACTATAGTGGAATGATGATGGAAGGCGGCGGGATGTTATTCAGTGGGTTGTCGATGGCGGACCTGGGTGCGCGGCTTCGCGCCCACCGCCGTGCCCGTGGCCTCGCACTGGAACGGCTGGCCGAATTGAGCGGCGTCAGCCGGAGCATGGTGTCCGATGTGGAGCGGGGCGCGAAGACGCCGACCGTGCTGGTCCTGGATCGGCTGGCCACCGCGCTGGGCACCTCGATCGCCCGACTGCTGGACGAGTCACGCGGCGAAGAGGCAGTGGTTCTGCGCAAAGCGCGGCAGCGGGTAGTGCATGATCCAGCGGGTTGGGAGCGCCGCATCCTGTCCCCGGTGCTGCCGGGCGTGGAATTCGAGTTCATGCGCACCATCCTGGGACCCGGCGTCGATGCCGGCGAGTTCTCGCCGCATCCGCCGGGCTCACGCGAGTACGTGGCCGTGGAGTCGGGCCGGTTGACCCTCACGATCGATGGCGAGAGGTACATGTTGGACGCTGGGGACTCGGTGTACTACCCCGGCAACTGCCGGCACGGGTTCGTCAATGACGCGGGTTCGGAGTCTGTGTACTACCTGGTGATGGACCTGAACACGGCAGCGGCGGCACATCAGACCCAGCAGGTCGAGGACGTCGATGGATGACCTGCGGCGGGCGGGCGCAGCCGCCGTCGATGTGACGGCCGACTACCTTGCAGGCGTCCGGGAACAGCGGGTGTGGCAGCCTGTGGCGGAGGAGGACCGCGCCTGGCTGACCGGCCAGGATCTGCCCACCGTGGGCCGGTCGCTGGATGAGTTGGTCCATGACGTTCGTGTCCGGATGTTGCCGTACCCGATGGGTAACGGTCATCCCCGGTTCTTCGGCTGGGTGAACTCCCCGCCCTCGCCAGCCGGTGTGCTCGTCGCGTCGATGGCGGCGGCGTTGAACCCGAGCTGTGCCGGCGGCGAGCACGCAGGGGCGCTGCTGGAGTATGCCGTGGTGCGCTGGTTGGCGGATCTGGCAGGCTACCCCCACACCGCCGGTGGCGGGCTGCTGACCAGCGGCGCCTCCATGGCCACCATCATCGGCCTCGCCTCGGCCCGCCAGCGTGCCGCGCGGCAGGACGGATGGGACGCCCGCGAAGAAGGGCTCTGCGGCCGGCCGCCAATGGTGATGTATGTGTCTGCGGAAGGGCACAGTTGCCTGCGCAAGGCCGCTGAGCTGCTCGGCCTGGGTGCCCGCCATGTACGGGTGGTCCCGGTGGACGGCCGGTTCCGCATGGATGTCGACGCGTTGCGCGCCTTGATCGCCCAGGATGCCAAGGCAGGGCTGCGCCCGTTCTGCGTGGCGGCGAGCGCGGGCACCGTCAACACCGGCGCCGTCGACCCGCTGGAGGAGATCGCCGATGTCGCCGCAGACCGCGGCTTGTGGTTCCACGTCGACGGCGCCTACGGGGCACTCGGTGTTCTCGCCGACGGCGCCGCGGCAGCCTACGCGGGCATCGAACGGGCCGATTCGCTAGCGCTGGATCCGCACAAGTGGCTCGGCGTCCCGGTCGACTGCGGCTGTGTCCTCCTGCGCGACCGGGCATCGTCGCGCGACGCGTTCAGCCTGGTCCCGGCCTACCTGCGCGACGACAGTGCCGCAGGACTCGGTTGGTTCTCCGAGTACGGCCCGGAGCAGACCCGCCCATTCCGGGCGCTGCGAGCCTGGGCGACGATGTCGTACCTCGGCCGGGACGGGATTGTCCGGCTCGTCAACCAGACGGTACGGCTCGCCCACACGCTGGCCGCAATGATCGAGGCGGCGGACGACTTCGAGCTGCTGGCCCCGGTCACCACGTCGATCGTCGCGTTCAGGTATCGCCTGGGCAACCGCGACGGCCGAGTCGATGACCTCAACCGCGCGATCCCGGCCGCCGTCCAGCAGCGCGGGCGCGCCTTTCTGACCGGCACCCGGATCGGCGGCATGGAAGCGCTGCGCGCGTGCTTCCTCAACCCCGCCACCACTACGGAGGACCTATCCATCCTGCTCAACGAGACCCGCATGGCAGCCGAGGAGATCGCAGCGTAAGCACCCGCTGCCTGGCCATCAATCGCAGCGGGCGAGCGAAACCTAGCCTGCTGTTCAATCGGCCGCCCCGTCCACCTGCTCAACATGAGCGTCGTCTACGGCATCGACGACGCCCGCGCCCACCTCGCCTCGGTCTACATGACCGTCTACACCCTCGGCGGCGTCGTCGGCGCGGCCGTCGGCCCCTCTGCCTACGCGGCCGGTGGCTGGAGCGCGACCTGCCTCCTCGGCGCCGCCTTCCTCGCGATCGCCCTCGTCCTGACGTTCACCCGAACGGAGAACCCATGAAACCCAAGCTGGTCATCTTCGACAACGACGGCGTCCTCGTCGACAGCGAACCCACCGCACACCGCGTGCTGTCGGAATACCTAACGGAACTGGGCTTCCCCTTCACTTTGGAAGAGTCCTACCGATACTTCCTCGGCAACGCCGCCCGCACCGTCCACACGGTTGTCGCCGACCGCTACGGCGGCACGCTCCCCGCCGACTTCACCGCACGCTGCCACGAGCGGGTGTTCACCGCCTTCAGGCAAGGGTTGGCCGCCGTCCAGGGCGCTTCCACCGTCCTGACCGAGCTGCGGCGCCGCGGCATCCCCTACTGCCTGGCATCCTCCTCCGACCACGCCTGGATCGACCTCACCCTCGACCGGACGGGCCTGCGCCCCCTGCTGCCGCCCGAGGTGGTCTTCAGCGCCCAGGACGTCGGCGGCGTCGGCAAGCCCGCCCCCGATCTCTTCCTCCATGCCGCGGCCTCGTTTGGCAGCGACCCGCGCGACTGCCTGGTCGTCGAGGACAGCCCCAACGGCGTCCGCGCCGCGAAAGCCGCCGGCATGCCCGTCGTCGGCTACATCGCCCTGACCCCTGCGAGCAGGCTCACCGGAGCCACATCCCTCATCACACACCTGACCGGGATCCTCGGCCACCTCGACCACGACCGTTGAACCGAGGCCACAGACATCCACACCAGTCAGCAACTGAACACCCCCGCTGAGCCCGAGGGCGCTATCTGGCGGCTTCCCACGCCTACGCGGCGATCCCGAGATCGAGACGCGACTCCATCCCCAGGTCGCGATGACCTCGTCCCGGGAGGGGGTCAAGTACTTCTGGGTCGTGGTCGTCACGTCATGGCGTGGGCGTACGGCGACAACGGCGAGGAGCGAAGGAGGAAGCCTGGCGCAAGGGTGTCCCGCGAGGCCGGAATCAGCCGCTGTGGTGGACGCTTCGGCGTCCCTGGAGGCCGCTGAACTACACGGCGGCCCGGGCCAGGCCCGAGGGACCTTGGCCGACGGTGATCTGGAGACATGATGGGCACGCGCCCGTCGGCGATCGCCACGCTCGTCGAGCGCACCAGCCGCTACACCACCCTGGTCGCCCTGCCCGACGGCATCCAAGGCCCACCAGGTCCGGCCCTATCTAACCCAGCAGCTGCTGAGCATCCCCCGAACCGCTGCGCCAATCCCTGACGTGGGATCGCGGCCGCGAAATGGCCGAGCACCAGATCCTCAGCGCAGACACCGGCATCCAGGTGTATTTCTGCCACAAGCGCAGCCCCTGGGAACGCGGAACCAACGAGAATACCAATCGGCTCCTGCGCCAGTACATGCCCGAGAACTCCGACTTACGCACACTCGACCAAACCGACCTGGACCAGATAGCCGCCGAGCTCAACGACCGACCGCGACACACCCTGGGATACCGATCACCGGCAGAGGTCCATAGTGACCTCCTGACCAGCGGTGATACATCGACCATTTGAGACCACCGTCGTTTGCGGGACGGCCGTGAAGGTCTTGGCCCTGATCGTGTTTCCGCAGGAACGATCGTCCCGAAACCCGTTGTCGCTTTCGAAGTTGTGTGCACGGCTGTCCTGGGCTTTCGGGGATCCGTGCAGAGGACTGTGAAGCACCGGCTTGTCCGTAGTTCTCTGCGCTACCGTGCTTTATTCCGTACTCGCGTGCGCGACGGTGAGGTCCCTGCAGGCGGCTGAGCGGTCCATGCGCGACGCTGAGCACATGGTCAACCGGGCGCGCAGTCGAGCATGCTCAGCAGGTCGGCCGGGAGGTACGGCAGCGTACGCCCGCCCTGCCCCGCATCGAGCGCAGCCGCGACTTCCTCGACCTCGTCGGGGCGTGCTCCCTGTTCGTGGCCTCGGTGGGCCGCACCCGGCCTTCGCGACCATCGGTTCACCGAAGACGAGCGCGCCGTGGTGGCGCGCAACGTGGCGCGCGTCCGGGCGACCGCTGACTGGCTGGAGGCGGCCATCGACTCGGGGGACGTGAGCCTGGCCTGGTTGCTACGCGGCGAGTAGCACCATGCCTTCCAGAGGCTTGGCGGCCAACGTCTGCGGGGAGCAGCTGCGTCTGACTCTCACGAACTGCTCCTGTCAGCGGCGAAATGTCCCATGAATGTCCTGCTGGTTACCTGGCGCCAAGCCTTCTTGGACATTAGCGTAAATGACACACGGGTGACGAAATTGTCGACACCTCCAGACATACGTCTGTCTTCAATCGCGTGGAGCCGAATTGGCGGTCGCTTCTCTGCTGGGCAAGTAGTGGCGGCCTATACCGGTTCCGCGCCTGACGTAGCCGGCCGTATGACGAAGAAACGACGAAAGGAAGCGGAGAAATGAAGCGAAACATCACCGGAAGAATTGCCATTACTGCGATCGGCGGTCTCGCGGCTCTACTACTCTCCGTCAGTCCCGCGCAGGCCAAGGAGACGGCAGGTCACTGGTACGGCCCCTACTCCACCAAGGGAATTTGCGAATACTGGAGGAACGGTGTGCAGGCAGGTGGGACACAGACCCATCCCTGCTTTGATGACCAGGGCTGGTACTTCTGGGCAGCGTCCTGAGTGGTCAGTACTCCCAACCGCATGCCTATCGCCAGGCAGGCAGATTCCAGAAAGGTCCGTCCGGGGCACTGAGCCATCACCGTTGTTCCTCGTGTCACGGTGAGCCCGAAGTCCGATTGGTGTGGGGAACTCGCGCGCAGCCGGGTCGAAATCACTTCCTCCACGGCATGCCATAGTTTCAGCGAGCCGTACTGCCGGACCAGTCACCACTCACCCTTTGGGTCACGGCGAGTGGTGACTTGGAGCCGGTCGCCACGTCGAGCAGGGTGACGTTGTCTCCAAACCCCAGTTTCTCGGCGACGGCGCGCCGAGCTGGGCGGCAGTAGGCCCCATCCACCAGGGCGAACAGCTCTCGTCATCGAACCGAAACGAAGATCAGGTTCAGAGCGCCAATTTCTGCACTCAGCCTCCTCGAAGGCCGACTCGCGCGAGCCGGGGGCCAGGTCGTGCACGCGGTGGTCATGGAGTTTCGGCGTGGTCCGCCAGCAGGGCGTCCATCCTGGCCAGCATCTCGGGGGGGATGCCTCACTGCGGATGCCCGCGATCACCACGGCCCGGTCGAAGGAATGCTCGCCCGGGTGGCCGTCGAACAGCAGGGATTCTTCCGGATCGTCAGCCAGGTCGTCAGCGGGTTCGCCCGCGGCGGGGCAGGGCGCCAGGCCGGTCAGCTCGCGCACAGCGCGCTCCAAGCGCGGCCAGACGTCGTCGTCACCGCACCACGCCTGCGCCAGCGCCAGGTGCGGGCCGGGGTGCCCGGCCTCCAGTTCGCACTCGTAGACCACGCTGCGGTTGGGGACCGCTGTCCGGTCCGCCATCGACTGCAGGCCGGCCCATTCGGCGTCGGTGAGCGCGTTGAAGTGCGGGCATGTGCCGTCGCCTTCGGCCTCCCGTGCCGTGCCCTTGGTCATCGCGGAGACCAGGACGACCGCGGTGAACGCGCGCGTGGCGCTGACCTCGATGCGTTCCTGGTCGTCTTCGGTCAGCTCGACGCCGCGGAGCTGGTCATTGAGCAGGGTCAGGTGGGTGGCGAAGCGTTCGCACGCGTTCTGCAGCGCGTTCGCCACATCGGCGCCCTGGCCGTGGTCGGCAGTCATGCCGTTCAGCGTCGGGGAGCGTGGTCGGCACGCCCCGGGATTCCCGCAGGCTTTGCGTTTTGCCGCGTTGCCGGAGGGCTGGGCCCCGGTCACAGGACGGGTTCAGACGGTGGGCAGGTCGACAAACGCGGCCGCGCGCCGCACTTGGCGGTGGGCCTTCTCCTCGGTCTTGACGCGCGCAGCCGGTCGGTGGTGCGCCGGTCGGCCTCGCAGGCGTCGTAGCTGAGCATGCGGGCGACGCTGGTCGGGTGCCAGCGGCCGCCGCGCTTGGCCGGCACCCCCTTCGGCGTTGAGCCGCCCGGCGATGGCCCGGATGGGGTTCCCTTAGTATCCGCCGAACATCCAACACATTTGCGTGACCAGCAGAAACGCCGGCAGAGGTGGATCCGTATCGCGGAAGGAGACCACGGCGGGTTGCTCACCCCGTGGTCGACGCTGGCGCTGCGGCGGCTTCGTCCCAATGACAGGCTGTTGCTCTGGCGTCGGCAGCCATCGAGCGGGCAGAAGCCTGCCCTGCCTCATCGCCTTGATCGCCGGTTTTCCAGCAGCAGTTCCCCCGCCCACGTGAGCGTCGACACGGCGGCGCCCGCCAGGAGACCGGCCCAGAACAGAGCCTGTTCGGCGGCCTGCTTGCCGGGGATGGAGATGAGCCGGGCGTGCGGTCCGGCGAGATATCCCCCCTGGTCGGAGTTCCCGGCAGGCTCATCGGGGTCAGCCCGCCACTCGAGGCCCGTCGTGGGCTCGGGGACGGTCTCCGGGCTGGGGTGGTACCAGGCCAGCAGCAGCGGGTCGGACTTGTCGCGGCCATACTCGGTGCCGGACTCCACGACGCTGTCGAGCGGCATGCGGCCGAGCTGCCAGGAGATGCGCGTGTCGTCGGCGTTCGTGGCGCCCCCGTACATGACCGATGGAGCGGCGAGCACGGTCGTGTATCCGCGGGAGATCACAAGTGGCTCCCTCGATCGCCCGCTGATGCGGACGGGCTCCAGGAGCAGGGAATCCGCGCCAGAGCGGCAGAGTTGCCCGTCAATCACCGATGTGACCCGCCGAGTCCGGTCGTTGAGCTCCATCTCCGACAACCGCGCATCGCCGTCGAGGGTGATGCGATAGCCATAGCACGGCGGAGCTCCCTTCCTCGCAAGGCCGGTCATCACGAACTCGTACGTGTCCGGCCCGCACTGCGCCAAATCTTTCTGGTCGAGCGCGATCCCCTCCGCCTGGAGTTCGGCGCAGGGGTTCGCCTTGACGGCCAGCGTGAGGAGGTCGAGAGCACGTTCGCCCTCTGGCACGGTCACGTACACGCCGATGCTCCCGTCGAAGCGGGTGTACAGGGGCACGGGCGCGGCGGTCTGGTACAAGTTCCAGGCAGCCGCGCCGAGCAGCGCGGACAGCGCGAACATCCCGATGATCAGCCGGTGACTGCGCGGGCGCCTCGCGGTTGGCCCGGGCACAGGGAGATCCTTCTGAGGCGGCCGAGGGGCGCCCTGGCACAGGTGCCGCACCGTCAGCCCCACGAGCACGGCGAGCCGGAGAAGTCCCACGGGTTTCAGGTTCGCACGGGCCGGCGCCCGGCGACGGAGAGTCCGCGGAGCTCCAGATAAAGAATTCACCGCCCTGCCGCGCTCTCTGCACTGGCTGGTCCGCTCGCCAATCCCTTGAGGGTACGGCTCGTGCCCCGTTGCCTTAGCCGGCTGCAGACGGCCGGCCGCAAGCGGCGATCAGCGCCGCCAGTCCGGGCGAAGAGTGTATGTGGATCATGGTCCCGAGGAGCAAGACGTGATCATCCAGACCGAGCAACTCATGGCCCTCGGCTTGCCCGAAGACCGGATCTACATCGACCGCGGCTTCTCCGGCACCACCCGCCGCAACCGCGCCGGCCCCGACCAGGCCCTGGCCCCCGTATGGGACGGCAGCGTCTTCCCCGTGACCAGGTTCGACCGCTTCGCCCGCAACATGGCCGAGGCGAACGAGATCCTCACCGACCTGTCCAGACGCGGCGTCCTGTTCGGACTCGGCGGCTCGGTCTACGACTGGAACGACCCGTTCGGACGGTTGTTCCTGCAGACCCTCGCCATGGTCGCCGAGTTCGAGGCCAACCTCGGGCACACGCGCACTCGTGAGGGCATGGCCCTGACCAAGAAGAACGGCAAGCTCAAGGGCAAGCAGCCCAAACTGCCCGAATCCGCCCGGCGCTCCATCCGCCGCCGATACGCCGAGGGCGAGGTGTCTTTGGCCGACCTGGCCACCGAGTACAGCGTCGGGCGCTCCACCATCCACGCACCAGAAACCTCCAGGTAGAGCGGTCGCACGCCGAAGCTGAACATCACAGTTCACGCATGATCATTCTCAGCGCCAACGGCTGTTCCCGGGTTCCCCGACCCCGAATTCGATCGGCCCAAGCGGCAGGGCTTGCAGGGGCCGTTCCACTTCCAAGGATGTGGAACGAGCTGCCCTGAGCGTCCTCATCACTTCGCCCCTGATGCGCCGATCCTTAACGGCTCCCCTTCACGGACCGAATGTCGATCTCCCGCGAGCGTCGTTCAGCAGACGGGCGGCCGCAATGATGGCCTGGGTCCGCCGGCGCGCCGACGCGATCTCACCCCTCACCTAGCCCGTCCGCTGCCGATGGCCGGCGCGGGGCGCGATGGCGGCATCATCGGGGGGTGCCGGCGCCGGATGGCCAGCACCGTGGACTTCCTGTGTCGGGAGGAGACTGATCCGTACCTCGTCCTCGACGGATACCCGGCAATATGCTCTATTTCGGTGCGTGGAAGCCGCCGATCTTCTGCTCGAGCAGTTCGGCCAGCCGCAGCGGGGTGCGGTCCTCGAACATCGGACCGATGAGCTGCACTCCCACCGGCAGGCCCTCGGGGGACCGACCCGCTGGTATGGCGGTGGCGGGCAGGCCGGGCATGGTGGCCAGGCCGGCCCAGACGAGCTGGTCGAAGTACGGGTACTCGACGCCGTCGATGTCGATGCGCCGTTCCAACGGATTGGGGTTGTGGTCGTGCGGGAACGCGGGCGTCGGCGTGATCGGGCACACCACGGCGTCGAACTCGGCGAACAGCTGCCGCCAGCCGTGGCGGTGGACCTCGCGGCGGTTGTTCGCCTCCATCCAGTCGCGGTGGCTGAACACCATGGCGCGCAGCCGCACGGCGTCAAGACTCTGGTCGTCCGCGCTCAGTCCGGCGGCGCGGGTCCGCAGCTGTTCGTGCGATTCGATGGGAAAACGCGCAACGGAGCCCGAAATCAGCAACTGCATGTAGAGCGTCGCGGCTTCGGTCAGATCGGGCAACAGCGGACTGTGCCGTCCAACGCGGGCGCCGCCGTCGACGAGCGCGGCGGCCACCCGGTTCACGCCCGCCCGCACGGCGGACCCCGTCGGAATGAGCGGATGCTCGTCGAGGACCAAGACCCGAAAATCGCAGAGCCGCTCGTGGCGGGCGGGCGGCAGTGCCAAACGGTGCGCCACGCCGAGCGTCAGCGGGTCCGGTCCGGCCATGACGTCGAGCAGGAGCGTGAGGTCGCGGGCGGTGCGCGCCATCGGACCGACGACGGCGAGGTCGAGGTCGGCGGGCAACGCAGGCTCGGACGGCGGGACCATACCGCGGTTGGCCGCCAGTCCGAGCGTCGGCTTGTGCGCGTAGACGCCGCAGAAATGCGCGGGGGTGCGCAGCGAGCCGGCGAGGTCGGAGCCGATGGACAGTGCGCCGAACCCGGACGCCAGGGCCGCCGCCGACCCGCCGGAGGATCCGCCCGACGTACGACCGTGATCCCACGGGTTGGTGGTGGTGCCGTAGATCTCGTTGAAGCTCTGTATATCTTGCAGCCCCAACGGCACATTGGTCTTGCCGAGCACCACCGCGCCCGCGGCCTTGAGTCGCGACACCTGTACCGCGTCCTCGGCCGGCACATAGTTCCGGTGCGGCGGCATGCCCCAGGTCGTGGGCAGCCCGGCGATGTTGTACGACTCCTTGACCGTCACCGGAATGCCGAGCAGCGGCCGGTCCTCACCACGCGCGCGTGCCTGGTCAGCACCGCGCGCGGCGACCCGCGCACGGTCGAAGTCCGGCACGCAAATAGCGTTGATCACCTCGTCGTCCCGCTCGATACGGGCGATCGCCTCGTCGGTCAGTTCCACCGAGCTCACTTCACCGGCACGCAATGCAGCTGCGAGGTCTTCGGCCGCCTGAAAATTCCATTCCATGGAGTTGACTCTAACGGCCTGCCGTAAACGCTTTTCCCCACACGTCGCCCGCATTCGCCGGAAAAGTCGAAACGGCCACCTTCACTGGCCGAAGTCACGCACTTGTTCTGCCGTCCAAGATGCTCCATCCCAGGTCAGTAGGGTCGACAGCAGGTCGACTCCACTGGCAAGGGCATGAAATGCCGCTTCATGCAACGAGATAGACATCTCAATTCTCATCATGCATCTCTCCGGCCATCGACTATTCGTCGACTGCTGGCCATAGCGTGCGGGGATTGTCCAGTAAACGGGGTAGCTCATTTTAAATTGGTTCTATCGAGATGGCTGGGGTCAGCGGCCTTCGAAGCGGGCGCGGCCGGCTCATGTACCCGGACGCGCCGCGTCGGCCATCACCGCAGACTGAAGCTCGCGCCGGGGCGGCTCAGGGCGTCATTCCCAGCTCGCGCAACCGCGCGGGGCGCAACGGCCGCCAGCCGCTGGTGTCGAGCTTGGCCAGGTCCGCCTCCACGTCCACGTTGATGACGCCGAAGAAGTTGATGTTGTCGCTGTGCCCGGGCGAGATGTGTGACAGGATCTCGTCGCTCACCTCCCGGCCCTGGGAACGCAGCTCCAGCACCGCTCTGGAATAATATTCGGTCGTCCAGGCGACCACCGAGTTGGTCAAGCGCGCAGGCGGAGGCAGTGGCCGAGTTCGAGCTCGGTCTTGAAGAAGTGGTCTTCAGCCAATGCACTGCCTCGTCAGGCAGGACGCCCGACTTCAGGGCGAGCGCGGCCGGGCCGGCGATGACCGCGCCAGGGGTCAGGACGGACTTGTAGTCACACAGGACCTCTCGATCGCTGATCAGGGCCATGGAAACCGAGGAGTGACCCAGGGCTTTCATGACGGTGTGCAGCTTGGCGCCGCGTTCGGCGAGCTGGGTCCCGACCGTGCGCCGGAAGCGATGGGCGGAGATGTGCCCCTGACGCCGGGGCCGTTCTTCTTGCCGCCCGGGACGACCAGGCCAACCTCCATACAGGCCTGCTGGATGGGGGTGTTACGACAGCAGCTTGCCGTGGTCCATGAACAGGTGTCGGCGTACTCCTTGATGTGCAGAGGTGAGTACGGGTAAACGCGCAGAGCTGGGGTGTCACGAGAGGGTCTGGCCTGCGAGGTAAAGGTGGCCATTGATCGTTTCCGGGACTGGGCACTGGTTCTCGTCTATGTGCCGACGGTGCCGTCGATTCGTTCGCGCACGATGTCGGCGTGGCCGTTGTGACGAGCGTATTCACCGTGCATGTGGATGAAGGCCCATCGCAGACACATCGGACCCCAGCGCGGGCTGACGAAGATCGCGTCGAGTGGCATGTCCGCCGTGGCCTGCCGGGCGGCATTCTGCTCGGCGGTCAGGGCGGCCAGGTCTTCAGCCGCTCGCGAGGGATCGACGTCGTCGAAGGCGGCATCCGGCTTGTCGGGCCGGCTATAGAGGCTTGGTAGAGGCTGGGCGGCGAAACGGCGGCGGAACCAGGTGCGTTCGACATCGGTGAGATGGCGAACCAGGCCGAGCAGGGAGAGCTTGGAGGGCGCCAGCGGCCGTTCGGTCAGTTGCGCTGCGGTGAGTCCTGCGCATTTGTGGAGCAGGGTGCTGCGATGCCAGTCCAGGAAACCCTCTAACGTGGCGCGTTCGTCGGCGACGAAGGGCTCGTCGATGCGGGTGGCAGGAGGAGCGATCCAGATCATCGGACCAGGATGCCGCCGCTGCTTCAATGGATCACCTGATTTTGCGGCTCACCGCAGGACCAGCAAGGCGTTGGGCGTCGGCGGTGGCATCGAGCATTCCTTCCTTCGGCTGGCGGCGTCGCGGGTGCGGGGTTGTCAGCCAGTGGCGGCGATTTCGGCTTCGACGGCGGCCAGCCGGTTCTTGAGCCGGTAGCTGGGGCCGTTGATCGCGATGACTTCGCAGTGGTGCAGGAGACGAAAGCGCGCGGGTTCGTCGAATCCCGGACGGGGTGAGCGGGGAACCCGCGTCAGGGTGGGGTGTTGGTGACCCGAGGTGGGGCGGGTTCGCGGGAACCGGCTGCTGGTCATGTGCCGATCCCTAAGGTGCTCGAGTGGTGTGCGGGGTGAGCACGCTGATCTTTCCGGAATCGTCGCGGTGGGCCTATCGGGGCCCTGTCGTGCGGCGTTCGGGGTGGGCGGCTTGGACGTATTTCATGGCGACCTTGCCGCTGATGCCGAACACTCGCATGAGGTGGATGGGGTCGGCGGTGTAGGCGGCTTCGTCGAGGATCCGGTCGCGGCGGAGTCTGCCGGGGCTGATGTCGGCGCGTCGGAAGACGGCGTCGGTGAGGGTGTGGGCGATGGGTGGATGGGTGGGGTCAGCTGCGGTGATCCGGCTGACCAGCAGGTAGGGGTTAGTGGTGCGGGGCCAGAGGCGGCGTCGTTCACGCACCCACTGGATGGCCAGGGCGTGGGTGAGTTCGTCGAGGTAGACGGTGTGGCGGGAGCCGTTGCGCGTGACATGCAACCGGCCAGTGAGCAGGTCGAGGTCGGCGAGGAGAAGATGGTCGGTCTCCTTCTTGCCGAGAGCGTGGATGGCGACCAGCGCGACGACGAGCTTGGCCAGCGGCCCGTCGGCTCGGTCGATGAGGCCGCGGAGTTGGTCGGTGGGGATCGGGGCGGGTAGGCGCCGTTGTGCTGCCATGGTGATCCCGCGGGTGGGATCTCGGAAGATGAGCTTCTCCTGTTTGAGGGCTCGGAACAGGCTGCGCAGGGCGGGGAGGAGGTTGCGGGCGGTGGCGGGTGTTTGATCGTCGATGGCTGCCTGGATGTCGGAGGTGGTGATCTCGCGGAGGCTGGTGACGCGGTCTGTCCAGGCGTTCAGAACCGGGGCCAGGGCGTTGAAGTAGGTGCGGATGGTGGTGAAGGGGAACGCTGGATGAGGCCGGCGGCCTTGGCCTCGCAGGACCAGCATCCAGCGGTGCAGTTCCTCGGCGATGCGACCGGGAAGTGCGCTGATGCGTCGGTGGAGTGCCCGTTCGATCGGGTCGCCTTGGCGGGTGGGGCCGGGGACGACCATGCCCTTGGCGTCCAGGAACTGCAACACGCGGCGGATGGTGGTGCTGCGCCGGTCGGTGAGGGCACGGATGTCGGCCTCGTGGATCGGGGCCTCGGCGCCGATCCAGGCGAGCAGGAGACGAAGGGTCTTGCGGCCCGTGACTCGCGGCATGGTGTTCCAGCCGTGCCGGAGCGCGTGTTGGTCGAACTCCTCGACCAAGGCCTGGGCTGCGGGGGTGAGGGCGGGCAGTTCGTCCAAGGCCCCGACGGGCAGGCAGCTCCAGTTTCGGCGCGCGTCGAACAACGTGATCTGTGCCGGGTCGACCAGGTGCGGCGAGATCTGCTGAACGACGGGTGGGCGGGAGAGCCACCAGGACCAACGGTCGCGGAACACCTCGGCATCGGCCAGGGACGTCTCCGGTGTCGAGCTCGGGTCCGCCCGCTGGGCGGGCAGGAGCAACGGAGCCGCTTTCCCTGTCCGAACCCCGCGGAGGATGAGGGAGAGCTGAACCGGGTGACCCGGTGTCCGACGGAAGATCCAGTCCGGGTCGTCGCGGCGCAGGAGCCGCGAACAGGCCCGGCAGAGCCCGTCGCCGTTGACGTGGTGGAGATGCCCGCAGCGCAGGCAGTGGTCTGGGTTCGGGAAGGCCCGCCGCCATTTGGCGCACCCGGTGCAGGCGGTGCTCTGGCGCTTCTCGCCCCAGCCCAGGCAAACCGGGCACTGCCCGATGGGCCACCTTCTTTCGCTCTCCTTGACCGCCATGATCAGTTCGGCGGCAAGGAGCGGCGGCCGCCACCTCGCCGCGGCGTAGGCCGTGCCGATCCGTCTCCGTCTCCGACGGCTCTGCGATCTTGAGCACCTTCAGCGGCGGGGAGCGGTTCGGCCACCAGCAGGTCAGCGACGGTGCAGTCGAGGGCGGCGCAGATCTTGTCGAGGTCGTCGAGGCGGAGCGAGATCGGTTTGCCGCTCCAGAGCGCGGCGACCTTGCTCAGGGAGGGGGCGAACCCGACCTCCTCGAAGGCTTTGAGCAGGTCGCTGGGCCGCCAGATGTCGCGCTTGGCAGCGGCCCAGCGCAGGTTCCACTTCACCGCAGGTTCCCCTTGTCCATAGTCAGGCGGTGCACCGCCCGGCCGGAGGCGGCGAGGCTGGCCTGCTCCGGGTCGGCGTGAGCGGTGGCGAGGTAGGTGACGGTCGTGGTTGGGCGATCATGACCGAGGAGTTTCTGTACTTCCCAGGGCGTCATTCCGCGTTCGTAGTTGTGCGTGGCGCTGGCGTGCCGCAGCAGGTGCGGATGAAGTTCCTGAACCGGGCCGGTCAGGAACTGGTGCCCGGCGGTCTTCAACGCGCGCCGGAACGTCGACGGCGTCACCGCGATGCCGGGCAGCGGGAGGTTCAGCGTCGAGACTGCGGTGGGGATCCGCTCGGAGGGGAACAGCGGCGCGTTCGGGTCGTCAGGGTCGTCGCAGAAGCCGCCCCGGCATTCCTCCATCCACCACCACAGCAGGTCACGGCCCTCTTGGAACATGTAGGCCTCGCGCTGGCGAGGGCCTGAGCCGCGGGCGCCCTTGCCGTTGACCAGAAACCGGCCCCACTGGCCCGACTCCCAGTGCAGATCCCCGATCGTCCCGCCGCACAGTTCGGCGGCGCGAACGGCGGACAGGTAGGTGAGCTTGCCCATCGCATAGTCCCGGCGGGCGATCAGCGGCTTGCGTGCCTGGTCGAGGGAGTCGCGCCAGCGGGCGAAGAACTCTCGCATAGCCCGCTGGGACGGAGGGATCCGCAGCCCGAAGTCGCCGCGGTGCCGTGGCCGGTTGAACGGGTCGATCGGCGACTCGACCGCCAGCGCGAACCGGGTGGCGACCTCACCGGCGTACCGCTGTTCGAGGAAGGCGAAGTAGTGGTCAATCAGCGTCATCTTGTGGCGGACTGTGGCCTGGGCGCGCTTGCCGACTCCGGCGAAGTACTTGTCCAGGTGGCGCGGGGTCAGCCGCCACGGCGTCAGACCGTAGTACTGGCAGATCTCGATGATCGGCTTGGTCAGTCCGTCCAGCGTGGTCGGCGCCAAGCCCGCAGCGTCCCGGGCCCACTGATACTCGGCGAGGGTGTCCAGGAAGAAGCTCTCCTCGTCGCCCTCGCTGAGACTGGCGTCCTTGCGGCGCTGCAACGTGACGACATCGGCTAGGTCCGGCTCCAGGGCGAGCTCCTGGCCGGGGTTCTCGTCATCAGGAGCGGGAGGATGGACAAGGGACAGCAGACGACTCCGCGAATCGACCACGGAACGGGAGATTACGCCAGTTGCTCCAGGAATTCAGGAGATTCTGGCGAATTCCTATGAGTATCCGATCCGCCTTCCGACTCGCCACTGAGCTGCTGTCATGCAGCAAGACCCCGGCCAGCACAGCTCAGGAACCCGCGCGTACTCCTGTTGTCGAGGATGGCGGTGGCTAGGACCTCGTCGCCGAAGACCTGGCCCCATTCGCTGAAGGCCTTGTTGCTCGTCAGCAAGATCGAGCCCCTTTCATACCTCTTTGAGATCATCTGGAAGACCAGGTTGGCCTCGTCGCGGGCTAGCGGGAGGTAAGTGCGCAGCTTGGAGCCGAGACGGCCGATGGCATCGGCGGCTTTGAGCTGGCGGACCATGTCGTCCAGCGTGGTGAAGTAGACGCTGAAGCCGGCCCGGCAGGCCGCGACCGCGAGTGCGACGGCGATGTGGGTCTTGCCAACGCCGGCGGACCGAGCAGGGCGGTGTTGGCCCTGGCCTCGACGAAGGCGAGAGTGGCCAGGTCGCGGACCTTGCGGGCGTCCAGCTCGGGCTGAAACGAGAAGTCGTAGTCGTCGAGGGTCTTGTGGTGGGGCATCTTCGGCCCGGGCGACGGCTGCTCGGCCAGGTGCGGCAACCCCAGCTTGGCGGCGATGGTGCGGATCCGGGCGGTGACCAGCTCACTCAACTCAAGGTGTCCTTAACTCGCGCGAAGAGGGGGAGGGTGTCTGATCGGGGGACAGAAGGGTGCAGTGGCTTGTGGAATGGCCCGGGTCAGTGGAAGGGTCTGGTGCCGGTGATCTGGTCATAGATCGACAGCGGCCGCCGTCCGACCTTCACCTCGGCGGCATCGGAGCGGGCCAGCAGGAAGCGCAGCGCGCCCGCCTGCTCGTGCTGGCGTCGTCGGACAGCCAGTTCGTCGGCCGGATCGCCGTGGGAGCTAGTGGTGGCGCGGGTGTGTCCGTCGGGCAGTCCCTTCCAGTGCTCGGGGTCGACGATGCGCACGCCGCGCCCGGTGGCCCGTGGATGCACGGCCAGCAGCGTGATGCCGTGCTCGTCCGGGACGGTGGCGTGCAGGCTGACCGTCGCTGAGGACGCGCACCTCCACCAACTGCCGGGGGAAGACCCGGGCTGCGGGCACCGAGTAGAGGTTGGCCTCGAAGGCGACCAGGCAGTCCTTGCCGACGTGGCGTAGGTGCCGGTCGGTCACCAGATAAGGCCGGGCCGGCACCGGCCGCAGCGCGGCGTGGTCGCGGCGAGCTCGGATCCCGATCACCTCTCCATGGGGGCGATGGACCGTGCGGCGGCCCATCGGCACCCACGACAAGAACGCGTTGTCCAGCTCGTCCAGCGAGGCGAACGACCGGCCTGCCAGGACGTGATCACGGACGATGAGCACCTGACGCTCGACGCGCCTCTTGCCGGTGGGGCGGTCGGCAGCCAGCACGTCGATGTCGAAGTCATAGTGACCGGCGAATGCCACCGCCTCCGGATGCAGTGGCACCGCCTTGCCCGGCGCGACATGCCGGCGCACCACCGTCTTGGTCCGGTCGTAGACGATCGAGCCCGGCACGCCGCCGAAATGCTCGAACGCCCGCCGGTGGCAGGCCCAGAAGGTGGCCAGGTCCTGGCTGGTGGTGAAGCAGCAAAACGGATCGCGCGAGTACGACAGCGTCATGTGGAAGGAGTAGACCTTCACGATGCCCACGTGCGCGAGGACGCCGCCCTCATCGCCCCAGTCCACCTGCGCCTGCGCGCCGGGCACCACCTCGAACCGGCGATGCAGCCGGGCCAGCTCGTTGGGGGTATATCCGAGTTCCTCCGCGATCCGCGACCGGGCCTGCTGCAGGTAGAGCTTGACCGGCTGGCAATTGCCGGTGAACCCGTACTCCTCCACCAGTCGCTCGTGAATGACGGTGGCCTTCAGCAGCAGCTCCGCCCGCAGCCGTGCGTCGATCATCGGCGCGTACTGAGTGATCGCCTGCTGGCGTCGGCTCGGCCGCGCGGCCGACGCTGGAGAGGCCACCGGGCCGTCGGCCTCCAGGTACTTCTTCACCGTGCGCCAGTTCAGCCCGGTCTCCCGGGCGATCTCCGAGATTGACGCCCCCGACTCCCGCAAGGCCCGGAACCGACGCAAATCAAGCCACCGCTCAGCCTCCAGCACCACCGTGACCCGCCCCCACCGAGATGACCAGCAACCACCTCGCCAGGCTTCACGATCACGAACTCGACACCACGACCGACGCGGTGATCATCCCTGCACGTTTACTTGTACGTGGCTCTGCACTTGAACCCGTACGCCGACAACAGGTAGCGGATCTGCTCGCCGGTGCGGGGATCGGTGAAAGGCGGCTCGTGCCCGTTCTTGCGCATGTCGACGACCTTCTGCAGGGCGTCGGCGGCGTCCTGGTGAAGAGGGACGACGCGTTCTTTATAGGTCTTGCGGCCGGGTAAACCGCAGGCGCGGTGTTCCGTCGGGGTAATGGTCGAGGCAGTCGATGGGCAGGTGTCGGATCTCGTCGCGGCGGGCCCCGGACCAGCGGGCGACCAGCAGAGCTGCCCGCTGGAACGGGCAGGTGATCTCGTTGATGACGGGCATGACCAGGTCGAGTTCGTGGTCGGGGATGAAGCGCGGGATGTACTGCGGCAGCTTAGGCGCATTCCGGGAGGTCTTCGCCCCCACATGTCGCGGCGTCACGGAACAGCTGGGACAGGCCCGAAATGCGCTGGATCCGACTGACCGCGCCCAGCGGCCTGCCGGTCTTCTCCGTCGGGGTTTCGGCCAGAGATTCGGCCCAGGCCAGACAGTGGTCACGGGTCACGTCAGCGTAGGAGACGATCTCGGGGTGGTGTTCGGCGAGCCACTTGTCCGCCACCGCCTGCATTCGTGGCGGGAGCACCGACGGAGGTTTCCAGGACGGCATGAGCTTGCGCGGCTGGGTGCCGACCTGGCCGCGGTGGAACAGCACGA
Organism: Nonomuraea sp. NPDC050451; assembly: GCF_044458585.1. Lineage (NCBI taxonomy): Bacteria > Bacillati > Actinomycetota > Actinomycetes > Streptosporangiales > Streptosporangiaceae > Nonomuraea > Nonomuraea sp. NPDC050451. Next base: position 29,913 of record NZ_JBITHZ010000068.1, read on the forward strand.
CCTGCAGCTGGTGCAGGTGTGTGATCCACTGATTGGCAGCGTGATCGAGGAAATTCTTCGTCGGCGGGTAGAAGTGGTGGAGGTCAGCACGTTCGCTGAAGAGCCGGACGGCCTGGAGCGCTTCGGTGATGTGGTCGTCGGTGATCTGGCTGGCGTGCTGGATGCCGGTGTGCAACGCGATCCTGCCGACCGTCCATCTCATCGCCTGCCGTGCCGACGCTCAGATGGTGGGACGTGAGCGCCCGCAAGCAGGACGGTCCTTCGCTGACCGGCCACGCCGACGGCCGTCACGCGGGACGGCGCCCGGCTGGTCTCCGGCGGGGATGACGGGACGGTGCGCCTGTGGGACGTGGCCACCCACCGGCAGCTCGGCGCCCCGCTGACCGGCCACAACGGCCCGGTGCTCGACGCGGTCTTCTCCCCGGACGGCACGCGCCTGGTCATTGTCGGAAACGACAGGACGGTGCGCGTCAGGGACGTGACCTCGCCGCGCGATCTCCTCGGCGCGGTCTGCGACATCGCAGGCCGGGGATTCACGCCAGAGGAATGGCGGCAGCGCATCCCCGGCGTGGCGTACCGGCCGTGCTGCCCCGGCGATCAGCCTGGGTGACGGGTCCTGCCGCAGCTCACACGCCCTGCCGGCTGCATGACGCATACGTCGACGATCTCGGTCGACGTCGCCGCAGAGCTTCTACCGGTGGGGCCAATACAACCGTGCACCAGTGGGACCCCCGGCCGTGGTCGGGTGCAGCTCAGTGTCGGCGAGCTGGGCGCGGACATGTCTGGCGTCGGGGTGAGCGAGCTCATCGAGAATGATGAGGGCTTGCCGCCAGGTGTCGCGGGCGGTGTCGTGATCGCCGCTGGTGTGGTGGGCGTTGCCGAGACGGATCAGCGCCTCGACTTCGCCGATGCGATCGCCCAGGTCCAGGTAAAGCTTGAGCGCCTGCTGGTGACAGCATTTGGCCAGGTCATACTGACAGAGGTGGTGGTGTGCGTAGCCGAGACCGTCGAGAGATGCGGCCTGGCCGTTGAGGTCGCCGAGTTCCTGGAACAGGGTGAGGGCTCGGCGGCAGTACACAAGCGCTCGGCTGTGGTATCCGAGTAGGGCGTGGCAGTTGCCGACCCCATTGAGCGCCTTGGCCTGTCCGGGACGGTGGCCGACAGCTCGGAACAGATCGAGGGCTTGCTCCGCGTGGTCGAGTGCCTCCCCGTAGCGGCCTTGTCGTGACAGGGCCCAGGTGAGCTCGTGATGTGCGTGCGCCTGGCCGGGCTGATCGGCGAGATCTACGGCTAGGCCGAGGGCCTGCGCGGCGTGGGAGTGGGCACGGTCAAAGCGGCCGAGCAGGGTGAAGGCGCGGCTGAGGTGGCGGTGGGCGTGGGCCTGTCCGCGAGGATCGGCCAGTCGGCGCGAAGCGTCCAGGGCGGCCTGCTCGACGGTGGCCCAGTCGAGAAGCAGGCCGCGCCATCGCAGGAAGGCGCTCAGCGTCCAGGCCAGGTGCCGCACATCTTCGTCGTGCTCCTTGGCGGCCGCCTCCTCCACGGTCGCGAGCAGCACGGGGTGTTCGACGGTGAACCAGGTCAGCGCTTGTTCGGACCCCTCGATCGCCTCGGCGCTCACCCCCGGCGCGGCGGGAGCGTGTGCGATCGGGCGTCGGCGTGGGGCCAGCAGCAGCGTCGCAGCGTGAGCGGTGTGCAGGTAGTGGTCGAGCAACCGGCGGAACGCTTCCTGCCGGTCGTGTTCGGTGTCGATGGCGTGGACGAGCTCAACCGTGTAGGCGCGCAGCAGGTCATGCAGGGTGTACCGGCCGGGCTTGTGTTCGACGACCAGGTGCGCGCCGGCCAGTTCGGCCAGCAGCGGCCGGACCTCGTGCACGGCCACGCCGGCCAGGCTGGCCGCGGCGGGCGGAGCGATGTCCGGGCCGGTGAGCACTCCCAGGAACCGGAACAACCGCGCGGCTGCGGGGCTCAGAGCATCGTAGGACCAGGAAAACACCGCCCGCGGATCGGTGGCCGGGTCTTGACCGGCCAGGGCATCGAGCCGATTGCGCGCATCGCGCAGTTCGCCGGCCAGCGCGGTGAGGGGGAACCCCGGGTGGGTGGCGGCTCGGGCGGCCACGATGACAAGGGCGAGAGGCAGCCCCGCACACCGGGCGATGATCTCGTCCACCACGTGGGGCTCGGCTGCCACCCGCGCCGGCCCGAGGCGGTGGACCAGCAACTCGCGTGCTTCGGCGGCGGACAGCGGATCCAGCCGCAGCGGGTGGGCGCCCTCCGCGGCGACCAGGCCGGTGAGCTGGCTGCGGCTGGTCACCACCACCAGGCAGCCTGGTGCGCCGGGCAGCAGCGGACGGACCTGCTCGGCGTCGCGGGCGTTGTCCAGCACCACCAGCATCCGCCGGTCCGCCAACAGGCTGCGGTACAGGCCGGCCTGCCCGTCCGGGTCGGGCGGGACACGGTCCGGCGGTACCCCCAGCGCATCCAGGAATCCGGTCAACGCCTCCGTCGCGTTCACGCAGGATCCGCTCGGGTCGAAGCCCCTCAAGTTCACGTATAACTGCCCGTCACCGAATCGGTGGCGCACCCGATGCGCCCAATGCATGGCCAGTGCGGTCTTGCCCACTCCGGCGATACCGGCGATCACCGAGACCTGGATCTGGACCTGATCGTCGGATCCCAGCGTGTCGTCCAGCCGCTTGAGGTATCCGGTGCGGCCGGCGAACGCCGGCACCTGCGCCGGGAGCTGCGCCGGCTGCGGACGCTCCGAGACATCAACATTCAGTGGCTGTTGTACGGGCCTGCGCACTGAGAGAACCGTCGGCGCCGGGTCCGGCGCGTCGGCTGCGAGAGTGACCGCTTCTCCGCGGAGGATGGCCGTGTGCAGTGAACGCAGCTCGGGACCGGGCTGGGCGCCGAGCTCGTCGTCGATTCGCCGGCACGCCCTTGCGTAGACCTCCAGAGCTTCGGCACCACGGCCGGCCAGGCTCAGAGCCTGGATCAACCGGGCCACCAAGGACTCCGCCAGCGGGTAGTGGACGATCAGCTCCTCGAGGCGCTCGATCACCAGCGAGTGCCGGCCCAGTTCCAGCTCGGCCTCGGCCCAGTCGGTCACCGCACCCAGCCGCTGTTGCCGGAGCCCCTCGCGGACCCGCGCCGCCCACTCCCCACCCATTCCGTCCAGTGGGGATGCCCGCCATAGTCCGACGGCCTCGCCAAGCAGGGCAGCGCGCTCCGGCTGGCGGCGGTGATGGGCGCGGGCCTGCTCGACCAGCCGGCGAAACCGGTGGAGGTCGATGCGATCGATGTCCATGATCAGCTGGTAGCCGTCCGCCCGGCGTTCCAGCGCGATCTGTCCATTATCGAGATGTCGTGCCTGCTCCAGCAGGCGGCGGGAGCGTGCGACATAGGTGTGCAGCACCTTGCGGGGTTCGCGCGGTGGGGCGTCGTCCCATACCCGATCGATGAGTGTCTCTGCGGCCACCGGGTGCCCGGCATCGACGGCCAAGGACGCGAACAGGATCCGTTGCTTGGCCGGCCCAAGATCGAGGCTGCGGCCCCCGGCCACCAACTCGAACGCGCCCAGCAGCCGAAACTCCACTGCGCATCCCCCCATCGGCGCGAAACCCGGCAAGTCCAGCGGCAAAAGCCATCGAACCACAATTATCGGTAGCCATTCAAGAAAGGCGAAAGATTTCTGAAGGCGATCCCATTTACCTTTGTCACGTCCGCGCTCATGATGGAACCGGCAAGGCGTGATGTGACGAAGAAATCACATAGCGTACATGGCCGGTGGTCGATCGTCTACACGGGAGGAGTGGGACGCGCGTCCGGGAGATGGTTCGTGTTCCAATTGGACCTGGAACACGGGCATAGAAATCCGGTCCGGCCAGATATGACTACGACCCCCATCAGGAGCTTCCTCCACACCAAACGTCATCTGGCACGTATCGGCAAGGTTCTGGCACCCACGGCCAAGAACACGCGACCACCCCTGCAAGCATGATGGCCCAGGGATCGATCAGTGTGGGCTTGCCACACGGGGAAAGAATCGCAGACGGGGATCCCAGGTTCGCGCGTCTCACGCAATCATCTTTCGTCGAATCCGCCTCGATGTCTCACGCACCAGGCCAAACGAAGGAGAAACTCCGATGAACCTCGGAGAAAAGCGTCCCATCTCGAACACCAGGAGAAAACTCCTGAGCGCGGGGGCCGCGGTGGGCATTGCCACCGCATTATTGGCCGCCGCTCCCACCTCCGCAGTGGCGGCCGGAGGCGGCTGTCTGAATTACGCACGCAGCGGCTGGAACATCGGCGTCTGCAGTTCGGACAACGGTGTTCGGGTATCAGGCGATGTGTACATCAACGCCCGCGGCTCACTGGGCAGCTCGTGCGTCCTTATCTTCGGTATCTTCAACATCACACGGGACAAGACAATGGTGTCCACGTCCGTGCCGTGCAGCCTGGGCAGGTCACCGGAGATCCACACGCCCAAGGAGGCCGGCCACCGTTACCAGAACACAGCGCTGATTGAGGTCAACGACAACTACGTGGTGGGCGGAGTAAGCAAGACCACCTTCTGAGCCGGCGCTGGCCCTTGTAGAACGACACTCCGTTTGAGCACGTAGATGACGTGCGGCGACATGGCCGTTGTCCATGATCTTGAGTGTGATTGAGTCAATCGTCGCTGTT
>NZ_JBITHZ010000069.1:0-33396 GCF_044458585.1 Nonomuraea sp. NPDC050451
GACCCCGTCCGGCACCAGCCTGGCGGGGTCTTCCTTGTCGTCCATATAGACAGCGCGAATGTCGCCTACGTGGACACCTTCAGCGTCGTCCTACAAACGTGATCTCGGGCCAGTGTCCGAGTGGCCTGTCCTCGCCTTGGCATGCGTCGCTGGTAACGGCGGGGTGTGGAGCCCAAGGGAAAGCCGAAGGGCCCCCGCGCATCACGGGAGGCCACGGGCGAGAGGAAGATCGGACGGGCGAATAGGGTGAACCTTCGTTGATGCCTCGTGACTGACGGGCCCCCGCGGATGTCGGCTGTGGTGGGGGTGCAGGGCCTGGCCGCTGGAAAGCGGCGGATGCCGGCGGGGACATTCCTTTCCCGCCGGGCGGACACCATCGGCCCCGGGGTCAAGAAGGCGCCCACCCCGATCGCATCTCATGCGTGTGCAACGTGGGAACCCCGTTGCGGTCCGGCCGATGGCTGGTAGGCCGACCGTGAGGAAGGCGTAATGCCGCAGCGGGAACAGGATGGTCCAAGAAGCGAATGCCGGTGCGCCGAAAGGCGGCGGGAAAGCGGCACGAGATGATCGCTCCTCCACTGCGATCGTGTCGTATAACCGGCCGGATACGGGCCCGGGAGGCCCGCCTCGAAAGAGGGCTGACGTGGACCGGGTGGGTCTGCGAAGAGAACGGACGACGAGGCGTTGGAACCGAGGGACAAGTTGGACGCTGGGACGCCGCCGATGGCCGATGCCAAGGGTGGGGTCGGGGCGAACGGACCCGAGGACGAGAGCCTGGAGTGGAACGCCGTGGACTGGCGTGCCGCCGAGGATCGAGTACGACGACTGCGGCAACGGATCTTCGCGGCAACGCGGGCCGGGGACCACAAGCGGGTCCGCAGCCTGCAGAAGCTGATGCTCCGAAGCCTGTCAAACACGCTGATCAGCGTGCGGCAGGTGACCGAGCGCAATGCTGGTCGTCTCACTCCCGGCGTTGACGGGCGAATCACGCTGTCAGCGGCGGACAAGGAACGTCTGGTGATCGAGATCCAGTGGTCGCCACGGCGGGCCCGGCCAGTGAGACGGGTGTTCATTCCGAAGGCGAATGGGAAACTGCGCCCACTCGGTATCCCGGTGATCGCTGATCGAGCCCAGCAAGCGCGGGTGCGAAACGCGCTGGAGCCCGAGTGGGAAGCCCGGTTCGAGCCCAAGAGTTACGGGTTTCGGCCGGGCCGGGGATGCCATGACGCGATCGAGGCCATCTACCAAGTCGTCAAGGGTCGCGACCCGAAACGGCAGTGGATCCTCGACGCCGACCTGCAAGGAGCGTTCGACCACATCGATCAGCAGCCCCTTGCTGATGAACATCGCCTTGCACGGAATGGAAACGGCGGCCGGGGTGCGATACTTCACGCGCAGTCGAGGCGGGATTGAGACCGCGCCTGAAGCCCCGGTACTGGTCCGCTATGCCGACGATCTGCTGGCGTTATGCCACAGCCGAGAGCAAGCGGAGCAGGTCAAGCAGCGGTTAGCCGAGTGGCTGCGGCCCCGCGGCCTGGTATTCAACGAGGCCAAGACCCAGATCGTCCATGTCAACCAGGGGTGCGACTTTCTGGGGTTCAATATCCGCCGCTACCACGGCAAACTGCCGCTGATCAAACCCAGCCGTGACGCCGTGAGGCGAATCCGGGAACGGCTGCGCACCGAGGTGCGGGCCCTGCTGGGCAGCAACGCCGCCTCGGTGATGCGCACGCTCACCCCGATCATCCGGGGCTGGGCGGCCTACTACCGCAGTCAGGTCTCCAGTGAGGTGTTCTCCGCGCTGGACGACTACATGTGGAAGCTGCTCTACAAGTGGGCCAAGCGGACACACCCGAACAAGTCCAGGTGGTGGCGGATGGACCGGTACTTCGGCCGGTTCAACCGCTCCCGCAACGACCGGTGGGTCTTCGGCGACAAGGACACCGGAGCTTACCTGCCCAAGTTCGCCTGGACGAAGATCGTCCGACACGCGATGGTGGCCGGGACCGCCTCCCCAGACGATCCCGGCCTGGCCCGCTACTGGGCCGACCGTCGCGGCAAGAAGCACAACGGACCGCTCAGCGTGCTGCTGCTCGCCAAGCTGAAAGCCCAGCGAGGACGCTGCCCGCTCTGCGGCACCCTGCTTCTGCACGCCGACCGCGAACCGCAGTCCCCGCACGAGTGGGAACAGTGGCTACGCGGCACCCGACTGGCAATCAGCAAACTCAACATCGCCACCGGGAACGGCCCGGACGATCAACGCCTCATTCACACCGCTTGCCGGACCCGAACCGCCCGACCGGCAGCACCAGCGCTACTCCTTACGGCTTCGACGCCAGCAAGACCTGCTTGAGCCGGATGAATAGAAATGTTCCAGTCCGGTTCTGAGGGGAGGGCGGCGCGGTAACGCGCCGTCCTTACCCGACTCCTGTCCCCGCTGCTGGCCAACATCGCCTTATCCGCGCTGGACGAGCACTTCGACCAGCAATGGCAACAGGAGATGCGGACCGACAAGCGGCGGGCCCGGCGCAGAAGGAACGGCCTGGGCAACTGGCGGCTCATCCGATACGCCGACGACTTTGTCGTGGTCGTATCGGGCGAACGCCACCATGCCGAGGCTCTGCGCCAGGAGGTAACAGGCCTGCTCGCCCCACTGGGGTTGCGGCTGTCACCAGCCAAGACCCGCGTCGTCCATATCGATGAGGGCTTCGACTTCCTCGGCTTCCACATCAGAAGGCAGCGCAAACGAGGAACGCAGAAGTACTACGTCTACACCAAACCGTCCAAGAGAGCGATCCAAGCGATCAAGGACAAGGTGAAAGACCGAACACGCAGGGCCTACCAGGACATGCGCCCGGATGAGCTGTTGATCAGCTTGAACCGGATGCTGCGCGGATGGGCGAACTACTTCCGGCACGGAGTGTCCAAGGCGATCTTCGGCGCGATCGATAACCACGCGTGGCATCGCATCATCCGATGGATTTTCCGCAAACACTCCCGGGTCAGCTGGCAACAGCTACGCCGCCGGTTCTGCCTACCCGGCACCTGGAAACTGGCCTGCAACGGCGTCGAGTTCACCGGCGCGTCCAGCGTCAAAGTGACCCGCTACCGCTATCGCGGAGCCAAGATTCCGACGCCGTGGACACCGCGACCGGCAACCGCCGTTGCTGGCGGTTGACCCCGGGCAAGACACGTGGAGAGCCCGGTGCATGGAGACGTGCACGCCGGGTTCGGCGGGCGGGTCGGGGAAACGGGCTGATCGCAAGGTCAGCACCGCGCTCCGACCCGACCCAACTGAGCCCCAAACGGGCGTTGCGGCGAGAGCAACAACCACCTGGTTAACGGCAGGTCGAGGATGGCGGCGGGCGGCAGCCAAGGCTCGCTAACTCCTGTGCCCGGGATTACCGGCGCAGTGCGTACTTATGCGCCGACCGACAGGCCCCGCGGCGTGTGTACTTCCCGAGGCCCGCAATCCGGCGGGTCGCTTCATCAAGAGGGATATATGTTCCAATCACGAAGACTGAGACATGCCGCTGCGTTCGCCGCCGCCATGTGCGTGGCCGGAATCGGTGTCGCGCTTGCCGCGCCGGCGCAGGCCGCCACCGTGTACAAGGAGCTCGAATACCGCGGCAACGCCTCCAAGCTGGTCCTGACCGCGGCAGGGAACTTCAACGGCTCCTTCGTCCAACTGAAGGCCGACACCAACAGCGCGCTCGGCCAGTGGGAGCAGACGGCGACCTTTTCCTCGGGCGGCGGGCAGTCCGCCTTCATCTACAAGCTGCGGGCCAGCGTGGGGACGGGCTCTGAGCTGTGCCTGACCGCCACGAGCACCGTGGACGTGGTCGTGGCCGCGTGCAACAACACCGACAGCCAGAAGTGGTTCCACCCCACTGCGGTGTCAGGTCCTGGCGGCAGCCTGCCGACCAAGAACGTCGCCAACCTCCGGCACCTGGGGCAGCCCCAGTCGTCCTCGGCAACATCGCTGTCGCTGTTCGGGCCGATCGGCGTGCATTTCTGGGCCAAGCGCACTGCCTGAGCCATCGAGGTGACCAGGCGCAGGCCCGGCATCGCGAAAGCCCCCGACCTGGCCCAGGTCGGAAGCTTGATCGATATGGTACGCGCGGGGCCGGCGCCTGGCATGCGGCCTGGCTGGAGGCGGGGTCCCAGTAGCAACGGAGCAGAATCCAACGAACCCGCGCCTGAGGCCAACGACGCCCGCCAACGCCGCCAGATCGTCCACCGGTAAATGCGTTGCCATGCTGCTGCGTCGCTTGACATCGTCACACCGGTGATCGATGCCCATCGCCCCATCAAGGCCACCGTCGCCATCCCCGTCACCGTGCGCGACCTCCTGCCCCGCGATCTGCCCGCGTGCACATGGTCGGGTTCGGCCGGCCACCTGCGCCACGTGCAGCGGGAGCTGGCGCGCGCCGCGAAGGGAGAGGTGGACTATCTGGCGGTATGCACTCCTGTGAACCTGCCAGTCGCCATCGGCGGCGTCGACTACCGGCTCAGTGAGGGGGCCGGTACCCTGTGGCAGCTCGCTGTGCTTCCGGCGCTCCAGTCCCGTGGCTTGGGAACGTTGCTGATCCAGGCCGCCGAACAGCGCATCGGTAACCGCGGCCTGCGCAGGGCGGAACTCGCCGTCGAGGAGGATAATCCTCGAGCTCGCGCTCTGTACGAACGTCTGGGCTATGTCGCCTATGGCCGAAGGCCGGAGGCCTGGGACGAGGAAGCGCCGGACGGCTTGATCCGTCGCCACGAGACCACGTGCGTTCTCATGCGCAAGAATCTATGAGCCGAGCAGAGAACCTCGTACAGGCAGGTCCGGCCAGTTCTAGCAGTTCAGCAGCCCACTGTCCCTTTCTCCCGTACTTGGTCTGCTCCCGAGGATGCGCAGCATCGGCCACTTCAGCACGAAGGTCATGACCAGCGCGGCCACAGAGGCTTCCTGGATCACCATTTTGAGTGACGGGGAACATACTGATCGCTCTCGGAGCCCTGGTTCAGTCAGATGCAGGCGCCACCGGGGGAGAGATCGTCTTTAGGCCTTGAGCATCTACGGGCTCACGCCGGTAAGAGGCTGATCACGGCCGCGCGGCGCGTCCTCCCCCTGGGCGCGCGCTATTTCACCCTGGCGGCCGGAGCCGTGAAGGTGTTGCAGACGGACGGCGACTCGGACTCGAACCCCCGCCTGATCCAGTAGACACGATTGGACGCTTTGCCGAAGCCGGCGAAATTGCCGTCGATAACGTGCCGATCGATGTAGTAGTCGTGGCCGTGCTCGCGCGTGTGGCCGAGCGAATCCCAGACACTGCCGGTGAACGCCCCGGAGAAGCAGAGCGTCTGCAGCGTGTATCTGGACTGAAGGGCCAGCGCGTCCCGCTTGGACAGCTTCTTCATGGTCTTGGCCACGGCGTTCATGATGCCCGCGACGTTCTGGACATGGATGGCATAGCCCGCGCTGAGGGCCTCCAGCAGTTGTGGCTTGTCGATCTCGCCCTTAAGCCCGTAGTCGCTGACCATCATGTGGACGGTCTTGGTGTTCGTACAGTAGACGCTGTCAGTGGCGTCGGGTGCGTAGATGCCGCAGGAGGTCTTGACCCGCTCGCCGTACGACAACACCACCTTGGGCTTGGTGTACCGCAGACCGGCCTTCGTCAGCAGCGGCCCCCACGCCTTGTCCAGACAGAGGGAGACCTCTTCGACATAGCGCCGGAACACCTCGACGTCGGCGCTGGCCGCATGCGGCTCCTCGCAGGTCTTGAGCGCGAACTTGCCCGCCTTGTACAGCGGGTTCTTGGTCAGCACGGCCGGGGCCGGCGCGGCGCTGGCCGTCCCGCTGAACGCGGCGCTGGCGAGCACGCCGACGAGTAATGGCACGATCAAGGACCTCGGACGCATGGCACCGGACTTTACATGGGTGTCAGCCCACATAAGCCCAAAACCCACATTGAGTGGATCTTGAATGAGTGGACGGGTGGGTTGACGAAGCTGTGATCTTCTTCGTCTGTTGGGGATGGGGTTCGTCTCGCTACGGTGTGGCTCGTCCGTTGGCGGGGTGAGCCCGGGTGCTGGTCATATCCGGCCGAGATTTCCCGCTTGCGGTCCGGCTGCCGTTCTCGGAACTGTTGAGCTGGCCATACGTCGCGCTCTGGCCCTTGTTGGCCCGCTGGTAAGAATCGCGGCACACGGCCCAAACGAGCGGCGTCGCCGCAGGTCACGGTGCGCGACGGTGTCACCCGCAGAGGGCGGGTTTCGGTCCGGGCGTTCGGGGATGAGTCAGGCACCCTGCGGCGCGATAAGGCTGGTTCGGGCGTTTTCGCAGGTCGCGTTGCTCGCTAAGTGCTTTTATGTCAAGCCGCCCAGGAACTCCAGGTCACTCACAGCTACTTTGCGTCTGGTCGCACGGATGCCGAGCGGAGGGCCGTGATTTCACACCGGTGTAGCCGATCCAGCATTCGCTGTAGTAGTAAGGAGTTGTAAAGCGGGATCTTGGGAAGTTTTTGCAGGTCCGGTGGAAACCAAACCGCACAACCATGACCATGGCGAAAAATGACAGGCGAGGAGAGACGACTTTGGGCCGTTCGACGCAGTGGAAGTTCCTGCTGGAGGGCTGGGAGAAGCGCAGCGTGTGGGGCTGGGATGACGACGAGTTCGTCCAGAGTTATTGGGCGGACCTGTACCGCAACGAGAACTCGGACGACGAGCCGGACGGGAAATTCCGCGGCGGGGAACCCCCCAAGTGGTCCCTCGACTGGAGCGCCCTGTACAACGAGATCCTCAATTTCACCCACGCCGATCCGGATCACCTCGAACAAGTGATGAACGACAGCATGCGCTGACCCGCCCGGACCAGCGGCTCAACCCGGGCCCGCGGTCGACGCCGCGGCCGGGGGCGGCCGGTAGGCCTGGCGGCGCTCGGGCCCGCTCCCGCAGGCCCGGGCATCGGGGCGCGGCGACCCGCTCGTTTGGGCCGTGTGCCGCGATTCTTACCAGCGGGCCGGGTTAGGCTGCGGCCGCCCGGCGCGCGGCGGCGGCGAGCTGGAGGTGAACACGCGCGGCGCGGTAGTCACGCGGGTAGCGGGCCCGGTTGGCGTAGGAGGGTGCGCCCGGCAGGATCAGGCGGCCTTGCCCGGGCACAGTTCGGCCGCGTGCGGTGCGCTTGCCTCGGGTCTTCATCCAGTCGAGCTCAGCGAGCCACCAGGCGTAGAGCTGGCGGTCGAGTGCGTAGGCGCGGTGGCGTCGCTCGCGGGTGCCGTGCGCATCGATGCGCCGGGCCGCGCCGGTCAGGCTCGCGCGGGGCTGCTCGCGAAGGTCTGGATCCGACAAATACCGCAAGAGCGTGATCGTCCTGACTGCGCGGCCGAGCTCGCGAAAGGCTCGGTAGAGCCGGTTCTTGCGAGAGTGGTTGCCCAGGCGGCGCAGCAGAGTCACTGAGGACAGCCGGTTCTCCCGGATCGAGATCGCGGTACGGAGTAGATCCGTCCAGTGGGTCTCGATGAGAGTCCAATCGATCACCTCATCGCCGAACAGCGAATCGATGTGCTGGTACCGGGTGCCCGGGGTGGGCCGGTAGAAGATCAGGTCGTGCCAGTTGCGGATACGGGGCAGCAGGTCGAAGCCCATGAGCGCGGCGAGCCCGAAGACCGGCAGCGACTGGCCCTGAGTGTCCGCATGGATGGTGTCGGGCTGGATCTCCGAGGCGTTCTTCAACAGCCCTTCGATGATGTAGACCGCCTCCCACACGCCACATGGGATGAAATGGGAGAAAAGCGCCACATAGGTATTGGAGATGTGTCTGTAGGCCAAACCTCCATATCCTCCATACCGAATGTGGCTCTCCGCAAGGAGATTGTTCTCCCACGTCTCGATCTGGGAGCCGTCGGCGGCCACGGTCTTGCCATCGCCCCAGACCGAGGCGATGTCGAGCTTGTTGAACTCGTTGATGACATCAGTCGAAGCTTTGGAGATCTTGTCGCTGGTGGAGTGCTTGTTCGCGGTCATGGCGATCTCGGCGGCGCTGACCTTGCCGCGCATGTGCGCGGCAACCTGGGCCGGGCCGAGCAGCGTACCGTAAGTGAACACCATCAGCACGTACCGGCCGAGCGCTTCCTTGATCTTCGGGTCAGAGCCTGAGGCCGGGCCGAGGTGCCGGGTCCAGCCTGTCTGGTAGGCGGTGCGGGTGAGAATGTCGAGCAGGTCCCGCTGCGGGAGCCGTTCGTGCACAGCCTCCTCCAGCTTGAGCGCCTCCTTGCTCCGCTCGACGCCCTTGCGCCGCTTGAGCACCGGCCGTCCGCCCTCAAGGGTCAGGTCCGTGTTGGCCGGGTACCCGGCGTCGACCCCGGCCGCCGTGTCGGCCAGGAGCTGCCTGTAGTGGCGAGTCAACTCGCGCGGGTCGGTCGGCAGGCCGGCCTCGGCGCAGAACCCCTCCACCAGCGGCTCGCACTCCTCCCAACTCATCAGCTGATCGTGCAGGTTGGCATAAGAGTCCGACCCGGCCACCGCGATGTCCCCCGACTTCCGCTCCGAAGCCAGATAGGAGAACACACACACCTCCAGGTGACGGCGCACCAGCATGCCCGGCCGGTCCGGATCCTTGAGGATCTTCCGCCACATCCCCGAAGCGAACGCGTCCACATCCACCACCAACTCCACCGAGACCAGGGCGCCGTCCGCGCCCGCGCGCTCCACGCTGATCCGGTCGGGGACGAACGTCGCCCGCGCGTTGCGCTGGGCTTGCAGGTATTCCACCGCGTCCAGCACACTGCGCTCGGCGTTGGTCGACTCCAGGTCGATCGAGTCAACCAGGGTGAACAGCGCCGAGCGGTGGGACCGGTAGTGCTGGTCGAGCAGCGGCAGGTAGTTGTTGCCGTGATATGCCGACACCGCCTCGTACGCGGCCGCCAAAACGTCCAGGCCGCCGGCCTCCTCCAGCGCCTTCAACACCAGCCGGCCCGCCCGCTCGGCCACATCCCCGGATCCGGAGCCCGCGCTCGCAGCAGGATCGGTACTCGCGCCGTCCGGCAGCGGGCCGACCGCGCCGGGCTCCGCGGGTGTGACGGCCTCGCGGACGCCGTCCAGAACATCGCCGAACACGCCCAGCAGGCGTTCGGACTCGGCCCGGTGCGCCTCCCGCAGAGCTTCCAGCTGGTCGCGGCCCTTCTTGTGGATCGTCGCGATCCGCTTGCAGAACATCGTCACCACGTCGTCCCGCACCCCGGTCCGCACCATGTGCAACAGACTCACGATCAACGTGAGGCGCTTGTCCTCATCCAGCACCTTCCGCAGGTCCGCAACATCGGTGACCCTCGCCTCTCCGGCGAAATGCGCGATCTTCCCCGGCGGAATCCCCTCCAGCCACGCCCCAGTCGGCCCGAGGGCGTCCAGTTCCCGCAGGAACGTCAGACGACCCTTGAACTTGTTGAGCGACGCCGCCTGCGCCGCGTCCTTCAACCCGTCGTACGCGCTGCGCCGGGTGATGGGGTCGACCAGCAGCGCCCGGGCCAGCCTCGCCCGGGCTCCGGCGTCAACCCAGCTGGACACCAGCGTGAAGAATCCGCGGTTCACCTCGGTGCGGATCTTCTTGGTCATCTCATCCAGCGTCGTGTAGCCGGGCAGCTCGCACTCGGCGCGAACCAACTCCTCCAGCGCCACATTGATCAAGTCAGCGGGGTTGTCCTTGGCTTGGGCCGCCTTGCGTATCGCCTCATCGGCCACCTCCCGGACCCGGGCCGCATCATAGGTGACACCCATCCGCTGGCGCACGAACGACCGATGCCGCTTGGCCGACCGCTCCGCGGCATCCTCCAGCACCACCCCCTCCGGCAGGCCGATCATCTCTCGGATGTGCTCGAAGAGCACCGCGGGGACGTCCTTGAGCTTCGGGAAATATCCCAACCGCTGATAGGCCTTCAACCACACCAGCAACGCCAGCAGATGCTGGTCATCCTGGGTCTTGCCGCGCGCCCACTCCACCTCGGCCGCCGACGGAGTGAACACCTCCGCCAACTCCCGCGCCGACACTGCCCGCGCAAACCTCGGGTACGCCGTCCGATCGATCGACGCCACCCAAACTGCCCGAAACCATCACTAACCAGCGTGAAGTCAGGAGTTTAACGACCGGCGATCAAGAGCGCGGCCCGTTTCCGCCGTATTCCGGTGGCACCCGGGTAGGAGCCTGACATGGCGCTCCTGATCGCCCTCAGCGTCCTGGGGCTGGCCACGCTGGCCGTCGCCGCCGACCACCTGGTCCTCGGCTGCGGCCGGCTGGCCGAACGACTCGGGCTGGAACCGGTCGTGGTCGGCGTGGTCGTGATCGGGTTCGGCACCAGCGCGCCCGAACTGGTCGTGGCCGGCACCGCCGGGCTGCAGGGCCAGGCGGATCTGGCCGTGGGCAGCCTGGTCGGCTCGAACATCATCAATCTCACCCTGATCCTTGGCGTCGGCGGCCTGGTCGCGCCGTTGGCGGTCCGCTCCTCGGTGCTGCGCTGCGAGGCCCCGCTGTCCCTCGCAGCGGTCACGGTCTTCGCCGTCGCCCTGCTGTACGCCGGCAGAGCCGAGCACGTCCGCGGCGGGTGCTCAAGAGTTCGGACCTGTCAGTTCCGGGCTGGATGACTAGAAAACAGGCCGTTGACAGCCGCTACCGGGGAGCGTCGGTGTGCTGGGCGGCATAGCGTTCGCGCCAGCTGTCGATGAGCGGGATCAGCTGCTCGGTCATGTAGGCGTAGAAGTCCTTCATCTCGTGAAGGCGCCGGCCGGTGATGCCGTCTTCGCCCGCCGCGTCCAGGCCTTCCTGAGCGGCATCCCCCATGGTGGCCAGCATCGCGTTCTGCTGTGACATCAAGCTGGCCCAAGCCCCCTGGCGGAAACGATAGTGGTCGCGGCGGCTGCCGGGGGCCGGCACCCGTTCGATCAGGCCGAGCGGGATCAGCTGCTTGACCGCGGTGGACACCGCACCCGAGCTGATGGACAACTGCTCGCACAAGTCGGCGGCGGTCATCGACTCTTGCCGGGTGTAGAGCAGGGCGGTCATCACCCGCGCGGTGGTCTTCTGCATGCCGCCCTGCGCCAGGGTCAGCGCCAGCTTCTCGGCGGCCTCGCGCAGCCGCTGGTCGGTGTCCATACCTCAATCCTATCAATCACTTCGAGTATTCAGAGAATTTACAAATCTCTGAAACCTTTATACCTTCTGAGGTGTGGAGATCGCGCCATGGCGACCTCCCTGACGCCGAAGGAGAGCCGACAGTGAAGCCCAAGAACGTGGTCGCAGGCGCGCACGGCATGACCGACCAGGCATGGAAGAAACACGCCAACCCATGGAGCGTCTGGACCCGGTTCGCCGCTATTCCCGCCTTCGAACTGGCCGTCTGGAGCCGCGAGTGGATCGGCTGGTGGTCACTGGCCGGTGTTGCCCTCGTCGTCATCTGGCTCTGGCTGAACGTCCATCTATTTGCGGCGGTCGAACCGACCAGCTGGGCGGCGCGCGGCATCTACGGCGAGCAACTCCATGTCGACGGCAAGGCTCCGGCGGCACATCGCATGGTGCTACGGCTGCTCATCGTGGCCGGCCTGATCGGTTTCGCCTTCATCGCCTGGGGACTGATCGCCCTGGAGACCTGGCCGCTCGTGCTGGGCACCGTACTGCTCGTGCTCGCCCAGCTGTGGCGGATCGACCGTTACGGCCTGCTCTACGAACAGCACCAGAGCGAAAGCCTGTGACCCGGTACGGCCAGCGCACCACAGCACCGGCTGTACCGACACCAACCCTCGACCCGCCCCCTACGTGTGGAGAGCCTCATGCACGTCCCCGGCACCGCGCACCCGCGCCGCTGGTGGATCCTCCTAGCGCTCTGCTTGAGCCTGCTCGTCCTGGTCATCGACAACACCATCCTCAACCTGGCCATCCCCGCGCTGATGAGCGAACTCCACGCCACCCCCGCCGACATCCAATGGATCATCAGCGCCTACACCCTCGCCTACGCCGGCCTGCTCCTGACCGCAGGCGGCCTATCCGACCGCTATGGCCGCAAGCGCCTGCTGATCGCCGAGCTCTCGCTGTTCGGGCTCGCGTCACTGGGCGCCGCGTTCGCCATCTCCCCGGAGCAACTGATCGCCGCTCGCGCGCTGATGGGCGTCGGCGGCTGCCTGGTCATGCCCAGCACCATGTCCCTGCTGATCACCGTGTTCGACGAGAGCGAGCGCCGCACGGCGATAGCCGCCTGGAGCAGCGTCTCCATCGCCGGAATCCTGGCCGGGCCGTCGTTGGGCGGGCTGCTGCTGGATCACTTCTGGTGGGGATCGGTATTCCTGGTCAACGTGCCGGTCGCGGTCATCGCGATCGTCGCCGCCGTCGTGCTGATGCCGGAATCGAAGGCTCCGGCCAGACGTCCGGACCTGCCCGGCGTCGTCTTGTGCACGCTCGGCATGGTGACCGTGGTCTGGTCGATCACCGCAGCGCCGCAGCGCGGCTGGGACAGCCTGTGGACCGGCGGCTCCCTCGCTGCCGGCGTGCTGCTCCTGGCGGCGTTCGTCATCTGGGAGCTGCGCGCCACGCACCCCATGCTTCCGCTGCGCGTGTTCGGTGACCGCAACTTCTCCGGCGGCACCCTCTCGGTCATGCTGCTGGCCTTCGCCGCAGCCGGCCTGATGCTGGCGCTCACCCAATACGTCCAGCTCGTCCTCGGCTACAGCGTCTTGCAGGCCGGTATGGCGCTGCTGCCGTTCGCCGCCTCCTCCACGCTGTTCAACATCCTGGGGGCGACACTGACCAAACGGCTCAGCAACCGCACCATGGTGACCGCAGGCATGCTGACCACCGCCACTGGATTCCTGTTCCTGTGGTCGATCAGCCCCAGCGACGGCTACCCGCTGCTGGCCACCGCGCTGGTGCTCATGGGCATGGGCGCCGGGCTGGCAGCCCCGGCCGCGGTCACCGCGATGATAGGCGCCATCCCGCCCGAGCACGCCGGCGCCGGATCGGCCATGAACAGCACCATCTCCCAGGCCGGCAGCGTGCTCGGCATCGCCATCCTCGGCAGCGTCCTGGCCACCGGATACACTTCCGCCCTCCCCGCCGACATGCCGGCACCGGCCAAGCAGTCACTCACCGACGCCATCGCTCTCAGCACCCCGAGCGTCACCGCCATCGCCCGGGCGGCGTTCGTCGACGCCATGGCCCTTGGCATGATCACCGGCGCCGTCCTCGCCGCCGTAGCAGCCTTGCTGGCTTTCCTACTGCTTCGCGCCAGACCGGACGCGGCAGCGCCGGATACGCCCACCTCCACCCCCACAAAGGTCGGCACGTAGAGCGGTCCCTCCCTCGCGGCCGGCGGCCACTACGCCATCCAGCAGGGCTGACGTTCGACCACCTCGCCCCCTGGCCACCTTGGTCCCACGGGGCATGGCAGGCGGCCGAACGGCTGGCGCTGGCGCTGACCGAGGGCGGCCTGCAGCGCATGTCGGCGCGCGTCCTGGCGGTGTTCCTGTTCACCGGTGCTGAGACGATCACCATGGGCGAGATCGGCGACCGGCTCGGCGCGAGCGCCGGCGCGGTGTCCGGCGCGGTCAAGTCCCTGCTGTCCACCGGCCTGATCGAACGCCTGCCCGCGCCCGGCAGCCGCCGCGAGCACTACCGGCTGCGCGAGGACGCCTGGCCCACGCTGTTCTCCACGCAGAACACCGTCGTCCAGGTCATGCTGCAGGCCGCCGAAGCCGGCATCGCCGCCACCGCCGCCGGCGACCCCGCCCACGAACGGCTGAGGCGGATGCACGACTTCTACGAGTTCCTGCTCGGCGAACCGCCCGGCCTGCTGCGCCGCTGGCAGGAGCGGCACCCCTCCGGCTGAGCGCCCGTACGCGCGGGCCCTGTCCGGGACGGGCCGCCAGGCGTAGGCTGAACGCCAGGTGAGCCGGGAAGCCTGGTCGGCACGTCCAGTCCGCATCAAGACAGGGATGTGCCCATGCGCCCCCGAGACGCCGTCCCACCAGAGGCCACGCGCCGCACCACGGCGGCCCCCGCCATCGAGATCACCCACCTGAGCAAGCACTTCGGCGACGTGCGAGCGGTCGACGACGTCACCCTTCGAGTACCTGCCGGACAGATCTACGCGCTGCTGGGTCTCAACGGCGCCGGCAAGACGACCCTGATCCGCACGCTGCTCGGCATGATCACCCCCACCGCCGGAACCGTGCGCGTCCTGGGCGCCGACGTCACCGGCGGCGACCGCTCCGCCTGGGCGCGAGTGGGCTACCTGGTGGAGGCGGCCGCCGCCTACCCGGAACTCACCGTGCGGGAGAACCTGGAGGTCGTCCGACGGCTGCGCCACCTGCCCGGCCCCGCCGTCGGCGCCGTCGGCGACATCATCGAACGTCTCGCGCTCACCCCGTACGCCGAGCGCCGCGCCCGCACCCTGTCGCTGGGTAACCTGCAGCGCCTGGCCCTGGCCAGAGCCCTGCTGCACGCCCCCGCCCTGCTCATCCTCGACGAACCGGTCAACGGCCTCGACCCAGCTGGCGTCGCCGAGATCCGCGCCCTGCTCGCCGGCCTGGCCCACCAGCACGGCACCACCGTGCTGCTGTCCAGCCACCTACTGGCCGAGGTCGCCCGCCTGGCCACCCGGATCGGCATTCTGCACCACGGCCGCCTGCTCGGCGAGCACGACGCCGCCCGCCTGGACCGGCACCGCCGCCGCCACCTGCGCCTGACCACCCGCGACGACCACACCGCCGCCGCGGTGCTGCACGCCGCCGGCTACCACCCCGAACCCGCCACGCCGGCCGGCCTGCTGCTCACCGATCCCCGCGCCCTGGCCGAGCCGGAGCAGGTCGCCGCCGTCCTCGTCCACGGCGGCATCCCGCCTGCCGACCTGCACCTGCAGGAAGAGGACCTCGAAGCCTTCTTCCTGCGCACCGTCAGCACCAACGCGCCCGAGGCCGCCCCCGGGGCGGCGTTCGAGGCCGGGAAGGCGGCCGGAGATGCGTGAGGCGCTGTGGGCCGAGCTGCTCAAGGCACGGCGCAGCCGCCTGCCCTGGATCACCGCGCTGGCCTTCACCATCGCCGCGCTGGTGTGCGGCATGTTCATGTTCATCCTCGCCGACCCCGCCCGCGCCCGAGCACTCGGCCTGCTCGGCGGCAAGGCCCAACTGTCCGGCGCCAGCGCCGACTGGCCCGGCTACCTCGCCCTGCTCGCCCAGGCCGTCGCCATCGGCGGCCTCGGCGTGTACGGGCTGATCGCCATCTGGCTGTTCGGCCGCGAGTTCAGCGACCACACCGCCACCGACCTGCTCGCCCTGCCCACATCCCGCACCACCATCGTGGCCGCCAAGTTCACCATCGCCGCCCTCTGGGCGCTGCTGCTGGCCGTCCTGCTCGCCGCGCTCGGCCTGGGTATCGGCGCCCTGCTCGCCCTGCCCGCCTGGTCGGCGCCGGCCGTGCTCGACGGCCTCGCACGCATCCTGGCCGCGGCTGCGCTCGCTGCGCTGACCACCACACCGCTGGCTTTGGCCGCCAGCGCCGGCCGCGGCTACCTGGCCGCCGTCGGTGTCCTGTTCGGCATCATCTTCGCTTCCCAGATCATCGCCGCGCTCGGCTACGGCGCCTATTTCCCGTGGTCGGTGCCCGGCCTGTACGCCGGCATCGCCGGAGAAGGCCAGGACCCGCCCGGCCCGGCCGGGCTGCTGCTGGTCGCGGCCACCGGCGCGATCGGCGCCATCGCCACAGCCGCGTGGTGGAACCGCGCCGACCATAAGCGCTGACCTCGCGCGCAGGGGTTCGTCGGCCGCCCACAGGTCAGCAGCGCCGGCCGTCCCCTGCACCCTGCTACTGCGATGGCCCAGCGACGACGGTGTCCAGGGCGGTGTCCAGCTCCAGGTGGCGGTTCATGTCGAGCTCGAAGCGTCCGTACAGGTTCAGATGCGACCAGAACAGGGCGGTCAGCCCCCGACGGTCGGCCGGGCTCAGCCGCTTCTTCCAGCCAGGATCGCGCAGCACCATCTGGATCAGGTGCGTGTTGAGGTAGGTGATCGCGGCGGCGAGGAGGTGCAGCGCCAGCGCCGAGACCTCCGGGGTTGAGGAACCTGCGGACAGCCGTTGGCGGTACCCGCGAGTAACTTAGCTGGACGCTTCGGCAGGGCCCTTGGTCGGGATGAGTACGGGCGGATCGGGCTGGCCGGGCAGTAGCCCGGTAAGTGCGGTTCGGATGGCGGCCCGGCTCACTCCATGCGCACGGGCGAGAGCCGCGATCGAGGTGCCGTGGTCGGCGAACGCCGATCGCACCTCCTCAAGCCGGGCGCCGGCCAGCGCGGGTGGGCGGCCGCGATAGCGGCCTTCGGCTTCGGCGGCGGCGATCCCTTCGGCGGTCAGCTCGTTCTGCAGGTCGCGCTGGAACTGTCCGACCGCGGTGATCACGTTGATGAGCAGCGCGGTCGTGGCGTCGCCTGCGGCGAGGTCGTGGAAGTTCGACAGCGGGCCCGACAGCACGCGCAGGGCGACGCCGCGGGCCTGGCACCAGTCGCGGACGGCGTGGATGTCGATCAGGTCGCGGCACAGCCGAAACAGCTCCGAGACGGTCAGGACGTCGCCGGGTGCGCGGCGACCGCGACCTTCGCGAACGCGGGCCGCTCCAGCGCCGGGATCTTCGAGGTGGTCGCCGGGTCCTCAAACAGCAGCACCCCCTCGGCCGGGCGAAACCCTTCGGCGACGCCCTCGGTCCGCACCAGCAGCCCGGCCTCGGTGAGGATGTGCCGCTGCCGCAGCAGGGACTGGGTGGCGGTGGACGAGCGGGAGTAGACGATCCGCACCGGCGGCTCCTCGGATGGGGACGGGAGCCCTCTTCTATCTGTCGGGAAATCCTGTCGTCAATTCGGGCTCGAAAACATCCACCCGGAGCGGTGTTTTGTGCCGCGAAGTCTGATCTTCCGGGCCGCGGGGAGCCTGGTCGGCGGGGTGTCGGGAAATCACCTAATCCCGACAGGTCGGCCTACCTGGGGTTGAGCCGCATGGGTGAAGGGCGCCGCCGTTGCCCTCACACGGTTCAGGGCAGGACGATGGTGGCCATCCCAGCCAGGGCGCAGATGCCCCAGGGTTCGCAGCATCGGCCTTCTGAGGGCGAACGTCATGACGAGCGCGGTCGTGGCGGTTGCTGCGGCGCGATTCTCGTGATCGGTTCGCTGTCCGACCACGTTGGCCGGCGCCCGCTCATGATCGGAGCGCTCGCGATCGAGTTGGTGGCGATGCTCGTGTTTCTGTTCGCACCGTCGATCGGCTGGCTCATTACGGCCCGGATCGTCCAGGGGATCGCTACCGGCGCGGCCTCGAGCGCACTGAGCGCCGCGGTCGTGGAGCTCGCTCCCGAGCGTCACAAGAAACTGGGCGCGCTGATGACCGGCATGGCTCCGTTGGCCGGCCTGGGTATCGGAGCGCTCTTCGCGGGCATCCTCGCCCAGTTCGCGTCTGACCCCACGTTCGTGGTGCTGGTCGTGGTCATGGCCCTTGGAACGGTCTTCACCGTGTTCACGCCGGAGACCTCAACTCGCAAGCCCGGCGCAGTTGCGTCGCTGATTCCCCGGGTCTCGATACCGGCCCAGGTACGCGGCCTGTTTGTGTCTACCCTCCCGGTGACGATCAGCGCGTTCATGATGATGGCGCTGTTCCTCGGCCTGGTTCCCATCGTCCTCGCACTCGTTTTCGGGGTGAGAGACCCGTTCATCGGTGCCTTGGCCGCGTTCGTGACGTTCGGAGCTGGAACGGTCGTGTCGGCGATCACGACCGCCGTAGGTCCTCACCGGTTGAGGCTGCTCGGCGCGAGTGCAATGGTCATCGGCGCGACCCTGTTCATCGGGAGCGTCAGCGCCACCTCTTTGCCGCTGGTCTGGGCCGCGGCGGTGTTCGCCGGCGGCGGGCTTGGCGCGTCGTTTTTCGGTATCACCCGAGGGCTCGCACCTGAAGTGAAGCCCCACGAACGTGCGGGACTGTTCGCCGGGATCTACCTCGTCGCCTACCTCGCGATGGGCGTCTCCGCGATCATCGCGGGGCAGTTCGCGGGACCCGTCGGGGTGACCTCGATGGCGGTCGGGTTCGGGATCGCCATAGCCATCGTGGCCCTGGTGGGCGTCGTCGTCACCGCTGGGCCCGCCGGTCGCCGCCGAAACAAAGCGCGGCGCGTTGGACCGGCCCTCTGAGTTCATACGAGAAGTTCGAGCGAAAGGAACGCACGATGACATCACTGAAGAACGCGATCGTACTCGTGACTGGCGCCAACGGCGGCCTCGGTACCGAGTTCGTCCGGGTCGCCCTCGAGCGCGGCGCTCGCCGCGTCTACGCGACGGCCCGCAAGCCGCAGGAGTGGAACGACGATCGCATCGTGCCGCTGCCGTTGGACGTGACCGACTCCGCCTCGATCGACAAGGTTCTGGGCCAGGCCGCTGACACCACGATTCTGGTGAACAACGCAGCCGTCTTCCCGCGAGGCGACCTGCTGACGGCTCCGTTCGAGGACATCACAGCCAACATCGAGACCAACCTGCTCGGCCCCGTCCGCCTCACCCGCGCCTTCGCGCCCGGACTTCGTTCGGCCAAGGGTGCGTTGGTGAACGTCGGATCAGTGCTGAGCTGGTTCGCCGTCGGCAAGGCGCACAGCGTGTCCAAGGCCGGCCTGTGGATGGCGACCAACGCGCTGCGGCTCGAACTGGCCCCCGACGGTGTGCAGGTGCTCGGCGCCTACCTCGGCCCGACCGACACCCCAATGCAAGCGGGCGCCGACACCGCCAGCATGAACAAGCCAGCTGATGTCGTGGCCGCGATCTACGACGCGCTTGAGGCCGGCGAGCTCGAAGCGATCATCGATGAAATGACCAAGAACTGCACGCCGCGATCTCCCAGCCCGTCACCGCTCTGTACCCGGCGCTGGCCGCGCAGTAGCCCACCTGAAACCCGGTGTGGTCGATCCCGCGACCACACCGGGCTCCGGACCGGACTTTCCCACCAAAACGCCAAGGGAACGAACCGCGAAAGGAACGCAGATGAGGCTACGTATCGCGATCAACGGATTCGGCCGGATCGGCCGGATCGGCCGCAACGTCTTCCGGGCGGCGCCCGCCCGCGACACCGACCTCGATCTCGACGCCGGCTGCCTCGCGCTGCCGATGCTCGCCAGGCTTCAACGACCGGCGCGGCGACCCGCGCCTTCGCCCGCCCAGCTTCCGGGCTGGGAGCGTTCGCTTGGCGCCGGTGTCACGGGCTTTGGCGGACCGGCCCTGTTTATCGCAGATAGTGAGTCACTATCTGCGATAACGGGGTACTGATCGTCCGCGATGTCCCGGACGAGCCCTTGGGCCAGGCCTTGCTCGTTAGGTGTCGCGATCGCACCGGCGGGCTTGTGTGATCAACGGTGCTTATCTGCGGTTCCGGCCAGGGTGGTCGTGGACCGTGGCCGGTTCTACCGTGGGGATTCACACTCCGGCGGTGAGAGAGGTCAACGTGGATCCGATCGTTTTGGCTGCGGGCACCGCGCTGGTGACGGCGATGGCCACCGACGCCTGGCAGTCGGCCCGAGATGGTGCGGTCGCTCTGTGGCGTAAGGTCCGCCCCGAGCAGGCCGACGTCGTCGAGGCGGAGCTGGCCGAGGTTCGCAAGCAGGTGCTCGAAGCCCGCGGGGACAACGACGCCGACACCGAGCAGGCCCTGGTCGGGTCCTGGCAGGTCCGGCTGCAGCAGCTGCTCCGCGCAGATCCGTCCCTGGCGCAGGAGATCAAACGGGTGGTAGATGAGGTGCTCACCCCGGCGCTGGAGCCGGCCGATCAGGAGCGGGTCGGTTCGCTGACGATGAAGGCGACGGCCAGCGGGCATGGCCGCATCTATCAGGCTGGCCGCGACCAGACCATCCACGGGCGCTGAGCGCCGCATGCAGATGGAGGGACAGGCCTCCGGGCACGGCCGGGTGTACCAGGCCGGGCATGACCTGACCGTTTACGAGACGGGGTTGCCGGCGCTGCGACCGGTTGAGCAGGTGACCGCCCCGCCGAGGACGGTGAATCTCCCCGGGCATGCCGGGCTGTTCGTCGGACGCGCGAATGAGCTGGTCGAACTGGAAGCGGCCCTGCAGACCGGTGGCGGGGTCGTGGTGGCTGCGGTGCACGGGCTGGGCGGGGTGGGAAAGTCGACGCTGGCCGCCCGCTATGCCGCGGCGCAGGCCAAGGCGTGTAATCCGGTGTGGTGGATCACCGCCGACAGCCCGCCGGCGGTGCAGGCCGGGCTGGCCGCGCTGACGGTCGCGCTGCAGCCGGAGCTGGCCACGGCGTTGCCGTTGGAGGCCCTGGCCGAGCGTGCTGTGGCCTGGCTGGCCGCCCATGAGGGGTGGCTGCTGGTGCTGGACGATGTCATCGATCCCGACGATGTGGCGCCGCTGCTGGGGCGGACGCTGGACGGGCGGGTACTGGTGACCAGCCGGTTGGCCCAGGGCTGGTATCGCCTGGACGCCCACGTGATCTCGCTGGGCGTGCTGAGCGAGCGCGAGGCGATCGAGTTGCTCGCCCGGATCACCGGTCATCAGCCACCTGCCCCCGATGCGGAGATGCCTGAGGTGTTGGAGGGGGCGCGGGAGTTGGTGCGCGAGCTGGGCTGCCTGCCGCTGGCCATCGAGCAGGCGGGTGCGTACCTGCACCAGGTCAGGCTGACCCCGTACGCCTACCTGGCGGAGTTACGCCAGCAGCCGGCGGTGCTGTACGACCGGGCCGCACGCGGCTCCCCGGCCGAGCGGACCGTCGCCCGGATCTGGCGGCTGATCCTGGACCGACTGACTGGCACACCGCTAGCTGGGCAGCTGCTGCGCATCCTGGCCTGGTACGGCGCCGATCCCATCCCCCGCACCCTGCTGGAGGGCTTGGAGGGCCTGGGTAACTCGGGCATCTCCACACTGGAGATAGGTCACGCCCTGGGCGAGCTGGCCGCCTACAACATGATCACCCTCGACCGCGAGCACATCATCGTGCACCGCCTGGTCCAGGCCGTCGCCCGCACCTGCGACCCGGCCGACCCGCACCGGCAGGCCTCCGACATCGACACCGCCCGTGCCGTCGCCATCTCCCTGCTGGAGCGCGCCCGCCCTGACATATACGAAGTCCCGGCCTCCTGGCCGCAATGGCGGGCGCTGCTGCCCCACATCGACGCCGTGTTCGAGTACACCTCCCCCGACGCCGACACCGCCGACGCTCACCAACTGCTCCGTACCGTCGGCATGTTCTTGAACAGCCAGGGGGCCATCGACCGCTCCCTGGTCTATCTCAAGCGATGCATGGCCTTGGCTCAACGCGTCTACGACGCCGACCACCCCGCCGTACTCAACACGCGTGGCAGCCTGGCCTACGCCTACGAGACGGCGGGGGATCTGAGACAAGCGATCCCACTGATGGAGCACAACCTGGCAGAGGAAGAACGCATCCTAGGCACTGACCACGCCAACACGCTGACCGCGCGCAATAACCTCGCCGCCGCCTATGAGTCGGCGGGAGACCTGGGCCGGGCCATCCCGCTGTACGAGGCCACGCTGGCTGATCGGGAGCGGGTGCTGGGCGCCGACCACCCCCACACCCTGATCTCGCGCAACAACCTCGCCTACGCCTACTACGGGGCGGGGGATCTGGGCCGGGCCATCCCGCTGTTCGAGGCTACGCTGGCTGATCGGGAGCGGGTGCTGGGCGAGGACCACCCCGACACCCTGCAATCCCGCAACAACCTCGCCGGTGCCTATGAGTCGGCGGGAGACCTGGGCCGGGCCATCCCGCTGCACGAGGCCACGCTGGCCGATCGGGAGCGGGTGCTGGGCGCTGATCATCCCCACACCCTGTCCTCCCGCAACAACCTCGCCTCCGCCTACCGGAGGACGGGGGATCTGGGCCGCGCCATCCCGCTGCACGAGGCCACGCTGGCCGATCGGGAGCGGGTGCTGGGCGCCGACCACCCCGACACCCTGTTCTCCCGCAACAACCTCGCCTACGCCTACTACGCGGCGGGAGACCTGAGCCGGGCCATCCCGCTGTTCGAGGCCACGCTGGCCGACAGTGAGCGGGTGCTGGGCGCCGACCACCCTTTGACGAAGACTGTGAGGGCCAACCTGTCGGCGCTCGGATAGCCCATCGCTCGGTTGCGTCTTCCTACGCTGGCCATCTCTGATCGCTGGTGAGCTCTCGGGTGTGCCCGCTTTCGCGCAGTTGCCGCAGGTCCGGGATGTGGTTATACAGCGTCCCTGGGCTGACGCCGAGCAGCTTGGCGATCGAGG
Source organism: Nonomuraea sp. NPDC050451 (assembly GCF_044458585.1). Classification (NCBI taxonomy): domain Bacteria; kingdom Bacillati; phylum Actinomycetota; class Actinomycetes; order Streptosporangiales; family Streptosporangiaceae; genus Nonomuraea; species Nonomuraea sp. NPDC050451. The sequence goes on from NZ_JBITHZ010000069.1 coordinate 22,275, forward strand.
TGATCGAGTTCGCGGGGTTGGGCAACATGTCCCGGGCGGCCTCGTGCAGCGGGATGGCCCGCTCCAGGTCCCCCGCCGCCCGATAGGCGTCGGCGAGGTTGCTGCGGGAGGTCAGGGTGTCGGGGTGGTCGCCGCCCAAGACCCGCTCGCTGTCAGCGAGGGTGGCCTCGTGCAGCGGGATGGCCCGCTCCAGGTCCCCCGCCGCCCGATAGGCGTCGGCGAGGTTGCTGCGGGTGGTCAGGGTGTTGGGGTGGTCGGCGGCCAGGACCCGCTCGAAGTCGGCCAGCGTCGCCTTGTAGAGCGGGATGGCCCGGCTGAGATCGGCCAGATCTGTCAGGTATTGGCCGCACCAGGCGCGCAGCGTCAGCAGGTCAGGCGGGAGATCATCATCGCTGGAGAGGTGCCGGTAGAGGGTGTCGGTCTGGTCGATGAGCATCTCAACCGCGGCACGTGCGGTCCAAGTCTTGACGCCGTCGGGCAGGGTGGCGTTGAAGGCACTGAGCAGGTCGATGGCCTGGCCAATGACGGCGTTGAGGTCGCCGTGATAGGCGGCGCGGTCGCGCAACACGCGTTGCACCAGACGATGCATCACGATAGTGCTGCCGTCTTCGGTGAAGGTGATCAGGCTGGTGTCGGCCAGGTCGGCGAGCATCTCCCGGAGGCGCACCAGGTCGCCGTCAGTGCCGCCGAAGACCGCCAGCGGGATGCCGGCCGGGGACAGCACCGCAAGGATTGGCAGTAGTTGCCCGGCGAAGGGCAGGGCTTCCTCGGCCTGGGTGACCGACAGCAAGATCGCCTCTGCCGTACCGACCGGATAGGCGTCGCCCTCGTGGGCGGGCAGGTAGTCGCCGGCCGGGAACCCACGCAATAGGCGCAGGTAGGCGCCGTAGTCCAGGCGTAGCCGTGCGATCACTGCGGTGGCCTGGGCCAGCGCCAGCGGCAGGTGCCCCAGCTCTTCGGCAAGTTCGGCGGCGCCGACGGGGTCGTTCAGGCCGGTGCGCCGGTGCAGGAACGCGGCCGCCTGCTCGGGAGTGAACACGCCGACGTCGAGCGGCCGGTAAGCGAGCAGGAAAGCGCGGTTGCGGGTGGTGATGACTACGCGGGTGGCACCGGTGGCCGGGCACCAGCGGCGCACCTCCACGGCGTCGGTGGCGTTGTCAAAGACCAGTAGGGCCGGTCGGGTGGTGGCGGACAGCCAGACCTTGGCCCGGGCCGCGGCCGCCGCGGCGTCATCATCGGCTTCGCGCTGGCCGAGCCGCTCGGCCAGCGCGGCCAGCCCGGTCACGATCTGGTCAGCGCTTTCGGCGGCGACCCAGGCCACCACCGGCCAGCGCTCTGCCTGACAGGCCCAGGCGTAGGAGGCGGCCAGCAGCGTCTTGCCCACCCCCGGGGTGCCGGCCATCGCGCAGATCACTGCCGCTCCCCCGCTCGCGTCTCCGCTCTGGCCCGGGGCGAGGTCGCCGAGCCGGTCGGCCAGTTGCTGCAGCAGGTGCGGGCGGGGCTGGAAGCCAGGAGGGCATTGCGGGATATCCCCTTCGACGATCTGCCCCGGTTCAGGTTTCGGCGGGTAATTAGAGCTTGGTCATGGTCCTCCACCAGGGTCGATGAGGTCATGCGAGTCACGGTGGCAGGCCGGGCATCGCCACAGCATGGCGATCAGCGTGGTCTGGAGATGGGACACGACCTGGTAGAGGTTCAGGCCGTGTGCGTTCCTTTTGGGTTGAGGCGCTGTTCCAGGCAGAACAGGTGGGCTGCCGAGACGAGGGTGACATGGTGGTGGAATCCGGCGTAACCACGGCCTTCGTAGTCGCCCAGGCCGAGGGCCTGTTCCATCTCGCGGTAGTCAGTCTCGATGGACCAGCGGCTGGTCGCATGCTTGACCAGCGTCGATAGCGGAGTGTCGGCGGGCAGGTCGGTGATCCAGGCGCGAAACACCTCTTTGTCGTGCTGGTGTCGCCAGTGGACCAGCAACACGCGCTCGGGCAGCAGGCGGTGCTCGGTGGTCGCGATATAACCTCGTTCGATGATCCCGGCGATGTGCACCGGGATGGCGACGAACCACCCAGAGCGAGCCGGATGATTCGTCGTCTTGGGGCGATAGACGAACTGGCGGGCCCGGTACTGGTTGGCGCGGGCCAGTTGGCTGACTCCGATGGCGGGCCGTCGCTTGGCCCAGGGGCTGATCGGCGCTCCGGTGGCCGGCAGGACGGTCGTGTCACCGTTGACCGCCACCAGCCAACGGATATCGCGCTGGGTGAGTCCGTTGCGGAAGGCGACGTTGGTGCCGTAATCGCTGTCAGCGATGACCAGGGGCGGCCTCAGTCCCCATCCGGCGGCCTCGTCCACTAACTCCAGTGCGATCTGCTGTTTGGTGCGATGCACGAGTGCGGGTGGGATGCCGCTCTTGGTCCGGCGTTCAGGATCGTCGGCCCATGTCTGCGGGATGAATAGCCGCCAATGCAGCGGGGTGGAGCCGAGGTCGGACACGGCGTGCATCGAGACGGCGACCTGGCACAGGTGCTGCCCCCGTTCGCCACAGTGCTGCACGATCGCTCCCGCAGTGCCGTGGCCGTAGCGGACGAAGGGGTGGTCGTCGATCAGCCACGCCGCTGGATCGATCACCGCGACTGCTCGCGCGGCGATCCGCCGCATCACATCGGTGTAGTTCCAGGTGGACTGAGCGACGAAGTGGCCAAGGTTCTGCCGGGGCAGGCCCAACCGGCTGGCCATCGGCTCCACCGATTTCCGTCTTCCGTCCAGCATCAACCCGCGCAGATACTGCTGACCGTATCTGCGTTGGCCCTGGTAGCCGAGGTACTTGAAGATGTCACGGGTGAACTCCGTGAGGTCCTCATTTAGCGCTTCGACAGCGTGTAAGTCCATGGCACCCACGATGGGCTCGTCAGACAAGATTGTTCAGCTACACCTACACCGCTGAACAGATCGAGGATCATGACCAGGCTCTAGTAATGGTGGTTGATGGTCTGGCCACCGGCCGACTGGTACACCCGGCTCTCCCCGGAGGCGGTGGCCTCCGTCTGGATGTCCGGCTGCCGCTCTGGAGAATCGGGCGCGGAAGGGATGCTCATCGCTCGTTGATGGTCTGGTCGCCGCCGGCCTGATACACCCGGCCCTGGCCCGAGGCCTCCGCCCGCATCTGCACATTCCGCGCCCCGTCCCCGGTCGAGACGATGCCGGTGTTGTCGCCGCCGATGGCGATCGACCGCTCGCCCGAGGCCGACACCTGCGGCAACGTCTTTTGCGTAGCGTCCGGCGCGTCCGGTGTAGCGACGGCAGCCGGCTGGGCGCGGTCGGCGCGCACCTGCGCCCGCAACGCCACCACGGCGACCACCAGCCCGGCCACACCGACCACCATGCCGGTGAACATGCCGACCACGCTGGCCCGCTGATCCAGCACTGCCAACACGTCCTCGGGCAGGTGCAGCGGATCGGCGAAGAACCAGACCAGCCCCACCGCGAGTGAGGCCGCCAACACCACGACCGCGATCACCGCCACGGCGCGCCACAGCCGCGAACCGGGTGTGCCTGCCGACCCTGGCGTCGTCTTCGACATGCGTCCAGAGTGCTCCCGAACTGGCGCGAGCGGGACCCAAAGTAGCGAACGCGTTACCTGCCACCACGACGACGCGAAACGGTCGTTTGCGGGACGGTCGTGAAGGCCTTCGCCCTGATCACGTTTCCGCAGGAACGATCGTCCCGAAACCCGTTGTCACTTTTCGAAGTGGTCTGCACGGATGTCCTGGGCTTTCGGGCATCCGTGCAGACGACTGTGAAGCACCGGCTTGTTCGTAGTCCTCTGCGCTACGGTGCATTTGTTCCGTACTCGCGTGCGCGACGGTGAGGTCCCTGCATGGACGGCGGGCGGGCGCAGATCATCGAGCGGGGCGTGTTGACGGCCCCGGATGAGGCGTGGGACGTGGCGGTAGGCCAGGCGGAGGTGATCGGCCGGCTGGCCGCCGGGCCGCGGGTGGGGTTGGCGGCCGCGGATGCCGCGGCGGCCGAGCTGAGCATTTCACGGCGCCAGGTGTACGTGCTGCTGGGGCGGTGGCGTGCGGGTGAGGGCGTCGTTTCAGATCTGCTGCCCCGGCGCTCCAGCGGCGGCCGGAGACTCGGCCGGGTGCCGGCGGCGGTCGAGGCGGTGATGGCCGAGGTGATCCGTTCGCGGTATCTGGACCGGCAGCGGCGCTCGGTAGCGGTGGTCTACCGGGAGGTCGTACGCCGGTGTCGGGCCGGCGGGCTGCCGGTGCCGGCGCGCAGCACGTTGGAGCGGCGGATCGAGGCGCTGGATCCGGCGGCGGCCGCCGCGGCGCGGGAAGGCGCCGACGGGGCGCGCCGCCTGCGGCCGGCGGGCGGGGAACCACCGAGCCCCTCCAGCCGGGCACCCGCAATGCCTGGGTCGTGGGCGCGCTCTCCGGCAATGGGGAGGAAGACAGCTTCCCCGTGATCTGGACGACCGCCCCGGCAGGTTCCGCGCGACCCGCAGATCCTTCACCAGCGCCGGCGCCGACTCCAGCCTCCTCGTCTTCACCATCACGGCAAGACGAACGACCAGGACGATAGACCTTCAGAATCGCTGAAGTCTCATCAACGCCTGAAGAAGCCGCAGCGTCAGCAGATAAGCCCAGGTCCTGCGGTTACCGCACCTGCATCGCCGCGGTGGTGCCCGCCGAGGCCGCCCGCACGCGCGGCCAGCTGCAGAACACCGTCGAACAGAGCGCCGCCGAGGCTGAGCAGACCCGGCGCGACTACGAACGGTTGCACCGCGCCGCCGACGCCGCGCTGGAGGCCCGCGAGGTGCTGTGGGCCCGCGCCTACCTGCGCGTGTGGGCGGTACTCGACCGGCTCGCCAACGACTTCTTCGACGAGGTCGAGCGGGTGGTTGTCGCCGAACTGGAGGCCGAACGCAACCGCCCCGCCCTTGGCGTCGGCGGCCGTGACGAGGATGACGACGAGTGGGGCCAGGACGGGCCGCCAGTCGACTACCTGGCCGACGTGACCCAGCTGCGCGATCAGGAGAAGGCCCGCCGCGACTTCGCCCACAGCATCGAGGACCGCGTCGCCGAACTCGAGCGGGCCGACGCCCGCTTCCAGCCCGGCCAGCAGCACACCCTGGACTGGACCGGCCGGGCCGAACGCATCGAACACCTCATCGGCGTCATCGCCGCCGACGGCCCGGACGACGTCACCGACTACACCGCCCGGGAGATCTGGACCGGCGCCGCGGGCGTCATCGGCGGCCCGCCGGTTACCTCCTACGCCTGCCTGGCCAAGCAGCTGCACCTGGCGCCGGACTCCGCCCGCCGGGCCATGGTCGAGCTGCACCAGGCCGGACGCGTGAAGCTGTACCGGTACTTCCACGGCCGCCAGAGCGAGGTGAACCCGGCCCAGCTGCACGAGCAAGCCACCTTCCACCTGGTCCTCATCGGCGACTGCGAAGGCGTCGGCCACCCCCGGCCGAAGGTGATCGTCGACCTGTGACGCCGCTGAGCAGGCACATTCCCCCTCCGCCGACCCGGGTCACGGCGTACCGTCACGGTCGTGACCCTCGCTCCCCCGGCCCGGAACACGGCCGACATCGCCGCCGACGCCTGCCATCGCTTCGCCACGCACCTGGAGTTGCTGGCGCACCAGCTCGGCGAGGCCGCCCTGGAACCGGGCGATCGTGAACGCCTGGCCGCCCCGCTGGAGGCGGTCGAAAAGGCGGTCGCCAAGGTGGCCGCGAACGTCGGCTCGATGGAGAGCTGACCCGCCCCCACAGTCCGCGTCCACCTGGCCCAAGGAGTTGCACATTGGCCGCTGGCCTCCGATCTCCCACTCCACGGCGGTGAGCACGAAGTATCGAGGTGGGGCCGGCAACTGCTCTGCGTCCAGGCAAACGCCATCGAGGCACGTTCGCACTCAAGATTTACAAATGTAGTGCCGGAATCTACGGATAATTCACCACTGTGCGTCCTTATGGCTCCGCTAAGAGGGCATGGGTGTTTGTGGCATCACATGGGATCCCGGCCTATGCGTCGGCCGATTCTGGAGGGTCACATGCCAGTCATACACCTCGCGTCAGGCCCCAACAGCGATAAGCGTCCACAAATCTTCGCATCAAAAGACGATGGGAGCGTGTGGACCATGTGGAAAATCAGCACGGCTCCGAACGCACCATGGTCTTCATGGGAACGCTTCAATCCACAGATGGGCCCCCGAAGGGTCTTCGACACTGCCCAATACCCTAACGGGGTGCTCCAGGTCTTCGGATCCGCTGACGCCCCGACCGCCGTTCAAGGCATCGTCAGAAGAAAGGAATCGACCGCCCCATTCGCCCTCTGGACCAATTGGACGGTCCTGGGCTTCGGACCGCCGAACGTTCACCACGTCGCTGCCGACGTGCTCCAGGACGGACGGCTGCATGCGTTCGGCGTATGCAACACCGGCGGAGGCGAGCTGCACGTGATGGCAACGTGGAAGCAAACCAGCGCCGTGGACTCCGGCTGGGTCACACCTGTGGAGATGACGACGGGCACTCTGTCACGACCACGTGTGCTGGCAGTGCTCCGCCTCAGCGACGGACGGCTGCAAATCGTCGGTGCCAACGGCCAACGCCTCATCACCACGTGGAAAGCCACCTCCGACCCCAGCGCGGCCTGGACGCCATGGCAGGAGTTTCCGTCCCCGGAACCCGTGCGGACGGCTCGCGTCCTGTGTACGAGTTCCATCGCGGACGGGCGACCGGTCGTTTTCGCCACCAACAAAGACGGTGAATTTCAGAGCTGCCACAAGCAAACAACCAACCCCAACGCGGCCTGGTCACCATGGGGCCCATGGTCCGGGCCAGGGCTCCTGGCCGTGACTGCCGCACAGCTCACCGACGGGCGCATTCAAGTCTTCGGCGTGAGCAAGGACAATAAATTGTGGACGAGTTGGGGAGCGGGAGATCCGCCGAATGGCTCATGGGCGCCATGGTCAACGCATCCCATCCCCTAGCCCGTCATTCACGTTATCAGGAGTAAAACGGGGTTCCCGGACGTCCAGCGCGGACCCTCACCCCCTTTTAGCGCGGTCCAGAGCATCCGCGATCGGGAGGCATCGGGTGCTGATCAGGACCGTCACGACGGGTCGTCGGCCTCGGCGGCGGCCTGTGACCTGAGGGGCTGGCAGGTCCACGACCGTGATGGGCGGCTCGTCACCACGCTGCCCGCCGACGACGCGCACGGGCACGGCGTGGTGGTCGAGTTGGACCTCGCCCGGCGCGCGGCGGCCGTGCTGGGGGTGCCACCGGAATACGACAGAAACGGGCCGTGCGGCGTATCGCTGGCTGTGGACGTCGATTCGGGTCACCGTGGTGGTGTGAAGCCTGTCTCGATCCTCGTACTGGTGCTCTCGCTGCTGGCGGTTGCCGGGCTGATGTTGGGCCCGGGCGCGGTATGGGTGCTGGAGAACGTGGATGGTCTAACCCAGGACGATGGTGTCGCGCCAGCGATCACTTCGTCACCGATCACGCCACCGGCGTCACCATCAGCGACTCCAGCGACACTGCCAACGGGTCCGAAGGAGCTGGCTGCCAAGGATTGGGCGTCGGCGGTGGCAGCGGTGCGTGGCAACATGCTGGCCATCGCTACCGGCCTGGCCGCGCTGGTCGCTGTGATCTACACCGCGCGCAACGCCGACACCGCCCGGCGCGCCTTCCAGCTCGGCGAGCGCGGCCACGTGACCGACCGCTACGGCAAGGCCGTCGAGCAGCTCGGCAACGCACGGGCCCCGGTGCGGCTGGGCGGACTGTACGCCCTGGAACAGCTCGCCCAGGACGCCCCTGGCTTACGGCAGACCATCGTGGACGTGATCTGCGCATATCTCAGGATGCCGTACACCCCGTCCTCGGACGAGACCGGCCGGGCCGAGCCCGCCGGACCAAGCGCCTCTGACAGCGGCGTCTCCGCGCCGGCGGGCCGAGATTTCCACGAGGAGCGTCAGGTCCGCCTGACCGCCCAGCGCATCCTCACCGCGCACCTGCGCTACCAGGATCCGCCCGCCCGCCACTGGGCCGCTGGAGCGGCTCGATCTGGTACATCGTGCGAACAATCCCGAGCTGACCAAGCGATACTTCCCGCGAGTCTCCAGGCAGCCGCCGCACCCACATTCACGTACGCGAGCTCGGGAGCTTCTCCCAGCAGCTGCCCCTGCTGTTCCGCGACTACCTGCGTGCCCATCCCGTCACCGCGGCCGAGTTCGCCCAGATCAAGCGGCAATGCGCGCGGCAGTTCCGCGATGACCGGCAACGGTATGTCTCTGCCAAGGAGCCCTTCGTCTGGGACATCGTGCGGCGCGCCGACGCGTGGGCTCAGAGCGTCGGCCGGCGATCGGGCCCCGAGCGACACCTGATCCGACCGACAGCATGATCTGGACGTCTCATGCGGTGACTGCCAGGGTTGGCGATCGGGTTGGTGATCTGCAGGATGGTCTTCTGCGCAGTGCCGGATGCCATGTCCTCGGCGATAGCGGTGTACTTGGCCATGTATCCCCCCGAATGCTTGGCTCGGGCGGGAGTATGCCGATCAAGGTTGCTTACGTCGCTCTGGGCCGCGTAACGTCACTGCTGCAACCCTCGCCAGCCTTTCAACGGCTGTCCTCTGCACGGGGGGCATCGCGCATTCGGCCCGGTGCCTTCCCCGCATAGAGGAGGGCCGGTATGTCCCACAAGGAGCCTCAGCCGCGTAGCCCCTGGTGGTGGTTACCGGGGACGCTTTCAGCGATCGCATCGTTGGCGCGTCTGGCGTACGACTTTGTGCGCGACCACAGCTCGTTGAGGTAATCCAACGCCCCCGGGACTGCCCGGGGGCGTTGGGGCTCATCGCCATGAGGTCAGCACGGGCATCGCGCTGAGGCCGGGGGGCGAGGAACCCAGGGACAGCCATAAGCGGTACCCGCCGGCAACATCACTCCCCGACCGGACAGATTCCAGATTCTGTCTGGTCGAGACCGTTCCGAAGATCGAAAAGTACGCCAAATAGCGATCCCAGAATCACGCCATAGAGCAATCCAAGTCACACCTGAGACAGACATCGAGACCGCCGCCCGGGTCGAACTCCGGGCGGCGGCTCGATGTCGTACGGCGTCGGATGGCTCAGCCGCGCCAGAGGTGGATCACCTTGGTGTTGTCGTTCAACGCGCCGATATTGCGAACCGGCAGCGCGTGGTACTCGTAGTACCCGCCCTCGCTCGTGAGCTTCGACCAGGTGCAGCTGTTGTGGCCGATGACCGATGAGAGTGCGTAGGCGTACTGGCCGTCCAGGATGAAGGTATAGCCCTCGTGGTCACACGGACCGTACTGGCCGTAGAGCTCCACCATCAGGTCGCCGTAGTCCTGATGGCGGTACAGCGACGCCAGCTTGGTGTCCGCCGCGATCGATACACCACCCTCGACTCCAGCCTTGCGATGCGCATCGGCCGCGGAGACTGTCGAGCACTCCTTCGAGAGCACCTTGGAGACCCCGTTGGCATCGCGTTCCTTACTCAAAATCACCGCGCAGTATTCGCCCTTCTCGACGGCAGCCGCCGCGGCCGGAGTCAGGAACGCTCCGACGCCGACGACGGCGGTCGCGAGGGCGGCCAATGCCGCCCGAACGTTGAGATACATGGTGCGGATTCGGTTGCGCATGCTCAGGTGAACCTTTCATTCCGTGGGCCGGCATCAGGTCGAGCCGTCCCTTCTGCGGAGAGTCGGCCCGCTCACTGTCGCAGGAAGAAATCACGCGCCGCGAAGCTTGTAAGTCCTGGCTTAACCATGCCGCTCAGGGTCTTGCGTGACCGCTTGGCGGCATGCGGTGACGGCGATGCCGACGCGTATGGGGGGCGGATGCGCAGGATTCACTTCACGGCCGACGACCTGGCGCGGGTGCGGGTGGCGCCGACGTTGGGTCCCATGGCCGAGACCCTGTTCAGCCTGTACGCGCTGCGCGGGCGGGTGGCGGAGACGATGTTCGGTGGGTGGCGGCGTCGTGTACGGGAAGCCCTTGACTCGCGGTTCGCGGTCCTGGCCGCTATCACGCCCGCGCGACCGCCGAGCTTTGACATGGCCTTCCTCGCCGGGCAGGGCCGCGACCTGGCCGAGAGCGCCGAGACCTTCCTGGCCAGTCCCCGGCAGGCCGTCCGGGCGGAGCTGGACTTCTACGCCAGCCATCACGGGCGCGTGCCGACCGCGCTTGCCGGGCTCGTCGAGAGCCTCGACGTCCGGCGGGAGGTGCTGTCCACGGTGCAGGCGTACCACCATGCCGCTGTCGGCCCGCATTGGCGGCGCATTCGCGCGCACCTCGACGCCGAGCGCGCCCAGCGCGGCACGATCCTGCTCGATCACGGTGTCGACGGACTGCTGTCCAGCCTGCACCCCAACATCCGGTGGATACCGCCGACCCTCCACGTCAATGCAGGCGACCAGTTCGACGCCGACTTCACCCTCGATGGACGGGGGCTGCTGCTGGTGTCGTCGTTCTTCCTGCGCGTCCCAGCGGTGATGTACGAGCCGGGCGATCCCGCCGACTGCATCCTGATCTACCCTGCCGCGCTCGGCGTCGACCACGCCGCGGGCATCTGGACGGGCGGCCCGTCGACACGGGCGCTGGCCAACCTCCTCGGGCGGACCCGCGCGTTGGTGCTCACCGCCATCGCCGACGGCGTGACCACCACCGGCGCCCTGGCCCGGCGCCTGGACATCTCCTCGGCGGCCATCAGCCAGCACACTGCCGTGCTACGCGAGGCAGGCCTGATCACCACACGCCGGCATCACGGCAGCGTCCTGCACCACCCCACCCAGACCGGCCTGACCCTCCTCGACCAGGACGACACTCCCCGCCTGATGCCCTGACACCAGCTCAACGCGCGTCACCGTGGCGTCGTCCAGCACATACGGCTTGGCCAGGCCGCGTTCCAGGGTGTCGTTTCCACTGACAGAAACTGGCTCTGGCGCTGATCTTGTTGCGGAGTCGGCCGGGTTCGTGTTGTTCCTGCGTCGAGGGGTGCGTTTTGGTGATGCTGGTGCGCGTGCATAGATCAGGGGTTTGAGTTACTGCTGCCGCATTTTGCCTCAGCCCGCGTGGATTCAGTGCAGGTCGAGGAA
>NZ_JBITHZ010000070.1:0-30932 GCF_044458585.1 Nonomuraea sp. NPDC050451
GGTGGCAGCCGAGAGGGAACCGGACGCCGCCGCTCTGACGTTAGGTCTCGACGCCTGGCAAGTAGAAGGCATCCGTCCGGTGCCCACGCGACCGCTACCACACCACGAGCACCAAGGAGCGTCCATCGATCTACGGAAAGGCCTCACGGCCTGAATGTTCCCGGCGCTCGAACAGCCCGCCCGTTTCTCGTCTGGCCAGACCGTCCTTACTCGGGGATTAGGCAAGTAGGTGGCGCTGACGTCAGGTGTGGTGGGCCATCTTGATGGCTGAGATCAGCCTGCCGCCGGCGTACTACCCCGCCGTCCTTCCCAGCCGCCGAAGGTCGGCAGCAGCTCCTCCAGCTCCGTCATGGCGTGGGTGATGTTGATGCAGATGCAGCCCCCGCGTGGAGACTGCTTGGACACAGTTGGGACGGACCCGCACCGGAGGTTGTGGTGCTCGCCGACGTGGACGCCGACGTGGACGCCGACGCGTTCCCGCCCGGTCACTCGGGCCTGATGGCCAGCACGGCGCCGGAGACCGCTCGGAGGGTGGCGATGGGGTCGTCGCCGAGGGGGTAGACGCCGACGTGGTCCGCGCCGGCATCGAGGTGCGCGGTCAGGCCGCGCGCGAGGTCGGCCGGGTCGCCGTAGGCAAGCAGTGCGTCGATGACGCGGTCGCTCCCGGAACCGGAGAGGTCCTCGTCGGTGAAGCCCAGCCGCCGGAGGTTGCTCGCGTAGTTGGTGACCTGCAACGCCTTCCCTGGCGGTGCGGCCCGGGCGACGGCGCGGGCCCGCTCGACGTCGGGCTCCGCAAGCGCGAAGTGGCCGGGAAGTAGCAGCTTGCCCGCACCCAGGACCTCCCTCGCCCGCCGGGTGTGCTCGGGCGTGACCATGCAGGGGATGACACCCGCGGTGCGGTCGCGGGCCAACCGCATCATTCTCGGACCGAGGGCGGCCAGCACCACCCGCTCGGCCGGGACGCCGGCCAGCGCCAGTTGGTCCAGGTAGGACACCAGGGTGTCATATGGCGACGCCCACTCGGCGTGGACCTCGCGGTGCCCAACCCCGACGCCGAGAAGGAACCGGCTGGGGTGCCTGGCGACGATTCGGTGGTAGGAGGCGGCGACGGTCTCGGCGTCGGCGGACCACACGTTGACCACGCTCGTGCCGACCACCAGCCGGGTGGTGGCGTCGAGGAGCTTCTCCGCGAAGGCGAGGTCGGCCGGTGGCGATGCGTCCAGCCAAAGCGTGCCATAGCCGGCCCGCTCCACCTCCATCGCGCTCTGCGGGCTCACCTCATGCTCGCGTAGGTGGGCGCCGAGCAGACCCAGATCGATATCCATGATCCGATCCCAGCACCACGCCCCATTCGGAAACCAGGACCAGTTCCGACGCGCTCGATAACCTGGAGGCATCGTCGCAGAACAGGGGGGCTCGGTGGAACTGCGGTCACTGCGCTACTTCATTGCGGTCGCCGACGAACTGCACTTCGGGCGGGCCGCCGAGCGGCTGCACATCGCCCAGCCCGCGGTCAGCAGGCGGATCGCCCAACTGGAACGGGAGCTGGGAGTCCGACTGCTGGACCGTTCACCGCGCCGGGTTCGGCTCACTGCTGCGGGGCACCGGGTGCTCGCCGCGGCGCGTGATGCGCTGGCGGCCGCGGATCGGGTCCAGGCCGCCGCCGGTGCGCCGGCGGGCACCATGCGCATCGGTACCACCGCCGGGTTCACCGCTCGCCTGGAACGCGGGATCGACACGCTGCGCGAGCACTCCTCGGCACTCGGCGTCGACGTCGTGCTGGTCGACCTTCCACTGGCGGCTCGTCTGGACACCGTGCGACGGGGGGAGATCGATCTGGCACTGGCCCGGGGGGTGCGTTCGGCACCCGGGCTGCGGGTGCTGCCGACGTGGACGGAGCAGCTGTTCGCGGTCGTGTCCGTGCAGCACCTCGCCGCCGGTTGCTCGACAGTCGACCTGGCCGATCTCGCCGTCGGCGAACTGCGGATCCCGTCGCGGGACCACGGCCTGTTCCTGCCGGAGGCCTTGAAAGCCGCGATACGGAAGGCCGGGGTCGAAACTCGCGTCGGCCGCCTTGCCGGGACGGTTCAGGACACGATCGTCGAGGTCGGTTTCAATCCGCGTAGCTGGACCGTGCTGCCAGGCGACCAGGTCGCGGAGATCCGCTCCACCCGGGTGCGGGCGATCCCGTTCACCCCGCAGACCACGATCATCGGCAGCGTCGTGGTACCGGTCGACCTCCCGCACACCTGCGTCGCTGCCCACCAGGCAGCCTTCGGAGATTGACCCGTCCACAGCAAGATGCGAACCCGACGCGGTGCGGCGATGGCGGCCCACTCGCCGAGCGTGGGATCGACGGCGCCGCTGCGGAGGGTCGCGACCGACAGGAGGCCTCCGCTGAGCTGGACGGACTACCTGGACGCCGGCCCGGCCTGATGGCCCCCCACTCGGGTCCGCGTCACCAGCCGCAAAGTAACACTGTGTGACTGCCGCTGTGCGGTTTGGCCACATACTCCTTCGGAGGTTGTCACTCGACCGAGCTGCTGGACGGCGCGGAAACCAGCCAGGAAGCCAGTTCCTCAACCACCGATGTATCAGGTCTCATGCGGTGGCAGATGCTACGTCGAGCCGACCGTGGCTTCTACGCACAAGCGGCTGTGCTCCTCAAGCTGCCTTCGATCGAGGAGAAGGTCGAGCACGCCGGTAACGGAAAGCTGAGCCGAATCCTGAGCGATCACCAGCAGTAGCGCGGCAAGCGTGTCGGGATCGGTCTCAGGGCGCCAGTTACGCTTCTGGGCTTGCCGTACATACGACGCTATCAACCGCAGGGTGTCCCGGCGGTAGTGGTTGAGTTCCTCGCTCGACTCCAGGGTGGGCGAACTGAACATGAGCCCGAAGAGGTAGCGGCTCTCGTGAGCGAACGTTTCGTAGGTGTCGTTCATCGCCAGCAGTGCGTGCAGTTCATCGGGCGCTCCGGTGCCGGCCTGCTCGAGTCGCTTGTTCATGCGAGGCATTCGGAAGAAGAGCTCTGTGTTGATCACATTGGTGAGTTCGGCAGTCTGGCGAAGCCGGCGTTCTGCCAGAGTCCTCCCCGATTCCCCCAGGCCACCTCCGACCAGAGGAGTAGGCCGTTCGGCTACACCGCGCCCGCGTAGACCCAGCGGCCGGCGAGACGGACGAAGCGGCTGTGCTCCTCCATCTCCCGGCTCGCCGCGGTCGCTAGCCTGCATCAGTCCTGGTAGGAGTGTGCTGGCAACAGTCATCAGTCGAGCGGCAGCGTCGCTACGTGATCGAGTGACCGGAGAGCTGCCGGCAGTTCGTGCGTGGCGATGACGACGGCGGTGCCGGGCAGGTTCGCGAGGATACCGAGTACGTGCCGGGCGGTATGGTCGTCCAGGCCGGTCGCCGGTTCATCGACGATCAGCACATGGGGCCGGGTGGCCAGTGCCCGGCCCAGGTAGACCCGGCGGAGTTCACCGCCTGAGAGCTCTCTGCCGCCAGGACCAACGGGAGTGCCGGCAGTCAGTCCGCTGTGATCCAGCCACAGCCCGGCGAGGCGTTCGTCGACGTCCTCGTCGGTCATCGCCGGGTCGGCGAGCCGCCAGTTCGACCCGAGCGTTCCGGTGAAGAGGTAGTCGTCGGCGGCGACCGCGGTGACGGCGGGCCGGTTGTCGCCGGGGTGGAGTGATTCCCGCACCGACGAGGCAAGGGCGCGCAGCAATGTGGTCTTGCCGCTGCCGGAGCGGCCTGTGACGACGAGGACTCCCCCTCGGGTGACTCGGGCCCCGATGAGGCGCGCTGGCCGCAGGGCCGTCGGCAGAAGATACCCGTCGAAGCCGATGCCGTGCTGGGTCGCCCACGAGCGCATCGCCGGAACGGTCACGTCGTCCGGAGTGTGTGACGGCGCGCTCACCGTGAGACGCCGGTGCGCGGCCGCCGCTGCGGTTCGGGCTTCTGCGGCGACCCCCAGTTGTTGGGTCTGTGCCACTACGCCGAGCGCGATCAGGGCGACGAACACGAAAGTGGCCGGATCGACGCCGATCCTGCTGACGATCGTGGCCGCCACGGTGGCCCCACCCACCAGCCCGGTGATCAGGGCGGTGCGTAGCCCGCGTCGGCTGATTGCGTCGCGTGCGGAGTCGAGCTGCGCGAACTTCGCCGTCATACGTGCTGCGAGTTGCTCGGAGGCGCCGAGCGACGCCATCTCCGCCCATGCGTCGGTGGCCGTGACCGTTTCCGCGCGCAGAGCCTTGCGCGTGCGTTGCTCGGCCGTACGTCCGGCACCGGAGGTGCGGTACGCCACCAGCGCGATGATCACGACACCGGCCGCGAGCACCGCCGCCGGTTCGATGGACGTGGCCAGCGCAACGGCGAGGACGCCGAAAACAGCCATCGCGGCGGCGACGACGGCAGGTGCGGTGGACTGGATCAGCGCCATCCCGGCGTCGTCGGCATCGGCCATGCTGCGATCGAGGAGGTCACCGGACCACATGCCGTCCAGCCGGCCCCGCTCGGCGGCCGCAGTCTGGTGGAAGAGCTCGGCCCGGGCGGCGGCGACGCCCGCAGGGCGGCCGCGTGCAGCGTCAGGCGCCTGCTGTAGTTCCCGGCGATGCGGGCCAGGGCCAAGGCTCGCACGCCGCCGCTGGGGGCGATGTAGGAGAAGGAGCTGAACGTGGCCGCGCCGGCGACGGCGCAGGCACTGATGAACCAGCCCGACAGGCCGAGCAGGCCGGCGGAGGACAGTTCTGCGATGACGGCGAGCGCGAGACCGGCGCCGGCCAGGGCACGCGCCCGAGGGCGAGGCCGAGGGCCGCCGCTCGGGAGGAGTCGGGCGCTGGTCATCGTGCGCCTGCCAGATTTGCGTGGTGAAGGCGGCCGTTGTCGATGGCGAGCACGGTGTCGGCGGCGGCGGCCAGCGCGAAGGAGTGGGTGGCGATGATGACCGTGCAGCCGCAGGTGGCGCGCCGCAGGGCCTTGACGACGTCGCGTTCGCTGGTCGCGTCGAGGTGGGCGGTCGGCTCGTCGAGCAGCCAGAGCCGTGCTCCGCGCAGGAGGGCGCGGGCGATGGCGATCCTGCGGGCTTCGCCGGTCGACACGCCCCAGCCGCCTTCGCCGAGCCGGGCGTCGAGCCCGCCGGGGAGACGCTCGATCATCGCGCGTAGCCCGGCGGCGTCGACCGCAAGCTCGATCTGCTGCTCGGTTGCCTCCAGGCGGCCGAGGCGGATGTTGTCGCGGACCGTCGCGTCGAGCAGCACGGTCCGCTGTCCCACCCACACGGACTCGCCAAGTGACGGCGGCTGCCGTCCCGAGGTGGTCTCCAACCGGACCTCTCCGGCCGAGGGCAGCCGCATGCCGGCGATCAACGACAGCAGGGTGCTCTTGCCGGCGCCGGACGCGCCGGTCACCGCGGTCCAGTTCCCCGGCGTGAACTCGACGTCCGCGGCGATGGTGTCGTGATCAGCGCCCGCGTAGCGGAACCGGACCGCGTTGAGGGCCACCCCCACGGGACCGCTGAGCCGCGGTCGCGCCACCGGGGTCGCCTCCGTGGGCGTGGCCTCGACGATGTCCCTGATGGCTCCGGCTGCGACGGCGGCGCGTTCACGCACATGGAACGCCGAGGCCATGGCGCGCATCGGGGCGAAGTACATCGGGCACACCAGCAGCACCAGCAGACCGGTGAACAGGCTGAGCCGTGGGGCGTGCGGCACCTGGACGTACCCGAGCAGCGACATGCCGGTGTAAGTCGCGTTCACGGCGATGGAGAACGTGATGACGACGTCCATGATCATCCCGGAGAGGAACGCGCGGCGCAGTACGCTCATCGTCGCCGCGTTCACCCGCTCGGCGGCCCGGGTCAGGATTCGGCCGCGCCGACCGGCCGCGCCGAGTTCACGTAGCGTCCGCAGGCCGCGGAAGCTGTCGAGGACGATGGCGTTGAACCGCTGCGTCGCTGCCTGCTGTCGGTCCGCGCCCTGCTGGGCGAACAACCCGGCCAACCGCATGTTGACCGGGATGAGGGCGCTGGTCAGGACGAGGACGATCGCCGCCGGCCAGTGCAGCACGGCGGTGGCCGCCAAGACGGCGAGCATGCATAGCGGGGCCGACCGGCGCAGCGGCGCGACCTGGGCGTGATAGCCGGCCACGTCGTCGACGTACTCGACCATCGCCAGCGCGGCCTCGGCAGGGCCGGTGTCGCGGGTCCGCCGAGTGACCGGCAGCAGCGCCCCGGCGAGACGCCGCCGCAGGTGGCCGGCCACCTTGAGGGCGCCGCGCCGGCGGAATTCGCCCGCCGCCCAGCCGGCCGCCGTAGCCAGCGCGCCGGTGATGGCGAAGAGTGCCGCGCCCTGCATGGACTGCGCCGTGCTGCGACGCATCACACCCTGGGCGATCCACGCCAGGGCGGCCCAGCGGGCGATGGTGAACACCGTCTCGAGCGTCATCGCAGCGCCTGACAGACCGAACCAGCGCCTTGCGGGTGTGGCACACGCGGCGAGCCAGGTGTCAGCCCGCCGCCCGAGCTCATTCGTCGTCATGAGGACGCCGCTCGTCGACGATCCAGGCGATGCCGCCGGTCAGGGCGATGGCGATCATGCCAAGGGTGGTCAGGAGCCCCGAGTGGACCTGCGGGTAGCCACCGAACATCCCTTGGCTGACGAGGTAGGCGAACAGTCCGAGCACGGTCCAGGCCGCGGCGGCGAGCAGGCGCAGGACGACACGGACAGGAGACGGCAGGACGGATGCGCGATGGGCGCCGCCGTGGCCTGGACTGTGGTGAGCGGTATGGGTGGTCATGAGTGTGCTCCTGCGAGGGCGGGACTGTTCGCGGCGGGGGGTTCACCGGCCGGCGGTCCGGCGTCGAGCTTGCCGGCGAAGGCCCGGTGCGCGAACACGTTGTACGCCAGCACCAGCGGCAGGTTCAGCCCGATGCCGATGAGGACGAAGACCATGGTGTTGTGGGGGCCGACCGCGGCGGTGACGGTGAGATCCGGCGGCATGATGACCGGATATCGAGCCACTCCGAGGGCGAGGAAGACCGCCACCACCGCGACGACGAGCCCGCCGATCGGCAGGGTGTCGGCTGCGCTGGTCTGCTGCTTCCACGGAAACGTGACCAGCGAGACGACGGCTCCCGCGGCGGCGAACAGCAGCAGGCCGCCGAAGGCGAAGGCGCGTCCGGGACTGGCCAGATTCAGCGGCGCTGCGGTGGCGTTGATGGCGAACAGCACCGCCGTCAGCAACCCGGCGGTCACCGCCGTGGCGACCATGCCCCTGCGTGCCGCCGACACGCGCAGACGGCCGGTCGACTTCTTCTTGGTGTAGGCATACCCCAGGGTGGTGTACGCGGCCGTGACGGTGGCGCCGGTCAACACTGAGAACCAACTGAGGGCCCCGAACGCCGTCCCGGCGAAGTCGCCGTCGTGCAACTGCAGAGGGGATGTCAACGTGCCCAGAGTGAGGCCTTGGGCGAACGCGGCCAGCAACGACGCCACGCCGAAGGCGGTGGTCCAGAGACGCGCCGGCGGCGACTGGGACGCGAGTTCGACGCTGACACCGCGCACGATGAGCGAGAACAGCACCACGGTCATGGGCAGGTAGGCGTGCGGAAGGATCGTGCCGAACGCCAGCGGGAACCCGGCCCACAGGCCCACGCCGAGCAGGATGAGCCACGTCTCGTTGCCGTCCCAGCCCACCGCGACCGATTCCAGCATGTGCCGCCGGTGGTTGGCGTCGCGTTCGATGAGAGTGGCCACGCCGACGCCCAGGTCGTAGCCGTCCAGCACGACGTACATCAGCAGGCAGAGCAGCACGACTGCCAGCCACAATGTGGTGATCATCAGGCCGCCACCTCCCGCGGGCCGAGCAGGGCAGGGCTGCCGGAGAGCTGGATCGACGCCGTGCCCGGCGCATCGGGCCGGGGCTCGCGTCGAGGATCGTCCCGCTCCGGGCCGAGGTGAACCGTGTGGAGAATGTAGGCGATGTAGGCCACGAGCATGACGAGGTAGAGCACGGAGAATCCGATCACCGAGAACAGGACCTCGCCGGGCGCCAGCTTCGACACGGCCTCTGAGGTGCGCAGCTGACCGAACACGATCCACGGCTGCCGCCCTGTTTCGGCGGTGACCCACCCGCCGAGGATGGCGAGGATGCCCGCGGGCGTCGTCCAGAGGACGAATCTGTGGAAGCGCCGCGCGGTCCACAGGCGGTTGCGCATGCGCAGGATGGTGGCGGCGAACGCGGTGCCGAACATCAGCACGGCCGCGAAGAACATGACGCGGAAGCCCCAGAAGGTCGCGGCCATGTCCGGCCGGTCGGCCGCCGGGGTGCGATCCAGGCCCGGCATCGCGGTGCCACAGCTGAGATCCTTGGCGGAGATGGCGCTGCCGAGGCAGGGAATGTTGAGTTCGGCGATGTTGCGGGCGGCTTGCTGGTCCGGGATGGCGAACAGGATGAAGCCGGTGTTGCCGCCGGCCCAGTTTCCTTCGATCGCCTCGAGCTTCGGCAGCTGGCTCGGCAGTTCGTGGCCGGAGACGCTGTCACCGAGGTAGAGCTGGACGGGCATCAACACAGCGGCGGCGCCGAGGGCGATCGACATCGAACGGCGGGCGAAGCCCTTCGCCCGTCCCTTGACGAGATACCAGGCCGAGATCCCGGCCATGAAGAAGGCGGCCGAGACCAGCACGGCGGCCACCATGTGCGGCCAGCGCCAGACGAACGACGGGTTGAAGATGACCCGCATCCAGTCCGTGGGCTCGAATCGGCCGTCGACGAGCCGGTATCCGGCTGGTGTCTGCATCCACGAGTTGGCCACGATGATCCAGGTGGACGACAGCAGGGTGCCCAGCGCCACCATGATGGTGGACACGAACATGGTGGGCTTGCGGACGCGGCCTTCCCCGTAGAGCAGGACGCCGATGAATCCGGCCTCGACGAAGAAGGCGGTCACGACTTCCATGCCGAGGATCGGCCCGATGATCGGTCCGGTCTTCGCGCCGTACACGCCCCAGTTCAGACCCATCTCAAACGTGATGACGGCTCCGGCGACCACGCCGATCGCGAAGCCCACGGCGAAGATGCGCCGCCAGAACCGGAACATCTGCAGATAGACCGGCTTTCCGGTGCGCCAGTACATGCCATAGACGACCGACAGAAAGATCGAGAGTCCTACGGTGATCGCCGGGAAGGTCATGTGGAACATGACGGTGACGGCGAACTGCCATCGGGACAGGTCCAGAAGACTCATTGCTGCTCCTTGCAAGCATGGGGTCGTTGCCCATCAGCCTTCGATCACGGGGGTGCCGGCGGAGGCCTGGGTGAATCGCGGCAGGGCCGCGACGCCGACGGCGAGCAGGGCGATGATGCCCATCTGCACGTATTCGACATCGGCGAAGGCATGGGGCACGTTGTGCGGTTCCAGCGCGAGATAGAGGGTGCCGAGGGCGGCCACGCCGAGGGCGAGCCCGCTTTGCTGCAGGGTGATCAGCACGCCGCTGCCGATGCCGGCCAGGTGGGCGGGGACGTCGGCCAGCACGCTGCGGAACAGGCCGGTGAACAACATCGACTGCCCGGCGCCGGCCAGGGCCAGTGGTACGGCCATGGCCCACAGGCTGACGTGCGGCCACTTCTGGACGACTATCGTCACCAGCAGAGCCAGTCCGGCGACCTGCACCACGGCACCGGTGGCCAGGGCGGCACGGCCGAAGCGGGTGATCAGGCGCGGCGCCAGCAGGGAACCGGCGAAGAACAGCAGGGCCATCGGCAGAATCGCCAGACCGCCGTGCAACGCGTCCTCATGCAGTCCGTTCTGCACGGTCAGGGCGAAGACGAACATGAACGCGCCGAAGCCCACGCTGAAGGCCAGCACCATGGCCAGCCCCCGCGACATCGAAGGCAGGCGCAGCAGCGACGGCGGCAGCAGCGGAGTCTCACCGCGGCGCTCGGCGCGCTTCTCCACCACGAAGGTCACGGTGCCCAGCACGACCGCCAGGGCGATCAGCGCCCAGGTCCACCACGGCCAGCCCAGGGAGTGCCCCTCGGTCAGCGGGATGAGCAGGGCGATGAGGGTGGCGGCGAACAACACCGTGCCGGGCAGGTCGATGCCGGCGGGGTGCTGCGAGCGGGTGCCGGGCACGATCCGGGCCGCCACCAGCAGCACGATCAGGCCGATGGGCACGTTGACCAGGAAGATCGGCCGCCATGACGCGCCGGCGATGTCGGCGGACACCAGCAGACCGCCCACCAGCTGTCCGACCACGGCGGCGATGCCGGAGGTCGCTCCGTACAGGCCCACCGCGCGAGCCTTGCGTTCCCCTTCCAGGGTGTGGTGGAACGTCGCCAGCACCTGCGGGATGAGCAGCGCGGCGGTGGCGCCCTGCACGATGCGGGCCCCGATCAGCACCTCGATGGTGGGGGCGATGCCGCACGACAGAGAGGCGACGATGAAGCCCACCAGCGCGCCGAGGAAGATCCGGTGCCGGCCGTAGCGGTCGCCCAACCGGCCGCCCAGCACCAGCAGCGCCGCGTAGGCCACGCCGTATCCGGCGATGATCAGCTCCAGGGACGACGCCGAGGCGTGCAGCGAGGCGTCGATGCTCGGCAGCGCGACGTTCGTGATGAAGAAGTCCATGATCGGCAAGAACGCGCCGGCCAGCAGGATGAAGACCCCGAACGGGTGCAGCCCGCCAGCCTGTGCCATGGCGCGCGGGGATGCGTGCTCAGCACCCGCGTGCTGGGCCGGAATAGCGGTCACGATGGAACCTCCGCCTAGGTAGTTATGAATCCATTACTACTATGAAGATATAACTATTTTTGGTGAACGGTTTACCCTTGAAGGTGTGATGTACGACCTATCGCAGCAGCTGGGCGAAGAGCTCGGCTCAGACGCGGATCCGCGCTGGGCCGACCTGGCGGACCTGGCGCTGATCATCGCCCGGGAGATCCAGTTCCGCGGCTACACCGACGAACGGGCCGTCGAGTTGTCGCCGTCGGAAGGCATGGTGATGCGTCACCTGCAAGGCGATCCCGCCGCCCCGCCCAGCCGGATCGCCACCGCCACCGGGCTGCAACGCACCAACCTGTCCGCCGTCCTGCGCGGGCTCGAAGCCAAAGATCTCATCGAGCGGCGCCCCTGCCCGGACGATCGCCGCGGGGTGACCGTCCACTTGACCGAGCGCGGCAGAACCAACTACGCCCTCGTCCGGCAGGAATGGGCCACAGTCGTCGCAGCAGCCGCCGGCCACGACGCCGGCAACCTCGACGCGGCCCTCACGCTGCTCAAAGCGGTGGAAGCCGGCCTGATCGCAGCCCGATCCGGAACCCCGCCCGCCAAGCCGGCGGCATGAGCCGGCAGAAGCTCGACTCAGTGCCGCGTCGCGGTCCCTACAGCGCGCCCACACGCCCAGGTGTGGCGAGGACTGAAGAAGCCGCCGCCCCCAGCCCTGCCGCACGAGCAATGGTGCAAGTGGTGGAGCGCAGACGGACAGCACTATCGGGTCAACCCGCCCCCCGGCGATCCGGCGCGTGAGGCGATCAGCCGCGCGGCGCGTACAGCCTTCCCTGAGAGACCAATCTTGCGACCACACAAAGTGACGACGGATACTCAGCGTTACTTTGCGGCTGGTGACGCGGACCCGAGTGGGGGGCCCTGCGCCGTGCCGATCGGGTCAGTTGTTCCGGCGGCGCCGATAGTAGGCGTAGGTGACGGCGGCGAGCAGGGGTCCCCACAGCAGCAGCGGGAGGTAGCAGAGGTAGAAGAGCGCCGCCTCCCAGTCGCCTGCTTGAGTGGGGAAGTTGGCCGGAGTCGGCTCGCCTCGCAGGGTCACTCCGGCCAGCTGGGTGATAAAGCAGGCTGTCCACAAGATCGTCGAAGCCACGGCGCCGAGACCGGCGGGGATGACGGCGACCGGCGTTGGCACTCTACGGCCACCCATCCCGGGAATCCAGCGTGGAAATCGTTCCCCCCAGGTGGCGACCAGTCCGACGGCCGTGAACGCCACCAGCTCCGACAGGATCGACAGCAGGGGGGCAGACCAAGTACGAGAGAAAGGGATAGTCATGTCGCTGACCAGGGCGATCACACGGCCCCACCCAGCGTGCCGCATGGCTCGCCAGCACGTTGGCCACCGACGCCAGCGCCTGGCAGATGGTTACCCCCAGACCCGACACAGAGCGCCACCCGCGCCTTACACCGCACCGGGGCAACGACGTTCGGGAACCTGGTGCCCACCGAGCCGTCCCGGCTGGGGACGGTCAAAAGGCAACGGGGGTCCACCGACGTCTTGGTCAATGGGTGATCACGATCTTGCCGTTGGCCTTGCCCTGCTCGACGTAGGCGAGGGCGTCGAGGTTTCGTCGAAGTCGAAGGTGCGGTCGAGCACGGGGCGCAGCGTGCCGGCGTCATGCAGGGCTGCCAAGGCCTTGAGCTGGGCACCGTCGGCGCGCATGAAGAAGAACGAGTACCGGACGCCCAGTCGCTTCGCCCGGCTGCGGAGCTTGCGACTCAGCACGGCCATGACCGGCTTGAGGAGCGGCTGGCCGAGCTGCGCTGCGAAGGCCGGGCCGGGTGGGCCGACCACGCTAATGGCCAGTCCGCCGGGCTTCAGGACCGTCAGCGACTTCTTCAGGCTGGCCGGGCCCAAGCGAGTCGAGGACGACGTCGTAGCCGTTGAGGACGTCGGCGAAGTCGGTCGTGGTGTAGTCGATGGCTTCGTCGGCGCCGAGGTCTCGGACCTTGTCGATGTCGCGGGTGTGGGCGGTGGTGGCGACGTACGCGCCGAGGTGCTTGGCGAGTTGGATGGCGGTCGAGCCGAGGCCGCCGGCGCCGGCGTGCACCAGCATCTTCTGTCCGGGGCGGACGTCGGCGAGGTCGACGAGGCTCTGCTGAGCGGCGAGCGCCACCAGGGGTACGGCGGCGGCCTCGGCGAAGGAGAGCGAGGAGGGCTTGATCGCGACGTCGTCGGCGTCGATCGCGATCGACTCGGCGAAGGTGCCGATCCGCAGGTCACGTGGTCGTGCGTAGATCTCGTCGCGAAGTCGGCCCCGCCCTGGTCGCGCGGGAATAAAGATCGTGGCTGTGAGTGAGCCTTACCCGGACGAGCTGGTCGACGCGGTGGACCTGTATGTCGATGTCCAGCAGGTTCTGCTCCTTCCTGCAAACGCGGTCCGAGTTGGCGGAGCGGCGGCCGAAGTACCACCGTCTGCTGGCGGCGAGGCGTTCGGCGACTGACCGTGCAGTTCAAGCCCGGCGACACCGCGCATGCGGTGGAGCAACTCGACTGGATGCGGGCGCAGTTCTTCGCCAACCGCCCAGACGACCGCCCGGCGGCTCGTCAACCTGCGGGCCGTGCCCTCCGCGGCGTCGAAGCGGGCCGACCGCATCGGATGCCTGTGCAGCGAGGCCGGCCGTGTCCTTCTCAGGTGTGGCGCGGGCGAGGCAGCAAGGCGAACGCACTCTCCGCGATCGAGGTCAGGCGGGCGGGACTGTGGCCGTACGCGCCGACGACATCGGTCCCGCGGATGATGGTCAGCAGAAGGTACGCGAGGTCGTCGGGATCCGCGTCGGGGTCGATGTCACCGTTGCGTTGCGCCGCTCGCACACACTCGGCCACCGCCGTCCGGACCACGGAGAAGCACTCCTTGGCCAGGCGTTTCACCTCGGGGTCGGAGGCGCCGACCTCCAAGGCCATCTTGGCGGCGAAGCAGGCCGCCCCCGCCCGGTCAGGGGCGGGGAGTACGTCGGCGGCGAGTGGCACCCCATGGACGGCGCGGAGCAAGTACTGGTGCAGTCGTTCCAGGGCACCCTCGTCCGGTCCGGCGAGCATCTTCCGCGGCCCCTGGCTCAGCCGGGCGAAGTAGCCGGCCATCGCCTCCAGCAGCACGCCGTGCTTGCCGTCGAACGCGGCGTAGAGGCTGCCGCGGCCCAGGCCGGTAGCAGAGCTGATGTCGTCGACGCTCGTGCCGTTGTAGCCCGAGGCGCGGAACTGCCGCTCGGCGGCATGCAGGACGTAGTCGCGGTCGAAGCTTCGTGGTCTCGCCATACACCGAAGGTAATGCCGACCCGCCGTACTTGACAACTCAGTACAGAACCGCCTAGGTTTCTGACTGTTCAGTACACAATCGTCCTGGCGACCCCGCACTGGGCACGACGAAGTCATGCCCGCAACCGAAGGAACCACCATGCAGACAGCTTCCCCAGTGGCCCTTGTGACAGGCGCCTCCTCCGGGATCGGGCGGGCGGCAGCGCTCGCCCTCGTGGACGCCGGCTTCGCGGTGGTCGGTACGAGCCGCAACGCGGCGAACGCCGGGCCGCTGGCCGGGGTGACGTTCCTCGATCTCGACGTGGCCAGCGACGAGTCGGTCCGCTCCCTGGTCGAGGAGGTGATCGAGCGGTTCGGTCGGATCGACGTCCTGGTCAACAACGCAGGCGTGGGCGCGGTCGGTGCCGGCGAGGAGAGCTCGATCACCCAGGCCAAGGAGGTCTTCGACATCAACGTCTTCGGTCTGATGCGGATGACAAACGCGGTGCTGCCCCACATGCGCGTCCAGGGCGGTGGCCGCGTGGTCAACGTCTCTTCGGTACTCGGTCTGATCCCAGCGCCCTTCATGGCCGTCTACGCCGCCGCCAAGCATGCGGTCGAGGGCTACTCCGAGTCCGTCGACCACGAGCTTCGCGAGCACGGCGTCCGGATGTTGCTGGTCGAGCCGGCCTACACCAGCACGAGTTTCGAGGCGAGCAGCCTGGCACCCGACTCGCCCCTGCCGGTCTACGCCGCGCAGCGGGAGATCGCCCGAGACGTGCTGGCCACCGCCGTGCGCACCGCCGACGACCCGGACGTTGTCGCGAAGGTGATCGTCGCGGCCTCCACCGACTCCAAGCCCAAGCTCCGCTACACCGCCGGCTCGATGGCCGCACGCGTCAGCCTCCTGCGCCGGATCGTGCCCTCGCGCGCCTTCACAACCAAATCCGCAAGCTCAACCGGCTGGCCGGCTGACCCCGCAGGACACCCGGCGCCTGAGCAGACGCCCATGTCCAAAACCAGAGACACCGAAGCCAGCATCAGCATCTGTCGTCCGACCGCTCGTGGAGAAGGCTGACACACATGGAGTTCGAACGCGTCGCCTTCGACCTGCCACACGGCACCTTTCACGCGCTGCAGGGTGGTGATCCCGATGGTCAACCGACGCTCGTCTTGCACGGCTTCCCGGACCATCCGCCGACCGCGACGCCCTTCCTCGCCGAGCTCGGCCGCCGCGGACGTCACGTCGTCGCACCCTGGCTTCGCGGTTACGCGCCGTCCCCAACCGCGGGGCCGTTCGACCTCGCAGCCCTCACCAGCGACGTGCTCGCGCTGATCGACCGCTGGTCTCCCGGGCGAGCCGTGGAGTTGATCGGCCACGACTGGGGCGCCGCGATCACATACCATACCTGCGTCACCGCGCCGGAGCGGATCGAACGCGCGGTCACGCTCGCATTCCCCCACCCACTCACGTTCCTGAGCCGGCCGCGCCCCGCTCAGCTACGCCGAAGCTGGTACATGGGGCTCTTTCAACTGCCGGGAAGCGGCTTGATGGTCGCCGCCCGCGATCTCGCCCTCATCGACCGCCTCTGGCGTCAGTGGTCGCCCGGCCTCTCGCTCGATCCGGCTCTGCAGGCGGAGCTACACGAGCACCTGCGGGCGAGCATGCCCGCGCCCATCAAGTACTACCGGGCGATGTTGCGACCCGGCATGCTTGGGGCGACGCGCCGCCTGTCTCAGCCGATCACGGTGCCCCTGCTGCAGCTCCACGGTGCCGACGACGGCTGCATCCTCCCCCCGCAGGTCGACGACCGACATCGGTTCGCCGCCCCGCACGCGCTGGAGGTCGTCCCCGAAGTCGGTCACTTCCTGCACATCGAGGCCCCCGAGGCGATCGCGGAACGGATCGCGGCATGGGCCCAGTAGCGGATCACTCGACCCTCGCGGCGAGACCACCGGGATCGGCGGCGCGCGGCGGACTCTGACATGGCGTTGCTGCCGACGGCGGGAGGGGGCGGATCTCCGCCCGATGACCAGCGATGCAACCTTCAACCCGCTCGGTCAGAACCGTCAGGTAAACGCTGCTCGTCGATGACGGCGACCATCCGCCGTTGCAGAGGTCGAGCTCCCCGAAGAAAGTTGTGGCCGCCTTCAGAATCGCGTCCTCACGCAGCCGACGGTTCTCCTCGTTCTCCTCGATCGTGACACCGGGCGCCTCGCCGCCGTCAATCTCGGCCTGGGCGACCCAGCGCCACAACGACTTCTACCTACCGCGACCTTCTTGGACACCGCCAGCACCGCCACGGTATGTGGTCGGGTACTCGGCACGGTGCTACAGCACCAGCCGGGCAGCTCGGGCCCCAGCTCGGGATCCAACCGCTTCGGCATGACATGCATCCCTTCCAACTCAGAAAGGATGCGGCATCAAACCGGCAAGGCCCCGCGAGGAGCATCGACTGCTCCTGGATGCGATCCGGCGCTGGGGCTCGGTGGACGCCGAGCGCGATTGCGCTCCGGGCACATCCGCCGGACCGGGGTCGAGCTGACCCGGCATCCGGAGCTGTTCAACCATGGCTCGCCGTAAGGCTCGGGTCAGAACGTCCTTCTGCTGGCGAGGTAGGCGTGGACTGCGGAGATGACCACGGATCCCTCGCCGACGGCCGATGCCACCCGCTTGACGGAGTCTGCGCGTACGTCACCGACGGCGAACAGCCCGGGTATCGAGGTGGCGAAGCTGTCGTGGGTGAGCACGAAGCCCTTGGCGTCGAGGTCGACGCCGATGTCGTGCAGCCAGGGCGTGCAGGGGTCCGCGCCGATCATCAGGAACAGTGCGGCCGCGTCGAGTCGTACGTCCCGGTCGCGGGCGCGGTCGTGCCAGGTCAGCCCGCTGAGCCGGCTGCTGCCACGGACGGCGGTCAGTTCGCAGCGAGGGTGCACGGTGATCCGCTCGTGGTGGGTCAGGCGCTGCGCCAGGTAGTTCGACATGGTGTCGCGCAGGTCATCGCGGCGGATCAGGACGTGGACGTGGCCGGCGTTCCGCGCGAGAAACAGGGCCGCCTGGCCGGCGGAGTTGGCGCCCCCGACCACGACGGCGTTCCGCCCGGAGACCTGGTTGGCCTCCAGTTGGCTTGCGGCGTAGTAGACGCCACGGCCCTCCAGGTCGGCCAGGCCAGGCAGGTCCAGGCGCCGGTAGCGCACGCCGCTGGCGATGATCACCGCTGAGGCGAGGACGTCGTGCTCGTCGTCGAGCCGCACCCGAAACCCGTCGGTCACCTCCGACAGCCCAGTGACTGAGCGGGGTGATAGAAGCCTGGTCCCGAACTTGACCGCCTGCAGCATCGCGGCCCGTGCCAGTTCAACCCCGGACACGCCGCGGTAGAAGCCGAGGTAGTTCTCGATCCGCGACGAGCTGCCGGCCTGGCCGCCGATGGCGACGTCCTCGACGACGACCACGTCCAGTCCCTCCGACGCCCCGTACACGGCAGCGGCCAGCCCCGCCGGTCCGGCGCCCACCACCAGCAGGTCACACCGGGAATCGTCGGCGATGCCCCACAGGTCGATTCCCAGCGCGGTTGCCAGGTCTCGCGTGGTAGGCGCCGTCATGACGCGGCGCTGTGCCGTGACAACGGCCGTACCGGTCTCGGGCAAGGCACAGGTCTGCGCCAGCTCCGACCACGCCGACGGGTTCGAGCGCA
This sequence comes from Nonomuraea sp. NPDC050451, assembly GCF_044458585.1. NCBI lineage: Bacteria > Bacillati > Actinomycetota > Actinomycetes > Streptosporangiales > Streptosporangiaceae > Nonomuraea > Nonomuraea sp. NPDC050451. The sequence continues at coordinate 17,708 of NZ_JBITHZ010000070.1, forward strand.
GCACCGTCCGGTAGGGAATCTGGTTGCGTTCAGCGAAGTCCTGGAGGCGGTGCAGGTCGCGGTCGTCGTCTCCGGCCAGTACCAGACCACCCTCGCCCTTCCTGCTCAGGAAGCGCCGCCGGGCGTCCAAAGCGGACAGCAGGACATCGCTCAGCTCCCCCGAGATCTCCACCAGCCGGCGCAGTTCCTCCACCCGAACCCGCAGGATCGCGGTGTCTTCCATGGCCACGCCCTGGAAGACGGCGCGTTGTCCCATCAGCATGCCCAGCTCGCCGACGAAGTCACCGGCCTCGATCACGAAGACGACCCGGTCCTCCCGGCGGTCCACGAGGAGCACGCCACCGGTCAGCACGAGGTGCAAGTCGGTGGGATCACCGGCGTCCCACAGCAACTCGCCGGGCGCGGGGTGCAGTTCCTCACCGGATGACCGCAACAGGTCCAGGGCGTGTTGGCTCAACACCGGCCAGGCCACCTCATCGACCTCGCCCAGCCGACGGGACGAGTAATGGGTCAGCTCGTCCGGCACGGGGATGATGCTCATGCTTCTCCCTTGTCTGGCAGGCGAATCACTCCGGTCACGATTCTTCTCCGCTCGTTTTGCCGGCGTCGGCCCCGACTTCCGTTTCCCTGGGCTCAACTCTCGCCACGGCCATCGCCGCCGTGCCCAACCACCACAGCGAGCGTCCTTCGTGGACCTGACCAGTCTGATCGTATGGCCGACCTGCCGTACTTTGACAAGTCAGTACAGAACCGCATAGGTTTCTGACAGTTCAGTACACAACCGTCCTGGGCTCGCCGGACCGGCTTGGTCCGGGCTTGCGGGACCGTGATGCCGCGAAGGCGGCTTGGAGGTTGAACTCATGACACAGGTGGCCCAGCCGCTCTTCGGCGAGGACTCCGCGAGCGATGCGCTGGCCGAGGGGACCGTCGACGTGGTGGTGATCGGCGGGGGCGCCGCGGGGCTGAACGGTGCGCTGATCCTCGCCCGCTCCCGCCGCTCGGTCGTCGTGATCGACAGTGGCTCCCCGCGCAACGCGCCCGCGGAGGCCGTGCACGGCTTCATCGTCTTCGACGGCACTCCGCCGTCGGAGATCCTTCGACGGGGCCGCGAGCAGGTGCGCCAGTACGGCGGACGCGTCGTCCAGGGCGAGGTGGTCTCGGCCGAGCCTGCCGCTCCGTCGGCGGACGGGGACCTGCGGTTCACCGTCACCCTGGCCGACGGCCGCAGCGTCACCGCTCGCCGCATCCTGGTGGCCACCGGCCTCACGGATGTGCTGCCGGAGGTGCCCGGGCTCGCCGAGCACTGGGGGCACAGCGTGGTGCACTGCCCGTTCTGCCACGGCTGGGAGGTGCGCGATGAACCCATCGGTGTCCTCGCCACCGGCCCGGCCTCCATCGGCCACGCATTGCTGTTCCGTCAGCTGACCGAGGACCTGACCTACTTCACCCACGGCACCGAACTGGACGAAGACAGCCGCGCCCGTTTCGCCGCCCGTGGCATCCGCGTCATCGACACCCCGGTCACCGAGGTCGTCAACGACACCGGCGGTGCCCTCGCCGGGGTGCGCCTGGCCGATGGTCAGGTCGTGGCCCGCCGCGTCCTCGCGGTCGGCCCGCGGATGCAGGCCCGCATCCAGGGCCTGGAAGGTCTGGGCCTGCCGGTGCAGGACCTGCCGAACATGGCCCGCGGTTTCGCCTCCGGCGCGGCCGGCATCACCGAGGTGCCGGGTGTGTGGGTGGCCGGCAACGCCACCGATCCGGTCGCCCAGGTCGGAGCCTCCGCAGCGGCCGGCGCGCTGGCCGGCGCCGACATCAACAAGGTGCTGGCCATCGCGGACACCGACGCGGCCCTGCAGGGGATCGTCGAGGTAGGCCCAAAAGGGGCCACAGGATGATCTTGAAGCACTGAGATCTCAGCCCGTCACCCGCTCGCCTCACCTTCGTTGGTGAGGAACCGATCTGTTTTCCCAGGTGGAAACCGATCAGTTTCCAGACGGTTTTCAGCCATGCCCAGCAAGCAAGCAGCAGGAGCGTCCCGCCGAGGTCAACGCCACACTCCTCGGCTTCCTCGCCCGCCTCGACGTCTCCACATCCTCGGCTTCCTGAACGGCCGACCCACCCCAACCAGATGGAGGACACGACAATGTCGGACCGCAATCCCATGGACAAGAACACGACATCGCGACAGCGGGCCCTGGTGGTCGGCCTCGGGATAAGCGGGATCGCCTCCGCGCTGCGACTGCATCGCGCGGGCTGGGACGTGGTGGTGCTGGAGAAGGCCCCCGAGCGGCGCCGCGGCGGATACTTCATCGCCCTGTTCGGGACCGGGCTCGCCGCCGCGCAGCGGCTGGGCATCGCCGATGCGGTGCCGAATCGCTTCGCTCCGGAAGGCGTGAGCTACGACGTCGACCGCACGGGCCGGCGCCGCCGCGGTGTGGGCTACGCCGATGTGTTCGGCGGGTCTCGAATGGTGATGCGGGGCGACATCGAAGACGCGGCCTTCACCGCCCTGCCCGACGAGGTCGAGATCCGGTACTCGACCGTGCCGATCGCGCTGGACCAGTACCTCGACGGGGTGGACGTCGAGATCCGCGACCTGACGACGGAGACGACGACCGTCGAACGGTTCGACCTGGTGGTCGGGGCAGACGGACTGCGCTCGACGGTGCGCCGGCTTGCGTTCGAGCCCGAGCAGAGCCCGATCCGTCGGCTGAACTACATGATCGCCGTGTACAGCCTGCCCGAGCCGGTACCCGGCTACCGCCTACAGGACGGGCTGTACATGGCCGAGGCGGGCCGATCGGTGTGGGTGTTCTCGTTCGCCGACCGTCCGCCGTCGGTGCTGTTCTCCTACCGCACCGACGACGTGGACGCCGAGTTCACCCGGCCGGCCATCGACTCGCTGCGCGCCGCCTACGGCCCCGAGCCCACCGGCTCCACGCTCGGTTGGCTGCTCGACCAGTTCGAGAAGGCCCCGGACCACCTGTTCGACTCCGCCGAGCAGGTGCACCTCGACCACTGGCACCGCGGCCGAGTCGTGCTCGTCGGCGACGCCGCGTGGTGCCTGACCGTTTACTCCGGCATGGGGGCATCCACCGGCCTGGCCGGGGCGGACCTGCTCGGCACCATGCTGGAACGCCACCCGCACGACGTGCCACGAGCGCTGCAGGACTGGGAGGACCACCTGCGCCCGTTCATCGACCACCACCTCGGCAGCGGTGTGAGCATGCGCGGTTTCTTCACCCCAGGCAACCGCGCCGAGTTGCTGCTTCGGTCCGTGATGATCCGCCTCGCCCGGCTGCCGATCGCCGGCCGGCTGCTCGCCAAGATGATGACCAACAGGGCGCGGATGAAAAGTCTGGATATCGCCGCCGCTGCAGCGTGAGTGGAGTTCCTCGAATACGAGCGGGAGAACGAGGTCGTCTGGGCCCGCAACTTCGTCGAACGAATGCTCGGACGCAGGTCGCGGGGATGGCCGGGAGGGTCATGTACCGGAGAATAGGCTGTTATCACGTACATGCCTGGACTCTTCGCGGCAAGTGCTAGGCGGGCGGTGCCTGTCATGTCCGGGCTGTCATCGCGGGGCGGCCAGCCAGCACCAACCGCCTCCATGATCAAGCGGCCAGCTCGACGTCGCTGAAGTCGACCTCCTTCAGCAGCGGATCGAATGGATCGGGCCGGTGACGAAGCTCATCGGTCGCGTACGCACCGAAGCGGCTGATGTGCGCACGCAGGTAGGGGGCGATCTGGCCGAGGTGGTCGGCGGTGATGCTCCAGCCCTCGGCGACAAGCTGCCGCACGACGTCGGAGATGTCCAGCGCGTTGTGGAAGACGACCAGGTTGGCCAGCAGGGTGTTGAACTTGATCAGTTTCTCCTGCTCTTCGGGGTCATTGTCGGCCAGCACCCCGCCGAACCCGAGCCACTTGGAGAATCCGTTGTAGGACTCGACCTTGTTGGTCGCCGCGGTGACGCGCGCCCGCAGCGCCGGGTCGGCAAGATACCGCAGCAGGGCGACGGTCCGTACGCTGCGGCCGACCTCACGGAAGGCCTTGTAGATGCGGTTCTTGCGGGAGTTGGACCGCAGGCGCCGCATCAGCGTGGCCGAGGACAGGCAGCCCTCGCTGATGGAGATCGCAACCTGCATCAGGTCGATCCAGTGCTTGTCGATCAGCTTCCAGTCGATGACGTTGCGGCCGCTCTCGCCGAACAGCTGGTCGATGTGCGGATAGGCGATCTTCTCGGAGGCGCGGAAGAAGATCAGGTCCTTGAAGTTGCGGATGCGTGGCATCAGGTCGAACCCGAACAACGTGGCCAGGGTGAAGACCGGGAAGTTCTGGCCCTGGGTGTCGGCATGCACGGTGGAGGGCTGGATGTCGGAGTCGTTGGCCAGCAACCCTTCGATCAGGTGCACCGCCTCCCACACCCCGCACGGGATGAACCTGGAGAACAGCGCCACGTAGGTGTCGGAGATGTAGTGGTAGGCGATGCCGCCGAATCCTCCGTACCGGATGCTGGTTTCGGCCAGGAGATTGTCGATGTAGGTGTCGACCTGGGTGCCGTCGGCGGCCACCGTGCTGCCGTCGCCCCAGGCCTTGATCACGTCCAGCTCGGCGAAGGCGTTGACCACGTCGGCGATCGCGGCGTTCAGCTTCTTCAGGGTGATGTGCCGGTTGCGGACCATGGACAGCTCGCGGGCGGTGACGCCGGCGATGTGCTTGGCCGCCTCGTACGGGCCGATGTTGATGCCGCCGGTGAACACAGCCAGCGAGTACCGCCCCAGCTTGTCCTTGATCTTGGGGTCGGAGCCGGAGGCGGGGCCGAAGTGGCGATACCAGGTGAGCCAGTGGGCGGTGCGCGCGACGATCGACAGCAGCGAGCGTTCGGGCATGCGCCGCTCGATCTCGGCCGCCAGCCGCTCGGCCTCCGCATCGCTGCCCTTACCGCGGCGGCGCTTGAGGGTGGGCACACCACCTTCGTCGATGACCAGGTCGGCGTTGTCGAGGTAGCCGGCGTCCAAATGCGCGGCCGCGCTCAGATGGGCGTCCTTGAGGTGGGCGACGAAACCGGCGGGGGTGTCGGGCAGGCCGACCTTCTCGCAGAAGGCGGCCAGTTTCGGCTGGCATTCGTCCCAGGGCAGCAGGTGGGCGCTCCAGTCGGCGTACTCGTTCGAGCCGAGCACGGCCACGTCGCCGGTGCGCAGTTCCTCGGCCAGGTAGCAGAACACCATGGCCTCGAAGTGCCGGCGCGCGACCATGCCGGGCCGTCTGCGGTCGGTCACCGCGCGCCGCCAGTTGCCCGAGGCGAACGCTATGCCCGACTCCGGGACGTCCTCCTCCACCGGGGGCGGCAGCGGGATGAAGTCGCGCCGCTTGGGTGAGTGCTCGCGGGCGTGCGCCAGCGCGGCCAGTACCGAATCGTCGCTGGAGGTGGACTTCAGCCGCAGCTTGCCCGCCAGTTCGAACAGCGCCGGCCGGTCCTTCTTGAAGAACCGGTACACCAGCAGCTCGTGGGCGTCGTCGTGGAAGGCGGCGACCTCCTCGAACCCGACCGGCAGGCACGACAGTTCGACATGATCACTGAGTTGTTGCGTCAACTGGTTCCGCTGGCCCGCCAGGCCGCTCTGCTGATCGAGTCCCAGCGCCTGCAGCAGCTCGGCGGCCCAGAAGCCGAGCTCGCGCGGGCGCGCCTGGGGCTCGTCAACCCGGTGGCGGTCGACGAGCTGCAGGCACTCACCGACCGCCTCACCTGCTTCGCCGCGGAGCTGAGCGCGGCGGCCTGGCCCGACTGGGACAGCCCCGAGCGCAGAATGCAGCGGGCGATCGGCCTGATGCCCGACCCTGAAGACGTGGCCCACCTCGCCGACCAGCTGCGCACCCTGCTGGCCCCGTCGCTGGCCCTGGCCCCCGTCCCGCAGGCGCTCCGGCTGCAGGCGTTGGCCGATCAGATCAGCGCCCGGCCTGGTCTGTGCGCGGCGCCGGGGTGCCAGGCCCAGCTGGCCACCGCGGTCACTGGGCGGCCCCGCCGGTTCTGCAACGCGGCTTGCCGCCAACGCGCCCGCCGCGCGCGCAACGTCCCTGCCGGCGTTCCGGATGGCGGCCACGGGGGCGACGTCGACCAGACCCCCGTCGGCCCCGTCGACCCGAGTGACCAGGACGTCGCCGGTGCGGCCTGGCTCGCCGAGCTGTTGCAGGCGTTGCCGGCCGAAACCCGGCCGCTGCCGTCGGTTGCTCCCTACGATCAACTCCTTGCCCGCCGCCCGTCCCCGGGCAAGAGTGGCCGGGCGGGGGATGTCATCCCGCCGCCGTTCGGCCACGACTGGGGCGACACGTGCGTCACGCTGCTGCGTGAGGACGGCTGGTGGTCCCTGCACAGCCCGCACGCCTCGCTCGGCGTGCCCGGCTTCGGGCCGCATGGCACGATCACCGCGCGCGGGGTCACTGCCGCCCAGCGCGCGGCCGCGGCCGCCGTCACCAGGCTGACCGGCCGCCAGGTGCTCGGCTGGACCCGCCAGGAACACGGCCGGACCCTGCGGGACACCTCTTCCTGGTCTGCCCGGCTGGGCGCCCTGCCCTCCTGAGGGAGCGCGAAAGAGGTCTTGACGTTTCGCCGTGCACCGCCCGCCTGGAATCTCTACCCTGCCGAGGGTGGTGAGGAATAAGCCGGTGGGCGATGAGCAGGGCCGGGGCGATCACGAGGAATCACCGAGCGATGCGTCCATGGATGTCTTCAACGCCGTGGCCGCCATCCGCATGGCCTCCTCCAGAGCGCTGGCGCTGCTGTACAGGCAGCAGATCGACTTCTCCGCCGATCGCGCCCGGGCCGTCGCCGAACTCTGCGACGGCACCGAAGCGGCTATCGCCGCCATCCGGGACATCGCGACCGCCTCCGCCCTGGACGACGCCGCGCTGGCCGCTTTCCTGGACGAGAACGGCACGCCGCTCTAGACGCCGGATCCGGGCGGCCACACAACGCCGCGAGCAGGAAGCCGCCCGCCAGGCCGCCGAGAGTGCCCAGGGTGCTGCCGGTCACGGACGGGTAGCGTCGACGCCTCGGGCGGCCGGTTCTTTCAGGGGCGACGTCGGTTTGGATTTCACCCCCGACTTCCGTGGCGTGGTTAAGACCGCAACCCCGACAGGGAGCGTATCGCCAGGTCAGATGGTTTTCGGGCACGCGTTGGCCGCCCCGACTCGCCTATGGCGACTCCTGGATATGTGCGCGGGCGGGCAGGCATGGAGGATGCGGGGGCCAGGGCAACGGCACCGGTCTGCGGGTAGCCGGCTGCCGCGTCCTGGAGGTCGGTGGCCCAGGAGCGCGCCGTGCTGGACGCGGGCCTGGGCAGGGGCCTTCCCGGTCCGTTCCTCGGGCTGATCTACCCCGCTCAGACCTCGAACCTCAGGAACCGGGGACGTCGCCAGCTCTGTGGATCTTCCCATCCACAGAGCGTCAGGGCATCGAGGCTGGAAAGCTGGGCGCTATGGCGGACCTTTCGGCCCTTTCCCTCACTGGCCAGCACCTCAGCCCTCCGCAGGCCGTTCCGGCGGCCTGGTCGCCGTACGCCTGGCGGTGCTTCGTCGAGGACGAGCAGCCCGCGCCGGGCGCTGGAGGCCGACGCCGAGGCGGCCGCGCGGCTGGCCGCAATCCCTCGGCGACGCCTTCGATGCGCACGAGAAGGCCGGCCTCGGTGAGGATGTGGCGCTGCCGCAGCAGAGACTGGGTCGCGGTGGAGACGCGGGAGTAGACGATCTGCGGGCATGGCTGGCCACCCGCACCCATGGCCCGCGCGCGCCCTCACCGACGACCAGCTCGCCGCCAGCGCCCAACCGTGGAGGAAGTCGCTCTCGACCTCGACGCAGGCGGCCTGCCCCGACGTGTGGGACGGTGTCGGAACGTCACGCGCTGGACGCTGGAGTTGCGGTGCCTGCTGGAGCGGATCGTGTGCTGGCGCTGGCAGGACGTTCCCGGCTCGCCTCGCGGCCCACTTGGCGGTCGCCATGAGTTCAAACTCCCTGCTCAGGCTAATCCGACAGCTCCCGGACAAGTCCCCGCAGGCCACGCCGCCGGCGACACGGTCGGGCGCTCATCGGGACGCCGCGGTCGCGGCGAGGGTGGGGAAAGTCAGCAGCGCACGTCTGCGATCCAGATTCTCTCGTTGTTGTGGACCCTGATCCATATCTCGGACTGGGGGCGGTGGCTCGCCTGCACCGACCTTATCCCTCCGCTGTACCAGGTGACCCTGCAGCCGACGTCGACAAGGAAGGCATCGGTGTCTTTGAAGTACCTGCTCGAGCCCTGCCCAGGCTGGACCCAAGCGTAGTGCGGGTCCTGGTTGCGGCCATTGCTGTAGCAGGGATGATTGCCGACTTTCCGTTCGCCGCCGCCGCACCAATCGCGCGAGATCAGGATCCGCTTCTTGGCATGATTGTCGACTTTCCCACAGAACGGCTGCCTGCACTCGGGACCGGCGTGCGCGGGTTCGGCTGCCACAAGGGTCTGCATTGCCAGCCCGCCGGCTATCAGAGCAGTGACCATAGCCATCCGACAGCCGATCCCAACGCCTCGGCTGGCCCTCAGTGTCTTCATGCCTGGCTCCCTAGGTGTCCAGTTAACGGTGTATCTCGATCTTGATGAGTTGTCGTGGTAGTCGAGTCAGACGGCCTGCGAAGGTGATGGAAGGCGTTCAGGGCGGCTTTCCACCGGGGCCCCAGCGTCTGCCGCCCTTTGCCGGTCGGGTCCGAGCTCGTGATGGCCCATGTAGACGCACTTGTTCACGAACTGCGCGTGTATTTCGCGGACTCTTCTCGACTTCCGTCAGAAGTAGTACGGAGAGAAGAGGGTGGCTGAGTCACCTTGTATCCAGACGGTTGGCCTCACCCACTGATAGTTGGTCTGGTTACGTGCCCCGTAGACCCCTCCCACCCAAGAGGCAGAGCAGTTGGTCAGGCCCGAGGGCGGGTCGTAATAGGAGCTGCCGTTGTCGTGCCGCCACTCCACCGCGGCTCGTGCGCACTTCCCGTTGCCCGGGTTGTTGTCCCAGACATAAAGATCGACGTAGTGGGCGCCGTCGCTGGAACGGCGGAACAGGCAGCTGTTGATGAAGGCTTCGCCGGTACGGTCAGATCCCTCCCAGCACTTCACGGCCGAGTCAGTGGACCGCACGATCGGCGGAGGTTGAACAGGCTCGCTGTGGGCCGCGGCAGGTGATGCGGCGGTCATGATCGCGGCCCCCGCTAACACGGTTGCCAGAGCCGCCGCAGAAGTTCGCCCCATGGCTGTATCGCTCCTTTCTGAAACGAATGGCTGGCCGTCATCGACTGTGCGGAGGTCGCCCTCTTTACGGCAACGCGATCGCGCCCGGTTGGGACGGCTGGGATGTCATACCGACCCTGACCAGCGGACATTGGATCAGCCTGGGATGGCGTGAAATGATCAGAAACGATGGCTCTTTCGATGCTTCTGCAGATCTTGAAGAAACGCAGCGGGCAAAGTTACGCCGCTCTCGCCCGTAGGACGTACATCAGCAGTTCGACCCTGCACCGCTATTGCACGGGCAAGGCGAGGATCCCCGACGCTGCTGTCCTCACGAGCATCGCCAGAGCCTGCGGCGCGACCGATCAGGAGATTCTGGAGGTCACTCAAGCCTGGCTTGCCGATCAGGAACCGGCCTCGATTCAGGAACCGGCCTCGACGCCGCCGGCCGTACCGGCACATCCCAATCCCGCAGCGCGCGGGAAGCCGCTGAGACGCGGCGTAGTGCTAATCGCAGTGGCGGCGCTCTTGTTGACTGCGGTGGGTCCGCCCGGCGCCCCGCCTGTGCCCGCACCACCGCAGTGGGTCAGTGGTCCGAGCTGGGTTGTTGCTCCGATGCCGGTGGCCTCGGCCCGGTTCGGCGTAACGATGAACGCGGACACGGGCGAGATGCCCGGCTTCCGGGTGGGAGCGGTCCGGTTCTGGGACAGCGGCACGCGATGGACCCAACTCGAGCCACGCCGGGGCGAGTACGACTGGACCGTTGCCGATCGGCTCGTGAAGGGCGCGCAGCGGGCCGGGCTGCCCGCGCTGTTCGTCATCGGCGGCACTCCCGCGTGGGCCGCCCCGAACGCTCCGCGCATGGCCTATCCCGACGGTTCCCGGGCGGCGCCACCGGACGACCTGGCCGATTGGGAGCGGTTCGTCCGCGCGCTGGCTCAGCGGTATCGGGGCCGGGTGGAGGGGTACGAGCTGTGGCCGGTCGGCAACGATTCCCGGTTCTACACCGGCGACACGGCGACCCTGGTCGAGATGACCAGGCGGGCGAACCGCATCATCAAACGGGCCGACCCCAAGGCCATCGTGGTGTGCCCTGGCATGGGCCGCTTGTGGAGCGCCGAGGGACGCGAACTTTTGCGCAGGTTCGCCGAGACAGGCGGCTATGAACACTGTGACGTCGCCAGTATCAAGCTGCACCAGCGCATCGCCTCCGATCCGCCGGAGACCGTACTGACGATCCTGGCGGCTGCCTACCGGACGATGCACCAGGCGGGAGTGCATCCCCCTGTCTGGAGCACCGGGACCACGCACGACATCGTCCTGCAGCAACCGCTGGACGAGGCGCGCGCGATCGATCACGCGGTGCGCTTCTACCTAACCGGGCTCTACGGCAGCGCCAGCAGCAACCTTCAACGCACCTACTTTTACGCCTGGGGCAGCGCGAACCTGCCGGTGGTCTTGCAGGCCGAGGGCGGAGCACCCACTAGGGCCGCGCTCGCGGTGGAGCAGTTGCAGCGCTGGCTTGCCCATGCCCAGGTGCGGGCCTGCGGTCAGGGAGCCGCGATCCGCCTGCCAGCCAACGTGTGGCAGTGCGAGTTCACCATGCCCGACGTTGCCGGCCGGTACCCCTCCGCAGTCCTGCGCTGGACCCATACAGGCACCGCGTCGACGCCGGCTCCACCCGGCGCCACCCAGGTCCACAAGCTGGACGGAACCTCCACGCCCGTCGCCTCGGGCGACTCTCTCGACATCACCACCCGGCCAGTCCTCGTGACCGGCCGGTAGCATTTCGCAAGCTCGGCGGTCAACCAGTGGTGCCGCCTCTTCCCACTCCGGGCGATATTCGCCAGCACGCGTGCCGGAACCTCCTGAACCACAAGCCCTAAAGCCGGGGGCCGTCGCCGGCAGCGGCGCGCAACTGGCCATGCCCCCGCGGCTGCACCGATCCGGCCGACCATGACCCTGGCCACCGGTTCACCAAGTGCACCGTCTCGCCACCCCAGCAGCCGCTGGGTCCGGACGGACGATGCCTGGGCGAATGCGAGTCGACCGACGCCGCGATGCGCCGAGCCAACCCCCGCTTCTTCTACGACCTGGCCGACAGCGCGATGATGTACTGCTACCACTGCGACCATCCGCTGCCGCTCTAGGCCTGAGCTAATCGTCGGCGGCCGGGAAGTGCCGGTCCAGGATGTCGGCCCAGTGCGGCAGGACGACGAAACCGCCGCCGTCATGGAACAGGTCAGCCTGGATGGCGACCAGCTCGGCGAGCGCCGCGGCGAACGGGCTGGCGGCCTGTTCGGCGGGCAGCGCCTGCAGGGCGGCCTGGAAACGGGCGTGGGCGTCCGGGAACAGCTGCTGGGCCCGCTCCTCCTCCTGGCGCGTCAGCTCGGCGCCCTCCCTGATCCGCCTTTCCTGGGCGAGGAAGTCGGCGCAGTCAGCGGCGTGGACCTGAGTGACCGCGACGCCGTCTTCGGCCCACACCACGGTCACCATGTCGCCGGTCCCCGGGGCGGTGGCCCGGCAAGTCGGGCACAGCCGGGTCTCGGTGTCGTACTGGCCGATGGTCATGTCCTCACCAGCCGCCGTACGAGCCGGCCCGAGCCGGGTCGACCAGGGTGCCGTAGTGGGCGGCCAGCTCGGCGTAGGCTTTGTTGATCTTCGGGTCGTAGAGATCCGGCTTGTCCACCCCGGTGCGCAGGTTGTCCGGCACCAGCCGGTGCGGCGCGCCGCCGAAGAATCGGAAGGCCTCCACGTGCGCTTCGGTCCAGGCGTGCTGGTCCAGGTGCACCACCGGCCGGACGAACATGTGCCGTGAGCACGGCAGCACCATCACGAACGCCCAGATCCGATGCCGCTTGCCGGTGCGCGGGTCGCTCCACTGGCCGAGGAAGCCGTAGTCGATCTGGGCTTCGGCAGCAGGCTCGAACTCCCTGCGCAGCACCGTGACCCGGGAGCGGCTCATCTCCTCCGGCAGCGTGGCGTGCACCCACCGGCGGAACGCTGAAATGGACACCTTCAGCCCATGCTCGTCGCGTAACCGCTGGTGAATGGTGGTGACGGTGACCGTCCCCAGCAGAGCTTTGATGTAGTCGCGGTGCCTGTCGATCTCCGGCCAGGTGATTTGCCGCAGCGTCGAGTCGGCCATCTCCGGGAACCAGCTCTTGATCAGCTTGGCCCAGTCTGTGAGGTTCGCCGGTACATGGCCGGGAGTTTCGGCGCTATCTGACCGGTACGTTTCGAGGACCGGATCGCCATCCCGATCGGGATCATGGCGCTGACCTGCGGCAGGTCTGTTCGGGACGCCGCGCAGAACGGTTGTTCTGTCCGGTCAGCGGCCAGAGAGCGCCGGAAGTTCTCGGCCACATACCGCCGGAACTCACAACTTCCGCGGCATCCCCGACCTGGTCAGCCGTGACTTCACCGCCGCCCGTCCGGGCACCAAGCTGGTCGGCGACATCACCTACGTCCGCACCTGGGAGGGCTTCCTCTACCTGGCCACCGTGATCGACTGTCACAGCAAGGCAGTGCTGGGCTGGGCGATGGCCGACCACTACCGCACCGACCTGGTCAAGGACGCGATCCGGATGGCCGCCGGCACCGGCCTGCTCCAGCCCGGCGCCCTGTTCCACACCGACCGCGGCTCGAACTACACCAGCGACGAGTTCGGCCGCTTCCTGACCGGCCTGGGCATCCGCCGCTCGGTCGGCCGCACCGGCGTCTGCTACGACTGTGAGAATGGGATCACCGTCACCGGGGCGGCTTGACTCGTGTTACGACTGACCCTTCGGGTGTCCTTGCTGTTGATCTGTCGGTCGCCTCGGGGACGGTTGGATGCGAGCCGTCGGCCGTGCGGATGGTGACCCAATAGGGGGTGCCGGTGAGAAACGTGTCAGTGCGCCATGGAAAGCGCTGTTTGTCCGAACGGAGGTGTAAGACCACCGTCGCCCGGCCGTCGTAGCGGTGGGGTGAAGCAGG
>NZ_JBITHZ010000071.1:0-28045 GCF_044458585.1 Nonomuraea sp. NPDC050451
GACAACCCCCGCGAGCAGCAACCGGCCAACATCCGCCGCATCTACGGCCCCGAGCGGGAAGCGCTCGGGGCCGTCGAGATCGAACTCCTCCAGCCCGCCCGCACGCGGCATCACTGAACTACCCCGCCCGCGGGTGAGGCGGTAGCCGGCGTCCAGCCGTGGCTCTCCCCCGGACGTGCAACTCCCGCAAGCACCAATGGCGATCAAGCTGAGGCTGTAACCCCCGCCCCAGTCCGCTGAGCCCCTTGGCTCCCTCCACGGAGGAGGAAGCCAAGGGGCTCTTTGCGTTGCGGCTGTCCCTTCCGGATGAGGTTGGCGGCCGGGATGGGTTCTGAGGTCTTTCTTTCGGCGAGAGGTCTCAAACGTCCCGGGTAGTCGATCGGCATAAGCACGTGTGGCGTGGTCATCACGAACGGGTCGCAGACTTACTCAGGAGCCGTGGAACTCCTTGCGCCACGAGTCGAAGTCGATCTCCTGGGACCCGAACTCCTCCAGCCAGTCCACGAACCGGACGCCGTACCTCTTGCCTCCCGACTCGAGGATCTCGTCCGCTTCCGGTTCGGTGGGCGGGGTCAGGCCGAACGTCTCCTGCAGCCAAGCCACGTACGCCTCGTGCCCAGTGGAGTGCTCCTCGTCGGGGTCCGCCTCGCGCTCCTCGTCCCAAGCGGTGAACCATTCGTCGTCGATCGCGAGCAGCCGGAACAGGTTGCGCAGGCCTTCGATGATGTCGAGATCACCTTCGTCGCCGAAGCGGATGACAGGAAGTGTGGCGAAGTCGGTGCGGTTGTCGCAATGCCACAGGGCGTAGAACGAACCCGAGCCGGTGGCCTGAGCGAAGGGTGTGAGCCGGTCGAGGTGGCCTCGTACCTCCTCTTCCCGCCCCTCAAGGCACAGCCACTCCACCAAGCCGGCGTCGGGTCGGTCGTACCCGTAGAACTCGAACCCCTCCGAGAAGGCGTCCTCTCCAGGACCGTCGGAGAAGTCCTTGAGCAAGTTCAGTTCGGGAATGGGCGAGTAGGCGTCGGTCATATCAGCTCCGTAATCGAGTGGGTGGCATATGCGGTGCGCACGCTACCGCCCGGGACTGACACCAAAGGGGGAATCAGACAACTCAACCTGAACACCGACAGCTTTAACTGCAACCGACAACGGCGGCCGCGGCCACCGCAACGAGGCCCACACAGCCACCAGCCCTCACCATCACGAGCCCACCAACACTCTCAGTGACGCCAATAGTCACCATCGAGCCTTACAATGCTCATTGCCACTCATGACTCAGACATGTCACCAAGCTTCAAGATCAGAAGAACCCACGTATGGCTCCGCCATACGACGGGAACAGCGCCCACGCCCCCGGCGGCGATGTGGACCGGGTGTGATGGAGTTGGCGTGGGTCACGGTGCTCGGTCCCGACCCTGCACAGCTCGACTACCGGCTGCGCAAAGGCGCCGGCTGCGACCAGGTGACCTACCGGCTGGCCGACAGCGCAGCCGGTTGATGGACGGATCCCGCCCGGACACCGGCAAGCAGCTGGTGGAGCCGAAGAAGGCGACCAGCCCGCTGCCGCAACTGGTCGGCGAGCCGTTGCTGGCGGCGCTGCAGCAGGCCGCCGCCGAACACGGCGGCACGGTGGAGGAACTGGTCGCCGGAGTGAAGTCGGCCGTGGCGGGCTGGAGCGCGGGGTGGACGCTCCGGCCTTCCGGTCATCGCGGCGTGCTCATTCCCCTGCGCCATGAGCCGAAGGTATTGATCACGTCGGTCCGCGACCGGAGCTTCTAACCTGTCTGACGCGCCTCGTTCATGGCAACGGCCCTCCGGATCAGGTGTTGCGATCGCCTTTAGTGCCCAAGCTGCCCAGGTGGGGCCGCTTCAGGTCGTCAGGACCACCGGCGAGTGTTCATGGGGGGTTCACGCCGGTCTTGTCTGTGTTGGAGATGATCAGCCCCGATTGTGGAGGTGCGCGTGTATATGCGGAGAACGACTGGCCGTGTGGCTTGACCAGGTCCATCGTGGTGTCTGATGACGAGCCCACGTTGGGCGTTCGGGTCGTTGTCCTCTGTCTCGTAGTCGATCGTGGTCGGAGAGCCTTCGCCTTCTTGTGTGAATGTGACTCCCCCCGCACGTTGCTGTCGCCGCGGAGAACTGCAACCGCCCTCATCGAGCGGACCCACCTTCTTGTCGTAGAGCTGGACATGCTCGCTGGACGACGATCCGCCGCCACCCGATGCCGTGCCCGCGCACCCCATGTCGAGCATCAGTATTCGATCATGGAACGATCAGCGGGCAGCATGATTCGGCTGATCGGTGGACGCCCCGCACTGACATCGAAGCGGGAATTGCGTCTGGCATTCCGGCGGGGAACTCGCACGTCAGATCAGGCCGGGACGCTGCCGCGGCACGTTCTGTCCGGTCGAGCCTGTCTCGACGATCGAAAAGTACGCCACATAGCGATCCCAGAATCACGCCATCGAGCAATCCAAGTCACACCCGAGTAGGCGGCGGCGTTGGCCGACCGCGCGGCCATCAGGGACGATCTGGAGTGAGGAGATGTCGGAAAATCAAACGATTCTCGACATGATCTACAAGTTGCCCGTCATGCGCCGCCGAGAGAGCCGAGAGTACCGATGCTCAACCGGGCGCTCAGATCGAGACGCACCTCGCCGTAGGGGCGGACATGGAGCCAGAACAGCGGGGTCAGTCCGCGCCGGTCGACCGGGGTGAGCAGGGCGGACCACTCCGGGTCGGCGAGAACGTCTTGAAGCATCAGGACATTTACCCGTCAACACCCTGTTGGTGCAGCAGGTTCTGGCCGAACCGGCTTGGGCGAAGAAGCTCGCGGACGAGGACCGGCGCGGCCGAACCGCACTGTTCTGGTCCAACGTCAACCCGTACGGCACCTTCCGCCTCGACATGAACAAGCGCCTCGATCTGAGGCGCACATTGCCCCGCCGCCGCACTCTGGCGGACGCCGCCGCCCGATCGAACACGGAGACACGATGAAGGACTTCGCCGGCCTCATCACCGATCTCCGGATGAACGAGGCGCGTGGCGGGTGCTCGACTGATGCGGACCTGTGCCGCCCGCGAACTGCCACGGAGCTTGTCCGAGCGCCCGCGCCCCGCGAGAGGGCCCGGACGCGCTCGGGAAGGCGATCGCAACCCAGAGGGGTCACCTCACGGTGTATCCGCCGTCGACGACGGGGAAGTGCCTGTCCGACGCGGTACAGCCCCTCACTCACATCCGGGTCGTACTGCTGCCTCTGCTTCGACATGAGCCCCAACTTCCCGTGCAGCCAGGTCTCTGCGCCATGAGGGGAGACTCACATCAGTGGGCGGTGAAGCCACCGTCGACGGGCTGTTCCTTGAGGATCCCGGCCATGGCCTCGGCCTGGTTCTCGACCATGTCGGCGACCATCGGGGTGTCGATGACGCCGGGGCACACGGCGTTGATGCGGATGCCCCGGGGCGCGTACTCGACTGCGGCGCTGCGGGTCAGGCCGATGACGCCGTGCTTGGAGGCGTGGTAGGCCGCACGCTCGGGCAACCCGACGAGCCCGCCCAGGGATGAGCAGTTGACGATGGCGCCGCTGCCCTGCTCTCGCATCTGTCGCAGTTCGTGCTTCATCGCCGCCCACACGCCGCGCAGGTTGACGGCGTTGACCCGGTCGAAGGAGTCGGCCGTCTCGTCGGCGGCGTCGGTCGGCGGCACCTGGATGCCGGCGTTGTTGAACGCCATGTCCAGGCGGCCGTACTCCGTCACCGCGCGCCGCATCGCCGCTTCCACTTGCTGTTCGTCGGTGACGTCGCAGACGACACCGATCGCCCGCCGCCCGCGGCCGGTGATCTCCTCGGCTGCGTAGTGGACGGCATCATGGTCGAGGTCGGCCAGAACCACGGCGGCGCCGGAGTCGGCGAAGGCGCGGGCGGCGGCCAGGCCCATGCCGGAGGCGGCGCCGGTGACCAGGGCCACCTGCCCGGAGAAGTCGTAGGTGGGGTTCATGGTGTTCTCCCGTCGTACAAATAAGGTCCCGCAACCTGCCCAGGATTTTCGAGGTCCCACGCGAGGGCGGCTGGAATCGGTGAGTGAGGGTCAGGGCTTTAGCAGGGTTTTGATGGCGCGGCTCTCGTCCATCGCCTTGCCCGGAAGCTCCACCCCGTGCGCCACACCCACGAACCCCACGTGCCCGCCGGCGCGGGTGGAGCGGATAGCCTGCATCATCGATTTCTGGGTGCCGACGACCTCGATCAGGCTGTGGGCACCGTATCCGCCGGTGAGCTCCTTGATCCCGGCTACGCCCTCGTCGCCGCGCTCGGCGATGATGTCGGTCGCGCCGAACTCGCGGGCGAGCTTCTGCCGCGACATCGCGATGATCCGCTCTGCGCCCAGCTGCTTCGCGGCCAGAACAGCGAGCAGACCCACGGCACCGTCACCGACCACGGCCACGGTCTTACCCGGCCCGGCCTCGGCGGCCACGGCGCCGAACCAGCCCGTTCCGAGCACATCGGAGGCGGCCAGGAGCGAGGGGACCAGGTCGTCGTCCGGCATTCCGGGGGTGGCGACGAGGGTACCGTCGGCCAGCGGCACCCGCAGGTACTCTGACTGTGCCCCGTGGGCGCCCACGTCCTCGGCGTGCGCGCACCGTGACTGGTAGCCGGCCTCGCAGATCTCGCAGGTGTTGTCCGAGGCGAAGAACGAACCGACGACGGAGTCACCGATCTCGGTGACCACGCCGACGTACTCGTGCCCCATCGGGGTCGGTTGTGTCACTTCGTTGACGCCGCGGTAGTCCCCCAGGTCCGAACCGTAGACGCAGGTGGCCGACACGCGGATGATCGCATCCGTCGGCGCGACAATCGTGGGGTTCTCGCGCTCTTCCACCCGGACATCGCCCGGGGCATGAATGACAGCTCCACGCACTTACAGCATTCCTTTTCACACAGACTTTCTGGGGTGCCTAACCACCGTCCCGCGCCTCGCGGATGCCTGCCAGGCCCTCTCAGGGACCCCCACATCAGGAACAGGCGTCCTAGCCTTGAAGGCATGGAGTTTCAGCAGGAGATCCGGGGCTTCCTCATGAGCCGCAGGTCTGGGATCACACCCGAGCAGGCCGGCCTGCCCTACGTCGGAGGCAACCGCCGCGTCGAAGGACTGCGGCGAGAGGAAGTCGCGATGCTCGCCGGCCTCAGCGTCGAGTACTACACCCGCATGGAGCGCGGCCAACTCGGCGGCGCGTCCGAGAGCGTCCTCGACGCAGTCGCCCGTGCGCTGCAACTCGACGACGACGAGCGTGCCCACCTGTACGACCTGGCACGCAGCGTCGCGCCCGGCTCACCCCGCAAGCGCCCCAAGCGCACCTCACCCATCACCGCGTCGGTGCAGCAGGTCCTCGACTCCATGAGCGTTCCCGCCGTAGTGCAGAACGGCCGCCTCGATCTCCTCGCGGCCAACGACCTGGGCCGCGCTCTGTACGCCGACCTCTTCGACATGGCCCGGCAGCCACCGAACTTCGCCAGGTACGTGTTCCTCGACCCGCGTGCCGAAGATTTCTACGCCGACCTCGACCAGGCGAAGAACCTGCTGGTCGCGGTACTCCGCGCGACCGCCGGGCGTGATCCACTGGACCAGAAGGTGACCGAACTCATCGGCGAGCTCTCCACCCGCAGCACCGATTTCAGCACCCGCTGGGCCAAGCACAACGTGCGCCGCCACTCGCGCGGACGTAAGATCGTCAACCACCCGGCCGTCGGCAGGATGGACCTCGCGTACGACGATTTCGCGCTGCCAGGCGACCCGCACGTCTCCATCACCACCTACACCGCAGATCCCGGTACGCCCAGCGCTGACGGTCTCACCCTGCTGGCGACCTGGGCCGATACGCAGAAGCAGCCGCAGACCATCAACGACGAAGTACGCCGTACTCGCGCCCGTCACCCTTAGGTATTCGATCTGCTCGGCCGGTCACCTCCCGCCCGTGGTGGTCCACCGCGACGGCACGGTCCACGGCCTGCGGCTCGTCCGCGATCCGCCCCCTTCGAGACGCATGAACTGAACCTGCCCGGCGAGAGCCTTCTCGTGTTCTTCACCGACGGGCTCGTCCAGTCCGCCACCCGGGACATGGACCAATGCCTGGCGCAGCTCAGACGCGCTGCCCAAGGTCGTGGGCCGTGAGGACCTGGACGGGGCTGGGATCTGCAGGAATTCCGCCACTCGGCGCTGACCCATCTGGGCGAGGCGGGCGCGAGCCTGCTGATGCTGATGGCCAAATCCCGGCACAAGCCCTCACCGCGGGCCATCGCCGAGATCACCAGCCTGCTCGCCCCCAGGACCAGCGGCTGACCTGCCTCGGCTCACTCAACCAAGATCGCGATTGTGGGTTTGGGGCTTACCCTGGCTGCACCCGGCGACCCTCCCAGGGTTCGCGCGAACTGAAGGGTCCAGCCACGGCCACGACGCCTCATCCTTGTCATCCTCCGTGAGCGGGTGACGGACCTGCGCCAGCGTCCCGTCGGGGAACGGGTTCGCCGGCCGGGACACCGCGCCCACCAGGCTCTCCACGCCCAGCTCCAGATCCGACCTGGCCAGCGTCTTCTCGATCGTGCCCGCGGCCGGCTCATCGGCCGGCGCCAGGATGACCGCGTTGCTCGCCGCGAACGTCTCCACCGCCGCCACGTACTGGTCGACCTTCACGGCCTCGGCCCCGTCCAGTTCCTGGGCCTGCCGGCGCTGGCCGGTCTCGGCCCACAGCCACATGTCATCGCGCCGCACCCCGAACACCTGACTGATCCGCTCGACCGTGTGGTCGTCCAGCAGATGCGGAGAGCGCTGCGCCGGTTCCAGGGTCCGCAACTGCTCGCGGTTGGTGCCCAGCTGCTCCAGCACGATCGCGGTCATCATGTCCACGCTGCTCACCGGCCGCCACTCGGGCTCGCCCCGGCCGTCCCTACCGCCACCATCACCACGCGCCATGCGTCCGCACCAGCCGCCCGCCGTACCTTCACCACATCGAGACCCTAGGCCGACTCCTCCCAGCACGGGGTCCACTCAAGATCACCCCAATGTACGATCCCCTGACCGGCCTGCCCCCGCGCATCTTCCGCGACTGGGCGGTCGAGAACCTCGACCCCTTCAAGGTGAGGCGGGGTTCGTGGCTCAGGCGGCGACGTACCGGTCGCTCGCCTGCCCATGGAGACGCCCGGGTGGCAGCTTGCGGCCGTAGGCGACCAGGAGGAGGTCCTGCGCGGCGCCCATCAGCGGAGCGCCGGTGCCGAAGGACCACTCAAGGTCGTCGGCGCGCAGCTCGACGCCGTCGAGGTCGGCGCCGAAGAACCTCGCTGTTCGAGGGGTGACGGCATCGAGGAGAAGGCGAAGGCGGTCTGGTTGGACGCGGCGGTCGATGCCGAGGGCGACGGTGATGTCCAGGCCGTGGATGACGTCGTGGCCCAGAGCCGCCGTGATACCACCGACCGGTGGCTTCCAGGGGTGGTGGGCGTTGTCCCGGATGGCGCCGACCAGTTCGGCCGTGGACAGGCGGGCCGCGTCCTGACGGGCCCGCCGGTCGGCCATCCGGTTCACGTCGCCGTATGCCTTGACCAGCTCCAGCACCATCCTGGGCAGCGGGTAGCGGAATCCCAACGACATGTGCGCCGCCACCTCGCGCACGCGCCATCCGGCGCACAGGGTCGGCTCGTTCCACCTGGCGGGCGGCAGGTCCTGGAGCAGCTGCGCCAGCTCCCGGCGTTCGGCGGCGATCGCGGTCTTGATATCCATGGAGGTGCTCTTCCTCTAGTGGTTCGGCGCCGTGTGCGCGGCGGCGGTCAGGACGGCGCCCAGCTGGACGGCGGCCAGCTTGCGCAGCTCGATCGGCGGGCCGGGAGGGTCGGCCTCGGCCTCGCCGTACCACGTCTCGAAGCGCTCGGCGAGCAGGCGGCGCTGCTCGCGGATGGCCGGTGTCAGGTTGCCCGCGGCGATCTCCGCGTCGAGCGCGCGCAGGAATGTGCCGAGCAGGCGCAGCCGCATCAGGTGCAGCATCTGGCGGTTGCCGAACTCCTCGGCGACCGTGGCCGTACGGTCCGGATCGGGTACGGTCTCTTCGAGTTCGCCGAGTCTGCGGAAGGTCTCCAGCGTGCTCTCGGTCGAGCGGCGGAACGGCGAGCGCATGCTCAGGTCGCCGGCGACGGCCCGCATGCCCGCCCCCAGCGTGTCGATCACCTCGCGCCGGGCCGCCGCTCCCCCGGCCAGAATCTCCCGGTACGGGCGGCCGCTGGGGCTCTGGTCGGCCACGCGTTCGTCGGCCCAGGTCGGCACCTCGGTGACCAGGTGGAGCGCGCCGAAGGCGGCCGCGTAGTCGGCGCTGCTGCCGCCCGCCCCGAAAGCCCTGCCCACCTGCGAGCCGGGCGGGGTCAGATAGACGGCGGGAACGATCGGTTCGGCGCCGGGCAGCTCCGGCTCACCGTGGTGCAGGTGGAGGCCTTCCAGACCGGGCAGGGCGGCCAGCCGTTCGGCCAGCGTCGCGTCATGGCGGTTGAGGTAGAAGAACGCGCCCTGGTACTCGCCGTTGTGCAGTGAGCAGACCAACGACGGGCGTACCTCGTCCATGAGGCGCATCAGCGCGGTCGTCTCCGGCAGCGGACGGTCGAAGGAGTAGTCCGCACCGGCGAGCGGAAAAGTCCACTCGACCTGGTCGGCCAGGTCGGGGCGATAGAAGTGTTCGGCGTAGGCGCGGCGGTCGCCGGGCCTGCCGTACCAGCCCTCGTTCAGCCTTGCTCCGTCCGGATCCGCGCACGCCACGATGTGCCAGCGAAAGCCCGACTCCTGTGGATCTTGGCAGAGCAGCTTCACCAGGGTGAGGGCGGTCAAGGCCCCGACCGGCTCGTTGGGATGCGGTCCGGCGATGACCACCGCGTCCGCCGGGCCGTCGCCGACCGTCACGGCGTACAGCGGGTCGCCCAGCCGCGAGGTGCCGATGCGGCGCGACCGTACCAGGTCGGGATGGGCGGCGGTCAGCTTGGCCAGCTCGGCCTGGAGCGCGTCGACGGTCGGGAACGCGGCCCAGCCGGGGACCTGTCTCATGTACTCGGCAATATTCATAACGAGATTACGGTAATAATAGGATTATGCGAATGACAAGGGCCGAGGCCAAGGAGCACAACCGGCGGGCCCTGCTGGAGGCCGCGCGCCTGGTCGTCGCCCGCGACGGCCACCGGGCCAGGCTGGAGGAGATCGCCGAGCAGGCCGGGCTGACCACCGGGGCCGTCTACTCGTTGTTCGGCAACAAGAACGGGCTGCTCGTCGCCCTGGTCGCCGACTGCCTCACGCCGCACTACGACGGCATCGAGCAAGCCGTCCCCGCCGACATGGACCTCGTCGAGGCGGTGGAGGTCTTCGCCCGCCACTACCGGCGTCTGTGCGACGACCCCGACGCGCTGCGCCAGCTGTCGTTCGAGATCAGCCTCCAGGACCTTGCCCTGCGCGATCCTGAGCTACGGCCCAGGCTCGCCGCGTCCGTACGGGCGCACGAGGAGCGGCTGACCGCGCTGCTGTCCGGAAGGGTCCACGACGGGGACGCGCTCACGCCGCGGCAGGCGCAACGCCTGGCCACGGCCCTGCGCGCGCTCATGGTCGGCCTCAGCCAGGGGGTCATCCTGGGGCTGACTCACGCGGCACCCGAGCCGTACTTCGCCGCCGCCGCTCACGCCCTGGTCACGCCGGACGTGCTGGGACCACCCTGAATGCGCAACCTCGGCCGCCTCCGCTACACGTGCCCGGCCAGGCCCTCGGACAGCAGCGTGAAGGCGTGTTCGGCGTCGGCGACCGCCTGCGGATAGCGCTCGTCGGCGGACTGGCCGCCGTCCAGCGCCTGGGAGTTGTCCATCGACAACAGCCAGTGCACCCCCACCACCTGGGTGGCCACCAGCCGCGCGGTCAGGGCGGGAACGCCGGCGCTGTCCTGGAGCGCCTCCGCGAGCGCCCGTTCCGAACCCTCCTGAAAGCGGACCGCCCTCGCCCGTAGCGCCGGCGTCTCCCGGACCATGCGGGTGAGCGCGAGGATCGCCGGAACGTCGTTGAGGCCGGTGATCGGGTCGCGGTCGCGCAGGCCGTACAGGAAGTGGTCGCGGAGGGCGGCCAGCGGCCCGACGCCCGGCGGGCGGGCGCGCACCACGCGGGCCGCCTCGGTCTCGTGGTCGGCGAAGCGGTGGACGACGAGGTCCTCCTTGGCGGCGAAGTAGGCGAACAGGGTCCGCTTCGACACTTCGGCGGCCTCGGCCACCTCCGCCACTGACACCTGGTCGAAGCCGCGCTCGAGGAAGAGCGCGATGGCGGCTTCGGAGATGGCGGCATGGGTCCGCGCCCGTTTGCGTTCACGCAGCCCTGTCATGCCTCCACGGTATCAAAACCCGCACTCGTGCGTTTATTGCGCTAGGTATATATTTGCACCCGGTCGAGTATTGGGGAGGAACGATGGCCGAAGTGATCGTGGCGGGCGCCGGACCCACCGGGCTGACGCTGGCCTGCGAGCTGGCTCTGGCCGGCGTGGACGTCCTGGTGGTGGAGCGTCTGCCGTACCGGATCAACCAGACCAAGGGCGGCGCGATCCAGCCGCGCACACAGGAACTGCTCGAACTGCGCGGCCTGCTGGAGCCGATGCAGGCCAGGTCGCTTTCCCGCGAGCCGACGGGCGGGCACTTCGCGATGCTGCCCGTGCCGCTCGACTGCACGGGGTGGGACACCGCGCACCCGTACCCGCTCTCGATCCCGCAGGGGGAGATCGAGGAGGTGCTGGAGGAGCGTGCCACGGCGCTGGGGGTCAAGGTACTGCGCGAGAGCGCGGTGACGGCGGTGGAGCAGTCGGACGACGGCGTGGTCGTGACGGCCGGCGACCGGCGGATCGAGGCCCGATATCTGGTGGCCTGCGACGGCGCGCACAGTACGGTCAGGAAGCTGCTCGGCGTGCCGTTCCCCGGCAGGCCGGGGACGTACACGGCGGTGCTGGCCGACGTGCGGCTGTCGTCGGTGTCCGACCTCGTGCCGAAGACCCTCGGGCACATCAGCACGCTCACGCGCGAGGTCGACGACCGCTGGGTGATGCTGGTGCCGCTGGGCGGCGGCCGCTACCGGTTCACCGGCGGGGCGGCGGGCGAGGAGGAGCCGACCAAGGACAGGCCGGTCACGTTCGAGGAGATCGCCGAACTGCTGCGCGTCGTGTACGGCGAGCAGACCGTGCTGGCCGCCGTGGACAACGCATCACGGTTCAGCGACGCCACCCGGCAGATCGACAGCTACCGGGTGGGCAACGTGTTCTTCGCCGGCGACGCCGCGCACATCCACCCGCCCTTCGGCGGGCAAGGCCTCAACCTGGGCGTGCAGGACGCCTTCAACCTGGGCTGGAAGATGGCCGCCGTGCTGAGGGGCCGGGCCTCGGCGGACCTCATGGACACCTACCACGCCGAGCGGCACCCGGCCGGGGCCTGGGTCCTGCACATCACCCAGGCACAGCGGGTCTTCGCCACCCCCCGGCCCAGCGCGGACGTCATCGAACTGCGCAAGGTCTTCACCGACCTGATGCGCCTGCCCGAGGCCAACAGACACCTGGCGGGCCTGATGTCGGGGTTGTCGCACTCCTACGACCTGCCCGGCGACCACCCGCTGGTCGGCCACCGGGTCTCCGGCCTCGATCCGTCACTGTTCCTGGCCGGCAAGCCCGTCCTGCTCGACCTGGCCGGGATCCTCCCGCCCGACCTCGGCGCCACCCGCGCCCAGCCGGTGGACGGCCTGCCCCACGCGATCCTGATCCGACCCGACGGCTACGCGGCCTGGGCCGCGGACACGGATCCCGACCTGGAGGCCCTCATGAGCAATCCGTGCTGGTCCCTCCTGACGTAGCTCCGCTTGGGGTCTCACTCCCCAGGCGGCTCAGGGCCTGCATGGCCTCGCGCTCTATGCGTGAAAGATCGCACAGTACGGTGCCTGCCTGTACGAGATGCTGCGCGTCGTTTGATTCGCCGGCCTTTGTGATCAGTGCCGCGGCTTCCGTCCACAGGGTGGCTGCCTCGGCGTACAGCGCGTGGCCGGTGCGCAGGTGGCTGCTGTCGAGCAGGTGGATGCATTCGGCGAGGAAGTCGCGGTAGAGGTTACGGAACAGGGCGCCGCCGGTGCCGGCTTTCTCCATCAAGAGGGCGGCCTGGGGTAGGTCCCGCTGCGGGTTGTCGGTGCGCTGGAGCCAGGTGCGTACCAGCTTGCCGGCCTTGTCGATTCCACGGTGCCCCACGTTGGCGATGGGCGGGTTGAGGAAGGCGTCAGCGCAGGCGGTGATGGCAGGAATGATCTGGCTCCGCGGGGAAGGCACGTTCCTCGGAGCGGTGAGGGTGAAGGACCGGTGCTTGGCGGTCATCGGGCCGCGCGCGGCCCTGGCCTGGGCGAGCCCGGCCAGGCTGGTGGACACCGCTCCGCCTTGCTGGTCGGTGTCCACCAGGTAGGCGTCATGGTCGTCGTAGCCGTACATGGCGACCATATGACCGCCGAAGTGCACCTTCGACCCGAAGTAGTCCAGGTAGTAGCTGTCGAGCTGCAGTCCGACGGGGTGGCCGGCGTCGATGGGTGTGGCCACGTTCTCCCAGGCCCTGCGGGGGGAGGTGGTCTCCTGGACCAGGAGCTCAAGCCCGAGCCTGGTGGCCAGGTTTCTGGTGAGCTCGAACGGTTTGACCCGTCCCCCGAGGAAGGGGAAGCCCATGTTCTTGCTGTCCCAGTAGATGAACGACAGACCGGAGCCGAGGCCGAAGAGCATGGGCTCGGACAGATCGAGTCCTTGGTGCCGCAGCAACACCCCCAGAGCTGTCGTCTCGCAGTGCTGTGCACCGCGGGTGTCGACGTCTCTCACCTTCGTCATGCCATGCTCTCCTGGATGGGGATGATCAGCCGGGTCATCAGTTCTTCCTGCGGCGCCTCTGCCGGTCCGACGAGATAGGCCTCACGTACGGGCGCCTGCGGGCGCAGCCCGCGCTCGTGGATGGCGGCGAAGAGCGCGTTGTAGGCCAAGGGCAGCTGGGCGTACGGCCCGATGTGCACGGTCTCGGCCACGGGTCCGGCAGGCAGCACCTCGAACTCCAGGCCGGGCGGCCCCTCCCCCTGCGGCGTCTGCGCTCCGACGGCGATCTCCATCCGCTCTTCCAGATCCAGCGGGTACAGCGCCCACAGCGGCGGCTCCCACGCGATCCCCGCCTTGCCGAGCACGGGCAGCAGCCGGCCTACGCACTCCCCGACCTTCTCCCCGATCTCCGCAGGGGTGCAGACCGCTCGTGCCACTGCCAGCCGTCGCTCCGGCTCTCTGCCCATCGTCACCTCATAGCCGGGCAGGCCGCCCTCCGCCAGCCGCTCCAGCATCTCCAGCCGCGCCTGGTCCCTGCTGATCCGTTCGGCCAGCCGGTCCCGCTCAGCGCGCAGGATCTGTGCTCTGGGCTCGGGCTCGGCAGCCAGGGCCTGGGCGATCACGGCCAGCGGAAGATCCATCTCGCGCAGCAGGGCGATGGTCAGGGCATCGCGTGCCTGTTCGGGTGCGTAATAGCGGTAGCCGGAACTGGCGTCCACGTGGACCGGAGCCAACAGCCCCATCTCGTCGTAGTGCCGTAGCTGTTTGACGCTGAGCCGGCAGAGGCGGGCGAAGCGCCCGATGGTGAGAAGTTCGCCTTGCACGCCACCATGGTGGACCCTCCCACGGTGGGAGAGTCCAAACGCCGTACCACTGAGCCCCAAGGCCGCCTCGGCGCGGGCGATCTCCATGGGACAGGCCGCGCCTCTGACAGCGGTTTTGACCCTTTGAGTACTGGCGTTGACCTTCTTGATCAATTCGCTTCGGCGATCGATCATCGAGAGCAGTAGCGCTTCCTCGCCTCAGGAAGGATCTTCATGATTCGCCGCGCATCGTTAGCCATCCTGCTCGCCGTCGGCACCCTCACCGTCATGGGCTCGCCCGCACACGCCCGCGCCTGCCGGATCGACTACCACTGCGAAACGTACTACTACAGCGACTCCGACCGCACCACACTGGTGGGGATCAAGTACGAGAACTGCGTCGGGGATGTGACGTGGGTGGGCACGCGCGGGTCGTATCCGGAGTTCTACGAGACCCCCTGCTGATCCCCCTGGGCCGCGGGCCCGTCGTGTGCAGGTCGTCGGGCCGGCTCGCCGTCGACGGCGAGCCGGTCGATGTCGGCCTGCGACGGCACCATCGCGATCATCGCGTTCATTCCCAGTCAAGGCGGCCGTCGGTGACGACCGGCCGCTGACCGTTGATGGGCTTGCCGGTCTCCAGCGCCCGCGCGGTGGCCCGGAGCAGGGTCAGGTACGACGGCCACTGGCCGGTCCGCAGTCCTTCCTCATGGAAGAACTCGCCGACCTGCCCGGTTCGGGTGTCGATGAACAGGTTGTCCCCGCTGTAATTGGCTGCGAACGGGATGACGTGGCCGTGCCACCAGTAGCCGGACAAGTCCTCGCTCTGCAGCATGACGTCGCAGTTGACCTTCCACTCCTCGTGCAAGCGTCGGGCGGGCGTCAGCCGGTAGAACGGCGAGACCTGGAACTCACCTCCGTCGTGCCGCAGCAGCGAAGCGCGCAGGTCGTCGGGGAATCGCAGGCCCATGGCCGCCTCGGCGCGGGCGATCTCGATGGGCTTGGCGGGCCCGCCCAGCTTCTTGTACTCGGCAGGGGCCTTCCTGGCCAGCCACCGCTCGATGCGCCGCCACACGGCGTTCACCCGGGCGGTCACGGCAGGGCCGGGGTGGCGGACGACCGGCCTCGTCTTGGGCGGGATGCAGCCGGTGGCCTCGAGTTCGGCCTTGCTCGGCGGCGTCGGGGTGGGTGTCGGGGTGGGTGTGGGCGAAGGGCGCGGGGCGCCCGCGCAGTTCGGTGGCAGCGACGCGGCGGGCTTGTCCGCCCAGCGCAGCTCGCAGCCCGCGGTGACCGTGGGATACCACTCGCGCAGTGGCCCGCCGGATGCCAGTGCGGCCGCCACGCCTTCCAGCAGGTCCAGGTACGACGGCCAGCTCATCGGGCCGTCGTAGCGGATGCGCCGGCCGCCGCTCTTCTGACCCACCCGGCCCGTTCGCGGGTCGATGAACAATTCCTCGCCCCCGCCGGCGGACGCGAACGGCAGCAGGCTCCCGTGCCAGAACCCGTCATCGGGGTCGGCGTCCTCCTGCGACCCCGCCATGATCAGGTCGATGCAGTTGTAGCTGTGCAAGCTGGAGTAGCTCGACAATGTGGCCAGGCCGATGTCGAGGGGCAGCTGGAAACCCGCGCCGAAGTTGCCGTCGGCGCCGTCGTGCCGCATCAGCGACGCATACAGCGCGTCAGGGGTTTTGATGCGGAAGTAGCGTTCCCAGCTGTCGACGTCGCGCGGAGAGGCCGGAAAGGAGAGCTTGCGCAGCGTCGCGGAGGCGTGAGCGCCCAGCCAGCGCTCGATCGTGTCCCAGGCGGCGTTCACGCGCGCGGTCACGGCCGGGTCGGTGGCCCTCGCAGGAACAGGGGGTTCGGACGGCGGGTCCATGTTCACGAAGTACGTGGGGCCGGGTTCGCCCGAGGGCGCGGGCTCCGCCTCCACCAGATCGGGGCAGCCCACCTCGCGCGCCTGCTTGGCGGTGAGCATCCGGGCACGCATCGCGGCCTCCGCCTGGGGATCGCCGCAGTCGAGCGACATGCCGCCGCCCCACATGTAACTGCAGGTGACGACGCGGGTGCCGGCGAGCACGGCCCCGCCGCCCGTGGCACAGGCCCCGACGAGCACCAACGCAAACGCGACACGTAATGCCCGAACCTTGATCATCGCCGCACCATAGCGCGCTTCGCCCACCGGGCGCGCGGTCTATGAGCGGCCGGTCTGAGTTAGTCACGTAACTAACTATGGACAAGCACCTCGTCGGCCGCTATGGTCTCGTAACTGAGTCAGTCAACTAACTAACGAAGCGAGACAGAGCCATGATCGTTGTCACAGGTGCGACGGGCAAGGTGGGTGGAGAGCTGGTCCGGTTGCTCGCCGCCGCGGGCGAGCAGGTCACCGCGGTCTCCCGGCGACCCGCGCCGCTTCCCGATGGCGTCCGGCACCATGCGGCCGACCTGGGCGAGCCCGCCGGTTTGAAAGCCGCCTTCGACGGCGCCGACGCGTTGTTCCTGCTCGTCGCCGGGCAGGAACCGCAGGCGATCCTGGAGGCCGCCGAGGCGGGCGGGATCGGTCGTGTGGTCCTGCTGTCCTCTCAGGGCGCCGGGACCCGGCCGGAGGTGTACGGCCACCCGGCGGCCTTCGAGGAGGCCGTCCGCGGGTCGGGGTTGGAGTGGACGATCCTGCGGCCGGGCGGCTTCCACTCCAACGCCCTGGCCTGGGCCGAGCCGATCCGCGCACACCGTACGGCCGCCGCGCCGTTCGGCGACGTCGCGCTGCCGACCGTCGACCCGGCCGACATCGCCGAGGTCGCGGCCGTGGCGCTGCGGGAAGGCGGGCACGCGGGACGTACGTACACGATCACCGGGCCGCGAGCGCTCACCCCGCGCGACCGTGCCGCGGCGATCGGGGCGGCGCTGGGCGCGGAGGTGCGGTTCGCGGAGCAGACCCGGGAGGAGGCACGCGGACAGATGTCACGGTTCATGCCGGAACCCATCGTGGAGGGCACCCTCGCCATCCTCGGCACGCCGACCCCTGCCGAGCAACAGGTCAGCCCGGACGTGACGCGGGTCCTGGGACGGGCCCCGCGTTCCTTCGCCGACTGGGCCGCCCGCAATGTCGCCGCCTTCCGCTGATCGCACCACCATGAGCCTCGGAGCGCACGCCATGACCGGCTCGGCTGAGTCCTTCCTGGCCGAACCCCGCGTGGCCACGCTGACGACTCTGCGGCCCGACGGCTCCCCGCACGTGGTGGCGGTGCGCTTCACCTGGGACGGCGACGCGGGAACGGCCCGCGTGCTCACCGTCGCCGCCTCGCGCAAGGTCCGCAACCTGGTACGGGGCGGCCGCGCCGCGCTCTGCCAGGTCGACGGGTTCCGCTGGGTCACCCTCGAGGGCACCGCAACGGTGTCCGACGATCCGCGCCGGGTGGCCGAGGCTGCCCGCCGCTACTTCCGACGCTACGGTTCGCCGCCGCCCGCGCCGCCCGGCCGGGTCGTGATCGAGATCGCGGTGGACCGCACCATGACACTCAACACCTGAACGGATCCGACATGCCCTTCCAGAACGTACTCGACTCCACCATGCACTACCGGGAGCTCGGCGCCGGCGCGCCGATCGTCTTCCTGCACGGCAACCCCACCTCCTCCTACCTGTGGCGCAACGTCATGCCCGCCCTCGGGCACGGCCGTCTCCTGGCCCCCGACCTGATCGGCATGGGCGAGTCGGGCAAACCCGCCATCGACTACACCTTCGCCGACCACGCCCGCTACCTGGACGCCTGGTTCGACGCCCTCGACCTCGACGACGTGGTGCTCGTCGGCCACGACTGGGGCGGCGCGCTGGCCTTCGACTGGGCCTCCCGCCACCCGGACCGGGTCCGCGGAATCGCCTTCACCGAGGCCATCGTCAAACCGATGAGCTGGGACGAGCTCCCCGAGGACGGTCGCGACCTGTTCCGGGCGATCAAGACCGAGGGCGTGGGCGAGTCCATGATCCTCGACGACGACGCCTTCCTCAGGCAGGGCCTCCCCACCACTGTCACCACCCCGCTCACCGAGGAGGACATGGCCGCGTACACGCAGCCGTACCCGACCAGGGAGAGCCGCCTGCCGCAGCTGCGCTGGGCGCGCTCGTTGCCGCTGGGCGGGGAGCCGGCCGATGTCGTGGCCAGGATCGAGGCGTTCGACCGGTGGCTGGCGACCAGTGTCGAGGTGCCGAAGCTGATGATCGGCTTCCGTCCCGGCGTCGGCACGATGTGGACGGCGGAGACCGTCGCCTGGTGCGCGAAGAACGTGGCCGCACTGGAGATCGTGGAGCACGAGGAGGTCGCCGGGCATCACACGCCGGAGGACCAGCCCCTGGTCATCGCGGCCGCCGTCGAGAGCTGGCTGGCCAAACTGTCGGGCCGGCTCTGGCGCTCGACAACCTGACCACGCGCCACGCGGAGCTGGGCGACTTCCTCGAGGCGCTCCCCGTCGCGGTGGAACTCTCCACCCGTCCGGCGGCCACCCATACCGAGGCGCATCTCGACGGGCTCGCCCGGGCGCTGCACAACCTCAGCAGCGCGCCGCTTCCGGTCGCGATGACCACGCATGCCGGGCCGTCAACGTGACCGGGACGCCGTCGTCGCCGGTCACCGCCTCGCGCGCTCGCTGTACCTGGCGCGCCGCCCGCAACGCCTTGGTCGGCATGCAGGCCCAGTAGGAGCATTCCTTACCGACGAGTTCGCGCTCGACGATGGCGGCGCTGAGCCTGCCCTGCACCACCCGGTCGGCGACGTTCTCCCCGACCGGGCCGGCCCCGATGACGACGACGTCGTAAGTGTTGCTGCCCATGTCAGTTTCCCTTCGCGGCGCGGCCGAGACGGAAGGCCGAGATGAGGAAGAAGATGCCGCCGGGGATGGCGTAGCCGGCCGCGTTGGTCAGCGTCGGGCCAGCCGCGGAGGCGCCGACGATGAAGGAGGCACCGGCGAGTACGGAGATGCCGCCGCTGATGATCATCGGCCACTGGCCGCCCATCTTGCGGCGGGTGACGCCTACGATCAGCTGGACCAGCCCGGCCACGACCGCCCAGGCGCCCCACACGCGCAGCACAGCCGGGATACCGGACGCGCAGGCGATGGCCACGCCGATGGCGGTGATCAGGCTGACCGCGATGTTGACGTACAGCAGGGCAGGTGATCCGGTGGTGCGCGACGCGCGGGCGTCGATGATGGCGGCGGCCACGTCGAACAGCGGGTAGAGCACGAGCAGGGTGACCGCGAGCGGACCCAGGGTCGAGGCGGTCGTGAACATCGCGAGGGCCCAGACGATGGCGAACGCGAACCGGACGAAGTACAGCCGCCGCAGCGCGGACGCGGTCGCGGAGATACCGGGCGAAGCACCAATAGTGCTCATGATGATCCTTTCGGTGGATGAGCGATGTGGAGAGGGGTTCAGCGCGGCCCGTGGTCGGCCTTTTCGATCAGGTGGGCGACCAGCGATGGCCTGGTCCTTACCAGGACGGGATGGTCTGCCAGGCCGCCGCCTCGCTCGTGCCGGCGGATGGCGCTGTGTGACGTCCCTGGTCGCGGCAGCCACTGGCGTACGTGAATACGACGAGCCGCTGCTGGACCTCCCGGAGGTAGACCGAACGTTCTGTCGCGGCTCAGCATGGCAACGTGCGGCGCAGGCTGTCAAGACCGAACGTTCTATCCGCTAGGATGCCGGTATGCCCAGCCAATCCGAAGGCCGGCCGTCCGAAGCGCGGTCCCGGCTGCTCAACACGGCCACCCGGCTCTTCTACGCGGAGGGCATCCACGCCGTCGGCATCGATCGCATCGTCGCCGAAGCGCAGGTGACGCGGGCCACCCTCTACCGGCACTTCCCGGGCAAGGAGGACCTTGTCCTCGCCTACCTGAACGAGGTCGACCGAGCCATGCGGGGTCAGGCGGACGAGGCCGTCGCCGCCGGACTACCGGCCGCCGACACCATCGGGGCCCTCAGCAAGTCCATCGCCCAAGGCATCCAGTCCCCCGGCTTCCGGGGATGTGCCTTCCTCAACGCTGCCGCCGAATATCCCGACCCCGAGTCCCCGGTGCACAAGGCCGTGCTCGCCCACCGCCAATGGTTCCTGGAAACCGTGACGGAGCTGCTGGCCAAGATCCAGGAGACCGGAGCCGAGCCCGCCGCCCGCCACTTCGTGATGATGCGCGACGGCGCCATGGCCGCCGGCTGCCTGTTCGACCCGGCGCTGATCTGCGAGACCTTCCTGCGCGGAGTCGAGAGGCTCCTGCAGGTTTATGCCGCCACCGACTACAGCGGACCGGCGGGCGCCTGAAACGCTCCTCGCATTCGGCTTGAAAAGCCAGTGCTTCGGCCCGGCTCGCCCGCGGCGCCCTGGGGCCTGGCCATGGCCAACCACATCCGCACCTGCGAGGTATGCGGCGCCAACGATCCGGACATCGTGGCCGACGCCTACGCCGAGAACCTTCCGCCTGAGGAAATGGTGAAGCCATCCCGCTGATGACGGGCCCGCGAACCGGATCCCGTCCAGTGGCAAACAGTTGATGTGACCATGATGGATCGATCAACCTCACGGGACAGCGGGACAGCGAGAAGTGACACGTCGCTGATCGACCGATCGCTTCTCGAACCAGAGGCCTTCGCTCTCGTTTTCGACCGTTACGGCGGCCACGTACACCGCTACCTGGCCCGCCGCGTGGGACCGACCGACGCTGACGACCTGATGTCCGAGACCTTCCTCGCGGCGTTCAGACAGCGTGATCGGTTCGACGCGAGCAGAAGCACCACCGGCGCGCTGCCATGGCTCCTAGGCATCGCGACCAATCTGCTGCGCATGCACCAACGGTCCGAGACCAGGCGATGGGCCGCGCTGGCACGCATCGGCGCGGACCCCTCAGCGCCGTCGCCAACCGATCAGGTGGCCGCGCGGGTCGACGCGGAGAGCGCCTTCCGGCTGATGGCCGGAGTACTCGAGGGGCTGGCGGACGGCGATCGCGACGCACTGTTGCTCTTCGCCTGGGCCGGACTGGCCTATGAGGAGATCGCCGTCGCCCTGCACGTTCCCGTCGGGACGGTCCGATCGCGTATCCACCGGGCCCGGCTCCGGCTGCGCACTGCCCTCTCCATCACCAACGACGAACGGAGCGACCACCATGGATGAGATCAGCCTGCTGAACGGCATGGAGGCGGACGTACCGCCCGTGTCCGCGCACGCTCACGCACAGACAAGGGCCGCATTGCTGGCTGAGGCAACGGCCGAACGCGCTGCCGACAGCGGGAGCAAGGCCGGAACAGCCCCACGGTCCGCGCCGTCGCCGGCGTCTCCACTCGCCGGCTGGATCAAATCCCTTTCCGGTCGAAGGCTGAGGATCGGCCTTGTCGCCGCCGGGCTCGCCCTGTCCGCCGCGATCGTCGTCCCGTTGGCGACCGGCTCCGAGAACCCCGCGCACGCGGCCTACCTCCTGTCCAAGAACGCCAACGGCACGATCACGATCACGATCAACCAGTTCACGGAGGCGGAGAAGCTGGAGGAGGACCTGCGGCAACTGGGGGTTGCCGCTGTCGTGGACTACGTGCCGGAGGGCAAGCACTGCCAGGAACCGCGCGCCCGGTATCTGGGCGACTCGGTCAGCCGTGTCGTCCAAGCGGGCACGGACCCGGACGGGAAGACGACCTTCACGCTGCACCCCGAGTCGATCGAGCCCGGCCAGACCCTGGTCGCCACGGCGACGTTCAACGATCCCACCGATTCCAGTTCAGGCTCGGCGATCGGCTTCGAACTGGCGGAAGGGCAGGTCGCGCCCTGCGCACAGATCGCCAGTAACTAGAGGGGGCACTGGCAGGGGCCAATGATCGAGTGACCTGTATTCCTTCCTGATGGCCTGAGAGGTGTCAGTGTCCGTGCCGCGACGCGCCCGGCGAGTCTGGTGGCAGTGTCTTCGAGTTTGGACGGTACGTGATGACGGAACTGACGGCGTACGAGGCCGGCTGGCGCAAGGTCTGCGGCGACCTGGACAACCATCCCCGGATCAAGATCCTCCACGCCTGGCAGGGTGAGCTCGACACGGGTTTCACCGATGTCGCCGCCTCGTGGGCGGCTCTTGTGGTCGAGCAGGAGGTCAAAGCGCCTGCCGCGCTGGAGCAGTGTGCTCTGCGCTTTCGGGAGCTGGGGCGCCAGTGGAAGGGGGAAGGACCATATGTCAACGGTGAGTTCTCCCTCACCCACATCGCGCGGGCGGGAGGAGGAGTGGATTGAGTCGTGGGAAGGGAAGGAGCTTTTCCAGTCATCGCAGCTGCGCACTATCGATGACCACCCCACGACGCGTACGGGTCACTATGCCGCCCTGCGGGTCCGCCGGGCGGAGATCGTGGACCAGGCCCGCGCCATCGGCGCAGCGCCTGCGGCCGACGACCGGCCCGCCACCGTGATGCGCGCCCCCTGCAGGACCGGCCGGCCGACCTCATGACCAAGCACGCCGGACCGCCTGCCCTAGCGTAAAACGATCATGAACGGCGTTCGGTCGTGTACACAAAGGACTTCCCCGGGCAGTCCAGCGGGAGCCCCAGGCGGAGCATGAGTTCCCGTCCGGCCCACGCCGGGTTGTGTACACAATGCGGATCACGAAGAAGATCGGACCCGGGACGCCCGCGCCCGCCTGGCCGAACTCATCGAAGCGGCCGACGGCGGCGAGCCGGTCACGCTCACCCGACGCGGCCCGCGCCGCAACGGGGCCGTGCCGCTGCCGGTCGAGGCCGCCGCGGTGTGGTGCAGCGCCACCTTGCCGAGCAGGAAGCCGAACGCGAGCAGCGCGCACAGGAGAAGGCCTGGGCGAGCGGTTGCCGGCGACCAAGCGGGTGCAGGTCCGCCCCGGCTGCAAGTCCTCCTTCCTGCAGGTCGCCTACACCGGACCCGTGGTCAACGCCCTGGTCCACACCGCCGACCCGGCAAGCGGCGTGCAAGACGTCGTCGTTGACACCGACGTCGGCCAGCTCGATGCGGTGGCGTGGGTGCCGTGCGCCTCCTGCTGGGAGCCCCTCAACGACGGCCCCCGCCGACACGGCTCTCCCGCATACCGCGCGGCCGTCGACAACGCCTCCTGAAGGGACGTGCCTTGGGAGGCGACAGATCCGTGCGCGGTCAAGGAAGATGCGCGTGGACCTCCCCTCTGTACGCGCAGGCGCGCGCGAGGCCGTGCACAGAAACCCCCTCGCATCCCCCACGTCGGACTGGGTCAGGAGAGTGAAGGGCCTTCGAGGGGGTTGGCGGCCATTCGCCTGGCGAGGTCGTTGTGGACCGAGACGGCGGCGGCGCTGTCCGGCTTGCGCCTCGCCTGGTCCTCGAAGGACGCCAGGAAATCCCTGCCAAATCCCAACCGGGGATAGCGGGCAAGCATCTCTGCCCGTGCGTCCGCCGAGAATTGCTCGGCATGCCGCCCGACGACCTCCCAGCTTGAGGCGACCTGCAGCAGGTGTGCCTCAGGGTCGGTGGCCGCGGACACATCGTCGCGCATGTGCCGCACGATGATCTTCTCAGCCCTGGCAGCTCGCTCCGTCGGCCAGCCGGCCACCGTACCGAAGACCCAGGCCAACTGGCCTCCCGCCTCCTCGAACGGCACTGCCTGGCTGTCGAACGCCTCCGTCAGTGCGATGTCGTGGAGCAACGCCGAGACGTAGTACAACTCATCGTCGTAGGCGATGCGGTGCGCTGCGCCGTACATCGCTCCCCAAAGGTAGGACCGGACGCAGTGGTTGAGCAGCGCGGGTGAGTAGAAACGCCTGGCCACCGACAGCGCCGCCGCGGCAGCGGGAGTCTCCGGAAACATGAGCTCAGTCTCCCCCTACACCCCGGCCTCGACCTCCGGTCCTGGGCGCGTGTCGTGAGGGGTCCCGGTAGTAATGGCTGTGAATCCAACGATGTTGCTCCCGACCTGCAAAGGCGCCTCGGGGAACACGGTCACCGCCCGGCCAGCCAAGCCTCCATCCATGAAGGTAAGACTCATATCTGTTGGATTTTCCGCGATTGCTGCGGAGACCCCCAGAAGTACCCAGCGACCCGCAACTCCACCATCGCGGCGGCCGCCGCCGGCGCGATCACGAGGTCGGGGGGCCGCCGCTGTGGAATTCACGATATCGGTCAGCGATCGTTGACGAGCTGCGCGCCCGGACGTGCCGGTCACGGGCAAGAATGGTGAAGCCGACCTTAGCGACAGGCCGAATAACGGCTCAGCGCCACTAACCCTGGTCGAGCCTCTTTTGCCGGAGTGTGAGCTCCTTCATGTACTTCTTCACGGCGTCCCCGGCGAACCCATGCGGTGCGGCTCATACCGTTCCCGGGTTATCAGCCTGAGCAGATCCCAGCCGCCGGCGAACAAACCCATGGCAGTGGAGGCCGGGCGAAGCGGATCAGTCCGAGCTCTCCGCGGTGGTCGACGAAAACCACTGCCCCGATCGGGCGTACTTGTGCGGCACCCCCCAAGCGGGACTCGCGTCACTCGGCGCCCACCGCCCAGGAGCTCCCCACGGAGTCGACGCCGGTGCCGCATTCTTGCGGCACTGGACCGCAAGAATCTCCCCACTGTTCCGACTATCTCCCGAAGGGGGCGCCTGGCCTGGGCGTTCCGTCAGAAGTCTCCTAAGGAGGATGCATGTCGCAGCTGTTGAGGGTGCACTGCTTCAACGTGTCGCGGGACGGGTTCGGCGCCGGTGAGGGGCAGAGCCTGGACCGGCCCTTCGGCCACGCGGACCCCACCCCGTTTTGGTCCTGGGCGGGCGCCACCGCCAGCTGGGTGAACCGCACCGACCCCGGTGGCACTCGCGGCCTGGACGACCTCATGACCCGCGATCACACTCGCAACATAGGGGCGGAGATCATGGGGCGTAACAAGTTCGGTCCCCAGCGTGGCCCCTGGGAGAACCATGAGTGGCAGGGATGGTGGGGCGACAACCCGCCGTTCCATACACCGGTCTTCGTGCTCACCCACCACGAACGCCCGTCCTTCGCCCTGGCCGACACCACCTTCCATTTCCTCAACGCGACACCGGCCGAGGTGCTGGCACGTGCGAAGGAGGCCGCCGACGGCCGGGACGTGCGCCTCGGCGGCGGAGTCGCCACCGTCCGCGAATTCATCGAGGCCGACCTGGTCGACACGATGCACATCGCCGTCGCGCCCGTCGACCTCGGTCGAGGCGAACGATTGTGGGAAAGCCACACCGACCTGCTCGACCGCTTCCACCTCGAGACAGTGCCGAGCCCCAGCGGTGTCACTCACCTGCTGTTCTGGAGACGCTGACTGCTGACCCCGGACGATCGCACGCATATGCCGCGATGAGCGCGTACCTGCCCGTCGACCCCCGCACGGGCAGGTCATCAGTCCCGCTGGGCCATCCTGCCCGTGCAGGGCGAGCTCCCGGTCAGGCGGCTGTGTCGACGTTGGTGAAGTCGGCGTCCTTCAAAAGGGATCGAACGGGCGGGTGGGCGGCGCAGGTCGTCGGTGGCGTAGGAGCCGAAGCGACGCCTCAACCGAGACCGCCCAGCTCTACACGCTTCTCGCGGACGGTGTCGCCGACGCCGAGCTCCGAGCCGCCCGACGCCGCCGCTGACCCGCCCCAACCCCGAGGTCAATCCCAGCACCAGCGAACTATCCGCAGATTCCTCATCCCTGCGGAAGACCCCGGGCCGGGCCCGGCTGGCTACTCTCCGCCGTATGTCAGTGGCGGCGTCAGGACGGCGACAGCCCGGTATCAGAGCGGTTGGCGATCGTAGGGGCATCGAAAGAAACGCCGCACAAGGAGCACACCATGCAGAAGTTCGACACCCCCGCCGCGATCTCCGCCGTCCTTGACATCCCCGCGGGACGCGTCCAGTTCATCGCCGCCGACCAGGCCGACACCACGGTCGAGGTGCGGCCCACGAACGCCTCCAAGAGCCGCGACGTGAAGGCGGCCGAGCAGACCACGGTCGAATACGCCGACGGTGTCCTGCGGATCGAGACCGCCACGGCGAAGAACCAGTACCTCGGCCCGTCCGGATCCATCGACGTGACGGTCAACCTGCCCACCGGTTCCCGCATCGAGGCCAAGACGGCCAGCGCCGAACTCCGGACCGCCGGCCGCCTCGGCGACGTCTCCTTCGAAGGCGCGTACCGCCAGATCAAGCTGGAGGAGACCGCGAGCCTGCGCCTCACCGCGACCGACGGCGACGTCGAGGTCGGCCGGCTGGGCGGCCCCGCGCAGATCAGCACCGCACGGGGCGACATCCGCATCGCCGAGGCCACCGGCGGCAAGGTCGTGCTCCGCACCCAGTCCGGCGACATCTCGATCGCCGCCGCCGCCGGCGTCTCGGCCGCCCTGGACGCCGGCACCAGCCACGGCCGCATCACCAACGCCCTCAAGAACGACGGCACCACCGAACTCGACATCCACGCCACCACCTCCAGCGGCGACATCACCGCCCGCAGCCTGTGACCCGCAGCCTCCGAAAGAGAGGCAGACCAAGCCCGGTGACGACGAACGGCCCCGGTCCATCCATGTGGACCGGGGCCGTTCCGGTCCCTCCACTCAGGTTCGTGCGACTGGACGACTTCCCGGCACGGGCTCGGCATGTCGGTCTGGGCCAGACCGACATGCCGAGCAGGTTCGCCCGCGCGGACATGTCCCGGAATTGCGCAATGCGCCTTTCTACAGGCCCGCGTCCTGGAGTAGTCCCCCGAACGTGTTGCCAGTCCCGGCCTGCGTTGATCAGACCGCGCTCGCTGCGGCGGCTGGTGCGCGGCGCGTGGCGCCAAGAAAGGGACCCAACAGCACACCGGGCTTTCGAGGCTCATCAATAGCTGAACTTGAATTCCCAGGTGGGCACCCCGGAACCGCCGGACGCAGGGGCGCCGTCCGACATCATCTCAACGACCGCATCGATGGTGCCGTGCGAAAACTTCTTCGTCAGCCCCGGAATCAGGCCGAACGGATCGAGTTCCTCGAAGGGCTCATCAAATCGCCAGCCTTCCCGCTGCATCACCGCCAGCGCATCCCGCACGTGCTGGACACCCGCCACCGTTACGACCACGCTGGCGCTCGGTGAGGGAATCAAGTCAGGTTCCGGTTCGAACTGGCAGTTGTCCTCACGGTCGATGGCTGTGACCGAGTCCGCGGGGAACAACCGGGTCAGCAACGGGGTCACGTCCCGCTCCAGCACAGGATGCTGCTGCGCCACGCGTATCTTGCACATTGTCAGATTCACCGCCGCGTACCCGTAGGCCAGGGTGAAGAACAGCGCCACGACCGCTAAGACCGTGACCGCTGTTTTGATCATCCTCACCGGCCTCAGCATGCCACCCCCGCCCCGGCCTCGCCATCCAGTCAGGTCGAGTGGTGCAACTGCAGGCCCACCATGTCCCGCGTCGATCCCTTACAGCCTCAGTGGACTCGACAACGTCGCCAGGCGGACGCCGTGCAAGGCCACCGAGCGCAGGGAACGCAGGAACTCGGTCCAGAACGCCTGCTCGCCGACGATCAGGCCGAGGAACTCGCGATGATCGTCGGCGGTGACGGCGATGACGACCACCTGGGAGACGATCGGGCGCTCCACCGTGCTGCGATCGATACTTCGGTCCCGTGACGGGCTGAGCATGTCGTGAGACTGCTACGCAGTCTGCCCGGAGAACGGCGGCGGAACTATAGCCCGCTATCCGACCGCGTCGAGGAGGGCCCCGGGCCCGCCGTCGTCCAGGGTGGCCCGGCCCGCGAGGGCATCACCTGCGTCACACAGGACGACCACGAGGCCGCCCGCGCCGTCGCCGCCCACGGGGCTGCGCGACGGCCGCACGCCGTGGTCATCGCGTTCCCGCTCGACCTCGAGTCCCTGAGCGGCGCCGGCGCGGACCTGCCGCCACACGTGCCGTTTCCCGTCACCGCTGCCCGACTGGGCGGGTACCGCGCCGCCATCGAAGCCGCTGGCCTGAGCTGGGCGGACGTCCCGGTCGCCGTCGTGGCACGCAACACCCGCCAGGACGGCGC
This sequence comes from Nonomuraea sp. NPDC050451, assembly GCF_044458585.1. Taxonomy (NCBI): domain Bacteria; kingdom Bacillati; phylum Actinomycetota; class Actinomycetes; order Streptosporangiales; family Streptosporangiaceae; genus Nonomuraea; species Nonomuraea sp. NPDC050451. Next base: position 27,662 of record NZ_JBITHZ010000071.1, read on the forward strand.
CGAGGCGGCCCGCCGGCTCGCCCCGCGCGCTCTCGTCATCGCCATGAGCGACGAACTCGCCCTGGGAGCCCGCCAGGCTCTCCACGACGCCCACCCGGACGCCGCCTACCTCGGCTGGGACGCCTCCCCGGACGGCCGCGGCGCCGGCATCACGTCCGTCACGAACCCGCTGCGCGACCAGGGCCGCCGCTAGGCCCGGGCACGCCCTGCCACGCCGCCAGAGCGCCCGCTGTCAGGCTTGGCTGGCGCATGGCGTTCGCTCTCAGTGCCCGCCCTGTCATCGGCCGTCCTGTCAATCCCCTCAAAGCGTGGAGACGGTCCTATGCCACAGCGGCCCTCAGCAGGACCGTTGATGCTTGCCGCTTCTCGATCATCTGACGCTCG
>NZ_JBITHZ010000072.1:0-27828 GCF_044458585.1 Nonomuraea sp. NPDC050451
ACCACACGGCCGGCCAGGATGACGCGCTGCTGGACATCTACCGCAAGCTGCGGCCGGGTGAGCCGCCGACCAAGGAGTCGGCGCAGACCCTGCTGCAGAACCTCTACTTCAACCCCAAGCGGTACGACCTGGCCAAGGTCGGCCGTTACAAGATCAACAAGAAGCTCGGCTCGGAAGCCGACATCAACGTCACCGTCCTGACCGAGGACGACATCGTCGCGATGGTCGAATACCTGGTGCGGCTGCACGCCGGTGAGGAGTCGGGTGACCTGCCGCTGGAGGTCGACGACATCGACCACTTCGGCAACCGGCGGATCCGCAACGTCGGCGAGCTCATCCAGAACCAGGTCCGCCTGGGTCTGGCCCGTATGGAGCGCGTCGTGCGCGAGCGCATGACGACCCAGGACGTCGAGGCGATCACGCCGCAGACTCTGATCAACATCCGCCCGGTCGTGGCGTCCATGAAGGAGTTCTTCGGCACCTCGCAGCTGTCGCAGTTCATGGACCAGATCAACCCGTTGTCCGGCCTGACGCACAAGCGGCGGCTGAACGCCCTGGGCCCCGGCGGTCTGTCCCGCGAGCGCGCGGGCTTCGAGGTCCGTGACGTGCACCCGTCCCACTACGGCCGGATGTGCCCGATCGAGACCCCTGAAGGCCCCAACATCGGCCTCATCGGCTACCTCGCCTGTTTCGCCCGGCTCAACGCCTTCGGCTTCGTCGAGACCCCTTACCGCAAGGTCGTCGACGGCAAGGTCACCGAGCAGATCGACTACCTCACGGCCGACGAGGAAGACCGCTACGTCAAGGCGCAGGCCAACACGGCGCTCAACGCCGACGGGTCGTTCGCCGAGTCCCGCGTCCTGGTCCGCACCAAGGGCGGTGAGACCGAGCTCATGCGGGCCGAGGAGGTCGACTACATCGACGTGTCGCCGCGCCAGATGGTGTCGGTGGCGACGGCGATGATCCCCTTCCTGGAGCACGACGACGCCAACCGCGCGCTCATGGGCGCGAACATGATGCGCCAGTCGGTGCCGCTGCTCAAGAGCGAGGCGCCGCTGGTCGGCACCGGCATGGAATACCGTGCCGCCACCGACGCCGGTGACGTCGTCAGCGCCGTGAAAGCCGGTGTGGTCGAGGAGGTCTCCGCCGACTACATCACGATCTCGAACGACGACGGCACGAGCACGACACATCGGCTGGCGACCTTCGACCGCTCCAACCAGGGCACGAGCTTCCACCAGAAGCCCATCGTCGCCGAGGGCGACCGGGTCGAGGTCAACCAGGTCATCGCCGACGGCCCCTGCACCGACAAGGGCGAGATGGCGCTGGGCAAGAACCTCCTGGTGGCGTTCATGCCGTGGGAGGGCCACAACTACGAAGACGCGATCATCATCTCGCAACGGCTGGTGCAGGACGACGTGCTGTCCTCGATCCACATCGAGGAGCACGAGGTCGACGCCCGCGACACCAAGCTGGGCCCCGAGGAGATCACCCGGGACATCCCCAACGTCTCCGAGGAGGTCCTGGCCGACCTGGACGAGCGCGGCATCATCCGCATCGGCGCCGAGGTCGCGCCCGGCGACATCCTGGTCGGCAAGGTCACCCCGAAGGGTGAGACCGAGCTGACGCCGGAGGAGCGGCTGCTGCGCGCGATCTTCGGTGAGAAGGCCCGCGAGGTCCGTGACACCTCGCTGAAGGTGCCGCACGGTGAGCAGGGCAAGGTCATCGGCGTCCGCGTGTTCTCCCGCGAGGAGGGCGACGAGCTGCCGCCGGGTGTCAACGAGCTGGTCCGCGTCTACGTGGCCCAGAAGCGGAAGATCACCGACGGCGACAAGCTGGCAGGCCGGCACGGCAACAAGGGCGTCATCTCCAAGATCCTGCCCGTCGAGGACATGCCGTTCCTGGAGGACGGCACCCCGGTCGACATCATCCTCAACCCGCTGGGCGTGCCCGGCCGAATGAACGTCGGCCAGGTGCTGGAGACCCACCTGGGGTGGATCGCCGCCCGCGGCTGGGACATCTCCGGCATCGCGGAGGCCTGGGCCGCACGGCTGCGCGACAAGGGCTTCGAAAGGGTCGAGCCGGGCACCAACATGGCCACTCCCGTCTTCGACGGCGCGCACGAGGAGGAGATCGTCGGGCTGCTCGACAACACCGTCCTCAACCGCGACGGGGAGCGGCTGGTGCAGCGCAGCGGCAAGGCCCAGCTGTTCGACGGCCGCAGCGGGGAGCCGTTCCCCTATCCCATCGCGGTCGGCTACATCTACATCCTGAAGCTGCTGCACCTGGTCGACGACAAGATCCACGCGCGTTCGACGGGTCCGTACTCGATGATCACCCAGCAGCCGCTGGGTGGTAAGGCACAGTTCGGTGGTCAGCGCTTCGGTGAGATGGAGGTGTGGGCGCTGGAGGCGTACGGCGCCGCCTACGCGCTCCAGGAGCTGCTGACCATCAAGTCCGACGACGTTCTCGGCCGGGTGAAGGTCTACGAGGCCATCGTCAAGGGCGAGAACATTCCCGAGCCGGGTATTCCGGAGTCCTTCAAGGTCCTCATCAAGGAGATGCAGTCGCTGTGCCTCAACGTCGAGGTGCTCTCCAGCGACGGCATGTCCATCGAGATGCGCGACACGGACGAGGACGTCTTCCGCGCGGCGGAAGAGCTCGGCATCGATCTGTCCCGGCGCGAGCCGAGCAGCGTCGAAGAGGTCTGAGCCCGGCGGCGGTTCGTCCGGCGCCTCCGAGCGGAGGCGCCGGACGGCTCAGGCCGCGTCCGGCGCGGGGATCGCCTGCTCGGCCCAGATGCACTTGCCGTCGGCGGTGAAGCGGGTGCCCCAGCGCTGCGAGAGTGCCGCGACGAGCTGGAGGCCGCGCCCGCCCTCGTCGGTCTCGCTGGCGCGGCGGATCCTCGGGGTGGTCAGGCTGCCGTCGGCGACCTCGCAGATGAGCGTACGGCTGCGCAGCAACCGCAGGCGGAGCGGGCCCTTGGCGTGCCGGATGACGTTTCCGACCAGCTCGCTGGCCACGAGTTCGGTGGACGTGACGAGGTCGTCCAGCTGCCAGGCGGCGAGCTGGTCGCGCACGTGCTCGCGGGCTACGCGGGCCGCGATCGGGTTGTCGGGAAGGGCCCAGGAGGCGACGTCCTCGGCCGGGAGCCGGTCGGTGCGGGCGATGAGCAGGGCGGCGTCGTCGAGGATCTGCTTGCGGGTCGGCAGCATGGCCTCCATGACGGACTCGCAGAGCCGGTCGAGGTCGCTTTCCGAGAGGCCGCTCCGCAGGCCGGTCAGGAGCCGGGTGAGCTCGGCCAGGCCGCTGTCGATGTCGCGGGTGGAGGACTCGATCAGCCCGTCGGTGTAGAACACGAGCAGGCTGTCTTCGGGCACGTGCAGCTCGTGCGTGCTGAGGGGCGGCGCGGCGGCGCCGAGGGGCGGATCGGGCGTCACGTCGAGGACGCGGACCGTGCCGTCGGGGTGGACCAGGGCGGGCGGCGGATGGCCGGCGCTGACCAGGGCGCACTCGCCGCTCGTCGGGTCGTAGACCGCGTACAGGCAGGTGACGTAGAAGTCGTCGCCGAGGTCGCTGACGAGGTCGTTGAGGTGGGCGAGCAGCTCTGCCGGCGGCAGTTCGAGGTCCGCGAGGGTGCGTACGGCGGTGCGCAGGCGCCCCATGGTGACGGCCTCGGTCAGGCCGTGCCCCATGACGTCGCCGATGACGAGGGCGACCCGGTGCGCGGACAGCGGGATGATGTCGTACCAGTCGCCGCCGACCGCCACGGTGCCGCCGGGCAGATAGCGGGCCGCGGCGGTGAGGCCGGGGAGGGATGGCAGGGCGCGGGGGAGCAGGTGGCGCTGCAGCTCCTGGGCGCGGGTGTGCTCCACGTCGTACATGCGGGCCCGGGCCAGGGCCTGGGCGATCAGCCCGCTGAGCGCCGTGAGCAGCGTGCGCTCCTCGCTGGTGAACTGGTGGGACCGGTCGAAGGAGATCACGCAGTAGCCCATCGGCTGGTCGGGTACGCGCAGCGGGAGGATGGCCCAGCTGTCCAAGCGCGAACCGGCCGCACGGCCGGCACCCGGCGCGGGCCGCTCGGCCGTCGACGTGATGAAGACCGGCACGTGGGACCGGAGCACGTCGGCGTAGGCGGAGGGGACGAGGGCCGCCCGGTTCTGGAACTCGCCGAGGAGGTCGGTGGGGGCGCCGATGGACTCGACCACGCGGAGATGATCGCCCTCCCGGATCAGGACGGTCAGCCCAGCGGCCCCGAACGGCGGCAGCACCTGCTCGGCGATGACCTGCATGACGTCGCGGAGCGTCACCGCGTCGCCGAGGGCGTGGGTCAGCTCCTGGATGCGCGCGGCCCGCTCGGCGGAGGCCTGCTCGGCGGCCTCGCGCTGCTCGTCCTGGATCCGCTTGTCGGTGACGTCGGCGAGGTAGAGCGTCAGCCCGTCCGGCACCGGCACCAGGCGCACGTGGTACCAGCGGTCGTCGGTCGGCCAGCGCATGTCGAAGCTGGCGGGCACGCGTTCTGCGGAGACCTGGCGGCACATCGCCTGCAGCTCCGGCATGTGGGCCGAGGTCAGCTCCCACAGCACCCGGCCGTTCAGGTCGCCGGCCCCGAGGAGACGCTCGGCGACGAGGTTGACGAACATGATCCGCCCGTCGCGGTCCACCGCGAGGAAGGCGTCGCTCATGTCGCGCAGCGCGCGCCCGGCCGACTCGCGGGCCACCCGGCTCTCGGTCGTGTCCCAGAGCGTGCCGATCATGCGGATCGGCTCGCCCCGCTCGTCCAGCACCAGGCGGCCCCGCGCGTGCATCCAGCCCGTGGTCCCGTCCGGGCGGCAGGCGCGGTACTCGACCTCGTAGAGGGCCCGGGTCCGGATGGCCTCCTCGGTCGCGGCCATCACCCTGGGCAGGTCCTTCGGGTGGACGATGTTCGACCAGGTGTCGATGTGGTGCGGCGCGGTCGCGGGGTCGATGCCCAGCATGGTCAGCGCCGGCTCGTCCCAGTAGAGGTCGCCGGTGCGGATGTTCCAGTCCCAGGACCCGATCTTGACGGCCTTCAGCGCCTTGCGCAGGCCGGAGTCGGCGCACCGTTCCGGCCACCACGGGCCTTTCGTACCCGAGTCGGCGCCGGTCCTGGCCAGCCGCTTGCCCAGCCAACCGGCCAGCGACCGCAGGAACTCCCGCTGGTCCCCGGTCGGCTCGGCGGCTCCGTCGCAGAGCACGGACAGCACGCCGAACGGCTGGCCCGGGCCACGCAGCGGGACGGCCGCCACCGTCCCGGGCCTCGCGCCGTCCATGCCGGAGCGCGAGACGGGGACGCAGGCGGGCGTCCCGTCACGCAGGGTGCGCACGATCACGTCGCGGGTCCCGTCCCACGCCTCCTGCACCGCCGGGGGCAGCCCGGACGCGGCCACCAGGCGCGGCTCCCGGCTGCCGACCGGCCCGGCCCAGTGGATCATCCCGCCCAGCGCGTGCAGGTCGGCGACCGCCTGATCAAGGGCGTACTCCAGCACCTCGATGTCGCTCAGACCGGAGCACACCGAGGTGAGCACGCGAAGGCGTTCCTCCCCCGAAGGAGCGACGGAGGACCTGTTCACCGCCATCCTCTCGCCCCCCAGCAGTCACGAGAGAGATAGGCCACCAGCCCGATGCCGGACGCTTCTTCCACAGAGTAACGAAACGGCCGCCAAGGACAGGTAAAGCGAGATCAGCGGGCCGCCGCGCCGGCGGCGGAGTACGCCTGCCGGAGGGCCGACAGGAAGAGATCGGCAGGCTGGGCGCCCGACACGCCCCAGGTGTCGTTGAGCACGAAGAACGGCACGCCGCCGGCGCCGAGCCGGCGCGCCTCGCGGACGTCCGCGGCCACCTCGCCGGCGTACGCGTCGCCGCCGACGACCCGCCGCACCTCCTCCTCGGGGAGCCCGACCTCGGTGCCCAGGCGTACCAGGGTGCCGGGGTCGTCGACGACCTCGCCCTCGATCAGGTGCGCGCGCAGCAGCCGCTCGTGCATCGGGCCGTCCAGGCCGTGCTCGGCGGCCAACTGGCCGAGCCGGTGCGCGTCCAGGGTGTTCACCGCCACGGCCCGGTCGAAGTCGTAGGCCAGGCCCTCGGCGGCGGCCAGCTCGGCGACCTGGCCGGTCATCTGCCGTACCTGGGCCGCCGACCCGCCGACCTTCTTGGCCAGCATGTCGTACACCGGCTCGCGGACGCCCTTGGGGTGCGACGGGTCGAGCTGGAAGCTGTGCCAGCGGACCTGGACCTGGTCGGCGTGTTCGAACCGGCCGATGGCCGTCTCCAGGCGCCGCTTGCCGATGTAGCACCACGGGCAGACGACGTCGGACCACACATCGATCCGTACCTGCGCGCTCACAGGTAGCACACTCCGTCCGTGCACACCGGCGCGGTATCCGTGCCGACGGGGATCAGCGTGGGGAGCCCGGCCGGCTGAGGGCCGGACTGGTCGGTGTCGTCAACCGGCGCCGGTGTCTCGAAGGGGGAGACAGACATGGTCACTTCCTAATAGTTACTTCTTGTGTGCAACCTTAGGATAGGTAACCGATGAGGTGACGTGGAAGAAGGTACATTCATGTCAGTTACGCACACGCGTGTGCCTGTGGAAGGAGGCGCTCCGGTGTCAGGCCCGTACCTGAACGTCCCCGTGCCCGTCCCCGCCGACGGCGACTGCCCCATCCGCGAGGTCCTCGACATCGTGGCCGACAAGTGGAGCGTACTGATCGTCGTCCTGCTCGGGCAGCGGACCCACCGCTTCAGCGAGCTGCACCGCTCGATCGAGGGCATCAGCCAGCGCATGCTCACCCTCACCCTGCGCACCCTCGTACGCGACGGCCTCGTCGCCCGGACCGCCTACGCGACCGTCCCGCCGCGCGTCGAGTACGAGCTGACCCAGCTCGGCCGCACCCTGCTCGGCCCGCTGACCGCGCTCGACGCCTGGGCCCGCGAGCACCGCGACGACATCGTGGCCGCCCGCCGGCGCCACGACGCCCCGGAGGCGGAGGCCGCCCGGCGCTGAGCCCGGGGCCGCGCCCGCGTCCGGCAGCCGCCTGACCTCCCCGGCCATGGGTGCCGGCGCGAGATCGCGTTCCGTCATGCGACCCAGTCTGTACGGCGGGCTCTCACGCGATCCAGCGATTTACCGGCGGGTGCCCGGCCGTAAAGCTCCGCCGGGCGCATGGTGATGGCCGTCACGAGCAGGCCGTCGGCGGCGAGCCAGCGGCCGACGAAGCCGGTCAGCTCCCGCCCGAGCACCCGGGGGCCGGGGACGAGGAAGCGGGCCGTGAAGGTCCCCGTACGGGTGAGGGTGATGTGGGCCTGGTCGAAGCCCAGCCAGCGCCGCGTCAGCGGGAACCACGCCTTGTAGACCGCCTCCTTGGCGCAGAACAGCAGCCGGTCCCAGTGGACGCCGGAGCCGAGCCGGGCCAGGGCGGCGCGCTCCCGGTCGAGGGCGATGGCCGGCAGGACGCCGTCGGGGAGCGGCTCGTGGGGCTCGGCGTCGATGCCGACGGTCAGCGCGTCCAGGGAGACCGCGGCCGCCCGGTATCCGGCGCAGTGCGTGATCGCCCCGGCCACCCCCGGCGGCCAGCCGGGAGCGCCGCGTTCGCCGGGCAGGATCGGGACCGCGGGCAGCCCGAGCCGGTCCAGGGCGCGGCGGGCGCAGTGGCGGGCCGTGGTGAACTCGCGGCGCCGCTTGTCCACGGCGCGGGCGACGACGGCCTCCTCCTCGGGGAAGAGGGTCGCGTCCGGCGGGTCCTCGAACGCCTCCTCGGCGGCCACCCACGGCGGCAGGATCTTCTCGATCATGGCACGGGCAGGATCTGTCGGAGCCGGCCGGGCGGGGTGGGGCGGGGCCGCCACTCACGCGGGTAGCCCAAGGAGACCTCCTCGAAGCGGACGCCGTCGTGCCAGGTGGTGCGGGGGATGTGCAGATGGCCGTAGACGGCCGCGCAGGCGTTGAAGCGCAGGTGCCAGTCGGCGGTGCGCTCGGTGCCGCACCAGATCGCGAACTCCGGATGGCGCAGGACCAGAGTCGGCTCCCGGACCAGCGGATAGTGGTTGACCAGCACCGTCGGGACGCCGTGCGGGAGGGCGGCCAGGCGGCGTTCGGTCTCGGCGACCCTGGCGGCGCACCAGGCGTCCCGGGAGGCGTGGGGGTCCGGGTGGAGAAGGAACTCGTCCGTGCAGACCACGTCCTTGGCGTAGGCGAGGGCGAGGGCCTCGTCCTTCGTCTCGGCGTCGGGGGTGCGGAAGGTGTAGTCGTACAGGACGAACAGCGGCACGATCACGGCGGGGCCGCCCGGGCCCGTCCAGGTGGGGTACGGGTCCTCCGGCGTGACCACGCCCAGGCTGCGGCAGACCTTCACCAGGTGCTGGTAGCGCTCCTCCCCGCGCAGCTGGACCGGGTCGGAGGGATGCGTCCACATCTCGTGGTTGCCCGGCACCCACACCACCTTCGCGAAGCGGCGGCTGAGCAGGGTCAGGGCCCATTCGAGGCCGGCGACCTCCTCCGACACGTCCCCGGCCACCAGCAGCCAGTCCGAGGGGTCGCCGGGCCGCAGGTCCTCGACGATGCGCCTGTTCTCCGCGTATCCGACGTGCAGATCGCTGATGGCCAGCAGCGCGGTCATGCGCGGATCGTCTCCAGGGACTTGAGCACCGTCTCGGCCACGGCGGCGTTGTGGTCGCGGACGAAGAAGTGCCCGCCGGAGAAGACGTGCAGCTCGAAGCCGCCGCTGGTGTGCGCCTCCCACGCCTGCGCCTCGGCCAGGCTTGTCAGGGGGTCGGCGTCGCCGGTCAGCGCGACGATCGGGCAGCCCACAGGCGCCCCTCCCGCGAACCGGTAGGTCTCGATCGCCCGGTAGTCGGCGCGGATCGTGGCCAGCACCATCGCCCGCAGCTCGGCGTCGTCCAGCACCGCCGCCTCGCTGCCGTTCAGCGCCTTCAGATGCGCCACCAGCTCGTGGTCGTCGAGCAGGTGCAGCATGTCGTGGCGGACCCGGCTGGGCGCGCGCCGCCCCGACACGAACAGCGCGATCGGCCCGTGGTCGCCGAGGGCCAGGGCGGTCTCGAACGCGACGAGCGCCCCCATGCTGTGCCCGAAGAACGCCCGCGGCCGGCCGTCCCCGGGCCCCAGGACGTCGGCGATGCGGCCGGCCAGCAGCCGCAGGTCGTTGACCGGCGGCTCGTGGCGGCGCTCCTGCCTGCCGGGGTACTGGACGGCGACCAGCTCGGCGGCGGGCGCCAGCGCCGCCGCCAGGGGGTGGTAGAAACCGGCCGAGCCTCCGGCGTGCGGGAAACAGATCACCTGGGCGTCGCTGCGCGGCGACGGATGGGAGCGGTGAAGCCAGGGATTGGTCCTCGTCACGGCGTCTCTCCTTCGTTCGGGGACTCAGTTCGGGGACGGGGCGTCGCGGAACTCGGCGGCGACGGAGCGGACGTAGCGGCCGTAGCTGGACGCGGAGAGCTCGCTGCCCAGCCGGTCGCAGGCGTCGGCGTCGATGAAGCCCATCCGGAGCGCGATCTCCTCCACGCAGGCGATGCGCACCCCCTGCCGCTGCTCCAGCACCTGGACGTACTGGCTGGCCTGGAGGATGGACTCCGGCGTCCCGGCGTCCAGCCAGGCGAACCCGCGCCCGAGGTCGACGAGCCGGGCCTTCCCGCGCTCCAGATAGGTACGGTTCACGTCGGTGATCTCCAGCTCGCCCCGGGCGGACGGCTGCAGGTTCTTGGCGATGTCCACCACGTCGTTGTCGTAAAGATAGAGGCCGACGATCGCCCGGTTGGACCGGGGGTTGGCGGGTTTCTCCTCGATGGAGATGAGCCGGCCGTCGGCGTCGGTCTCGCCGATCCCGTAGCGTTCGGGGTCGCTCACCGGATAGCCGAACAGCACGCAGCCGTCCACGTCGGACGTGCTCTGCTGGAGGATGTCGAAGAACGAGTGGCCGTGGAAGATGTTGTCACCGAGCACGAGGGCCACCGAGTCGTCGCCGATGTGGTCGGCCCCGACGATGAAGGCGTCCGCCAGGCCGACCGGCTGGGCCTGCTCGGCGTAACTGATGTCGAGCCCCAGATGCGACCCGTCGCCCAGCAGGCGGGTCAGCTGGGGCAGGTCCGTGGGGGTCGAGATGATCAGGATGTCGGTGATGTTCGCCAGCATGAGCGCCGACAGCGGGTAATAGATCATCGGCTTGTCGTTCACCGGGAGAAGCTGTTTTGAGACGGCCAGGGTCAGCGGGTAGAGCCGGGTTCCATGACCGCCCGCCAGAATGATGCCCTTCATGTCTGATTCCTTCGATGAAAACTCGGAGACGGAAATCAATCAGTGGGGGTGAGTGTGATCCTGCTCGCGGCGTGCCGTTCCACCTGCGCGCGGCTGTAGAGAAGCGGGAAATACTCGCCCGACCGCCAGCGCTCCGCGAGATCCCGGTAATGCGGGCTGCGCGGGTCGCCGGACTGGCCGGGCGCGTTCACGGCGCGGGAGTTGTCCCATCGGCCGACGTCCAGCACCATCTTGAACGAGGCCCCCGACGACTGCTGGAAGGTGGACGGGCTGTAGGCGGACGCGTCCACCGTGTACGTCGAGCCGCCCCGGGGGAAGGGGCCCACGTCCGCGCCGACGGGGCTCGTGAACGTGGTGTACTGCAGTGCACCCCACCTCCACGTCCGCGGGTCGGCGCCGAGCCGCCCGGCGACCTCGCGGTAGGCGGCGGCCAGCGACGTGTCCAGCAGCTTGTCCCGCGCGGCTTTCCCGCCGGGCCCGAACCAGCGCTCCGGGTTCTCCAGCGCGTCGATCAGCAGGCGGGCGTCGATGAAGGGTATGGAGTCCGCCACCTCGGGCGGCAGCACGGCGCGGCGGAAGGCCGGCGCGAGATGGCGCGAGAACCACGGCTCGAACAGCGCCGCCTCCGGCGAGTCCGCGTCCGCCACCCCGTCGTAGGAGCGGAGCAGCCGCAGCGCCCGCGTGGTGTCCGGATCCGCGCTCGTCAGGCCGTCGAGCAGGCGCACGATCCGCCGCGCGGGCGTGGACACCTTGTCGGCCTGCAGGCGGATGGAGTCCTCGACCGTGCTGCGCGGGCTCGACGCGAGCACCTCGTCGATCCGCTGCCTGCGGTAGGGGGGATCCCACTCGAACCCGATCTCGTCGGGGTGGTCCGCGGGGAGGTTGAACTCGTTCGCCGAGGCGACGAACCCCTGCCGCGGATTGTAGGAGCGGGGCAGGCGGGCGCCGTCGAGGAAGCCGTCCCACTCGTAGCGGCCGTCGCCCGGGACGGGCAGCAGGCCGTCGAAGCCGTCGCGCTTGGGGGTGAGGGCGCCGGGCACCCAGCCGATGTTGCCCGAGACGTCGGCGTACACCTGGTTCTCGGGAGGGCCGCCCCAGGTGCGCATGGCCGCCGAGAACTCCGCGAAGTCGCGGGCCCTCATGTACGTCATGCTGCCGAAATAGGGGGACGTGCCGGGCTCCAGCCAGGTGGTGCGCACGGCGTACGCGAGGTTGCGCTGTCGGTCGATCTTGATCACCGGCCCGTGCCTGGTGAAGGGCAGCGCCACGTCCACCGGCGCCGCGCCCGCGACCGGCACCCGCTCGGTCGTCGTCCTGAAGCGCTCCCAGCCGCCGCCGTACCGGTACCTGCCCGGGTCGGCGGGGTCGAGCTCGTAGACGTAGAGGTCCTCCTGGTCGGCGCCGAAGATGGTCAGGCCGAACGCGACGGTGCCGTTGTGCCCCATCGAGATCCCGGGGAGCGCGGGCTCGCCGGCGCCGATGACGTCGAGCCCGGGGGCCGACAGATGGGCCATGTAGCGCAGCGAGGGCGCCGTCAGCGACCGGTGCGGGTCGCCGGCCAGGATGGGGCGGCCCGTGGCGGTGCGGCCCGGCGAGATCGCCCAGCTGTTGCTGCCCCCGATGTCGGCGGGGGAGGTGGCGGGGGCCGGGCGTAACGCGCCGTTCTCGAAGACCACGCCCCGCGTGGCCAGCTCGTACGTCCGCAGCACGTCCATGGGCACGGCGCAGGGGTCGAGTCCCTTGGGCACGGCGGCGGCGCGCTCGGGCTCCAGCCGCCACAGCGCCGCGGACGCCTTGGCCCCGCCCGCGCAGACGACCAGCGAGCGCAGCACCTCGCTGTAGACGTTCTTGGAGATGCCGTGGCTTCTGATCCGCACCACGTCCTCCGGCCGCCACAGCGCGGGCGCGTGCCCGAGCTGCCGGAACTCGGGCGGCAGCTGCTCCGGGTTCCGCGCGAGCCAGCGCACGTAGGCGTTGATGCCCTCGGTGAAGCGGGTCGCGGCCTGCTTCGCCCCGGGGCCGTAGCTCGCCCACTCCCGGTCCATGTCACCGCGGTAGAGGAACATCCGCGCCGCTTTGTCCTGCTCCACGTAGGCGGGGCCGAACACCGAGGAGAGCTCTCCCAGGCCGCGCCGCCGCCAGAGGTCGATCTGGAACAGCCGGTCCCTGGCGGCGTTGAAGCCCTGGGCGAGGAAGAGGTCGTCGGTGTCGCGGGCGTAGATGTGCGGCACGCCCCACCGGTCCACGATCAGCTCGACCGGCTGCTTGAGACCCGGGACCCGCCGGGTCTCCGAGTCCTGCGAGCGGGCCGCGGCGGGCAGCGTCGTCAGGGCCAGGACGAGCCCGGCGGCCAGCGCCGTTCCGGCACGCAGGCGTCTCCGCATGGCACAGCACCTCTCGTTCAACGCGGCTCGTATCCTTTGAGGGGCTTCCACCAGTCGCGGTGCTCCAGATACCAGCGCACCGTCTCCGCCAGTCCCTCGGTGAACGGGACCCGCGGCGTGTAGCCCAGCTCCTTCTGGATCTTGCTGATGTCCACGGAGTAGCGGAAGTCGTGGCCCTTGCGGTCCGCCACCGGCCGGACCATCGACCAGTCCATGCCCATGATGTCCAGCACGCGCCTGGTCAGCGTCAGGTTGCTCAGCTCGGTCCCGCCGCCGATGTTGTAGACCTCCCCGGCGCGTCCCGCCTGCGCGACCAGCGCGATGCCGTCGCAGTGGTCGTCCACGTGCAGCCAGTCCCGCACGTTCGCGCCGTCGCCGTAGAGGGGCACCTGCAGCCCGTCCGCCAGGTTGGTGACGAACAGCGGGATGACCTTCTCCGGGAACTGGTACGGGCCGTAGTTGTTGGAGCATCGGGTCACGCACACGTCCAGCCCGTGCGTCCGGTGGTAGGCCAGGGCGAGCAGGTCGGAGGACGCCTTCGACGCCGAGTACGGGGAGTTCGGGCCGAGGGGGTCGTCCTCCGAGAACGAGCCCTCCGGGGTGGAGCCGTAGACCTCGTCCGTGGAGACGTGCACGAACCTGCCGACCCCGGCCTCCAGCGCGCACTGCAGCAGCACCTGGGTGCCGAGCACGTTGGTCCGGACGAACTCCGCCGACTCCTCGATGGAGCGGTCGACATGCGACTCGGCGGCGAAATGGAAGACCAGGTCCACCTTCTCCATCGCGTCCCGCACGAGCGGCACGCCGGCGATGTCCCCGTGGACGAACCGGAGCCGGGGGTCGTCGAGCACCTCCGCCAGATTCTCCAGGTTCCCCGCGTACGTCAGCTTGTCGAGCACGACGACCTCGGCCTCGGCCAGCGCCGGATAGTGCCCCTGGAACACCCTGTTGACGAAGTTCGACCCGATGAAACCGGCGCCACCCGTCACAAGAATGCGCATCCTCAGTCCTCTTCGTAGGCCGTGTCCGGTCCACCCGGCGGCGACTTCCATGACAGGACGCGCGCGGCGGCGTCGGCCAGTGAATTCCGGATATTTAGGGGGGACCGGCGCCGGAAAAAGCTCTTGGGTCCCGCCGGGCCGTACATTTAGGGGCTGTTTAGGGGCTGACGGGACGGCACCCGGCCGTGCCTGCCGAAACCCGGTAGGGGTGGTGATAAGGGTTGGTGTGCGAGGGGCTCCCATGTAGCGTTCTTGCTGATGAGACCGGCCGAATTCGGTGCCGTCTCGGAGAATTCGCACCCGTGCCCACGGCTTGTGAGAGGTGGCGAACGTGCGAGAAAAGACCTCCTTTTCGGAATCAAATCTTTTTGAGGGCGGACGACGTTGCTGACTATCAGCTCCACCGGCTCCCCTGTCGTTCAGGAGGACCGCGAACGCGATTTTCGTGAACCTGCCGTCCGCCTGGCCCGGTTGCTGGACGCCGGCTCCGTCGTGCCGCTGCACGACGCGGACGCCAGCGGGGTGACCGCCGTACGAGGGCGCGTCGCGGGACAGGATGTGATCGCCTACTGCACCGACGCCCTCAACATGGGCGGCGCGATGGGCGCGGAGGGCTGCCGCTGGGTCGTGGCCGCCATCGACGCGGCCGTGCTCGAAGGCGTTCCCGTGATCGGCCTGTGGCACTCCGGCGGGGCCAGGCTGGCCGACGGCGTCGAGTCGATGGACGGCGTCGGAAAGGTGTTCCGCGCGATGACGCGGGCCTCCGGCCGGGCGCCCCAGATCTCGGTCGTCCTCGGACCGGCCGCCGGAGCCGCCGCCTACGGGCCCGCGCTGACGGACGTCGTGATCATGTCGTCCGCCGCCCGCATGTTCGTGACGGGCCCCGACGTCGTACGCACCGTCACGGGCGAGCAGGTCGACATGGAGTCCCTCGGAGGCCCCGGCGCCCACGGCCGCAAGTCGGGCGTGGCGCACGTGGTCGCCGAGAACGAGGCGGAGGCGTACCGGACGGCACGGCGCTTCACCGAGCTCTTCACCGGCCCGCGCTCCTTCGACCCGGACCTGGTGAAGGACGGCGACGACCTCGGGATGCTGCTGCCGGAGAACCCGCGCCGCGCCTACGACGTGCGGCCCCTGGTCCGCGAGCTCCTCGACGACGGCGCGTTCGAGGAGCTGCAGCCGCGCTGGGCGGCCAACGTCGTCGTCGGCCTCGGCCGGCTCGCCGGCGGGACCGTCGGCGTCATCGCCAACAACCCCCTGCGCAAGGGCGGCTGCCTGGACTCGCTCAGCGCCGAGAAGGCCTCGCGGTTCGTGCGCATGTGCGACGCGTTCGGCATCCCGCTGGTCGTGCTCGTGGACGTGCCCGGCTACCTGCCCGGCGTCGGCCAGGAGTGGGACGGCGTGATCCGGCGTGGCGCCAAGCTCCTGCACGCGTTCGCCGAGGCCGTCGTGCCCAGGGTCACCCTGGTCACGCGCAAGTCGTACGGCGGCGCGTACATCGCGATGAACTCCCGCTGCCTCGGGGCGACGGCGGTCTTCGCCTGGCCCCAGGCCGAGGTCGCGGTGATGAGCGCGGAGGCCGCCGTGGGCGTCCTGCACCGCAAGCGGCTCGCCGCCGCCCCCGACGAGGACCGCGAGGCGCTGCGGCTGAGCCTCGTCGAGGAGCAGATCCGCACGGCCGGCGGCGTGGGACGAGCGCTCGCGCTGGGCGTCGTGGACGAGGTGGTCGAGCCCGCGCACACCCGGCGGAGGATCGCCGAGGCCCTGGCCGCGTCGCCGGCGCGGCGCGGCGACCACGGCAACATCCCCCTCTGACCGCGCCGGGTGGTACTGATGGGAAAGGCGTACTGGTAGTGGCCAAGCAATCCACGGGAATCCTGGGAACCGGTTCCTACCTGCCCAAGGAAGAGGTCGCCAACGAGGAGGTGGCGGCCAAGGCCGGCGTGACCGCGGAATGGATCCAGCGCAAGACCCAGATCTCCGCCCGCCGCCATGCCGCTCCCGACGAGGCCACCTCCGACCTCGCCGTCCGGGCCGCCAGGAACGCGCTGAGCCAGGCCCGCGTCGGCATCGGACAGATCGGCTACATCATCGTGTCCACCTCGACCGGCGACTCACCCCAGCCGCCGACCTCGTACCTGGTCCAGGACGCGCTCGGTGGGCGCGGCGCCGCCTGCTTCGACATCAACGTCGTCTGCAGCGGATTCGTGTACGCGCTGGCGCTGGCCGACAGCCTCGTCGCGCTCCGCCCCGACACCTACGCGCTGGTGGTGGCCGCGGACGTGTACTCGCGCATCCTCGACGCCACCGACCGCCGCACGGCCGTGCTCTTCGGGGACGGCGCCGGCGCGGCCGTCGTCGGCCCGGTGCCGGAACGGTCCGGGATCATCGGCTTCGACCTGTCCAGCGACGGCACGGCCAGCCAGCTCATCAGGGTCGATGCCGGAGGCAGCAGGCTGCCCGCCTCCCACGAGACGGTCGAGGCCGGCGACCACTTCTTCCGCATGGACGGCCGCGGGGTCAGGAACTACGTGATGGAGCACGTGCCGCCCATCCTGGAGGGCCTGGTGAGCCGCGCGGGGTTCCGGCCGCACGAGGTCGACGTCTTCGTGCCGCACCAGGCCAACGGGGTCATGGTCACCGAACTGGTCGAACGCGCCGGCCTCACCGGCGCGCGCACCGCCCGGACGCTGGAGCGGTACGGAAACGTGGGCAGCGCCTCGGTCCCCGTGGCGCTCGACGAGGCGAACCGGTCGGGCCTCATCAAGGACGGCGACCTCGTCCTGCTCGCCGGGTTCGGCGGCGGCATGTCCATCGGGGCGTGCCTTCTTCACTGGTCGGCGCCGACGGTGCCGGTGTCACAGGAGGCGTGATGAGCGAGATGCGAAAGGTCGGCATCGTCGGGTGCGGCGTCATGGGCTCGGGCATAGCGGAGGCGTGCGCCCGCGCCGGGCTCGACGTGATCGTCGCCGTGTCCACGGAGGCGTCCCTCGCGCCCGCGCGGCGGCGCTTGACCGCGTGGCTCGACCGGGGCCTGCGCAAGGCCACGATCAGCGAGGCCGAGCGGGACGCGGCGCTGGCCCGCGTCTCCTTCGTCACGGACCTCGCCGAGCTCGGGGACCGGCAGATCGTCTTCGAGGCCGTCCCGGAGAGCGAGTCGATCAAGCTCGACGTGCTGGGCACGCTGGACAAGATCCTGGACGACCCCGATGTGATCCTCGCGTCGAACACCTCGTCCATCCCGATCATCCGGCTGGCGCGGGCCACCAGCCGACCCGCCCAGGTGATCGGGGTGCACTTCTTCAACCCGGTGCCCGCGCTCCCGCTGGTCGAGCTCATCGGGTCGCTGCTGACGGCGGACGAGACGTACGCGCGGGCGGAGTCGTTCGTCGCCGGGACGCTCGGGAAACAGGTGATCAGGTCGCAGGACCGCGCCGGTTTCGTGGTGAACGCGCTGCTCATCCCGTTCCTGCTGTCGGCCGTGCGGATGGTGGAGAGCGGGTTCGCCCGCGCCGACGTCGTCGACCGGGGAATGGTGCTGGGCTGCTCCCATCCGATGGGCCCGCTGAAGCTGGCCGACCTGATCGGCCTGGACACGGTGGCCTCGATCGCGGAGGCCCTCTACGAGGAGTTCAAGGAGCCGCTCTACACGCCCCCGCCGCTCCTGCTGCGCATGGTCGAGGGCGGCCTCCTGGGAAAGAAGACCGGCCGCGGATTCTACGAATACGCGTAGCGGCCGACGGACATCACAGAAAGGTTTTCGGACATGCAGATCCGCCAGCTCAGGGTGGACGGCGCGTTCTTGATCGAGCCCAAGGTCTTCCACGACGACAGGGGCCTGTTCCTCGAGGCGTTCAGCCAGCCGGAGTTCCAGAAGGCGGTCGGCCACCAGCTCTCGGTCGCCCAGGTCAACTGCTCGGTGTCGCGGCGCGGGACCATCCGCGGCCTGCACGCCACCGCGCTGCCTGGCCAGGCCCGCTACATGACCTGCCCGCAGGGCGCCATCATCGACATCCTCGTCGACATCAGGGTCGGCTCGCCCACCTACGGCGAGCACGTCGCGGTCGAGTTGAGCGCCGAGAACCGCAGCGCCCTCTACCTGGCCGAAGGGCTCGCCCACGGGTTCGCGCCGCTGACGGACCAGGCCACGGTCGTGTACCTGTGCTCCAGCACGTGGTCCCCCGGCACGTCGATCCAGATCGACCCCCTGGACCCGGAGCTCGCCCTGCCCTGGCCGCCCAAGCGCGACCTGCTGTCGGAGAAGGACCTCGTCGCCCCGTCCCTGCGCGAGGCCGAGAAGCTCGGGCTGCTGCCGGACTACTCCGCGTGCCGCGCCCGCTACGCCGAACTCCAGGACCCCGCCCTCGTCGGCTGACGACGGGCGAGCACAGGCAAGGAGCACAGCCAATGATCCCGTTGTTCAAGGTGCCGATGTCCGACGAGGCGCCGGCCGCCGTCGCCGAGGTGGTCGGCAGCGGCCAGATCGGCCAGGGAGCCAAGGTCGTCGAGTTCGAGGAGGCGCTCGCCGCCAGGATCGGCAACCCCAGGGTGGCCACCGTCAACAGCGCCACCGCCGGGCTCCAGCTCGCGCTGCGCCTGGTCGCCGGCGACGACGACGGCCAGGGCGAGGTGCTGTCCACGCCGCTGACCATGGAGGCCACCAACTGGGCGATCCTGGCCAACCGGCTGCGGATCAAGTGGGTGGACGTCGACCCGGCCACCCTCAACGTCGACCTCGACGACCTGGCCAGGAAGATCACACCCAGGACCCGCGCCATCATGGTCGTGCACTTCGCCGGATACCCGGTGGACCTCGACCGGCTCGCCGCGATCCTCGACGACGCCGAGGCCGCGTTCGGTTCCCGGATCACCGTGATCGAGGACTGCGCGCACGCCTGGGGCGCGACCTACCGCGGCGCGCCGATCGGCACCCACGGAAACATCTCCGTGTTCAGCTTCCAGGCCATCAAGCACCTCACCACCGGCGACGGCGGCGCGCTCGCGCTGCCCACCGACGAGCTGCACGAGCGGGCCAGGCTGCTGCGCTGGTTCGGCATCGACCGCAGCGCGGACCGGCTGCGCAACCCGCCCGACGTGCCCGAGTGGGGCTACAAGTTCCACATGACCGACATCAACGCCTCGATCGGGCTGGCCAACCTGGCCAAGGCGGACGAGGTGGTGGCCAGGCACCGCGACAACGCCGCCTTCTACGACCGGGAGCTGGCCGGCATGCCCGGGCTGGAGCTGACCGAACGCGCCGGCGACCGCCAGTCCTCCTTCTGGATCTACCCGATGAAGGTGGACGACCGCGACGGGTTCCTGAAGCGCATGGACGCGGCCGGGATCATGGCCAGCAACGTCCACGAACGCAACGACCTGCACACGTGCGTGCGCGAGTACGCCGCCCTGCTCCCGGGTCTGGAGCGGGTCGCCAAGCGCGTGGTGTGCGTACCGGTGGGCTGGTGGGTCACCGACGAGCAGCGCCGCCACATCGTGGACACCATCAAGGAGGGCTGGTGACCTCCGCCGTGTCACCCGCCATGTCATCGGGGACCGCGATCGTCTTCCCCGGGATGGGCCCCGTCCAGTTCGCCGACGTCGCCGACTTCATGCGGGGCGATCCCGCGGCGCGGCGGCTGATCGCCGCCGCCGACGACGTCCTCGGCTACTCGCTGGTGGACCGCCTCCAGGAGTCCCGGAGCGACTACAGCGAGGCCGCCCAGGTGGCGTTCATGGTGAACTGCGTGGCCCTCGCGGACTGGGCCGAGCGGACCCTGGGCGTGGAGCCGGCCGTGTGCGTCGGCCCGAGCTTCGGCGGCAAGGCGGCCGCGGCGTACTCGGGCGCCCTGTCCTTCGAGGACGCCGTGCGCATGACCGCCGGGCTGGCCCGCTGCACCGACGACTACTTCGCCCACGAGCACCGGGACATCGTCACCCACTCCTTCGTGCGCACCCCGGAGCCCAGGCTGCGGGAGGTGCTGGCCGAGCTGGACGGGCGCGGCGAATGGTACGACCTGTCCTGCTACATCGACCACGACTTCTACATGCTCTCCCTGGCGGAGCGGCAGGTGGAGTGGTTGCAGCAGCGGGTACGCGCCATCGGCGGGCTCCCGCTGTACACGATGCGCCCCCCGATGCACTCGGCCGCCTTCCAGCCGCTGCGGCGGCGGGCGGAGGAGGAGGTCCTCGACGGCCTGCGGTTCGCCGACCCGCGACTGCCGGTGGTGGACGACCACGACGGCGCCCTGCTGACGACCGGCGACGGCGTGCGGACGATGCTGCTGGACGGCTTCGTACGGCCCCTGCGCTGGCCGGAGGTGGTGGCGGCGCTGCGGCGGCTGGAGGTCGCCAGGGTGTGCGTCTCCGGCCCGGACAGCCTGTTCGGCCGGGTGGCGGTCACCAGGGAGAACTTCGCGGTGACACCGGTGAACCCGAGACTGGCGATGATGCCCCGCCCGGCTTCGGTGGCGTAGCCCGGAATGCGACGAGGCCACGGCTCACAGGGTGATGAGCGCGTGGCCTCGTCGCGGGCGTCAGCCGGCGGTCTCGGAAATCCGGCCCAGCGTATTCCACAGCACGGCGGGGGTCTGGAAGGTCTCCGGGGTCAGCGCGTCGTCCCGGAATCGCACCCCGTACGTGTCCTCCAGGGCGCCCAGCAATTGCACGATGCCGAGCGAGTCGAGGCCGAAGTCCATCAGCGCGACGTCCTCCCGGAGTTTCTCGTCGGCCGGGAGAAAAGGCAGGTGCTGGCGCAGGATCTCCTCGAATCGGTTGTCCCACATGGCGCGCGGATTCCTTTCTCAATCGAATTATCTAGACTTGACGTTATAGCGCGGAAACCTCGATGTCCACGGATTCTGCAAAAGAATCTGACAAACATATTCCGGGCCGAGGTCCGGAATAACTGTGGCCGGAGGAACAATGACCGGAGAATCCAACCCCGCCCTCTATGAATTCTTTCTGCGCGGTCTGGCGAAGTCGCCCGGCCGGGCGGCGTTCCGGGCCGGCGCGGACACCTTGACCTACGACCAGGTCCACCGGCTGGCCCTGCTCTGGGGCGGCGCGCTGCTGCGTACGTCACCCACCGCCGTCGGGGTGCTCGCCGCCAAGGGGACCGTCTCCTACGCCGGGATCCTCGCCGGCCTCTTCGCCGGGGTGACCGTCGTGCCGCTGCAGCCGGACTTCCCGGCCGCGCGCACCAGGCAGATGATCGAGGCGGCCGGGGTGTCGGCGCTCATCGTCGACGAGCGCGGGCGGAAGGTCGCCGAGGAGCTGCTGGGCGAGGGCGTGGACGTCGCCGTCCTCGCGCCCGACGCCGACCCGATCGACGCCGGGCTCGCCCTCCCGCGGCCCCGGCCGGTCGAGGCCGGCGACATCGCGTACGTGCTGTTCACCTCGGGTTCCACCGGGACGCCCAAGGGCGTGCCGATCACCCATGGCAACACCGCGCACTATTTCCGGTTCCTGGCCGGTCGGTACGACTTCACCAGCGACGACGTCTTCTCCCAGACGTTCGACCTGACCTTCGACTGCGCCATGTTCGACCTGTTCTGCGCCTGGGGGGCCGGTGCTACGTCCGTGGCCGTGCCGCCGCACGCCTACCGGAACCTGCCGCGCTTCCTCGCCGAGCAGGGGATCACGGTGTGGTTCTCCACCCCCAGCGCGATCTCGATGGTGCGCAGGACCGGCGGGCTCGGCGCCGCCGCCATGCCGTTCCTGCGCTGGAGCTTCTTCGCCGGGGAGGCGCTGAAGGTCGCCGACGCCACCGACTGGCAGCGGGCCGCCCCCGCCTCCATCCTGGAGAACCTGTACGGGCCGACCGAGCTGACCATCACCATCGTCGGTCACCGCTGGTCCCAGGAGACCTCGCCCGGGCTGGGCGTCAACGGCCTGTCGCCGATCGGGTTCGTCAACGACGGCCACGACCACCTGCTGCTCGACGACGAGGGACGGCCGACCGGCACCGAGGGCGAGCTGTGGATCACCGGCCCGCAGACCACCCCCGGATACCTCGACCCCAAGCACGACCACGGCCGGTTCGTCGAGCGCGAGGGCCGCGTCTGGTACAACACCGGCGACCGGGTCCGGCGCGCGGCCAACGGCGAGCTCGTCTATCTCGGCAGGGGCGACGCCCAGGTCCAGGTGCAGGGCTGGCGCGTCGAGCTCGCCGAGATCGACCACGCCGTACGCGGCTGCGACGGCGTCGAGGACGCGGTGACGGTGAGCACCACGGCCGACGACGCCACCGCGCTCGTCGTGTTCTACACCGGAGCCCCGGCGCCGCCGGCCCGCTTCGCCGCCCAGCTCCGCAGGACGCTGCCGGCGGGTCTCATCCCCCGGCACTACCACCACCTGGACGAGCTGCCGCTGAACCCCAACCGGAAGGTCGACCGGGCCGGCCTGCGGGCCCGGGCGGCGGAGCTGGCCGGCTGAGTGAACGCTAGGGGCGGGGCTTCGTGCCCCGCATCCCGCGGCGCAGCGAGAAGATCATGTCCTCGCGCATCTTCTTCGTGATCTCGGCGTGCGCGATCACGGACGCGCCGTGGAAGGTCCCCGGATACAGCACGAGCTCCGTCGTAACCCCCGCCTGGACGAGCCGCTGGGCGTACTCGATGCCCTCGTCGCGCAGCGGGTCGAACTCGCACACCACCACCAGCGCCGGGGGCAGCCCGGTGAGGTCGCCGGCGCGCATGGGCGCCGCGTAGGGGGACACGTCCGGTCCACCCGGAGCCGGGCCGTCCTTGAGGTAGTACCGCCACATGGCCTCGTTGTTGCGGCTGTTCCAGCTGGGAGTGTCGACGAAGTCCCGCATGGACCGCGTCGTCATCCGGTCGTCCAGCACCGGCACGTCCAGGAACTGGAAGCAGATCTTCGGGCCGCCGCGGTCGCGGGCGAGGAGGGAGACCGCCGCGGAGAGGTTCCCGCCGGCGCTGTCGCCGCCGACCGCGATCCGCCCGGGGTCCACGTCGAGCTCCCCGGACGCGGAGTGCAGCCAGGTCAGCGACGCGTACGTGTCCTCCAGCGCCCCGGGGAACGGGGTCTCGGGGGAGAGCCGGTAGTCGACCGACACCACGACGGCGCCGACCCGGTCGGCGATCTCCGTGCACCGGGCGTCGAACACCACCATGTCGGAGGCGACGAATCCGCCCCCGTGCAGGTAGAGGAGCGCCGGCCGGGGCCGGTCCGCGGCGGGCGGCCGGTAGAGGCGCACCTTCACGGGGGGTGCGCCCTCGGGGCCGGGGATCTCCCGATCGCTGATGTCCACGGCCTGCTCGGGCGTGTACTGCGGGAGTTTCTCGTGGAAGGCCCGCTCTTCCTCGGGGGTGAGGGTGATCTCCCGGTTGACGACCTGGGAGAGTTCGACGTCGGGAATCATCGACGCCCACGGCGCGAGCTCTGAGTCGAGGTTGTAGCGCATGAGATCATCCTCCGTGCCGGGGCGGCGGCGGGTCATCCGCCGAATGGCCGCCGCCGGGCGGGTCCGCCCGGCCGAACGGCGGTGTTCAACTGCGCGGTGTTCATCGGGGCGGTGTTCATTGGGCGGTGGCGCCGCCGTCTATGGCGAGGGCCGCGCCGGTGATGAAGGCCGCGTCGTCGCTGAGGAGGAACGCGACGAACGCGGCGATCTCATCGGGATGAGCCGCCCGTCCCGAGGGGTTGGGCACCCGGGTCTCCAGCGGCCCGTCCAGCGGCGCCCCCAGCAGGTTGCGGAGCAGCGGGGTGTCGACGTTGCCGGTGACCAGCGCGTTCACCCGTACGCCCCGCTCGGCGTTCTCCAGGGCGACGGCCCTGGTCAGCCCGACCACACCATGCTTGGCGGCCACGTACGGCGCCGCGCCCGGGATCCCCGCGCAGCCGTAGGTGGAGGCGTTGGTCACGATCGAGCCCCCGCCGGCGGCCAGGATCGCCGGGACCTGGTGCTTGAGGCCGTAGAAGACGCTGGTGAGGTTCTGCTCCAGGTCCGCCCGCCAGTGCGCCTCCTCCACGTCGGACACCAACCCGGTCCCGTTCACGCCGCCGACGTTGTTGAACGCCCCGTCCAGCCGGCCGAACTCCGTCACCGCCGAGCGCACCACACGTTCGGCGTCGGCCTCCACCGTGACGTCGGCCGGGACGAACAGCGCCCGGCCGCCCTTCGCCTGGATGTCGGCCACCACCTGCGCGCCGACGTCCTCGCGCCGGGCCGCGATCACCACGGCGGCGCCGTCGGCGGCGACCCGCTCCGCGACGGCCCTCCCGATGCCGGAAGTCCCTCCTGTGATCACGACGACCTTGGAAGCCAGGTCAGCAGCCACGTCTCATCCCCCGCAAGCTAGTGGTCCGACGGTTCGCGGAACCGGTTGATCTGATCGATGTGGCGGGCGCGGAACTCGGGGTCGTCGACGCCGAGACCGGGGCGCGGAGCCAGGCACAACACCCCGACCTTGCCGCTGTGGGCGTTCGCGTGCACGCGGCGGGTCGCCATCCCGACCTCGTCGAGGTCGTAGACGGCGGACAGCGTGGGGTGGATCGCCCCCTTGGCGACGAGCCGGTTGGCCTCCCAGGCCTCCCGGTAGTTCGCGAAGTGGGTGCCGACGATCCGCTTCAGCGCCATCCACAGGTAGCGGTTGTCGTACTGGTGCTGGTAGCCGGAGGTGGAGGCGCAGGTGACGATCGTGCCGCCGCGGCGGGCCACGTACACGCTCGCGCCCATGGTCTCCCGGCCCGGGTGCTCGAAGACCACGTCGGGGTCGTCGCCGCCGGTCAGCTCCCGGATCCGCGCCCCGAACCGCTTCCACTCCTTGGGGTCGGGGGTCTCCGGGTCCTTCCAGAACCGGAAGCCCTCGTCGGCCCGGTTGATGACCAGCTCCGCGCCCTGGGCCCGGACCAGCTCGGCCTTGTGGTCGCTGGACACCACGCACACCGGGATCGCCCCGGCGCGCAGGACGAGCTGGGTGGCGTACGAACCGAGCCCGCCCGCGGCGCCCCAGATGAGCACCACGTCGCCGACCTTGATCTGCGCCCCGTTGCGCGAGATGAGCTGGCGGTAGGCCGTGGAGTGCACCAGGCCGGAGGAGGCCGCCTCCTCCCAGGTCAGGTGGGCGGGCTTGGGCATGAGCTGGTTCGCCTTGACCAGGCTGAGCTGCGCGAGCCCGCCGTAGTTGGTCTCGTACCCCCAGATGCGCTGGTCGGGGTCGAGCATGCTGTCGTCGTGGCCGTCGGCCGAGGAGAGCTCGACCGACAGGCAGTGTGCCACGACCTTGTCGCCGGTCTGCCAGCGGTGGACGCCGGGGCCGGTCTTCAGCACGACGCCGGACATGTCCGAGCCGAGCACGTGGAAGGGCTGGTCGTGGATCCCGGCCGACGGGACCGCCTTCGCGTAGCGCTTCAGGAAGCCGAACGTGTGCATCGGCTCGAAGATGGCGCTCCACACCGTGTTGTAGTTGATGCTGCTCGCCATCACCGCGACGAGCACCTCGCCCGGGCCGGGCTCCGGCGTGGGCACGTCGGACAGGGTCAGCGACTTCGCGGGATCCCGGTTCTCGGCCGGGATGTCGCCGAACATGTCGACGTCGTCGTGGAGCACGACCGCCGCCCGGTAGCTCTCCGGGATCGGGAGGTTCCTGAGCTGCTCGGCGTCGTACTGCTCGGACAGGAGGACGTCTCTGATTTCCTTCATCGATTCTCCTTGGCGGGAGTTCGAGCGGGTTGGGGTCAGGGGCCGGCGACAGTACGCGCGGCCCGCCGGGTCAGGACGCGCCGAGCTGGTCGTCCAGCGCGGCGAAGAGCTCCTCGTCGGAAAGGTCGTCGAGGTCCTGGTCGACCTCCTCTGCCGCGCCGTTCACCCCTTCGGCCGCGAGCAGGATGGCCCGGAACCGGTCGCTGATCTGCGCCCGGTCCCCGGCGGACAGGGCCTGCTCCCGTAGCAGCCGCTCCATCTCGTCGAGCTGGGCGAAGATCGAGCCCGACGGCGTCTCGGGAGAGAGCCTGTCCTGGACGAACCGGGCAAGGGCGAGCGGGGTGGGATAGTCGAACACCAGGGTGGCCGGGAGCTTCAGGCCGGTGGCCCGGCCCAGCCGGTTGCGCAGCTCCACCGCGGTCAGCGAGTCGAACCCGAGCTCGTTGAACGCCCGGTCCGGCTGGACCGGGTCGTCCGAGGTGTGCCCCAGCACCGCCGCGGCCTCCGCGCGTACCAGGGACACCACCAGGCGCTCCCGCTTGGCGGGCGGCAGCTCCGCGAGCCGCGCCGCGAACGCCGTACCGTCATCGTCGTCCCCGGCGGCCGCCGGCGCGTCGAGCGCCCGAGTGAACTCGGGAACGGCGCTCACCAGCGGCCGCGGCCGCGCCAGCGCGAAGGCGGGCGCGAAGCGCTCCCAGTCGATGTCGGTCACCACCAGGTGGCCCTCGCCGCTGCCGACCAGCTGGCCGATGGCCATCGCCGCGGCGTCGGGCGCCATCGGCCTCAGGCCGCTCCTGCCCAGCTGCTCCCCGGCGTCCTCCATCATCCCGCCGCCGCCCCAACCGCCCCAGGCGATCGAGGAGCCCGCCAGCCCGCGGCTCCGCCGGCGCTGCGCCAGCCCGTCGAGGAACCCGTTGGCGGCGGCGTAGGACGCCTGCCCGCTCGACCCCCACACGGCCGCACCTGAGGAGAACATCACGAACGCCTCCAGCGGCCGGTCACCCAGGAGTTCGTCCAGGTTGATCGCCCCGATGACCTTGGACCGGGCGTAACCGGCGAAGTCCTCCAGCGTGGTGTCGGCCACGAGCATGTCGTCGTGCCCGACCCCGGCCGCGTGCATCACCGCCGTGAGGTCGGGGATCGACTCCAGCAGGTCCCGTACCGCCGCACGGTCGGCGACGTCGCAGGCGGCCACCGTGACTGCGGCGCCCAGCCCGGTCAGCTCCGCCTCAAGCTCGGCGACGCCCTCGGCGCCACGGCCGCGGCGGCTGACCAGCACCAGGCGCTCGGCGCCCTCCCGGGCGAGCCACCGCGCGACGTTCGCTCCGACCCCGCTGGTGCCGCCGGTGACCAGCACCGTTCCCGTCGGCTTCCAGCTCCGCGCCCGATCCGCGCCGCCGTTCGGGGAGCGCACCATGCGGCGCGCCCGTACGACGCCCGAGCGGATCGCCACCTGGTCCTCGCCGCTCGTGCCCGCGAGCACTCCCTGGAGCAGCGCGAGGTCCTCGGCTCCTGGTTCGGCGGGAAGATCGACGATGCCGCCCCAGGTGTCCGGATGGTCCACCGCGAGCACCGCCCCGAGACCCCAGAGCGAAGTCTGGAACGGACTGACGGTTTCAGCGGCCCTGCCTTCGGCAGCCCTGTCCTCGGTGGCTCTGTCTTGGGCGGCCCCGCCGTCGGTGGCTCTGTCCTGGGTGGCCCTGCCGTTGGTGGCCCCGCTGTTGGTGGGCTCGTCGAGGGCGAACGCGCCGGACGTGGCCAGCCACAGGGGCGCGCTCACCTCCGCGTCGGCCAGCGCCTGCACCAACGTGACGGTCGCCGCGGCGCCCCGGGACAGCGTCGGGTGCTCCTCATGCGGCTCGTCGTCGAGCGGCAGGAGACAGAGCACCCCGGTCAGCCCCGACCTGGCCTCCGCACGTATGGCGTCAGCGAGTGCGGCACGGTCCTCACCGCCGACCACCAGCGGATACACCCGGGCCGCCTGCCGGGACAAGCCGTCCAGGACATCGCGGATGATGCGCGGATCGCCGCCCGCGGCCGGCACGGCCACCAGCCACGCCGTACCGGTGATCCCCGCCGCGCTCGGCGCGCTCACCCCGCGCCACACCAGCTTGTAACGCCAGTCGTCCAGCACGGACCGCTTGCGCTCCGCGTCCCGCAGTGTCGACAGGGCGGGAAGCACGGTCCTCAGCGCCTCGGCGTCCACCTTCAACCGGCTGGCCAGCGCCTCCGTCTCCTCCGACTCCAGCGCCTTCCAGAAACCGTCGTCCCGGGGACCTTCCGCTCCGCGCCCGTGGGACGGCGGCTCCAGCCAGTAGTGGTGGTGTTGGAAGGGGTAGGTGGGCAGGTCGGTGGTGGTGGCGTGGGTGATGAGGTTGTGCCAGTTGATGGTGGTGTTGTGGTTGTGGGTGTGGGTGGTGGCGATGGCGTGGAGGAGGGTGTGGGGTTCTGGGTGGTTTTTGCGGAGGGTGGGGGTGATGGTGGTGTGGGTGT
>NZ_JBITHZ010000073.1:0-27758 GCF_044458585.1 Nonomuraea sp. NPDC050451
AAATCGCCTACGCCCGGTCGCTGGGCAAGCCCGTGCGGTTCACGCACCCCGAAGTCGACCCCGACGCCTGACCGCCCACCCCCACACCCTCCGCATCATCTAGATGGACATCCGTGGGATCAGGCCGCCTCGGCCAGCACGTCATGCAGCCGGGTGAAGTCGATGTCCAGTCGAGGCTCATACGCCTCCGGGGTGATGCCGAGCTCGTGGGTGAAGTACTCGCCGAAGCGCATGATGTGCTCGGTCAGGTAGGGGGAACCTCGGCCAGGTCTTCTGGCTCGATCTTCCAGCCTTCGGCCTGCAGTTGCCGGACGACGTCGGCGATGTCAAGCGTGTGGTGGAAGATCACGCAGTTGGTGAGCAGCGAGTTGAACTTCATGGCCTTCTCCTGCTCAATGGGGTCGTTGTCGGCTCGGCGAAGCCGTTGTGGGCCTCGACCTTGTCGGTCGCCGCGGTCACCCGCCGGCGCAGCGGGGCGTCCGACAGGTATCGCAGCAGTTGCACGGTTCTGACACGCGCCCGACCTCGCGGAAGGCGGCGTAGTGCGCGTTTTTCGGGAACCGGAGCGCAGCCGACGCAGCAGGAAGGTGGAGGAGATGGCGTTGTCCCGGATGGAGATCGCCACCCGCAGCCAGCAGAAGGCCAGGTCCCTCCAGTTGCGGATGCGCGGCATCAGCTCAAACCCCAGTAGGCCCTCCGCTCGGGTCCGTGCTACCAGCCCCAGAGTAGAAGCGTCGTCCCAGGTCACAGCAGGTGACCGGGACGCAGCTCGGGTGCGGGTTTCGCTCAGGACGATCGGGAATGAGTCCGGCGGTCGCAGCCGTGATAACGCTCTGCTCCAAATCTCTCTGCGGGCCGTGCCGCAAGCACGGTCACACCGACACCCGCCGTGCCCGCCTGGGCCAAGCGGCTGGCCGCCCCGACAGCCAGACTCCCGTCCGCGCCAAGGCCGCGATCGACCGGCTCATCGCACGCCGCGACGTCGGCGTCCGGGAGAAAACTCTGTACCGGCTCCTGTACGAGACCGCCGCCCGGGCCGAGGAAATCCTCACCCTCAACATCGAGGACCTGGACCTGACTGTCTACTGGGACGCCGGCGCCGCCCGGCTGCTGCCTCGCCTGCTCAAACGCCGCACCCGGAGCCCCGTCTTCGTCACCCACCCCGGAAGCCATCGCCGGGACCAGCAGCTTGGTCGCCCCTCGAACCAGGGGTTGACCTGCCTCGACTCGGTCAGCCAAGATCGCGAGTTGCGCTTACCGTGGCTACACGCCAATTCGGCCAGGGCGGCGAAGACGTGGAAGATGAGACGGCCGCCGGCGGTGGTGGTGTCGAGGTTCTCGTGCAGCGAGGTGAAGCCGATCTCGCGCTTGCGGAGGTCGCCGACCATGGTGATGAGGTCGGCCAGGGAGCGGCCGTAGCGGTCCAGGCTGGGCACGACCAGGGTGTCGCCTTCGGTCAGGAACGCGTGGCAGGCCGCCGGCTCGGGCCGCTCTGCGGTCTTGCCGGACTTCTTGTCGGCGAACACCTTCCGGCAAGTGGATGATCCGGGACGCCTACGGCTACCACACCTTCGATGACACCGACAATTGGGAGGGTCGGCAGCTGGCGCGGCGGTTCCGGACGTGCCGGAATTGCAGGCTTCGGGTGGTCAGGCCCGGCCGCCGGTCGGTGGCCGCGCTCTGATCGGGAGGGACTTCGCGGGTCACGGGCGGCGGATGCGGTAGCGCAGGTGCGTGACGCGCTGTGTGAGTTCCTCGACCTGCGGCGTGGTCAACCGGCGGACCGGGTCGAGTTCGATGTGCTCGGCCGGCAGGTCGTCGAACAGCCGGCGTCCCTGCCCGAGCAGCACCGGTACGACGTGTAGTTCGAGCTCGTCGAGCTGCCCTGCCCGCAGCAGCGCCTGCGCCGCCCCGGCACCGTGCACCATCACGTCGCCGTCCCCGGCCGCCGCGCGGGCCTGTGCGGCGCACTCGCGGACGTCGGTGACGTAGCGGACGCTGCCCGGCGGCGGGTCGTCCGGGACGTCGTGGGTCAGGACGAAGACGGGGACGCCGTCGTGATGGTCGCCCTGCCAGCGGTCGGCGTGCTCGTAGGTGCGGCGGCCGGCGATGACGGCGCGGGTGGCCAGCACCTCGGCGTACACCTGTCCGCTGGGTCCCGGGGCGTTGCGCCGGTCGAGCCAGTTGAAAAGGCGGAACCCGCCGATTCCCATCGGGGTGTCCGGGCTGTCCTGCGGCCCGGTGACGTAACCGTCCAGGGACATGGTCATGTACAGCCGGATGAGCGCCATCGCCTCAGCCCTCCGTCCTCACGCGGTAGCGCAGGTGCGCCACGCCCTGCCCGTCCGCGGCACGGAGCAGTTCGAGCTCGATGTGGTCGGGCGGCATGTCCTCGAAGAGCGGTTCACCCTGTCCGATCAGGACCGGGACCAGGTGAATCTGCAGCTCGTCGAGGACGCCGGCGGCAAGTGCCAGCTGAGCGGTACGGGCTCCGTGGACCAGTACGTCCTTGTCGCCTGCCACGTCCTTGGCCATGTTCATCGCGGCCGTTACGTCGCTCACATAGGTGACCCCGGGCCATCGCAGCTCGGGATCGGGCTGATGGCGGCTCAGGACGAAGATCGGCACGCCATCGTGGTGGTCGCCGCCCCAGCCGTCGGCGAGCTCGAACGTCCGCCGGCCGACGACGACCGCCCCGGTGGCCATGACCTCGTCCATGACCTCACGGTTCGCGCCCGTCAGGTGGTCGAGGTCTCTCCTGTGATCGGCGTCGGCATCCGGCAGAAACCACTCATGCAGCCGATGCCCTTTGTCACCGAGCCCGTTGCCCGGCGCCGCGTTCGGCCCGGCGATGAACCCGTCCACCGACATCGACATGTACAGCACAGTCTTACTCACGTTTCCGGTCCTTTCAGTACGTCCAACGGGGTGCCACGAGAGTCACCGCGGGTCCGATTCGGTGGTCGTGAACTCGATCTCGATGGCGATCTCGATGGTGTCGGCGACCACGACGTTGCCGGCGCCGAAGCCGAGCTGGATGTCGACGCCGAACGCGGCACGGCTGATGGTGGTGGTCGCCGAGAACCCGGTCCGCTTCGCGCCGGACGGGTCGTCGACGACGCCGAGGAACTCGGCCTCCATCTCAACGGTCCTGGTGACACCGTGCAGGGTCAACTCGCCCACCAGGATGAAGGTCTCGCCGTCGAAGCCGCGGACCTCGGTCGAGGTGAACTCGATCTGCGGGTACTTCTCCACGTCCAGGAAATCGGCCGACCGGATGTGCTGGTCGCGCTGTTCGTTGCCGGTGCGCACCGAGGCGGGGTCGATGAGGGCGGTCACCCGGCCGCCGCCCTCGCCGACGCTCAGCGCCGCCGAGGCGAGCGCGAACTCCCCCCTGACCTTGCCGACGCCCATGTGGCGGACCTTGAACGAGATGTCGGAATGAACGGGATCGCCGACCCAGGCGCCGGCGGCGAGGGTACTGTCGACGGTGATCATGGCGTGGAGCTCCCTTTGTGCGGCCCGGCCTGCCCGGGCGAATACTGATATGCGCCCAGCATGCGAGATCGTCCAGCCGGGTTGAATCCCAGATTTCTGGGATGATGCCGCCGATCGTCATAAGATCCCGATCGTGGTCAACGCGACGGCGGCGCATGCGCGCGTCCGCGAAGAAATCGTCAGGCTGGCTCACCGAGGGTTGTCCGTGCCGGAGTTCTCGCGGGCCGTCGGCGATGCCTTGGCCCGGGCCGTGCCCGCCGAAGGCACCTGCCTGATGACGACCGACCCGGCGACCATGCTCCCGACCGCCGAGTTCGTGGAGAACGGCCTGCCCGCGGCAGAGCTGCTCCGGCTCGTGGAGATCGAGGTGCGTGAGCCGGACTTCAACACGTGGGTACAGCTCGCCCATGCCGGCCGCCCGGCCGCCAGTCTGAGCGAAGCCACCGCCGGTGACCTCGACCGTAGCCTGCGCCAGCGGGAGATCCGTCGCCCCGGGGGATTCTCCGATGAGTTGCGGGTGGTGCTCGCCGGCAGCACGGGGACATGGGGGCAGCTGACCGTGTTCCGGGAGGCGAAGCGTCCGTACTTCTCCTTGGCCGAGGTGGAGTTCGCATCGTCGATCGCCCCCCTGATCACCGATGGACTACGGCGCGGCCTGTTGCTCGGTGGCGCACAGGCCGGTGACGACGACGTCGGTCTGCTGATCCTCGACGCCGATGACGGCGTGCGCATGTCCAACAAGGCAGCGGATCGGTGGCTGGACGAGCTGGGCACCGGTGACAGAGCGGGCGCTCGGCTGCCGCTGGTGATCTCCGCTGTCGCCCGCCAGGCCCGTTCCCTCTGCGGCCCGGCAACGGGTGCGGCA
Source organism: Nonomuraea sp. NPDC050451 (assembly GCF_044458585.1). Classification (NCBI taxonomy): domain Bacteria; kingdom Bacillati; phylum Actinomycetota; class Actinomycetes; order Streptosporangiales; family Streptosporangiaceae; genus Nonomuraea; species Nonomuraea sp. NPDC050451. Next base: position 4,364 of record NZ_JBITHZ010000073.1, read on the forward strand.
CCTGTGCCGACCGATCTCCGGCCGGCCAGGGCCCGAGCGCGCACCCGGGCCGGTCAGTGGCTGATCGTCCGAGGCTCGCTGCTGAATGACGGTCCGGAACCGCAGGTCGCGGTGATGCTGGAAGTCGCTCGCCCCGCCGAGATGGCGCCCCTGATGGTCGATGCCTACGGCTTCACCGACAGCGAGCGCCGGGTCACCGAGCTGGTGGCCAAGGGCTTGTCCACCAAGCAGATCGCCGGCCGGCTGCACGTGTCGTCGTACACCGTGCAGGACCACCTGAAGTCGATCTTCGCCAAGTCGGGCACCGGTTCACGCGGCGACCTGATCGCCCGGCTCTTCCTCGACCACCATGCCGCCTCCTTGACGTCGGGAGCCGCGGCACACACGTGAAGGCCTCTGAAGGAGGCCGCGGTCATCCTCAACGCCCGCACCGAACCGGACCCGAATGAGACGGGACGCGTCATCTCAGATGGCGGCCGGTGGGGCCATCCTTACCGACGGGCCGCCTTCTGCCGAGCTCGAGCCAGGCGCTGGCGTCCGCTCACCCAGCGCCGCTAACGCCAAGACGACACCCGCAAGCAGCGCCGCCACCTGCGCGACCAAGCCGAACCCCTCCCCCAGGCCGCCGGGAAGCCGGCCCTCGACCTGCACGCGGAAGACCTCGCCCCGCCCACCCAGCAGACCGGCCGTCGCTGTCGATCGAACGGCCGGTGCCAACTGGGACGAGATCGCCGCAGTTCTGGATGTCAGCCCTGGCACCGCCACCCGCCGCTACCGCACCTGAACAGCGGGCCGCCACGCGGCTCAGTCGAGAAGGAACGGGCCGCCGAGAGTGACCTCGGGCTGGCTCCAGCGGGTTGAGGGCTTTCCAGATTCAGCACCAGGCGGCCGACCTGCCCGCGAAGGGCAGGCTCGCCCCCGGCAGGGCGACGGTTGGCCTCTCCCTGGTGTTAAGTTCACCCCCGTTTCGGCCCGTCAGGCCCGTGGACGTGACCGGAGGCGTCCAAGAGCGGCGCCCCCTGTCCGGTGCTGACCTCGTCGTGGATGAAGGGCAGGTAGCCCCCCAAAAACATTCCATCTTCCAGCAGTTCTTCAAGTTGTCCCCGCTCGAGCTCCGTCGGAATGGGCGGGACCTCAGTGTTCAGGGCACGGGGGCCGATGAGCGTCAAGATGCTGCCGCGGGTGCCCGCTGCCGGCAGGGCTTCAGCCCAAGCCGCGGAGATGTCGAGCGGCCCCAGGTAGAGGTGGCCGGGTGGCTCATCTTCCTTGAACGGTTCGGCGACTCGTATGGCTATCCAGTTGGGAGCGAGGCTGTTCTGATGCCCCCGCACGAGTCGTAGCGACCAGCCGGGTTTGACTGCTGCCTCCGTGAAGCGTTCGCCGAATCCGGCGGGGAGCCAGAAAACCCGCTCCAACTCCGACAGCCACCGTGCCGCACCACGACCGCGATCCTCGGTCACCTCGATGGCGATCAGCAGGGCCGGTTCGGGAGCGCCATGCGGGTCGAGGCCGAGATCGGGCGGCAGCATGACCGGCCGGGGAGCGATGGCGAACGTGCCTTCCAACAGAGACTGGTCGCGCAAACACATCGCTGTATGAGCAGGCGCGTACGAGAGGTCTCTCTGGTTCACCCATAGCAGCTTGGACGGCGCGCAGCGGGCGTGGTTGCGGCGGAGTTCGAGCAGCTTGGTCGCTGGGCTGAGGTCGGGGTCGTAGCTGGCGACGACGAGTTGGACGGTGATGTCCTCGGCGCCGGCGTCACCAGGGTTTCCGCAGGTGTGGCACTCGGATACCCGGTTGTGCATGCCGGCGAGCAAGAACTCTTTGTCCTCGGCCTCCTCGTGCGGGATACCCCGCCGCCCCTCCCCCGCGAGGAATCGCTCCACGTCGTCGGCGAAGATGAAGCGACGGCCATCACGAATGGCCGTGAGGGCCTCTTGGTACTTCTCGCCCGTACGCTTGATGCGGTCGCGGACCTCGCGGCCGAGATCGCGGTTGTCGTGCGGCATGTCTCATCCCACTCCGGCGGCTGGCCGTCCACGCCTGGCCCCGCCTGGTTGAGATCCGCAGACGCGCGTTGGCGCCAAGCTCAATGGAACGGGGATAATCGCTCGTCGTCATCGCCACTACCCTGGGGTGGTGTGTCGTCCCCGCGTGGTGGGACAGCCCAGAGTCCCCGCGTACGGGGGCTGGAGCGCCAGCACCTGCAACCTACACCAGCGGCGAACGCGCATGCACGCAGAGACCGGAGAGAGCGGCCTCATGCTCATCATCATGATCCGCGGCCAGCAGCCACGCGTGAGGGCGACACGCCACCGGCATGGCGCGAGAAGGCAACCAATGCCCCCATGCCTACCCCTCCTGCGGCTCCAGACTGCGTTCACGCTTCGGCGAAGCTGGATCAATTACTCGGCTGCGGGGTTCAGCAACAACCTCCAACCTGGAAACTGGGCTGATCGATCACCCACAACCAGGCATGACCGCCTGCACGGAGGCCGCAACGCTGCTCAACAGGCAGACCTCACTGCGTTCTCCACATGGCCGCAGTCTTGCTGGTGGACTTGACCACGACGGGCTTGTCCTGTGGGGCGGGCCATACCTGAATCAGGTACTCCTCAATGGGGTCGCCATCGTCTCGCGGGTCGCCGTCGTCGCGGTTGCGCCCATGGACGCGCAGCCGGTAATCCCCGGGGCCGGGCAGTTCCAGCCGCTTGGCCGGGTTCTCGTTGACGTCCGTCGTCCCGAAGTCCATGAACGCAGATCGCCAGGCAACGGACACCTCGGCGACGTCCTGCCAGCCGTCGGTGGTCAGCTGTGGGGCTTCGTCCCACAGCTCGGCGGTGACACCGATGTAGCCGATTTCCTGGCCGCACACGATGCGCGCGCCATCGCCATCGGGGTCGGCTTCGACCAGGCCCGTCGCGGTCACGTCCAGCTCAAACTCCGTCACCAGGTCTTCGCCGGTCAGGTCAATGGTTGACGCATCCACAAACACCTGAGCGGAAGCGCGGTGTATCAGAGTCGGCACAGGACTAGATCCTTTCGTCATGCGAGAGGTTGGACGGCGCGCTTCCGGACATCATTGATCATCGCCTGTATCTCCCATTAGATCAGAGCAAGCGATCATGCCAGGTGGGTACGACAAACCATCCCTACCGGAGACAGCCACCGATCAGCATCCGAAGCAGGCCCTCGGTCAGGCGCAGGTACAGCTGGTCGCTTGGTGTCGTGGCCGTGGTGCGAGGCGACGTGGAGGCATTGGCAGAGGATGCGATCTGCCTGCCGGCCAAGCAGGTGCCCTTCATCCCAGACTTCGGCGTACGGGCGGAGGGTCCGCCGACACTGATCTGGGACGACGCTCTACTTTGGGGCCCATGGCACGGACCCGGGCGGAGGTCCGATCAGACATGCAGGGTGGGCCGGTAGATGAGCTCCGGGATATGGCCGTCGAGTGTCCGGCTCTCGAGCAGCTCGAGGTCGAAGTCGCCCGCCCCCACGAGGATGGGGCTGATCCCGGTCCGTCCGGAGATAACGGGGAAGATCGTCACTTGCAGGCGGTCGACAAGGCCAGCGGCCATCAACGCCCGGTTCAGCGACAGGCTGGCCTGCGAGCGAAGCGGCACGTCCGACTCCTCCTTGAGCCGGGCGACGATGTCCACGGCGTCACCGCTCACGATGGTCGCGTCCGGCCAGCCGAACCGGGGGTATGTGCTCCTGGGCGTGAGCATGCGTGGTTTTCCCGGCAGATGGCGTCGGCGCGATACTGCGCTCGGTGTTGCAGTTCTTTCAGCGTTGTCGGCGTACGGGTTCTGCTGTAGAGACAGGTACGTATTGACGTACAAGGATCGCGAGCCCGAGGTACGGCGCGCCGCTGATCACCCGCCTGCCGGTCTTCGCGTCAACCTCTACGCCAGGTCACGGGCGCGTACTCGTGGTCGTCGGGCCCGTGCGGCCTCACATCCGGGCTCGCAGTACGTCGATCTCGCAGCCTGGCAAGGACGGGTCGAAGCCGTTCTCGATCAGCCAGCGGATCGCCAGCAGGCTTCGCAACGACCACCACGCACGGATCACGTCGAGGTCGACGTCGGTGCCGTAGCCGGCGACGACGTCGCCAAGGTGCTCCTCGTGTCCGAGCGTCAAGATGGCGAGGTCGAACAGGGCATCGCCCTGGGCCGCCTCGGACCAGTCGATCACGCCGGTGATCTCGTCACCGTCGACGAACACGTGGCTGACCTGTAGGTCGCCGTGCATGAACACCGGTGTCCACGGCCGGAGCGCAGCCTCGGCAACCCGGCGGTTGCGCGTGACCAGGTCGGCGGGAAGGACGCCGTTCGTGACGAGCCACTCGCATTCGCCGTCGAGGCGCGATGCGATCTCGTCGAGGCTCCGGCCGGGCCAGGGCGGCAGCGGCGCGTCGTGCAGCATCCGTGCGGCGGCACCCGCCGCGGCCCACGCCGCCGACGACGCGGTCGACGGCTCACCGAGTTGGCCAAGCGCCGTGCCGGGCAGGGCGGCGAGCGCGAGCACGGGCGGCTTGCGCCACAGCACCTCCGGAGTCGGGATCGGCACCATGGCCATCGCCTCGACCTCGACATCCGTGCGCGTCTGATCGACGTCGACCTTCAGGAACACATCACCGACGCGCAGGGTCGCTCGCTCGCTATGGGCGACGACGACCTCAATCTGCTCCATGCCGGCCATTATCGGGAGATGATCATCGACGTCACAACGGGTTTATCGCGTGCCACTGCCCGGCTGACCAGGTCCCCTGGCCGGCGACCTCGCGCACGACCCCGGCCGCCGACGGGCCGGACACCGCCGAACGGCGCGTCGGGGCCTCGGCACGTGGATCGTGAAGTCGAGCGGTATGCCCTCCCGGTCCGTGACCTCGACTTGCCCGAGACCGCCGATCATCGCTGTGTACGTCCAGGCGTACCTGGCTCTGCACCGGTACATGTACGCCGACAAGCGTTCGCAGCTGGTCGCGCAACACGCGCATGTTCTCCATGAGGACGGCAGCCTTCTGGCGGGTGACGCTCAGGCGTTGCCGCGTCTCCTGGATCTGCTCGCTCCAGAAGTTCGCCGACAATGAGAGGAGGTCAGGATGGCGAAGAAGCCGATCCCGGGTGGGTTGGGGCAGTTTGGGTTGCTTGCCCTTGAGCTTGCCGTTCTTCTTCGCCAGGGCCATGTTGCGGGCGAACCGCTCGAAACTAGGTCACCGTGAAGACGCTGCCGTCCCACACAGCGGCGAGGGCCTGGTCGAGGCCACCGCGGTTGCGGCAGATCTACCGCCTGCGTCGCACTCGCAGGCCACTGACCAGCATTTACCTCAACCCGCAGCCCGTTTCCGGGGGCACCCCGATGTGACCAGCACCCCGTAACGCATGGGCTGACCGGATGTATGGGTCATGCAGCTAGCCCTTGAGATAGTCAATGCACATGACTATGGTTCTGGCCATGGATCGTGCTCTGTTGTGTCAACGCCTTTCCGCCCTGGTGAGCGCCGAGTCCCCGTCCGGTCACGCCGAAGGGCTGCAACGCTGCTATGACGTGATGCGTACCTGGGGGGAGCCGCTGCTCGGCAGGCCGGCGGAGGTCGTCACGGTGAGCGGGACGCCGCATCTGCTGTGGCGTGCGCCAGGCCAGGGCGGGGTGCTACTGCTTGGCCACGCCGACACCGTGTGGCCACTCGGCACGACCGCCCGCCGCCCCTTCCGTGCCGAAGGCGGGCGCGCGTATGGTCCCGGCGTCTTCGATATGAAGGCGGGGCTGGTCACGGCGTTCGCCGCGCTCACCGAGTGCCGTGATCCCGCCTCGGTGGGCATCCTGATCACCGGCGACGAGGAGATCGGCTCGCCGACCTCGCGGGCGCTGGTCGAAGAACTGGCCGGCGCGGCGGCCGCCGTACTCGTGCTGGAGCCCAGTCAGGCGGGAGCGCTCAAGACGGCACGCAAGGGCGGCTCGTTCTACAGCGTCGACATCACCGGCAAGGCGGCCCACGCGGGACTGGAGCCGGAACGCGGGGTCAACGCGCTGCTCGAACTCGCCGCGCAGGTAGTGGCCGTGTCAGAGCTGGCCGACCCCGAGCGTGGTACGACGGTCACCCCGACGGTCGCGCGCGCGGGCACCGCCACGAACACCGTGCCCGCGCAGGCGCACCTGCGCGTGGACGTCCGCGCTTGGGAACTGGCGGAGTTGGCGCGCGTTGACGAGCGCATGCATGCGCTCGTCCCGACCGTCCCGGGAGCGGTGGTCCGGGTCGACGGCGAGATCAACCGTCCGCCGCTGGAGCCCGCGAGTTCCCGGGAACTGTACGCGGCGGCCCGCAAGGCCGCGGCGCGCCTCGGACTGCCCGATCCCCAAGAGGTCGCGGTGGGGGGAGCGTCCGACGCCAATTTCACCGGCGCACTGGGGATCCCCACGCTCGACGGCCTCGGCCCGCTGGGGGACGGCGCCCACGCGGAGCACGAGTGGGTCGACCTGGCCTCACTCACCGACCGGGCGCGACTCGTCGCCGCTCTGATCGACACGCTGACGCGCTCGTGACCGTTCGGCGCGCACCTCGATCGCGTCGAGCATCATCTCCAGGCCGACGTCGAAGGCGGACGGGCCGCCGAGGCTCGGGAGCCGGTCAGCATAGTGGGCAATAGCGGGGTACGTGTCAGCGTCGAGCTGCCGGTACTCCACCTGCCAGGCGAGCTCGTCCCTGCGCCACACCTCTGGGTCCAGCGCATGGACGGCCGCCTCCAGGCTCGCCACGGAACGCACGAAACTGCCGAACGCACGCTGCACGAGCGCCACCTCCTCGTCGTCGACTCCGGCCCGCCGTACAGCGTCCAGGGTGAAGTCGACGCTGGAGAATTCCGTGGGCCGTCGCGTGGTGCGCATGACCATCTGCTGGGCGAACGGCGCATAGCGGAGGTAGTGCTCGCGTACCCGCTGGGCGATGTCGCGCAAGTCGGCGCGCCAGTCGTCGGTGGGCGTGACGGTGCCGCCGTAGGAGCGGGCTCTCAGGCTGTCGACCAGTTCGAGAAGCAGTTCGTCCTTGTCCTTGAAATGGCGGTACAGCGAGGTCGGGTGGGCCTCGAGCTCGCTTCCGAGCTCCTGGAAGGTCAGCGCGTCCAGGCCGTCGCGCAAAGCGATCTTCTCGGCTGCCGCGAGGATCACCTCCCGGTTGAGGCTGTCACGCGCACGCCGTGGCCGCGCCTCCCCCTTGGAACGCTTCTCCTTCGACTGGCGTGCTGATGCCACCAAAGCCTCCCTCGTCGACCGATGAGCCACCGCCGGTGCACGCATTGTCGCACCATCTGATCGGAGTACCGGACTAAAGCATAGTCAACGCTAATGACTAGAAACATGCCTAATACCCTTGCCTGGCTTCTGACTTGCCAATACTCTCCCTCTCATCACCCCCAGAAAGGTCAGAGTATGAGCACCAGGTTCAGACTCGGAGCAATTGGGCTCGCCGCCCTCGCCCTCCTCGCGGCCTCGTGCACGAGCGGAGGCACCGGCACGGCCCTGAAGTCCGATGCCCGCCCCGCCACGGCCGCGCCGGTGCGTCAGGGAGGAAGCATCGTCATCGGCGCCGAGCAGGAACCGGACTGCACCGACTGGATCGCGAGCTGCGCCACCTCGATCTGGGGCACCTGGATCATGGACATCCCGACGATTCCACGGGTGTTCGAGCCCAGAAAGGTCGACGGCACGTGGGGGCTGGCGGCCACGAACGTCATGGCGTCAGAACCCGAGGTCGTCGCGGGGCCGCCGCAGAAGGTCACCTACCGGATCAACCCGGCGGCCGTATGGTCGGACGGCGAGCCGATCACGTCCGACGACTTCGCCTATACGGCACTGGCGATCCGCGACGGCAAGGACGTCCTGAACCGGACCGGGTACAGCCACGTCACCAAGATCGACACACCTGGTCCCAAGACGGCGGTCGTCACGTTCGACGCTCCGTACGCGAGCTGGAAGGGCCTGTTCAGCGACGGCAGCGGCCTGCTCCCCAGCCACCTGCTCAAGGGCAAGGACCGCAGCGCCCTGATGAAGGACGGCTACACCTGGAGCGGAGGCCCGTGGAAGATCGAGTCCTGGACGAAGGGCGTCTCGGTCGTCCTCGTGCCGAACGCGAACTACTGGGGCGACAAGCCCAAGCTCGACAAGGTCACCTTCCAGTTCACGGCGGACACCGCCGCGGCATTCCAGGCGTTCAAGACCGGCCAGCTCGACGCGCTCTACCCCACGCCGCAGCTCGATTCGATCGACCAGATCAAGAGCGGACTGCCCAACGCGAGCTCGATCGTCGATCCCGAGTCGGGCAACCTTGAAGCGATCTGGTTCAACAACGCCAAAGCGCCCTTCGACTCCGTGACGTTCCGCAAGGCCGTCTCGCACGCGATCGACCGCAAAGCGGTCGTCACCCGCCTGTACGGCGCGCTCGGCGTCAACGAACCCGCCCAGAGCGCGCACACCCTGCTCGTCGGCCGCTACGGGGGCACCGACTTCGCCCGATACACCCCCGACCTCGCCAAGGTCGACTCCCTGATGCGGGGCGACGGATGGGCCAAGGGATCCGACGGCATCTGGGCCAAGGCGGGAAACCGGGCGACGTTCTCCGTGAGCACGATGACCGGTAACAAGCGCCGCGAGCTGACCGAGCAGATCCTGCAGGAGCAACTGCGCGCCGCCGGCTTCGAGGTGAAGATCGACAACACCTCGGCCACGGACCTGTTCGCGAGCAAGCTTCCCAAGGGCGACTTCCAGATGGGCCTGTGGACCCTCGTCGACACCTTCCCCCAGCCCTCGCTCGAAGCGTCCTTCTCATCGAGCGCGGTTCCCACCGAAGACAACGGCTACTCCGGGCTCAACATGTCACGTATCGACCTGCCCGGCCTCGACAAGGTGCTCGACACGGCCGCGTCGTCACTCGACGAGGCCAGGCGCGTCGAGGTCTCCCGCCAGGCGGACAAGCTTCTCGCCGACTCCGCCGCCCTCCTGCCACTCGACGTGATCCCCAACATCCTGCTGTGGAACAACAAGATCGGCGGCCCGCTGGCCATCGACCCCGCGCGCGGTCCGTTCTGGAACCTCGCCCAGTGGGGCCTGGCGAGCTGAGCCGCCGATGTTCGCCTACCTCGCACGGCGGCTGCTCTACTCGGTCCCCGTCGTACTCATCGCCTCCTTCCTGCTCTTCTGGGCGGTCAGGATCGCTTTCGACCCGCTGGCCAAGCTGCGCGGCGGGCGCGACCCCGGCGCGCTCGCCCGCGCGGCGGAGCGCCTCGGCCTCGACCAGTCGATCCCCGTGCAGTACTGGCGGTGGCTCACGCAGTTCGTCACCGGCGACTGGGGAGTCAGCTCGCGTACGGCGGGCCCAGTCCACGGCCTGATCCTGCCCGCGCTCGGCACCACCCTGCAGCTGATCGTCTGGGGTGTGCTCGTCGCCGCGGTGATCGCGCTGGCCGTCGGCGTCTACTCGGCGGTCCGGCAGTACTCCGCAGGCGACCTGGCCTTCACCGGGCTGTCCTACCTCGGCGTCGCGATGCCGCCGTTCTGGCTCGGGCTGATCCTCATCCAGATCCTCGCGGCCTGGCCGCAGGAACTGCTCGGCCTGACCGATCCCCCGCTCTACTTCGTGGGCCTGCACTCCCCGGACGGCGGCGGCCCGCTCGACTACGCGCGCCATCTCGTGCTGCCCGTGCTGACGCTGACCGTGGGCCTGGTGGCGAGCTGGAGCAGGTTCACCCGGGCGACGATGCTCGACGCCCTCACCAGCGAGTACGTGCGGACCGCGCGGGCCAAGGGAGTGCCGAAGAGCCGGATCGTCACGCGGCACGCCCTGCGCACGGCGCTCGGCCCCTTCGTCAGCGTCACCGCCGTGGACGCCGGCCTGCTGTTCGGCGGGCTCGTCGTCACCGAGCAGATCTTCGCCATCCAGGGCATGGGCCGGTTGTTCCTCGACTCCCTGCTCGCGGGCGACGTGTTCGTCCTCGTGCCGTGGACGCTGGTGATCGCGGTGATCGTGATCCTGTTCAACCTGCTCGCCGACCTCGCCTACGCCGTACTCGATCCGAGAGTGAGACTCCGATGACCGCGGCGTCCTCGTCAGAACGCACCCCGTGGCAGCTGGCCCGCCGGCGGTTCCTGCGCCACCGTCCGGCCGTGGCCGGGCTCACGGTGCTCGTGCTCCTGCTGCTCGGCTGCTTCGGGGCGGACCTGATCGCCCCCTACGAGCGCGGCGCCCAGAACCTGGCGCTCGGGCCCATGCCACCGTCGGCGGCGCACTGGTTCGGCACCGACGAACTGGGCCGCGACTACCTCACCGAGCTCCTCTACGCCGGGCGGATCTCGCTGGCGATCGGCCTGTCCGTCGCCGTGCTCGCGACCGTCGCGGGCACCGCGCTGGGCGCCGTGGCGGGCTTCTTCGGCGGCTGGGCAGACGAGATCATCATGCGGATCACGGACCTGTTCATCGTCCTGCCCGCGATCGTGGTCCTGGCGGTCGTGCTCCAGGGCGCCGGCCGTTCCCCGGTCGTGATCGTCCCGGTGCTGGCGGCCATCGGCTGGACCACCGTGGCCAGGGTCGTGCGCGGCCAGGTGCTGTCACTGCGGGAGAAGGAGTACATCGCCGCGGCGACGGTGCTGGGCGTGACCAGGCCGCGCATCATCGTGCGGCACATCCTGCCCAGCCTCACCGGCGTCATCGCCGTGAGCACCTCGCTCGGCGCGGCGAGCGCGGTGATCGTCGAATCGACGCTCTCCTTCCTGGGGTACGGCGTGCAACCTCCGGAGTCCAGTTGGGGCAACCTGCTGAGCCAGGCGTCCGGGCTGATCGGCACCGGCAAGGTCTACCTGCTGTACTTCCCCGGCCTGTTCATCCTCCTGACGGCTCTGGCCATCAACTTCCTCGGCGACGGCCTCAGGGACGCCTTCGACCCGAAGGGAGCACGCCTGTGAACGCCCTGCTGGAGGTCGACGACCTCACCGTCCAACTCCCCACGGACAGCGGCACGGTCGCGGCCGTCACAGGGCTCTCGTTCTCCGTCGCGCCCGGCGAGACGCTCGGAATCGTCGGCGAGTCGGGCTCGGGCAAGAGCGTCACGTCGATGGCGGTGCTCGGGATCCTCCCCCGCCGCGCCCGGGTCACGGGGTCGATCCGGTTCCGCGGCGAGGAGCTCTTGGGCCGCTCCGAGTCCGAACTCCGCACGCTGCGGGGCAGCCGCATCGCGATGATCTTCCAGGACGCGCTGACCGCGCTCACGCCGGTGCACACCGTCGGCGCGCAGATCGCCGAGGCCATCAGCGTGCACGACCGCTCGGTCACCCGCCCCGCCCTGCGTGAGCGGGTCGTCGAGCTCCTCGACCTGGTCGGCATCCCCTCGCCCGCCAAGCGCGCGAACCAGTACCCGCACGAGCTGTCCGGCGGCATGCGGCAGCGCATCATGATCGCGATGAGCATCGCCAACGAACCGGATCTGCTCATCGCCGACGAGCCGACGACCGCCCTCGACGTGACCGTGCAGGCGCAGATCCTTGACGTGATCAGACGGATCCAGCAGCGTACGGCGACCGCGCTCATGCTGATCACCCACGACCTGGGCGTGGTGGCCGGCGTCGCCGACCGGGTGCTGGTGATGTACGCGGGCACGAAGGCCGAGGAGGCCGCCGTCGGACCGATCTTCTACGCGCCCGCCCACCCCTACACCAGGGGTTTGCTGGCCTCGCTCCCCCGGCTCGACGCCCGCCACGGCGAACGGCTCCACCAGATCCCGGGCCAGCCCTCGCGGGCGCCGGGCTGCCCGTTCCATCCGCGCTGCGAGCACGCCCGCGCCGGTCTGTGTGACACGACGGTCCCGGCGCCGGTCCGGATCGGCGATGGACACACGGCGTCCTGCCTGCGTACGGCTGAGCTGGAGGAGGTACGGCCGCGATGACGGCGCTGCAGGTCACGGACCTCGTCAAGACCTATCCGGTACACAATGGGGTGTTCCGCCGCCGGTCCGGCACCGTGCAGGCCGTCTCCGGGGTGTCGCTGCGGATCGAGCGGGGCAAGACGCTCGGGCTCGTCGGGGAGAGCGGCTGCGGGAAGTCCACGCTGGCCGCGTGCCTGGTACGGCTCGTCGAACCGACCTCGGGCCAGGTGCTTCTCGACGGCACCGACTTCACGGCGCTGCCGTCCGCCCAGTTGCGTCAGTCTCGGCGGCGCATCCAGATGGTCTTCCAGGATCCGTACGCCTCGCTCAACCCCCGCATGACCGTCCGGGCGATCCTCACCGAGGCGCTCGAGACCCACGGCCTCGATACCGGGCGCGTCCCCGAACTGCTGGATCTTGTCGGACTCGACCCACGGCACGCCGGACGGTTCCCGCACGAGTTCTCCGGAGGGCAGCGCCAGCGCGTCGGCATCGCCCGCGCGCTCGCCGTCGAGCCCGACGTGATCGTGCTGGACGAGCCGGTCAGCGCGCTGGACGTCAGTATCCAGGCCGGCGTCATCAACCTCCTGGAGGACCTCCAGGAGCAGCTCGGGCTGACCTACCTCCTGATCGCGCACGACCTGTCGGTGGTACGGCATGCCAGCGACGAGGTGGCCGTCATGTATCTCGGCCGGATCGTCGAGCAAGGACCGCCGGACGAGCTCTACCAGCGTCCCCGCCACCCCTACACCCAGGCACTGCTGTCGGCGGTGCCGATCCCCGACCCGCGGGCCGAGCGCGCCCGCCGCCGGATCATCCTGACCGGCGACGTCCCGAGCCCGACCGACCCACCGTCGGGCTGCCGCTTCCGGACCCTCTGCCCGAAGGCAAGCTCGATCTGCGCCGCCGAGGTCCCCCCGCTCGTCACCGACGCGCGGGGCCACGGCGTCGCCTGTCACAAACCGGAGTTGATCAATGTCCTCTGACGCTTGGCGCGACCGCTTCAACACTCCGATCATCCAGGACATCCGTCCTTGTCCCGGCGACCTCAACCTCGAAATGATCTACGCGGCGGGCCTCAGCGACGCCGAGGTGTCCGTCTGGAATCCGGCCACCGGCGAGACCCTGCGGGTGCCGAACCTGCCGCCACACGTCGCGACCCCGCTGCCCGCCGCGGACGGACGGTCCGTACTGGTGCTGCACGACGAGGACGGCGGCGAGGTCGGCCATCTATGGTCCTACCCGGTCGACGGCGAACCCGTCGACCTCACACCCGAGCTGCCCTCTTACACGCTTCGCGGCATCGACGTCGCACGCGACGGCTCGGCGGTCGTCATCGCGACGGTCACCGACGAGGGATTCACGCTCTACCACCTGACCGGCGCAGGCGCCCACCGGCTGTACCGCAGCAGGAACGAGGCCTGGAACAGCCTGGTCTCCGCTGACGGAGCGCTGACGAGCATCGACACCACGGACCACAACCCCGGCATCCGCCGCTTCGCCGTCACGGTGCTCGACACCTCCGACGGCGCGGTGCTGGCGTCGATCTCGGACGGGCCGCTCGCACCCGTGCGCGGGGTCCGGTTCTCGCCGGTCGCGGGGGACCCCCGGCTGCTGCTGAGCACGGAACGCACCGGGTTCGCGCGGCCCGCCGTGTGGAACCCCCTCACCGGTGCGCGGACCGACATCGAGGCACCCGAGCTGACGGGTGAACTCGTCCCGCTCGACTGGTCCGACGACGGCGCCCGGCTACTGCTCGTCCACGTCGACGGCGGCATCCACCGCGTGTACGAATACGACCTCCAGGCCGGTCGGCTGCTGCGCGTGTCCCATCCTGACGGCGCCTACTTCTTCCCTGAGGTGGCGTGCGCGGTGATCAACCAGTGGAGCTCACATTACGGGCCCGATGGTCAGATCCGGCTGCTGCGCCAGCGCGCCGACCTGCCCTTCGAGGTGCTCGCCCTGGACCGCGGCGAGAGCGAGCCGCGCAACGTCCTCGCCCCGCAGAACGTCGTGTCGGGGATCCCGCTGCGTTCGGTCACCGTCGCCTCCAAGGACGGGACCGCGCTGCAGCTGTGGGTCGCGGCGCCGGAGGGCGCGAGCGGGCCGTTGCCGCTGATCCTGCGGGTGCACGGCGGCCCGAACCTCGCCGACGTGGGCGGATACCATCCCGCCGCGCAGGCGTGGCTGGCCGAAGGCTTCGCCTACGCGTCGCTGAACTACCGGGGTTCCGTCACCTTCGGCAGGACGTTCCGCGAAGGGTTCTGGGGAGCCGTCGGTGACCGCGAGTTGGAGGACGTCGAGGCGGCCTGGCGGTGGCTGGTCGACGAGGGCATCGCCGACCCTTCGGCCGTGTTCATGACCGGTTCCTCCTACGGCGGCTTCCTGACGCTGCTCTCGCTCGGCCGGCTCCCGGACCTGTTCGCGGGCGGGTTCGCCTTCATCGCACTTGCCGACTGGAAGCTCGCCTACGAGGACATGCACCCCGCCCTGCAGGCGGCCTGGCGCGGGTTCCTGGGCGGCCGGCCCGAGCTCGCGGAGGAGCGGTTCCGGCTGAGCTCACCCATGACCTACGTCGAGGACGTGCGGGCGCCCGTGCTGATCAATCAGGGGCGTCACGACACCCGCACACCGGCCCGGCAGGCCGAGGCGTACGCGCGGCGGCTGCGCGCAGCCGGCGGTGACGTGCTGCTGCGCTTCTTCGAGGGCGGGCACGGACCCGTCGGCAACGAGGGGGTGGTGGGCAAGATCGAGCTGGAGCTGGAGCTGGCCCGCAAGGCGCTGCGCGGGGAACGCTGGTCCTGAGGGGCCCCTGGCCAGGCCCCGGTGGTCTCAGGTCCTGGCCAGGGCCAGGCCCCGGTCTCAGGTCCTGGCCAGGGCCAGGCCCCGGTCTCAGGTCCTGGCCAGGAACGCCCGCAGCTCCGCGGTTACGAGGGCCGGGGCTTCCTCCGGCAGGTAATGGTCGCTGGGCAGCGCCGTACCGCTGACGTGGTCGGCGTATTCGCGCCAGACCTTCAGGACGTCATAGTTGCGGCCGACGAAGCTGTGCTCGCCCCACAGCGCCAGCACCGGGCAGCGCACCCGCCGGCCCGCCGCCGCGTCGGCCTCATCATGCTCCAGATCGACGCCGGCCGCCGCCCGATAGTCAGCGCACGACGCGGCGATGGCGGCGGAGCCGGAGAAGCAGCGGACATACTCGCGGACCGCGGCCTCGTCATAGGCGGCGCCGCCGGAGTGCCGTGCCGTCATCCGGCTGCGGATCCAGAACTCGGGATCGTTGCCGATCAGACGCTCGGGGATGCCGTTTCCGGCGGCGAGGAAGAACCAGTGGTAGTAGCCGAGGCCGAACGCGGCGTCGGCGTGCGCGAACGTGTGCCGGGTCGGCACGATGTCCAGGACGGCGAGGGCCGCGACGGCGCCGGGGTGGTCGAGGGCCATCCGGTGGCCCACCCTCGCTCCTCTGTCGTGGCCGACCACGGCGAAGCGGTCGAACCCCAGCTCCCGCATCACACCGATCTGGTCACGGGCCATCGCCCGCTTGGAGTAGACGTCGTCGGTGACCGGCTCCGGCTTGGCGCTGTCGCCGTACCCGCGAAGGTCGGTCAGCACGACCGTGTGACGGGACGCCAGCGCCGGGGCGACGTCGTGCCAGATCAGGTGCGTCTGCGGGTAGCCGTGGAGGAGCAGCACGGGCGGCCCGTCACCCCCGACGACCGTGTGGATGGCGACGCCGTCCGCGTCGACGGTGCGGGCTTGGAACGTGCTGGGCAGCGGGACGCTCATGCTTTCCTTCAGATTGCTTCGATGATCGCGCGGGTGAGGTCTTCCGTGCGGGCCGTGCCGCCGAGGTCGGGGGTACGCACGGAGGTCCCGCTGAACACGCTTTCCAGGGCCGCCATGATGTTGTCCGAGGCCTCGGAATGCCCCAGATGGTCGAGCATCATCGCGGCCGTCCTGATCGCGCCGACCGGGTTGGCGATCCCCCTGCCCGCGATGTCCGGCGCCGACCCATGGACGGGCTCGAACATCGACGGATGCGCCCGCGTCGGGTCGAGGTTCGCGGCGGGCGCGAGGCCGATGCTGCCCGCGACGGCGGCGGCGAGGTCGGACAGGATGTCGCCGAACAGGTTGGACGCGACGATCACGTCGAATTGGGCTGGATCGAGCACCAGCTTGGCGCACAGCGCGTCGATATGCTCCGAGCGCACGCTCACGCCGGAGCGCTCGGCGACCCGTTCTGCGACGATCTCATCCCAGAACGGCATCGTGTGGATGATCCCATTCGACTTCGTCGCGGAGGTGAGCCGTCCTGTGCGCCGCTCGGCCAAGTCCAGGGCGTAGTCGACGATGCGGGTCACCCCCGGCCTGGTGAACACCGACTCCTGCACCGCCATCTCGGCCGAAGTCCCCTGATACAGGCGCCCGCCGATCTCGCTGTACTCGCCCTCGCAGTTCTCGCGTACCACCACCAGGTCGATGTCCTGCCGCCCGTCGAGCGCCCGGATCGGCCGCAGGTTCACGAACTGCTGGAAACCGCGGCGGATCGGGATCAGCAGCCCCCACAGCGACACATGGTCGGCCACGCCGGGCGCGCCGACCGCGCCCAGGAAGATCGCGTCGTGGTGGCGTATCTGGCTGAGGCCGCCGGTGGGCATCATCGCGCCCTCGGCCAGGTAACGCGCGCACGACCAGTCGAACTCGTCGTAGGTGAGGTCGATGGCGTGCCTGCGACCGATGGCGTCGAGCACGGCGCGGGCGGCGCCGCACACCTCGACGCCGATTCCGTCGCCGGGGATCACGGCGATGCGATGAGATTGCATGGCCTCGATTCCAGCAGCCCTGCCACGTCGCGGTCCAAGATCTGCTTCCTATCCGACCGATCGTCCTTCCCTATCGGTGGCCAGCTGCAGGAACGCCCGCGCCGCGGGACCGAGCCCGTCCGCGTGACTGGCGTAGGCGACCTCGAGATGGAAGGGCGGATCGAGGTCGGCGACGACGGCGCCCGACCGCTCGGAGATCTCCCGCCACGACTCGGTCAGTACGGCGATGCCGCTGCCCGCGAGCACCATTGGCAGGATCGCCTCCCGATGCTCGGTCTCCACCGCGATCGTCAGCCCGGCGCCGGATTCGATCAGCTCGTCGACGACTGCGCGCATCCCGGTGCCGGTCTGGCCGGCGATCACGCGCAGGCCGGACAGGTCGGCCGGCCCCACCCGCGCACCCGTTCGGAAGGGCCCGGCCGCCGGGGCCACGACGACGAAACGCTGCCGGGCGACCGGGTGCAGCCCCACGCCCGGCCGGTCCGCGAGCCGTACACCGGCCAAAAGGCCCAGCTCCGTCCGGCCGGTGCGTACGGCCTCCACCACCTGGTCGGCGGTGGCGCCGGCGCGGACCACCACTCTGACGCCGGGGTAGTACGCGGTGAAGCGGGAGATCACCCCGGCGAGCGGGGCGATGGCCTGGGACGGCATCGCCGTGATCTCCAGCCGCCCAGACCGCAGCCCGCGCACCGCCCCGACGGACTCGACCGCCAGGCCCAGCGCGTGCACGGCCGCCCGCGCGGGCCCGACGAGCTCCCGTCCCGCCTCCGTCAGCACCACACCCCGGCCGGCCCGGTGGAACAGGGCCTCGCCCAGTTCGCGTTCGAGTTGCTTGATCGACTGCGACAACGAGGGCTGTGCGACATAGAGCACCTCCGCGGCGCGGTGGAACCCACCGTGGTCGACCACTGCGAGAAAGCGTTCCAGCTGCCGGAAGTCCACCGAAAAATCATCCCGTTCCCGGTGGCGCAGGTCCAGGACCTTGGGAAAAGGCGGCGACGTGGCTGCGTGGTCAGGGGCCGGAACGGGCCGTGACGCGGTAGGTGATGCCTCCGGAGGACAAGCCGCCGGTGCCGCGCCGGGAGGAGAAGCACAGGCGGTTGCCCGCGGTGTTGAAGGCCCCGCGCCGGCGAAGTTCCCGGACGAGAACGGCAAGCTGCTGTGAGCCCGCAGCGGGCACCACGGCGGACATCACGACGTGACGCGATGGGCTGGACGCAGGCCGAGAACGACGTCGCGGACGTGATGATCTGGCTGCGCAGCAACCAGGGGCGCGAGGTCAGCTACACCGACCTCGCCGCCAGCGTCGGGATCAACGACGGTCACCGGCTGCGGCGGGCCGTCCTTGTCGTCCCGGTGATCGCGGCCAATCGGGGCGACCGCCTGGAAAGGTTCATGCCGTCGACGGACCCGGCCCGGCGCCGGGTCTTTGCCACCCGCCACATACGCCACGGACACGGCGATGAGTTCAGCGCCCGCGACGCGATGTCCGCCGCACGAGCCGCGATGACCTCGGTGAAGGACATGCACCGCGCCACCACCTTCGAGGCCGCAAACCCCCACTCGATCGCCCGCAAGGAGTTCGCCACGCTGGCCCAGGCCGCCGACGGGTGCATCACGAAAGTTGCCGGCATCGACAAGGTCTGCCCGCATGCGGTCCGGCACGAGAGCACCGGCCTGCTGACCCAGATGATCGCCGAGCCGGCGGCTGGCTGATCAGTTCGATCATGGGCCGAGAAGAACTCGCTCCGAGAACGCGGCTCGCAGCATGCGAAGCTGGCCTATCAGGTGGTAATCGAACAAGGACCAGGTGAAGTCGAACTGCCAGCGCAGCAAATCGCATCGAGATACGCTCATCAGGACATGTTGACAGACTCCGCTGGCTCCGGCCGGGGATCACGGGTCGGACGAGGTGGACTCGGCTCGCCTTCCTTGTCCTGGCCCTTGAATCCGGCCGCGTCCAGGACGCACCACACGCTCGTCGCGAGGGCCTTGCCGGTCGGGGTGGAGAAGGTGCTTTCCGGATCTCAGGTGAGGAGTTTCGCGAGCTGGGCCATCTCGGTGGGTGGGTCGATCACCGGCTGGATGAGCAGTTCGTCGATGCCGGCCTGTTCCAGGGTGGCGATGCGGGCGCGGAGGTCGTCGCGGGTGCCGACCAGGGCCAGGGTGTTCATCAGCGAGGGCAGGACCAGGTCCCGGTCCTCCGGTGCGATGCGTTCGAGGTAGTTGGGGTAGAGCTTGGTGTGCCGGTCGGGTGCGGTGGCGGTCGTGCCGCGCCGGTCGAGCAGTCGCCGCACCGCCTCGCGTTCCTCGGGGCCGAGTTGCTCGGCGAAGGCGTGCGCGTCGGCGGCGGTGTCGGCGGCGAAGGCCAGCAGCGACAGGACGAGGTGGCCGGTCGCGTCCCGGGCCGCATCGCCGTGGGGGTCCTCGTCCTCGTCGAGTATGTGCAGCGCGGTGACCACGTAGGAGTCCGTGCGGGAGTCGGGGTCGCGTGGCGTGTCGTGGGCCGCGTGGCGGCGGGCGTCGTGCAGTGCGTGCCAGGCGGTGGGGTCCAGCAGGCCGAAGGAGATCAGGCCGGTGCCGCGGCGGCCGGCGACGGCGGCCGCCTTCGGCCCGAGCAGGGCGGCCACGACGAACTCGATCGGGTCGGCCGTGTTCACGTGCGCCCCGGTGTGCAGGAACCGGACGTCGCGGACCCGGTCACCCTCGCGGTACTCGATGGTGCGTCCGGCGCACAGGTCCTGCAGTGCGGCGGTGAAGCTCTCCAACGTGGCCGCCGTGGTCGGCCGCATGCCCAGCGTGCGCCGGGCGGTGTTCCCGGTGCCGATCCCGCAGATGATCCGGCCCGGCGCCAGGGCGTTGAGGCTGGCGAACCCACTCGCGGCGGCCGGGGCCGAGCGCAGCGCCGGTGAGGTCACGCCGATGCCGAGCCTGATGCGGCTGGTGGCCTTCGCACACAGTCCCAGGGCGACGAAGGGGTCGCCGTGGACCATCGGAGTGTCGTTGAGCCAGAAACTGTGCAGGCCCAACTCCTCGGCCTGTACGGCGAGGTCCTCCACACCGGGGTGTGCGGTGACCACGACGCCTGCACGCATCAAACCTCCAAGGCACAAAGGATCGAATCGAACGTACTCAGCCTGACATCAGACGGTGGACCGAGCACGTCGAGGTCGATCGGACAGTCGGCGCCGAGCGGTTTGCGGGTGTCGTCCGGCGACACCCGCAGGCGGAACCCGACAACTCAACCTGAACACCGACAACAACACGCGGACACCGACAGTTTCATCTGCAGCCGACAGAGAAACCCCTACCGAGCACGGTATCCGGACGCGGCGCATATGTGACAGGTAATCGTGTCCGGCCAGCTCGGCATCCGCCGCGCCGGGTGCGACTCCGTAACGTCATGTGTCACATCGGCGTAGGAGGTGCTTGACTTGTCCGTCGTCGCGTTCCCCAGCCAGCCCGACCCGGCCCCAGTCGACCGCTTCCTCGACTCCCTCACCGCGGCCACGACCCGCGCCGGCTACGCCGAAACCCTCAAGCGCCTGCTCCCCGTCACCGGCACCCAGTTCCCGGCCGCCGCCCTCCAGCCCGAGCACTACGCCGCGGCGATGGAACGCTGGACGGCGGCCACAGCCGCGACATGGAACCGGCACCTGTCCGCGCTCACGTCCTTCACCACCTGGGCCCAGCGCCAGGAGATCCTCGCCACCAACCCCGGCCCGGCGGCTGGAGCGCCGCAAGAGCGCCCGCCGCGGCGACCGCTCCATCCCGCACACCCGGCTGGAGACGCTGTTCACTGACGATCGGCACGCCCTGCGAGAACCCGTGCTCTGGCGGCTGCTGTATGAGACGGCCGCCCGCGCCGAGGAGATCCTCACCCTCAACGTTGAAAACCTCGACCTCCTTCGCGGCGACGCGATCCAGTACGTGCACTGGGCCACCCCCACGGCCCGGCTGCTGCCCCGGCTGCTGGCCGGCCGCACGAGCGGGTCGGTGTTCCTGACCGACCGGCGCGCTCCCACCTCCGGGCCCAGAGTGCCGGCGGACGGCGACACCGACCCCACCACGCGGCGCGGCCGGCTGTCCTACTCGCGCGCCGAGTACCTGTTCAAGACCACCTCCGCCACACTCGACCCACACCGGGCGGTCTGCACACGGCGGCCGCGATCCCTTGGGGCGTTGTTTGAGAAGTTCTGATGAGCTCACTGGCGGCTCTTCCGGAAGGACGCTTCGCCGCGCCCCCACAAAGTGACATCGCTGAGCGGGCACTTGGGGAAGTCCTCCCGCAGTACCCCGGTGAGGAACGCCGCCATGCCGCAGTTGTACCGGTCGAACTGGATCTCACCCCGGTTGAACACCAGGATGGGCCACTCGTCCGGGTCGTCGCTGGAGGCGTCCCAGCACATGAGGTCGGCGCTGGCGGCGACGCCCCAGGTGATCAGCAGCGGGGACGCGCCCTCGAGCTCGGGGGCCTTGTAGACGTCCTGCCAGGTGTCCTCGGCGTTCGCCGTCTCCACCAGCATCCCGTCGAACTGCGTCGTGGGCGCCTTCGGCTCCGGCCTCAGAATCACCAGGAAGTCCTGGACGACACCGGCCCCGTACACCTCCATGAACCGCTGGTAATCGGGCGGGAACGGCCGTCCCCAGGACTCGGCCATCCGGGGCCAGTCGACTACGGTGCCGCCGTCCTCCGGTGGCGGCATCATCCGTAGCAGGGAATCCACGTCAGCTGCCGTACTCATCGGTCTCCGCCTTTCCGCGACTCGTCGGCGCGTCGACCCGGGTCGGAGGTGGGGCGCGCCGTTCTCAGATTGTGGACCCCCGGAGCGGGGCCTGCGGCCGCTGGGCTGGGCACCGCCGCTCGAGACGGTTCCGTCGACGTCGTGGGTGGGACGGCGACGGAACGCTGACCCGTGATCATCGCTGGTGTGTCGTGGGCGCGGACCGGTCATGGCGTCACGACGAGTCGCCTGCCTTTGAGGTCGGTTCGCTGCCAGGCGGTCTCGATGTCGCTCAGCGGGACCTTCTCCATGTCGAAGGTGAGCTCGCCGGACCGCGTCCACGTCACGATCTGCTGGTACACCTCGTCCATGGTCTGCGGGTCGAGGCCCTTGGCCGCGCCGTAGATCTCCACGCCGGAGGTGCGCAGGCTCGACCCGGCGAGGGCGAGCTCAGTGCCGGCCGACTCGCCGATCTGGACCACCCGGGTCGGCTTGCCGAACGCGAACGACCGCGGCACCAGCGCGCGCAGCAGGATCTCGCTGGGCCTGCCCCACAGGTAGTCCACGACGACGTCGTAGCCGTCTCCCCTGGCGTCGAGGTACGCCTGCGCCAGAGCCTCGTCGGAGACCGCGGTGTTGATCACCGTGTCGGCCCCGATGGCCTGTACCTCGCACAATTGGTTGTCGTCGCGGCCGGTGGCGACGATCCGGCCGGCGCCCAGCAGCCGGGCCACCTTGACCGCGAGCCGCCCGGCGACCCCGGTGGCACCCTGCACCAGCACCGTCTCCCCGGGAACGAACCCCGCGGCCGCTTTCATCGACATTGCGGTGATGGCCGAGGCCATCACAGTCACCACGGCCGGGTCGATGCCGTCGGGGATCGGCACGTAGGAGCCCTGGGGCACCACGGCCTTCTCGGCGAGCGCGCCGTAGGGCAGGCGGATGTTGCCGAACCCGACGAGCGTGCCGTCCGGGAGGGCGCCGATGCCGTCGAAGGCAGGGATCGCCGGAAACTGGCCGATGTACTTCTCGCTGGCGTAGTGCGTGCCGGCCGCGATCGCAGTAACGCCCTGCGCGCCAAGACCGACAAGTCGCCGCACACGCTGGGTCATGACGGCCACCCCGATACCGCATACCGTCGCCATGGTCGCCTACGGCAACCACCGGAGCTCCCCCTCCGTGACGAACCCTACTCGGGGTCCGCAGTCCGGAAGGTTGGGGGCAGGGCAACCCTCCGAGGTGATGCCACAGGCGGTGGTGGGCCAGGTCGGCGAGAAATGGGGTACGGCAGAGCCCGGCGCAGAGGCGGTCAGCGGGCACGGGGCCAGCGCAGTCAGCGAAGTCAGCGAGCGAAGATGGTCTGGGTAGGGCCGCAGGTCATGGACTCCCATGCCGTCCACCGACAGACGGAGGCGCCGATGTGGGTGATCTCCTCGACCGGCCCGTCAAGGTACATCTGGAACGGTGTCGTAGTCTCCAACGCCGTCGGCGAGCAGGCAGGCTCCGAGTATGACCACCGCTTGATGTAATATCCGGCGCCCGCAGGCTGGTAGCTGGTCTCGATGAAGGCCCTGGCGCACTGGCCGACGTATGCCCAGATCTCCCCGTCGACCACGCCGTTCTCGTACGTCCCGGACATCGAGGCGAGGTACGTCGGGTGGTACAGAGGACCCCAGAACATTAGGAACAGTGCCACGAGTTTTGTCATGGTCAACAGCGTCAGGGATCACCGGCGGCACCGCATGAGTAGGGCATACTCAACTCCCGCCGGGCGTCAGCACGACAGGCAGAGGATGCCGATACACGAAGTCATTCGACCCGGATGTCCTCGTTCACCACGGCGGACGCCTAGGGCCTGTACGGAGTTGAGATCAGGGGGATTCGCCTGCGCCTTGGCCTGGATCCTGGTAGGCCAACGGCATGGCACGTGGAGACCTCACCG
>NZ_JBITHZ010000074.1:0-26861 GCF_044458585.1 Nonomuraea sp. NPDC050451
GACGTCGGCGTCGCCCGAGAGGCTGCGCAGCGGGTTGGCGGCGGCGAACACGCCCAGGTCGTGCTCGCGCAGCCTGGCGACGACGCCGTCCCAGCTCGCCGACTCAGCGAACGCACCGTGGACGAGAACGACGGTGGGCGACGTGGTCATGATCCCTCCTTGAGGGTCTTCAGTGCGGTGGACAAGAAGTCGATGGCCTGGCGGATGGCCCTTTCGGCGGCGTGGGTGCCGCGCAGGGCGTTGAGCATCACGAAGTCGTGGATGACGCCCTGGTAGCGCACAGCGGTGACGGCGACCCCGGCCGCGCGCAGCTTGTTCGCGTACGCCTCACCCTCGTCACGGAGCACATCGGCTTCGGCGGTGATGACCAGCGCCGGCGGCAGCCCTGCCAGCTCTTCCAGGCTCGCCCGCAGCGGCGAGGCGGTGATCCGCGCACGCTCGGCGGGATCGGTGGTGTACTGGTCCCAGAACCACTGCATGCCGTCGCGCCGCAGGAAATACCCTTCGGCGAACTCGTGGTAGGAGCCGGTCTCAAAGGCGGCGTCGGTCACCGGATAGAACAACACCTGCGCCGCCAGCGGGATCCCGCCACGCTCCTTGGCCATCAACGTGAGCGCGATGGCCATGTTCCCGCCGACCGAATCGCCCGCGACCGCCAGGCGGGAGGCGTCAAGGCCATGGACGGCGCCGTGCTCGACCACCCAGCGGGCGGCCGTGTGGACCTGCTCGATCGCCACCGGGTAGCGGGCCTCCGGAGAGGCGCTGTAGTTGACGAACACCACCGCCGCACCGACGCCAAGAGCCAGCTCGCGCGCCAGACGGCCATGAGTGTGATCGTTGCCGAACACCCAGCCTGCCCCGTGCACATAGATGATCACCGGCAGCGGGACGCTCGCGCCTTCCGGCCGGAACACGCTCACCGTCAGCCCGTCAGCGACCGTGAGGAGTTCCTTGCTGGTGCCGGGCACCTCGATCTCGGGGCTCTGTACCTCGTCCACGGCCTTACGGCCGTCGGCGGGATCCAGGTCGAACAGGTAGGGCGGGTTGGCGGTGGCCTCGGCGAAGGCCTGCGCGGCCTCCTCGAGAACGGGTTTGTCGGTGGACATCCTGGCCTCTTTCCCTATGCATGATGTGCCGCCGCCGCGGCCTCACGGCTCAGCCTGGCAAACCACCTTTTCCGGACACATCAGTAAATTGACTGGTCTGTCGCTGGCCACAGCCTGGAGAGAGGAGACCTACCACCTTCGCGGACAAGGCGGAGTACCGGTGTCAGCGCCGGTCGGCCAAGGTGTCTTCGAGGAAACTGCCGCCCTGCCTGAGCGCGGCCACGGTGGGCGGACTGTCGCGCAGCGGGTTGAGGGACACGAAGTCGTGGACCGTCCCCAGGTAGCGCACACAGGTCACCGGTACGCCCGCCCGCCGCAACAGGCGGGCGTACTGCTCGCCCTCGTCCCGGACGACGTCCGCCTCCGCCGACACGATCAGCGTACGAGGCAGTCCCACAAGGTCCGCCGTGGTGGCGCGCAGTGGCGCGGCGGTGGGCTCGGCGAGCTCATGGTCGTCGTCGGTGTACTGCTGCCAGTACCACTCCACAGCCGCGCGCGTCAGGAGATAGCCGGATGCGAACTGCTTGCGGGAGGCGGTGTCGCAGTGCGGGGCGGTCGTCGGGTAGTAGAGCAGTTGCGCGCGGATGCGAGGGCCACCGCGCTGCTTGGCCATCATGGTGAGCGCCGTCGCCATGGTCGCGCCCGCGCAGTCGCCGGCCACCGCCACCCTCCGGCCGTCCAGGCCGAGGCCCGACGCCTGCTCGACCAGCCACGTCAGCACCGCGTAGGACTCTTCGAGCGCGACCGGGTAGCGGGCCTCCGGGGTGCGGGTGTACTCAGGGACCACGAAAGCGGCGCCGCTGACGGCTGCGAGCTCACAGATCATGCGCGCGTGAGTTCGCGCGTCGCCGAGCATCCAGCGGCCGCCGTGCAGATACACGACCATGGGGAGAGCACCGGCCGTGCCGGCGGACCGGAAGGTCCAGAAGCCTGCGAGCCCGGACGGGCCTACCGGCGCCACGGCATATTCGGCGTCCACGCCGAAGTCGTCGAGCGCGTGGCCCTGCATCTCCAGCAGCGCCTGCCGCCCGTCGACCGGGCCGAGCTGGTGCAGGTAGGGCGGCGCGGCCGAGGCGTCGACGAGCCGCTGAACGACGGGATCGAGGACGACCGCACAGCGGTCGGGCCCTCCTGCGCCCGTGACGGGCTCGAAACTCACGCGGCCTCACCTTTCCAGTCGTCGAACGGATCATTGAGCAGCGGCGCACCGGCCGTTGCGGCGAGCGTCCTCGTCTCCGCCCTCGATCCGCGAGGGCCGGAAGGAGCGTCCCCCAGAGGGCTCGACATGGCGGTCACAGATCGCCCAGCAGAGCGCGGAGCTGGTTGCGGCTGGTCACACCGAGTTTCGGATACACGTTGTAGAGGTGGTAGCTGACCGTGCGTGGCGAGAGCATGAGCTGGTCGGCGATCTCCCGGTTGCGCAGTCCCTGTGCTGCCAGCCGTACGATCAGGCGCTGCTGGGCGGTGAGATCCGCCAGCGGGTCTGCCGGGGTGGGCGAGGTGGCCACACCACTGGCCCGCAGCTCACCGCGCGCCTCTTCGGCCAGACCGCTCGCGCCGAGCCGGGTGAACGACTCCAGCGCCGTGGCCAGGAGCGGACGGGCGTCCAGGGGACGTCGCCGCCTGCGCAGCCACTGGGCGTAGTGGAGCCTTGCCTGCCCGCGCGCCAGCGGCCACTCCTCGCCCGCCGGATTCACCGTGGCAAGCCGCAAGTGGTGCTCGGTGTCCTTCGGGTCGCCGGTCAGCGCGTCGGCGTGGTGAAGCAGCAGCGTCATCCGCGTCGTCGGATGCGGGCCCAGCGCGGCGCGCACCGCCGCGACGATGCGCGCCGCCTCTTCCTGCCTGCCCGTCCGATGAGCGGCCACAGCCAGATCGGCGATCGCGCGGTGGGACAAGAAGTAGTGCAAAGGGGCGCCGTCCTCCTCGAACAGCAGCCGCACGTGGCGGAACGCGGCGTCGAAGTCGCCTGCCGCGGCGGCGGCGGTGCCGGCGGCACGCAGCAGGCGCGCGTGCGTGGCGCGGTTCTCCTCCAGCCCGACGGCGGTCCAGGCCGGGTCGGCCGGCATGACGGCGGGCTGCCCGCGCAGGGATTGCAGGGTCGTCCGCAGCGCCTCGACGTCGATCTCCAGGTGCCTCAGCTTGTGGACGGCCGCCAGCGTCGCCGTCATCTGCAAATGCTCGTCGGCCTCCGCCCACCGCCCCGTGTCGATCAGCGCCGAGGCCATCGTCGCGAGCGAGGGCGCGGCAGGGCCCATGGAGCCGTACGCCGCCAGCATGGCGTACGCCTGCCGAAAGAACTTCACGCACAGGTCGGACTCGTCGGCGTACCAGGCGACCGCGCCGAACGTGTGCAAGCGGGTCATCTTCGCCACGTCGTCCTGCGGCTCCGGCGGGTCCGGCCGCCGGAGAATCCGCCGCAGCAGCTGGGGGGCGGTCCTCGGATCGGCCCCGGCCAGGGTCGCGGCCCGCACTCCGTCGGAGGTTTCGACCGTCCTCAGCTCGGGGTAGGGCGTGTCCCGGCCGCCGGCATCGATCCCCTCGAGAAGGGGCGCGATCGGACGCCTGAGCTCGGGCAGTCCCGACTGGAACGCGACAGCGTGCATGTTGGACACCAGCGCGAGCACCGACATGCCATCCCGGGGATGATCCGGCTCCAAGGCGCTCCTCAGCACCTGGAACGCCTCCCTCTGGTGGCCGAACAGCGACAGGGCCAAACCGGTCCCGCACGCCGCGACGGCGAGCAGGTCCGGATCACGAGTCAGCGCCGTCACCTTGTCGTACAGCTCGCGCACCCACGAGGGGTCGCCGGCGTTGTTGGCGGCCCTGAGCGCCTTGGCGTACCGGCGTGCCCGGTCCTCCGCGGTGGGACTGCACTCCGCCGACCGCTCCAGCGCCCGCGCCGCCGCGAAGAATCCGCCGCGCCGCTCGGCGAGCTCCGCGGTGTCCTCCAGGGCCACGGCCACCGATTCGTCGTGGCCGACGCAGGCGGTGGCCAGATGCCAGGCCCGGCGGGCCGGATCCGCCGTCAGAACGGCCGCGAGGTTCCGATGCGCCCGCTGCCGGAGGTAGGCCGGGGCCCCGTGATACGAACCCGCCCGCGCCAGCGGATGCCGGAAGGCGACTCGCCCGTCCGCGACGGTGACCAGGCCAGCGGCCTCGGCGGGAGCCCATACCGCGATATCCGGCCCCGCGCCGGCGGCAGCCATGATCGTGGCGAGGTCTTCGTACTCCGACGCCGCCGCGTACAGGATCAGCCGCTGGGTGATCTCCGGCAGGCCTTGCAGACGCGCTGCGTACATCTGCTGGATGCGCTCCGTCCGCGGCAGCCCACCACCGGGCAGCGCTCCCGCGCCACCCATCCTGGCCGCCCGGCACAGCTCGATGATGGCCAGCGGATTTCCGCCGGCCTGCAGAAGCACATCGATCCGCGTACGGCCGGTGGGCGGGTGCGGCTGAGCGTCCACCAGCTCGGCCGCGGCCTGGTCGGTCAGCGGGCCCAGCAGCATGGTGTGCTGGTCCGCGACGACACCGTCCGGAGGCGTCTGCCCGCGTGCCGTCAGCAGCACGGAGACGGACTCCCCCGCGATGCGACGGGACACGAAGCCCAGCACGTCGAGAGAGTCGCGGTCGCAGTGCTGCAGGTCGTCCACGGCCAGCAAGACGGGCCGCCGCCGGGAGACGCCTGTCAGCAGCGTCAGGACGGCCACCCGCAGCAGCATCGGATCAGGCTGCCCGCCCACGGGCACGATGCCCACCGCGCTCTCCAACGCTGCCCGCAGATGCTCGGCAAGAGTGCCGAGCTCCGGCAGGACAGGAAGAAGCAGCTGGTGCAAGGACGCGAAGGACTGCTGCGACTCCGCCTCGCTGCCCTGACATGCCAGCACGACCCATCCGCCGTCGCGCGCATGGTCGGTGGCGGCGGCCATCAACCTCGTCTTACCGGTGCCGGCCTCGCCGAGCAGGAGCAGGATCCGCGATCCGCCACGACCCGCCTCGATGACGTCTAGAACGCGACGGATCTCGGACCGCCGGCCGACCAGCGTCACAGCGGGCTCAGCCGCACGCATGACGCTGTGCCCGCCGTCTCTCCGGCGCCTGCTCCGGAGGGGCTGGTGGACCGTGCGGGAGAGGCACAACCGGTCAGTTCATCCACGGCGTGCTTCCTCTCCTGTCGCATCACTGTCCCCGGACCTGCGACTACTCGGCCATTCCCGCCGCAGCGATTCCCGCATTCTTCCATCCTCCTCACCCAACGGCGGACACCGGGACTGTCCAGTGAACGGCTCTGTCTCTCCTCTTCATGTCCCCACACTGACGCGTCGGGCGTTTGAACCAACGCGGCCGACGACGGCCGTCCAGTGCGGATTCTGTTTCATGGGTTGTTGCTTCGGAGAACCCACATGAAACGATCTCGGGGCGCGCGACGACGGCTTCGTGCGCATGGAAAACCAACGACTGCCCCATACGGCCGCGGAAAGCGCGGCGACAGGATCGACTCAACCCGCGCGCAGCCCCGTGATGAGGGACTCCGCGAGATCCAGCAGTTCGCCGCGCGATCGTGTCGTCGCCTGCACGTCGACGAACACTTCATGCTCGCCCGCCGCGCCCAGGCCGGCCATGTACTCGGTGATCTGGCTGAGGGTGCCGGCATGGGGCACGTGAGCAGGGTCGGCCGGCTCATCAACGATCACCGGATTGAGCCGTATCACCATGCGCAGAGCGGATGGGTCCCGGCCGGCCCGCTCGGCGGCCTGCCGCGCCGTGCCCCACAACGACTCCAGGTACGGCTGAGGCAGTGCCACCCCCAGCCAGCCGTCGGCGCGCCTGCCGACGCGCTCCAGGGCCGCATGGGTGAACCCGGCGAGCAGGATCGGCGGACGGGGTCGTTGGGCGGGCTTGAGGTGAACGTGGGAAGGCGGCACCGTCCACAGCGGACCCTTGTGCTCCACCACCTCCTCGGCCCAGAGGGTCTCCATCAGGTCGAGTGTCTCCTCCAGCCGGGCGCCCCTCCCCTGCCAGGGCACCCCCGACGCCGCGTACTCGTCCCGCGACCAGCCCAGCCCGATGCCCACGTCCAGCCGCCCGCGGCTGAGCAGGTCGAGCGAGGTCAGGCTGCGAGCGAGCATGACGGCCGGCTGCCACAAGGCGTTGAGCGTGCTGGTCCCCAGCCGGATGTCGCTCGTGCTGAGGGCCGCCAAGGTCAGGGCGGACAACGGATCGAAGAACGTGGCGAAAGCCTCCGGAATCGTGCCGTCTCCTCCAGGATATGGATCACTGGGTGCCAGTGGCACGAGGATGCGGTCACTCGCCCACAGGCTGTCGTAGCCCATGCTCTCCAAACTCGCACTGGCGCTGCCGATGAATTCCGGGTCGGCGAAGGCGCCATATTGTGGTACCGCGAAGCCGATGCGCATGCAGGATCCTTTGTCCTTGAACGAAAAGTGGTCGTGGCGTGGAAAGCCGGGTCCATGCCGTCGCTCGCGTCACGTCAGCCGGCGTCCGGCCGCCAGATCCAGTCCCGCCGGCTGTACGGCGGGAGCGGCCGGCAGTTCTTCCCTGTCAAACTCCTTACTGGTCGCCGTTCCCCAGCAGTCAGTGACCTTCGCGAAATCGGGCCGCAGTGGTCTTCCGTATGGTCGGTGAGCGAACTGTCCACTTGCCAGCTCGTCCATTGCCCATGAACTGTCCGTTTCGGAACATGCGGCGTGGCGCGTGCCGTCAGCCGATGGCCTCCGCCGCCAAGCTGAGCGGCTGCTTTGCTGCGGCCCACTGGGCACGACCCTGAACGCGGTCGCGGCGCGCGCCGGCCGCCCCCTCAACCGCCTCCCCCTCCGGCACCGGCCGGCGGCAGGTGGACAGGAAATGGCCTGGCCGGTGGACAGGGAGCGGGGCGACCATGCCGGGACGGTTCACAGCATTCGATTCTCTGGAGAAAACATGATGATGGTCCGGCCCGTCAGCCGACGCGGTGTGCTGCGGGGCGCGGTGCTGCTCGGCGCCGCGGCGACCACCGTAGGCGTGACAGCAGCCCCTGCGACCGCCGGTCCTGCCGGGATACCGACCTACCGCTACCTGCGTGACGCCCTCAACGTTTCGAAGTTGCGTTACAACCGCGATGGCGAGTTCATCTTCCCTACGATCCGGGGGGTAGGAGACAAGATCAGCGATGCTCGCGCCCGCTACTACCTCTACTACGCCCCGCACGAGAATCCCGGCGGCATCTGTGTGGCGTTCAGTGACTCTCTGGACCGGGAGTTCGTCGAGCACACCGCCAATCCGGTGATCGACAGATGGCTGCCGAGCACCACCGTCAGCCATGTCTCCTCTCCGCACGTCATCTGGGATTCGGCCACCAAGCAGTTCTTTTGCTATTTCCATGGTGAGAACACCGTGACCCGGGTGGCCCGCTCCCAGGACGGCATCAACTTCACCGACGAGACGCCCATCCTGAGCACTCGCCTCATACCGGGGACCTCTGAAACGTCATATGCGCGGGTGTTCGAGCACGCTCTGCCGGGGCGTAACAACAGGTATGTCATGGTCTTCATGGGTGTCAGGAACGGTCGGCGAATCTTCTACGGCTGGTCTCCCAACGGCTGGGACAACTGGCGGTTCAGCCCGACTCCGCTCGTCAACCACGAAGCCGACGGCGTGAGCGACATCTCAGGCCCCACGTTGGTCAAGCGCAATGGCACCGTGTACGTCGCGTACCACGGCAGCGACGGCAAGATGCGCATCACTGAAGTCGGCGAGAACTTCGACAAGGAGGTCCACCTCGGCGTTTTCCACTCGCCGATCGCCTCTGACGAAGGCCGGGTGGCCGCGCCGTCCTTCGGCACGCATGACGGCACCGCGTACATGTTCTACGAGGCCGGAGCGCGTCTGAAGGCGCGCATCTGCATAGCCCGGGCCGTCTGAGCGGCCTCAGCGCTCGCGCTCGACAGCTCCTCTGAACTGTCGCGATCCGCGATCTCATGCCTCCGCCTGGGGTCCGAGCAGGGCCATGGCCGCCTTCCGGGTCTCCGCGCTGATGGGCGCCGACGTGAGGGTCTCCGGATCGATGTTGACGCTGACGCGGCGCCCTTCGGCATACACGATCGTCTGGTCGGACGAGAGGATCCGGAAGGCGTAGATCGCGCTGCTGCGTCCGATCTTGTCCAGCCAGAAGTGCACGGGCGGCTCAGGACACCCCGGTGATCGGCACGTGGTACGTGATGCTGAGGTCGCGGACGGCAAGGATCGTTTCCTTGAACGCCGACTTCGCCGGGTCGGTGTCCCAGCCCTGCTCGTTCCAGAAAGTGCTGACCGCGCGGTCCAGCAACAGGATGTAGTGGGAGTGGTGCAGCATCCCCGTGGGGTCGAGTTCGTCGAAGTGGACCCGTACGGGTGTGATGTGGCCATGTGATGGAGCGATCACCGTGATGTCCTTCGCTGAAGAGGGTGTGGCAGCGGGTGATTGGATGGTGGCGATCCTTCCGTCCTCTGTCCCCCGCTTCCCAGACCACTTGGCTGTCCAATATCCGGCCATGCGCTGTTCACCGCCGTTGGGAACCCCGCGACGGGCCACGCTCGCGCATTGGCCAGAGACCGGTCTGTGAAGTGGACAGTGCCGAACGCGACGCTGGGCCGGTGTGTTCGCGACAGGTGACGATGCCGGACATGGCCGGACGGACGGAGTGGTGATGGTGGGAGAGCATGCCGAAGTGGCACGGCTGCATGAGATCGTTCCCGGGGTCTTGGCCTGGGTGCAGCCGGACGGCACCTGGTGGGTGAACAACGCCGGAGCCGTGGCGGGCGACGACGGTGTCGTGATCGTCGACACGTGCGCGACCGAACGGCGTACCCGCCGGTTCTTGGAGGCGGTCGCTGAAGCGACCCGCGGCGCCCCCGTGCGGATGGCGGTGAACACCCATCAGCACGGGGATCATTCCTACGGCAACAGCCTGCTGCCGGACAACACCGTGATCTTCGGACACGAGGCGATGCGGGACGCGCTGCTGGCCGATCCCCTGATCGACGGGTGCCCGCCGATCTGGACCCCGGTCCCGGACTGGGGAACGTGACGCGCCGCGTTCCTGACGTGGCGTTCCGGTCCGAGCTGACGCTCCACTCCGGCAGGCGCCGGATCGAGCTGCGGCATCCCGGTCATGCCGCGCACACGACCGGCGACGTGGTGGCCTGGCTACCTGAAGAGGGTGTGCTGTTCACCGGCGACCTGCTGTTCAACGGCCTCACGCCCATGGTTTTGATGGGGTCGCTGGAAGGGGCGCTGAAGTCGCTGGACTGGCTCGCAGGCTTCGAGGCCGAGCACGTGGTGCCGGGACACGGGCCGCTCGCGGGCATGAGCGATCTGCCGGAGATTCTGGCCAGGCACGAGCGTTACTACCGCTTCGTGCTCGACGTCGCCGCGAAGGGACGGGAGAGAGGTCTTGCGCCGCTGGCCGCCGCGCAGGAGGCCGATCTCGGCGAGTTCGCCGGCTGGGCGGACGCCGAGCGACTGGTGCTCAACCTGCACCGGGCCTACGCCGAGGCGGCGGGCGGCGAGGTGGACCTCCTCACCGCCTTCGGCGACGCCATGACGTGGAACAGCGGGCCGCTGCCGACGTCCGTCTGAGCCGGGCGAGCACGAGCGTCCAGCAGCGTCGTGCTGCTCGGCCGGGCACTCGAATTGGTCAGGAATTGAGCTGTCATCCGGACAAACAGACTCCCTAGCTTGCTTCCGATCTGAAGTGACGTCACTACCGGGGCAAGGAGTTCCTACGTTGACAAGCAAGGTACTGACCGGACTGCTGGCCATCGGCGTTGTACTGGGCGCCGGCGCGTGCGGCGCGGACAAGACGGAAGCGGCGGGCGCGACCGGCGACTGCGGCACCAGCAAGGGCACGCTCGTCGTCGGCGTGATCGCCCCCATGTCGGGCAAGCTGTCGGCCATCGGGCTGGGCATCCGCAACTCGGTGCGGCTCGCGGTCGAGCAGGCCAACGAGAAGTGCGCGGTCAAGGGCTACAAGCTCACGATGGACGCGCAGGACGACGAGGCCAATCCGGACAAGGGTGCGACGGCGGCCCAGCGGTTCGCGGACGACGTGAACATCGTGGGCATCGTCGGGCCGTACAACTCCGGGGTGGCCCGAGCCATCCAGCCGAAGATCGCCGCCGCCAAGCTGCTGCAGATCTCGCCCGGCAACACCGACCCCGCGCTGAGCAGGGGCGCGGACTTCGCCACCGCGCCGAAGCGGCAGTACGACAACTACTTCCGCGTCGTGGGCACCGACGACCTGCAGGGCCCCTTCAACGCCCGCTATCTGGTGGAGACGGAGGGCAGGAGGAAAATCGCGATCATCACCGACGGCAAGGCCGTGGGTGAGAGCAGCGCGACCGAGTTCGCCAAGGAGGCGACGCGGCTGGGCGCCGAGGTCGTCATCCGGGAGAAGGTCAACGAGAACGACAGTGACTTCTCCACCGTGCTGACCAAGGTGAAGGCGAAGCAGCCCGAAGCGATCTTCGTCGGGTCGGAGTACCACGTCGCCGGGCCGCTCAGCAAGCAGGCCAAGGACCTCGGGCTGGACGTGCCGATCTCAGGCACTGACGGCCTGTTCGACCCGCAGTTCATCGCGCTCGGGGGCAAGGAGGGCGACGTCGTCACCTCGGTCGGCGCACCGATCGAGAAGCTGGACAGCGGCAAGGCGTTCGTGGCGGCGTATAAGGAGAAGAACTTCCCCGAGGGATTCGGCGGTTTCGGGGCGTTCGGCTACGACGCGGCCAACGTGGTCATCGCTTCGGTCGGCAAGGTGACCGCGAACGGCGACTGGAGCGGATCTCCCGAGCAGCGGGCGGAACTGGTCGGCCAGGTGCAGGCGTACAAGAGCGATCAGGGCGCCAACGGCACGATCGGTTTCGACCAGTACGGCGACAGCGTCAACAAGATGTTCACCGTCTACAAGGTCACGTCGGGCGCCTGGAAAGACGTGCTGAGCGGCCAGTTCGAGGCGAAGTGAGCCGTGGCCACGCTCATCCAGCAGATCGTCAACGGCCTGGTGCTCGGCGCGCTGATCGGGTTGATCGCGCTGGGCTACACCATGGTCTACGGCATCTCCCAGCTCATCAACTTCGCGCACGGTGAGGTGTTCATGGTGGGTGCCTTCGGCGCTCACTTCACCGCCCGGTACCTGCTGCCGGAGGGGACGAACTGGTATGTGGGCCTGCCCGCCATGTGCGCCGCGGCGGTGACGGTCTCCGTCGCCGTCGCGGCCACGATGGAGCGGCTGGCCTACCGGCCGCTCCGCGGCGCGCACAAGCTGGCACCGCTGATCACCGCGCTCGGCGTGTCGATCCTGCTGCAGGAGGTCGTCCGGGTGTTCTACCCGGGCGCCACCGCCCCGCTGGCGTTCCCACGGGCCTTCGCCGACGGCCATCTGACCGTGGGGCCGATCATGGTGCTGTGGACCGGCGTGCTGGCCCTGGTCGTCGCGCCGCTGCTGGCCGCGGCGCTGCACGTGTACGTGGAGCGCTCGCTGCTCGGCCGGGCCATGCGGGCCACGGCCCTGGATCCCGACACCGCCCGCCTGATGGGGATCAACCTGGACCGGGTGATCCTGGCGACGTTCGTGATCGGCGCGATCCTGGCCGGGGTCGGCGCCGTGTTGTACGGCATCCACTACACCCAGATCGACACCGCCATCGGCTTCCAGAACGGCATCTTCGCCTTCACCGCGGCCGTGCTCGGCGGCATCGGCAACATCCGCGGCGCCATGCTGGGCGCCGTGTGCATCGGCCTGGTGAAGTCACTGGCCGGGCAGTACGCCTGGGGTGGGGCCCAGTACGACTACGTCTGGGTCTTCGTGCTGCTGATCCTGGTGCTCATGTTCCGCCCTCAAGGATTCCTCGGCCGCCCGGAAGGAGAGCGGGCATGACTCTCGAGATGTCTCAGGCTCATGATCTGGCGAGCCGCGCCGAGTCTTCCCCGCGCGGAAGGCGGGAGATCCTGCCTGTGGCGGGCGCCGTGCTCGTCGTGGCAGGCGCCCTGCTTCCCTGGGCGAGCGTCGTACTGCCGGCCGGTCCCTATCCCGACCGGGCCACGCTGCAGTTCTTCGACGCCCCCTACCTCGTCACCGGCTTCCGACTGCACCTGATCCTGCTGGGCCTGATGGCGCTGCTCCCCCGCGCCCGCAGGCCGGTCGGTACCGGCGTGCTCGTCATCGCCCTGGTGCACACGGCCTTTCTCACCGGTCTTGGTGCGCTGTCGGTCGGCGGCCCGATCACCCTCGCCGCCGGGGCCCTGCTGGTGTGGCCGGGCCGGGCAGCGGGGAAGGCGCCGCAGTGGCGGCTCCCGGGCCGGGCGGTGGCCTGGCCAGTGCTGCTGGCCGCCTTCGCCGCCCTGTTGTGGCTGGTGTCGGCGACGTTGACCGCGGGCGGGCAGAGCAGGGCCACCAACCCTTATGGCGGGGCGGAGTTCCTGGCCTTCTGCGGCTTCGGCCTGGCCTTGGTCCGGACGTTGTCCGCATACGGTGTGCCGGCCTGGCTCGCGACCCTGACCGAGCGGCACCGGCACTTCAGCGTCACGGTCCTGCTCGCCTGCGCGATGCTCCTGCCGCTCACCGAGGCGGGGACGGGCTATTGGATGACCGTGGCGTCCACCATCGGCGTCTACGCGGCCACCGCGATCGGTCTCAACATCGTCGTGGGCCTGGCCGGGCTGCTCGACCTCGGCTACGTCGCCTTTCTCGGTATCGGCGCCTTCACCGCGGCGAACCTGGCCCACACGCTCCCCTTCCCGGTCGCCGCCCTGGCGGGCGCGGCCACCGCCGGCTTCCTCGGCGTCATAGTCGGCGCGCCCACCCTGCGCGTACGCGGTGACTACCTGGCCATCGTGACCCTCGCGTTCGGCGAGATCTTCTTCAGGGCCGCGCAGAACGACATCGGCGGCCTCACCGGCGGCGCCGATTCCATTCCCGGCATCCCGCCGATCACCTTGTTCGGCCACGCCTTCGACCAGCCGGTCGGCGGCCTTCCCGCGGGCTTCCTCTACTACGCGCTCGCCGTGCTGATGGTGGCCGCGGCGATGGGGGTGCTGGCCAACCTCAAGCACAGCCGCACCGGGCGGGCCTGGCTGGCGATCAGCCAGGACGAGGACACCGCCAGGGCCATGGGGGTGCACACCGGACGGGCCAAGATCCTCGCCTTCCTCGTGGGCGCCACGCTGGCCGGCCTGGCGGGCGCGATCTTCGCGCACAAGCTGGGCACCGTCGGGTACGAGAGCTTCGATTTCAGCGAGTCCGTCACCTTGCTGGCCGCCGTCGTGCTCGGCGGGATGGGCACGATTCCCGGCGCGGTGGTGGGCGCGTCACTGCTGTTCGTGCTGCCGGAGAAGCTGCGTGAGTTCAGCGACTACCGGCTGATGCTCTTCGGCCTGGCCCTCATCCTGATCATGCGTTTCCGGCCGAAGGGGCTGGTGTCCTCATGACCTTGACGGCAGAAGGCGTCTCCATGGCGTTCGGCGGGCTGGTGGCATTGGAGGATGCGACGGTGACCGTGCCGGACAGCGGGATCGTGGGTCTGATCGGCCCCAACGGAGCCGGCAAGACCACCCTGTTCAACTGCCTGACCGGCCTGTACACCCCGACGTCCGGACGCGTGCTGCTGGACGGCCGCCCCCTCCCGGCCGATCCCGCGCAGGTGATCCGCAGCGGTGTGGCGCGAACCTTCCAGAACATCCGGCTCTTTTCGGAGATGTCCGCGCTCGACAACGTCCTCGTCGGCCGGCACACCCGGATCAGGCAGGGCCTGCTGAGCGCACTCTGGCACGGGCCGGGCCTGCGCGGAAGCGAGGCCGAGGCGGCCGAGCGCGCCCGCGCCGAACTGGCCTTCACGGGACTCGACCCGGACGGCCGCATATCGGCACGCAACCTCGCCTACGGTGACCAGCGACGGCTCGAGATCGCCCGAGCGCTGGCCAGCGACCCGTCGGTGCTCATGCTGGACGAGCCGACCGCCGGCATGAACGGCCAGGAGACCACCGCCATCCGCACGCTGATCGGCGCCATCCGCGACCGCGGGATCGCCGTGGTCGTGATCGAGCACGACACCAAGTTCATCTTCTCCCTTTGTGACCACGTCTACGTCCTCGTACGTGGACGGCTGCTGGTCGATGGCCCGCCGGAGGCCGTGCGCACCGATCCCCGCGTCATCGAGGCCTACCTGGGAACCGCCGAATGCTAGAAGTGAACGCGCTCTCGGTCGCCTACGGCGCGATCGAGGCGGTCAAGGACGTCAGCTTCACCGTGGGGGAAGGGCAGATCGTCTGTCTCGTGGGCGCCAACGGCGCGGGCAAGAGCACCACGCTCAGAACCGTCTCCGGCCTGCTCCGGCCACGCCGCGGCGAGATCCTCTTCCAGGGCCAGCCCATGCACCACCTGCCCGCGCACTCGGTACTCGCCGCCGGCATCGCGCACTGCCCGGAAGGCCGCAGGCTGTTCACCACCATGACCGTTGAAGAGAACCTCCTCCTGGGCGCCTACCTGCGCAAAGGCCGCGAAGTCGCCCTGGACCTGGCCCGCGTCTATGAGCTGTTCCCCGTTCTCGGACAGCGGCGCACCCAGCGGGCCGGGCTGTTCTCCGGCGGCGAGCAGCAGTTGCTGGCGATCGGCCGGGCCATGATGGCCAGGCCTAAGCTGCTCATGTTCGACGAGCCCACCATGGGCCTGGCCCCCATCATGATCCAGCAGATCCTGGACACCGTCCGCGCACTCCGCGACCAGGGCACCACGATCCTCATGGTCGAGCAGAACGCCCTCGCCGCTCTCACCTTGGCCGATCACGGCTACGTGATCGACCTCGGCCGCACCACCCTCTCGGGCCCAGGCCGGGACCTGCTCGCCGACCCCCGCGTACGCGCCGCCTACCTCGGTTAGCCGACGTTCTGTCCCGTGAGGTTGGAGTACGCGGCCGGCGGGAGGTAGCGGAACACGATCTCCCGCCGGCCGCCCTGGGACCGCGCGACATCCGCGCAGGACATGGTGCGGCTCGCGGACCAGCCGCGCCGTGTCCTGCTGGGAAACCTCAGTCCGCGTCAGTTCATGTGCTTGGCCAACGCCTGGGAGACAGTGCCGCCCAGGCTGATGATCCCCGGCAGGTTCGGGTGGGCGGCCGCGGGCGCGATGCCCCCGCTCGGGCCCTTCTCGGTGAACAAGGGCTCGATCCAGCGCTGCTTCTTGCTCTGGCACATGTCGTGACCGATCGACGGGGTGTAGGTGTCGATGTAGAGGGCGCCGGCCTTGCGGGCCTGCTCGGCGAGCACGCGGTTGAGCCGTACCGTGATGTTGCGCAGATACTGGAAATCGCCGTCAGCGAACGGTACTTGGGCGGAGCGGCAGCTCTTGCCGCTGTCCGGGAGCAGCGACGGGTAGCCGACCAGCGCGACCGTGGCTTCCGGGCTCTTGCGCTTGACGTCGGTCACCACGTCGGCGAAGCGCGACTTGACCGCGTCGAGGCGGGTGAGGATCTTGTCGGCCGTACCCTCCTTGTACGTCTGGCGGCACGGGTCGCCGGTCGGCTGCCGCAGGCCAAGGGTGGCGCAGGTGGTGACGAGTTCCGTGAAGCCGATGTCGTTGCCGCCGATGGTCACCGTGACCAGGTTGGTGTCCTTCTTGAGCGCGCTGATCTGCTTCGGCTCGCCACCCTCCGCGTTCCAGATGCTGCGGGTGGTGGCGCCGCTGCACGCGACGTTCTGATAGCTCTGCGGTTGGGCCACCGCCCGCAGCACGGACGGATAGTTGGTCGCGCCGCGGCCGCACCCCGCGTCCTGGACGGGAGTGATGCCGTAGCCGGAGGCGAAGGAATCGCCGAGCGCGACGTAGCGGATGCCGGGCACGGCGCCGCTGCCGGCCGAGGCGGCTCCTGTCCCTGCGATGACAAGCGCGGCACAGGCGCCAAGGACGGCGCTCGCCGTCACGGTCGCGCGACGGACGGTGCGCAGGCGGGTGTAGGGGGACATGAAGCAAGCCTCCAGCGGGGTATGAGCATGATGCGGAGACCCGGCCCGTCTCCGCGCAGAGCATGGTGGCGGGTCCGGATCTTCCTGAGGCACCCTCGTAGCGGGAGTTGTCCATTTGCCAGCGCGTTTCCTGTCCATTCCGGTTTTCCTGGGTCGGCATGGACGGCCCCGGAGCAGAATGCGTAGAAGTACACAGATGTGCGCCTGATCTGGCTGTCTGGAGTTACTACAGTTGTCCCCATGAGTTCGGGGGACGAGCAGGATTTCATGGTGTTGGAACGGCGTCTGCAGGCCATGCGTGAGCGAACCTTTACCGGCAGGGAGGAAGAGCTCGGCGTCTTCAGGTCGGCGCTGCGCGGTGCCACCAGCGTCCTGTACGTCCACGGCCCCGGCGGCGTCGGCAAGTCCGCGCTGCTGAGGCGCTTCGAGCAGGAGGCGAAGGCGGCGGGGCGGCCCGTGACGACGCTGAACGCGTACACGCTGGACCCTACGCCCGCGGCGTTCGAGGCGGAGGCCGGAGCAGTGCTCGGCGACGAGCGCGGGGTGCTGATCATCGACACCTTCGAGCGGGTGCAAGGTCTGGAGGGCTGGCTGCGCGAGCGGTTCCTCCCGCGCCTGCCGGTCGGCGCGCTGGTCGTCGTGGCCGGGCGCGTCGCGCCGGACCTGCTGTGGACCGCCGACCCCGGCTGGGCGGAGGCGCTGCGGGTGATGCCGCTGCGCAATCTCGCGCCCGCGGACGCGGCGGCGTTGCTGGACGTCCGCGGCGTGGCGGATGACCTGCGCGGGCCGTTGCTGGCCTTCGCGGGCGGCCATCCCCTGGCGCTGTCCCTGGGGGCGGCAGTGGCCGTCAAGGACCGTGCGGCGAGCTCGCGCTGGACGCCCGCGCAGGACGTGATATCCACTCTGCTCGACCAGCTCGTCGGCGAGGTGCCCAGCGCCGCGCACCGGCACGCGCTGGAGGTCTGCGCGCACTCGTACGTGACCACCGAGGACCTGCTGCGCGAGATCCTGCCGGACGACGCCGCGGCCCTGTTCGCCTGGCTGCGCCGGTTGCCCTTCGTGGAGTCCAGCCGGCTCGGCCTGTTCCCCCACGACGTCGTCCGCGAGGTCCTGGAGGCCGACCTGCGCTGGCGCGACCCGCAAGGATACGCGGACATGCACCGGCGCATCACCGCCTTCCTGGCCGGCAGCGCGCGTGTCACCAGCGACGCCGAGGTTCTCGGAGCCGTCGGCTCGCTCTTCTATCTGTACCGCGCCGTCGGATCGACGGCGGAGTTCCACAGCTGGCGGGGCGACGGCGAGGTGTACGAGGACGCCTTCCGCCCCGAGGACGCCGAGGCGCTGGCACGGATGGCCTCGGAGGTGGAAAACGACGAATCGGGCGCCGCCGTGGCCTACTGGACCGCCCGGCAACCGCAGGCGTTCCGCCTCTACCGCAGGGCGGAGACCGGCGAACTGGTGGGCTTCTGCTCCTGGCTGCGGCTGTCCGAGCCCTCCGAGGAAGAGGCGCGGATCGATCCGATCGTCGCCACGGCCTGGGTCAACGCCCGCGCCATGGCGCCGCTGCGGCCCGGTGAGCACCTGGCCGTCGGCCGGACGTGGGTGCGCGCGGAATACAGCGGCGCGTCCCCGGTCACGGACCTGATCCAGTGGCGGGCCGTCGGCTACTGCCTGCGGGCCGACCGCATGGCCTGGTCGTTCATGGCCATGCGCGACGACGACCCCATGCGTGACTACCTGCGGACCTACGACATGCACGACGTCGGAGAGCACGCCTGGCTCGGCAACACCGAGTACGCGCTGTTCGCCCACGACTGGCGGGCGATCACCGCGCAGGCCTGGCTCGACCGGCTGGACCGGCTGCTGCTCGAAGGCCCGCAGGAGGCCGTGGCCGTCCCGGCGTCCAGCATGGCGGTGCTGTCACAGGCGGAGTTCGCCGACGCCGTACGCAAGGCGCTGCGTCACCTGTCCCGCCCTGGTGAGCTGGCCACCAATCCGCTGACCCGCACCAGGATCGTCGTCGAACACGGCGGTACGGATGCCGCCAAGGCACTGCGGGACCTCATCGAGCAGGCCATCGGCCGCCTGAGCGGTGATCCGCGCGCGGACAAGTTCCATCGGGCCCTGGTCACGACCTACCTCCGCGGCGTCCCGACGCAGGAAGCCGCCGCCGAGCGCCTGGGACTGCCCTTCACCACCTACCGCCGCCATCTCACCGCCGGCATCGAGCGCGTGTCCGAGGAGCTCTGGCACCGCGAGATCTACGGGGTGGCCGCCGGCTGAAGGTGGGTCGCGGCCGTGCCATCCCCTGTCCAGGAGCTCGTCGAGCCGCTCTCCAGCACATGATCCGAGTACGCGCTGCGCAGGCAGTGCGGCGTCAGCGCCTTGTCAGGCCGAAAGCGTCCCGGTAGGCCGCGAACCGGCCCTCAATCTCCTTGGTTCCCAGACGACCGCGCCGCTCCGTCGGCCAGAGCGCGGGCTGCGGGCCGTCACGGAAGCCGGGCCGGATGTTGATCAGGTAGTCCTGGACCGCGTCCACCGCCCACGGCATCAGGCTGAGGACCGTCCGCCGCCGTGGCGGAAGGCCCTTGGCGTCCTTGCCCGCCCGTACGTACAGGGAGCCGAAACGGCCCAGCTCCGGTGCGTCTTCGTGCGGATGGGAGTCGGTGACGTCCAAGGCGGACGCCTCCGAACAGCGCGGTCCCCAGGCGTAGAACGGTGGCGTCCCGGTAGCGGGCCAGGGCTGCCTTGTGACCGCGGCGCAGCGCCACGTCGACCTGTGTGTCGGCGTGGTCGAGAAGGCCCTGGATCTCTTCGCGAGTCATCGGCCGGCGTCCCGGGTCGCCGTGGTGGCCGGCCAGATGGGCGTCCGTGTTCCAGTCATGGCAGACCTGCTCGGGCGGCCTGCCGAAGTGGGACCGGCGCTGCGCCGGCCACCCGCTGCGGGGCTCGGTGACGTGGTCGCGGAAGAACCGCAGCGCGGCCTGGTAGCCGCGTACAGTGGAGTGCGCCCGGCGCAGGTCGACGTCAGATGGATGATCCACCTGTCGACGTGTTCGGGTGACCGCTGCCACGGGTGGGCGCCGGTTAATCTGGCGAAGCGGCGCACGATCTGCTCGCGGAAATCAAGCGTGGACGCCTGGAAACGTCCCGTGCCACGCTGTTGCCGCAGCCAACCTTCGAGCACCGCGTCGAAGACGTCGTGCTTGGAGCAGGCCCGGATGATCTCGTCCCCGTGTGTCCGCCTCGTGGACGCCACGCTCAGCACATCAGACATCGCCGTACCCGTTCCCTTCATATGCTGTTGGCCGCGCCTATCAGGTTTCGGCCAGCTCACGCGCGGAGCCCGGTCTCACTGGACGAACACCACATCCCCTGGTTTGACAAGCCCGGCTGTCCCATCACGCGTGACGCCCTGGTCGACGATGACCACGCGGTCGTAGGTGAACGCCGGCTAGATACCCGCGCAGCTTCTCCAAGGAGGTGACCCGTGAGACGCCGACGGAGGAGCCCATGGTGGCCGACTCAACGTACATCGGCCGGCCACCTGCCCTGCCGGTCGATGATGACGAGAGCGGGCTTGTACAGATCCCCCGGCAGGGCATCGAGCACTGTCTGCGCCAATTGTGGCGACACCTCGTGCTCGGCGGACGGCCCTCCTGCCGACACGGCCACGCGCAGGCGTTCAGTCCCTTTCCATGAGAGAGCGCGCCATTGCGCGCCACCGGACCTGGCGAGTATCGGCTCATCGCCTGGCCTGTTCCCAGGCCATTCACTGTCCACTTCACGACCGGGGGGCCGTGACCAGAGCGTCTCCCGCACGTATCCACCGGCCATGACCGACAGTTCGCCGTCGAAGCCGCCGCCGTCGGGAGGACCCGGCGATGGGCAGGGCGTCGTACCAGGTGGGGAACCTGTGTTCGGCACCGGTGCGGCACACCGTTCGGCGCCACACCGGTGCCGCCCCGCGGGCGGTGGGAGAGCCGACCGCCGCGCCGTACGAGGGGGACACCGGGTCCACCGGGCTAAAGGTGGCGTGCGTACGCGATGGGCGTGGTCACACCCACACTCTCGTCCAGTCCATCTTTCCCGCCTCGGTACATGGCGGGCAACTCACCGAGAGAGAGACCGTGCCGTCGTTCCAGGCGGTCAGGTCCTTTCCGGCGAAGTGCTTGTTACGCCAGTATCTGTAGGAGATGCCTCCGCCGGAGAAGCCGCCCCACTCCCACTTGTACCGGTAGTCGCCGTCCACGCACGGCAAGACCCGGACGTCCTTCTGCGACAGTGCCGCCATGCAGCCCTGACTCACGCTGCCCCGGTTCCTGACGAACGTCATCTGAAAATTGTCGTAGTGCTTCCAGTTCTGGTTGGCGACGTTCTTGTTGCACTTGGCCATCATCAGGCGGCCCGTGTCGGTGTGCGCCTGCACGCACAGGCCGGACTTGACGTTCTTCAGCAAGAACCAACCGGTCTCAGCCGACGCCGGGATGGCGCCGGAGACCAGCGTGGCGACGGTGGCCATGACGGCGGCGGAGGCACCGAGTGCTCTTCTCATTTTCGAGTGATCCCATCCTGTGGAGCTGGAAGCCGCCACGCTCGCACGGCGAAGTACTCGTAATGGAGATCACTTTTTGACCAACCCACGGAGCACGGCCGACCGCGGGGGTTCGCCGATCCCGGCCTGGACAGCTGCGTGCCGAGGCGACCGCCACCCTCGTTCATCGCAGCCTGGACCCGGCCCTCGTGAGGCCCACCGGGGCA
Organism: Nonomuraea sp. NPDC050451; assembly: GCF_044458585.1. Lineage (NCBI taxonomy): Bacteria > Bacillati > Actinomycetota > Actinomycetes > Streptosporangiales > Streptosporangiaceae > Nonomuraea > Nonomuraea sp. NPDC050451. Next base: position 20,857 of record NZ_JBITHZ010000074.1, read on the forward strand.
GCACACCACAAGCGCCGGCGACCGCCTGGACGCCGTTCTCCAGGGTGTCGATCGGTCATGCCGGGCGGCGGAGGCCGCAGAACTGGGCGCGACGCTGAACACCAAATGATCTATCAAATGGACAGAAGTCCGTACGACGCTGCGAAGGCCTTGTAAGCCCCACCGCTGCCCCGTCGCAGCCGGACATCCTGGAGACCGAGACCCCTATGGTCGGGCAACTCTCATCCCTTGTGCGCCGCGTGTCCTTGGCCGGTGCCACCATGGCGCTCGCCCTGGCCGGACGCCGACTCGGGCTGCCCCGCTGTCAACTCGTCGTTCCCGACCTACGTCTCGGCCAGGAAGTGCGCCGAGGGCGTAGTACGCACCAGTTACACGCTCTACTTTAAGAAGGATGGATTCGCCCCCGGCGACCTCGGACACGGTCACGACTTCGAGTACGTCATCGTGGAGTGGCGCAAGCGCGACGGCGCCTATTACCGGGACAAGCTGATCATGAGCAGGCACGGCAAGCACTTCGGCCGCAACTGGGCCGATGTGGAAAGCTGGAACGGTGCGCGCGCCGGCGCCGGCCTGGGCTTGGAGCATCCGGCCATCTACGTCGGCTGGGGCAAGCACGCCATGTTCAACGACCAGGGCGGCCTGAAGGACCTCGCCTCCCAGTTCACCAACGACGAATACCGCAGCACCACTTGGCGGGTCTGGCCCAAGAACATCTGGCTCGTCGGCGACAAGACACACGCCGGCCTGTGGGATCGATACAACTGGGGGTCTGCGACCAGCACCCCTGAGGTCGTCTCCCGCAACCTGTGCAAGTACACCTGGATCTACGAACCTGGCGTATGACCGGCTTCCGACCGACTGGGTTCCGGGAAGTGAGACCTGACCCGGGCGGCCGGAGCCTTTCAGGGGGCCTGTACGACGCTGCTGGTTAACTCGCTCGGTGTCGGCTGGTTCGTGATCTGACGGCGTCTGTTCTTGATCACGTTAGTGGGAGCAGCCGTCGCCTTCGTCCTGCCTGCGGGATAGATAGAGGTAGCGGTGTCAATGCAGCGCAGGCCGTGGCCCGAGCCGGCGCCGGAGGTCGCGGCGGCGATCCGGGCGATCCACCGGCGTAAGTGGCAGGTCTACGGCGCTAATGGATACGCCCTCCTCGAAACCTGAAGGGTGTCAATACTCCGTTCGCGGTCGTGAGCTGCGGGTTCTCTCGGCTTCCTGGTCGGAGCAGTGGCCCCGGTCGGGCATGCTCGAAGCTCGTGACTCTCCGTCTCCTCTATATGATCTTCTGCCGCATAGTGGGCTGGCTGACGCTGCTGGCTCGTAGCGACGCCTCCAGGAACATGGAGATCCTTGTCCTGCGGCACGAGGTCGCAGTGCTGCGCCGTCAGGTGTCCCGTCCGAGGCTGTCATGGGCGGATCGAGCGGTGCTGTCAGCGCCCGCCCACGGACTGCCGTTGGTGCTGCGCGCCCACCGACTGGTGACACCAGGGACGCTGCTGCGCCAGCACCGGCGTCTGATCGCACGCCACTGGACCTACCCGCACCGGAGGATAGGACGGCCCGCGACCGATTCGGCGGTCGTGGCGTTGATCCAAAGGCTGGCGCGGGAGAATCCTCGCTGGGGTTACGAGCGTATCCATGGCGAACTGCGGCATCTGGGCCATCAGGTGAGCGGTGCGACGATCCGTCGGGTCCTGAAACGGAGGCGCTTGGGTCCGGCGCCGCGACGCGCCGATGACCGCTGGCGTGACTTCGTCCACGCCCACGCCGCAAGCACGCCGGCGTGTGATTTCTTCACGGTGGACACCGTCACGCTGCGCCGGTTGTACGTCTTCTTCGTGGTGGAGGTCGACACCCGGCTCGTGCACGTGCTCGGCGTGACAGCGCACCCTGATGGCGCTTGGGTTGCCCAGCAAGCCCGTAATCTTCTCGCCGATCTGAAGGACCGTGCCGGCGCGTTCCGTTTTCTGATTCGGGATCGGGACACGAAGTCAACCAGCAGCTTCGATGAGGTGTTCACCGGCGACGACACTCAGGTGCTGAAGATCCCGCCGCAGTCGCCTCGCGCGAACGCGTTCGCCGAGCGATGGGTACGGACCGCACGCACGGAGTGCACCGACCGACTGCTGATCTTCGGCGAACGGCATCTTCGCACCGTGCTAGACGAATATGCCGATCATTACAATCGCCACCGGCCGCACCGCTCCCTCGCCCTCCGAGCTCCCACCAATGATGACTCCGACGTGATCCCGCTGCCGCCGAGCCGGATCGAGCGTCGTCACGTTCTCGGCGGGCTGATCAACGAATACCAGCGCGCTGGCTGACCAACGGATGCAGCCATGAAGAGACAGGTCAGGGCCTTGGGCCGAGTTTTGACACCCTTCAGGCGGAGTTGGCACAAGACAAGCGAGATGGTTGGATCAGCCCAGCGAAACAGGGTGAGAGGCTCGTGCGCCATGGGAGTCTGGAACGTCAGGAACGATGAAGAGCGACAGCGGTGGGACTACGTGCCGCTGGTCAGCGTGGGGCCGCTGCGGTTCGGGATGGGTTATCAGGAGATCATCGATGCCCTCGATCCTTTCGTACAGACGGGCGGCGTCGGCTCCGGGGACAGGCCTGTTGCCCGGCGCTACCCGCAACTTGGCGTAACCGTCTACTACGACGGTGACATCCGTCTGGCCGGAGTCGCGGTCGATACCCTCATCGGTCCGCAGGTCATCCTGGACGGTACCGCTCTGGTCGCCCAGGTGCCCTCGACGATGGAAAAGTGGATCCACGAGTACGCGAAGGCGCAAGGATATGAGGTCAGCTACATCCACGAGGGCAACCCGGCAGCGCCGGACCTGGGCTTGATTCTGCGCGTGCAGCGGGCAGGGGACGTCGTCCTCACCCGGCCGCTCTTCCTCCTCCGGGAGCGAGGGGAGTGGGCGCGGGAGCCGTGGTACTGCGTCCATGCATACGAGTGGGCCATCCACTGATCCACCCTGTGGATGCCAGAACCCAGCCCTCTCACGCGGCCTGCGCATATTCATCAGGCCGCTTAGGCGATCACGCCCGATGACCTTGATATCGCCATCGACAGGGCCGGAAAGGGCGCAAGTGGAGCGGCCTGGCCGAGAGCACAGTGGGGGCGATGCTCGTAGAAGTACGCCTCGTACTCGGCCAGTACGTACCGGAAGCGTCGGACGTTGACGATGAGAATCCGGTCGAGGAGCTCGCGACGTAGACCGCCGATCCAGCGCTCAACAAACGCGTTGGCATGCGGAGCCGCAGGAGGCGACTTGAGGATGCGCAGAATCTGAACCCCTCTGCCCGATCACTCAACTCCACCATCGGGTTTCTGGCCTGTTGGGTGGCCCATGCCCCGGTGGGGTGGTCGGTTCCCCCGAGGAGCACGTTGTCACAGTGAAAGAAGCCGCAGGCCGAGATCCCAAGGCGGGCGGGAACCGGGCGGCGTTCGCACAGGGACGGCGGGGCCATGGGTACGCGTGCTGCCGTCCGTGCCAGCCCCGGCGCGGGGAGCACACTCAGCGGGTCGGCAGGCTGACGACCGAATCGGGACCATCCGGGGCCCGAGCGGGGCAGCATTGCGGCGTGCTCCCTGCTGCAATCAGCAGCAGGTCACCTCGTAAACAAACGCAAAGTAGGAATGATCAAGGGATGCCACCCGCCCCATGATTGCTCGTTGGATGCTCGTCGGCACCTGATACGGCATAGCACCGGATGGCATTCTTGGACATTTTTGGTAACGGCATTTACGGACGGAGCAATACATTGGGACACAATGGGATAGGGCTCGGCATAATATCTGCCGACTTTTAATCCGTAGGCGCCAACTCCCCGCACAGCGTCGCTCGCGTCTTGTATGCCGCCATGACCGTTGCCTCCTCAGGTCCGAGGCAGCCTACCGCCAATCAAGGGCGACGAGTGTGCACCAGAAAAGCCTGCTTTGTCCGATAATCATGGTCGAACCTTTGCTTCGTCTGCGGTCCGAATTCGGACCTGATCGCAGGTATTTAAAAGGTGACAGGGATCAGGTGGCTCGGGTGATCGGGCCGCACCAACGTGACACCACCTCACCGCAACGCAACACCACCGAACGACATCATCCGCCGTGCACCGCGACCGCGGGCCATACCGTTTAGCACGACCGATGGCCCTCAACTGCCGATCGATGAGCCCATCGGCAGAGACCGCGCGGTCATTGCGGGCCGGCGTGCTGGAAACGGCTGTCTCATCTCGCCTGCACGGGGTGGGCGCATTCCTGCACGCCAGGGCCGCCCTTACTCGGTGGCGCCTCCGAGAAGCAATACGCCGTGAGCTGGCGGCGACGCCGTGTGGAGACCGCCGGTGCCCCCGGCCCGGCGTTGACCGTCGGATTCGGCTTTGACCGTCACCATCCAGATGGGCGTCGATACGCCCTGTCTGGCACGGCCATCGATGCGACGGGGTGACGACCACGGGCGTGCTCGCCCGATCACGCCACCGCATCGGCCGCGCCGGACGGGAACACGACGACCCCGGCGCTCCACGCCGTACAGACGGCGGCACGGGCAACAGGATCGCCGTACGCCCATGTCCAGCGATCGCCAGGGTCGTGGCAGAGCGAGACATCGCGGGATGAGTGCTCGGAACAGGACATCTAATGGCACGCCCTTTGACCAAGGCGACCAGTTCCTTCACCAGCCGCTCCGGGACTGGGCACAGCAACCCTGCGCCGAGCGCCACCCCGTCCCTGCTCACCACCACACCCGCCCCACTCAACAGCACCGAAGAGAAGAGGACAGGCACCACGATGGCTGAAGGACGCACGTTCAAACGCTGCTCCTGTCGCGACAGCGACGGCAAGGCGCTCGGGCAGCAATGCCCCAAGCTGCGCCGCTCCGACGGCGGGTGGAGCTACCGGCACGGCATCTGGAACTACCAGATCGAACTCCCGCCCGGACCCGACGGTAAGCGGCGCGGGCCGCTGCGCCGCAGCGGTTTCGCCACCCAGGACGCCGCCAAGGACGAACTCGGCCACGTGCGCGATCTGCTCGCGCTGGCCGACCCGCGCGAGCCCGCCACCCGTACGCAGATCGCCGACCTGATCAAGCGGACGCTGGCCGAGACCGGCACCCTCCCGGAGGCGGACACGATCCGCCGCAAGATCAAGACCAGGCAACATCTGACCCGGGAGATCACCGTCGAGCAATGGCTGGCCGAATTCCTCAACCGCAAGCGGAAGATCGAAGAGACCACCCGCCGCTCCTACGAGGGCCACATCCGCCTCTACCTCACCCCGTACCTGGGGCGGCTGCGGCTGGATCAGCTCAAGGTGAGCGACATCGCGTTGATGTTCGAGCAGATCGAGGAGTTCAACGACACCATCGCCGAACGCCGCGCCGACCCCGACCCGCAGGTGCGCGAGAGCGTCAAGTACCGGCGGCCGATCAGCATCGCCACCATGCACCGCATCCGCTCCACCCTGCGACACGCGCTCAACATGGCCATGCGGCAGGACCGGCTGATCGACTTAAACCCCGCAGCGGTCGTGGAGATGCCCGCCCACATCCGGCCCAAGCCGCTGGTGTGGACCGAGGACCGGGTCCGCGCCTGGCAGGAAGACTTCCGCACCTACCGGCAGATGGAGAAACAGCGCCGAGGTGGGCGGCGGGTCGATCCGATCGACGCTTATATCAGTGTGCCGCGCCCCTCCTCAGTGATGGTGTGGACGCCCGCCCACACCCGCCTGTTCCTCGAAGAAGCCCAGCGGCATCGCCTGTTCGCCCTCTACCAGCTGATCGCGCTGCGCGGGCTGCGCCGGGGCGAGGCGTGCGGGCTGCGCTGGAAAGAGGTCGATCTCAACAGCCAGACCTTGACCGTGAACTGGCAGATCGTGCAGCTGGCCTGGGACGTTCATGAGGGCACCCCGAAGACCGACGCCTCGGTGCGGACCATCGCCCTGGACACCGACACGGCCCGGGTGCTGCGCGCCCACCGGCAGCAGCAACGGCAGGAACGGCTGG
>NZ_JBITHZ010000075.1:0-22138 GCF_044458585.1 Nonomuraea sp. NPDC050451
CGCCGCCGGTGACTGGTCCACCTACGCCGCCGACCTCAGCCAGAGACTAAGAACCTGAGGATTCGGACAGTTCCAATACCCGACTGCACCGTTGGCACGGGGCGAGGGCCGGAAAGTCGTCTCGAGAGGCCGGCTGTGGCAGCCGGAATCCGTACGGCGAGGTAGCGAGGACGACTTCGACAAGATCAAGATGGGGTGACGGCGTCCCTCCATGGTGCGAAACCGCCGTCCACCCTCCGCCCCGACCCTTGCTTCGACTATCGAAATTCGATAGATTCTTATCGCAACTCGATGGAGGATGGATCATGGGAAAGCTGGCAGTGCGTGCGCTGCGCATCGTGCTCGTGGTGGTGCTCGCGGGCACCGTGTTCGTACAGGCATTGATGGTGTGGGTGTTGGTCAGCGGGAGCGACCCGGAGGACGGGTCGCTCCCGCTGACCCCGCTGCGCGTGATCGCGATCCTGGGCATGCTGTCGGGCCAGGTCGCCCTGGTCAGCGTATGGCGGCTGGTGACGATGGTGCGACGCGGAACCGTGTTCTCCCACGCCGCCTTCCGGTACGTGGACGCCGTGATCGGCGCGATCGTGGCGGCGGCCCTCCTGTGGTTCGCGGTCACGGTACTCAATGCGCCGGGCCAGCGGGACGACCCGGGTGTCACCGTCATCATGGGCGGGATCGGCCTGGCCATCCTGGGGGTCGCGCTCATCGTGTACGTGCTGCGGATGCTGCTCGCCCAGGCCGTCGCGCGCGACGTCGAAGCGGCGCAGATGCAGGCCGAGCTGGACGAGGTGATCTGATGCCGATCGTCGTCGACATCGACGTGATGCTGGCCAGGCGGAAGATGTCCGTGGGCGACCTCGCGGACCGCGTCGGGATCACGCCCGCCAACCTGGCGGTACTCAAGAACGGCCGCGCCAAGGCGGTGCGCTTCACGACGCTCGCCGCGCTCTGCGAGGTGCTCCAGTGCCAGCCGGGCGACCTGCTGCGCTGGGAGGCTGAGGACACCGCGGGCGTATGACGTGCCCCAGAGCGGGCGTGAAACGCCTGGCGCCGCCGGCCTGACACGGTACGTCGACCGCATGGACGCTCTTCTCGCGCGGACCCGAAGACGCTACGCTGATCACGATGAATAGCTCCTACATCAGATTGGGGGCCCCGTTCACGCAAGGTGAGTGCTGATGCCGCACTCAACCCCGAACGAGGATCCCCGCCTAACCCTCTGGCTGCGCGTGCGCGAGTTCGCCGTGCCGCCCTCCATGATCGAGTCAGCGACCGCCCGCCGTACCACCGGAGACTGGGCAGCAGCGTGCGCGGCAGCACACGTAGACGTCGATCTCAACCTGCGCCACATAGCGCGCCTCCACGGCCAGGAACTGGCCACCCACCTCCGAACCGACCTCCGCCACCTGGCACCTGACCTGCTGCGCTGGCACATGCCAAGGATCGCCCCCAACGGTCTGATACGTCCGGGCCTGACCCTTTCGCTGGCCCGGTACCACGAGAGGGACAACCCGGTTCACCTCGTGGCCAGGACTCCGCCGGCCTGGGCGGATGCAGGTCAGCGGATCAGCCTGGCGCTCTGGGACGGTTCCCGGTCCGGACCGCATCCGCACCCCCATCCGCATCGACGCTTCCGCCTCGACCTGCATCGCCACTTGTGGGATGCGCGCAGGGCCGGTGAGCTGCGTACACGTTCCGAAACGGCGCCGCACGCACGGGGCTGGGCCGTCGATCGGTGGCCGGCCGAGGCCCGGTTGCTGCTCCGTGCTGACGGGCAGGACGGGGGTACGGTCGCCGTCCGGGTCGGCGGGCGGCGTCAGGTGATCGTCGATGTGGACGCGTCCCGGGTCGGAAACGAAGGACCCGCGCCGCCGATCTTGCCTGATGCGGCGACCTGGGTGCTGCCCGACCTGGCGTTGCTGCGGGCCGGGCTGATCGAGGCCGACCGGCTGCACCCGCTCGTCGCAGCGGCCCTCGTACCCGGCCGTTCGCCGGAGGCCAGGCCACACGGCCACCAGAGCGAGAACGGGCCGCGAATGGTCGAGTGCCGCGGCGCCCAGCACAGGATCGCGCTCGTGAACGGCGTGCTGGTCGCCCTGGATCACGACGCGACCGAGATCCGGCGCGAGAAACTGCTGGCCGAGTTGACCGGCACCCCGTTGCCCTGTTTGCAGCTGATCGAGGAGGCCCACCGCTCCCCGGAGTGCCTCCTCGACGTCCGCGCGCGGCTGGAGCACGGCGACGCCGCCGGTGCCCAGGCCACCGTCGACGGTCTCCTCGGACCTGGTGCGCGGCTGCCCGAGGGCGCGCTGCGCGACGTGCTGGAGGAGGCGGCGCTGCGGCGGATCGACCACGGGCTGTTCCGTGCCGGGCTCGGGTCGGAGCTGGGACCGGCCGAGCGACCGGACCGCCGCTCCCGTAAGGGCCGGGAACGCCCGCGCCACGCCACATTCCGCTGACGCTTTCCTAGACCTCCAAGGTGATTCATCATGCTTTCGTCTGTTCACGCCTCGCGCTTTGAAGTCGCCGGCGATCTGCTGTCCCTGCTCCGCGACACCACCACCGAGCCACGTACCGACACGCAGCTGGAGGCCCTGACCCTGGCCGTGGCGGCCGACCTGCCCGTCCTGCTGTGGGGGGAGCCGGGGATCGGCAAGACCGCGGCGCTGCAGCAGCTCGCCGAGGCGCTCGACCTGCCGCTCACGACGGTGATCGCCAGCGTGCACGAGCCGTCCGACTTCTCCGGCCTGCCGGTGGTCGGTGACGACCCCGCCGTGCAGGGCGTCCCGATGGCGCCGCCGGATTGGGCCGTACGTCTGGTTCGCGCGGGCCGGGGGTTGCTCTTCCTGGACGAGCTGTCCACGGCACCGCCCGCCGTACAGGCCGCTCTGCTCCGCCTGGTTCTGGAACGGCGGGTCGGGGCCCTGCGGCTCCCGGCAGGTGTCCGGATCGTGGCGGCGGCCAACCCGCGTTCCTCCGCCGCTGATGGCTGGGAGCTGAGCCCGCCGCTCGCGAACCGGTTCGTCCACCTGCAATGGCGTCACGATCACGATGTCGTCGTACGCGGCCTCGGCGGGACCTGGCCGCGCGCGAGCCTGCCGTGGCTCGACCCGGAGCGGCTGTCCGAGGCGGTGACGTTCGCCCGGCGTGCGGTGTGCGGGCTCCTCACCGCCCGCCCCGATCTCGTGCACCGGCTGCCGAACAACGAGGCGCACAGAGGTGGCCCGTGGCCCTCACCTCGCAGTTGGGAGATGGCGTTGTGCCTGACCGCGTTCGCCACCGCGGCCGACGCGTCCAAGGACGTGCTGTCCATGCTGGTCAGGGGCGCGGTGGGAGACGGGCCTGGGCTGGAGCTGCTTGCCGCCATGGATCGGATGGACCTCCCCGACCCCGAGGCGCTGCTGGCCGACCCGGCGACGGCCGAGCTGCCCCAGCGGGGTGATCTGCGCCAGGCCGTACTTGACGGTGTGGTCGCGGCTGTGCGGAAGCGGCCGGAGAAGGGCCGATGGGACGCGGCATGGGCGCTGCTGGTGAGAGCGCTGGAGACCGGCGCCCCGGACCTGGTGGTCGTGCCCGCCTCCACGCTCGCCGCGCTGCGCCGCGCGGACTGGAAGGTACCGGCCTCGATCGAGAGGCTCGCCGGGGTGGTCTCCTTGAGCAGGAAGGCGGATGAGGTCGCGGCGCGGGTGGCGGGCTGATGGACCTTGAGAAGCTCTTCACCGCCCGGTTGTACGCCGCGCGGGCCCGGCCCTATCTGGCGACGGCGCTGTTCGCGCTGCACCCGGTGGAGTCGCGGTTCGTGCCCACGATGGCCGTGGATCGGCACTGGCGGTGTTACGTCTCACCGGCGTTCGTCGCGCGGACCCCTGTTGAGGAGCTGGCGAGCGTGTGGGTGCACGAGGTCTCCCACCTGCTGCGCGACCATCACGGCCGCAGCGACCGCGTCGCCCGGCAACGGGAGCTGACCGGACGGGGAGAGCGGCTGCGGATGAACATCGCCGCTGACTTCGAGATCAACGACGACGTGTACGGTGACGGGCTGGCCTGGCCTGATGGCGCCGTCCAGCCGAAGATGCTGGGGCTGCACGAAGGCGAGCTCATGGAGGACTATCTGCGCCAGTTCCGGCTCGGGCCGTACACGCAGAATCTGGTCTGGCTGGACTGCGGCAGCGGCGCCGACGGACTCGAGCGGGAGTGGGATCTCGGGCCGGAGGGCGCGAACGGGCTCAGCGACCACGAGCGGGAGGCGGTCCGGTTCCGGGTGGCGCAGGGCATCAACGCCCATCCGGGGAACGTGCCGAAGGGATGGCGGCGGTGGGCAGAGGAGGCCTTCCACCCGCCGCAGCCATGGCGGGAACTGCTCGGCACGGCCATCCGCTCGGCGCTGTCAGGACCCGGCGTGGGCGAGGACTACACCTACGGCAGGCCGCCGAGGCGCTCGGCCGGCCTGCCCGGCGTCATCCTGCCGAGCCTGCGCCGCAGGCCGCCGCGGATCAGCGTGGTCATCGACACCTCCGCGTCGGTCAGCGACGCCGAACTGGGGAGCGCGTTGCTGGAGGTCGCCGCGATCGTCCGCGCCGTGGGCGGCCGGCGCGACCTGGTCAGCGTGCTGTCCTGCGACGCGGCGGCCTGGGTCGCGCAACCGCTGTGCCAGGCCGAGGGGATGACGCTGGTGGGCGGCGGCGGCACGGACCTGCGTGCGGGCATCGCCAAGGCGCTGCGGGCGAGCCCGCGGCCGGACGTCATCGTGGTCCTGACCGACGGACAGACCCCGTGGCCGCAGGAACGGCCGGCGTCCCGCATGGTGGTGGGGCTGTTCTCCCGGACGAAGCGGTCGTACGAGAGCGATCCCGACTACGTGCCGGACACGCCGCCCTCATGGGCACGGGTGGTCGACATCGGCTAGGCAAGTCGGCCTCGGCGGCTCAGTGCCTCCTGATTGGTTCCCCTGCCGCTCTGACGGGAAAGATGTGCGGGGGGTTTGACCGCCGACGCCGGTTCCTTCTAGGCGCAGGTTAGAAGGGGCCGCTCTCCGGATAACCAGCCTTTATGACGGCCTTGCGGGTCTTCGCGTTGAGTTTGTTCTCGCTGATGACCTTGCCGGCCGCCGGTGCGGCTATCTTCACCTGGGCGCCCCAGCCCGAATACTTGGTATCGGTGTGGAAGACCATCTGGTCATAGGCCGTGGTGTCGTCGTCCGGGTAGGTTGTCGTGTCGACGACTGCGCGGGTGAGCAGGTTGTGTCCATCGAAGTACAGGTGAAACTCGACGGTGCCTTCCCCGGCGGACTTGTCGTGCCGGAAGTCAGCGAGTTTGGCGGTGCCCTGATATTCGCCGGTCGCCACTTCTGATGCGTTGTCCAGCATGAACTGCAGTTCCGCTGGAGTGATGCCCATGTTGAGGACGGCGTTTTCGCGCCCACTGGCCTTCGACTGGATCCAGGAACGACCGGACGGCAGCGCCTTGGCGATGCCGGCGTTCGTCACGTAGGCGTTTCTGCTCTCAGCGATGACCCGGTAGGGGGCTTTGGACTCTTTCTGGCGTGAGGACATGCGGATACGGAGGTCGGCAGCCGCTACGTTGCCTTTGCCGAAAGCCAGGGTGCCGACCGTTTGGGTGTTCACCTGTACCTGCATAGCCTGGTCGTCGGCGGTGAAATCGAGAGTGATGCCGCTTGATTCGTTGATCTTTACGCCTTTGCCCGGGACCAGTTGGGCCTTCAGGGCTTTCACCGGGTTCATTGGAGCGGCCTGCACGGATGCCGCCTGAGCGGGTACCGCCACCGTGCACACAGCTGCGGCCGTTGCCACGAGGCCTGCGAAGAAGAGTTTCATTAGCGTCCTTGTTTGGGGGTATAGCAGGGAAAAGAGTAAGAGGGTGGTGTTGGCGAGATAAGGGATTTCTTATAACAATCCTGTGCAGGCTGGCGATCCCAAGTGGTGATAGTCCTCGGTGAAGGCGGACGGGTAGCCTTGCGTCCGCTCTCGTATTTTCGGGTCAGGGCCGGCAGAGGTGGCCATATCCAGGATGGCGAGCCCCGTGCGGCACGCTGCGGCGAGATATCCGGGGCACTGGTGAGGCTTCTTCACGATGGCCGAACGAGGTATGTAGGCGCACATCAGCGCCTGGTCAGCGGCATGATCGCCGTCGCCCGTACGCGATCGGGGGATCGCCGCCAAGGCCTCCTTCGTCGGGCCTTGCCACTGGTCACAGCGGAAGGTCAGCCTGTCGCGCGGCTGAGCAGCGGCTCCGGTCCTGGGCCACGGTCCTCCGCTTCACTCGTGATCAAGTGCTCAGGGAGTGGAATACTCGCCGCGTGCCATCTCGAATCCCTCGTGAGAACGCCCGCTATCTCAATGGCCCTATGCCGACGCTCGCCCTTGTCTCGGCCGACCCTATCGAGCAGCTTCCCGTACTCGAGCTCCACGCAGGCAAGCCGTCAGTGTGCGTTGGCTGGCAGCTTCTCGCAGGGTTCACGGTCTCGGTGATGGACGGTCCTGGCGATGCTGGGATCTTCATCGATGGGATGGCCCGTCCGGATGAGGCTGAAGCACGTTTTGCTTGGCTGAGCGCCGTGGACCGTGCTGGTGGTGCCGTCGTACTGGTTGTGGACTCCCACGACCAGGCGCACGACTGGGTCACCCTGGCCGGCCTTGGGACGACACGAGGGGGGTTCGTGCCTGCAGTCCAACGCGCCGTGTGACCGGCTCAGCGAAGCCGAAGACGGGCGCCTGCTCAACGGCTCCCTCAGCTTGATCGGCTTCCAAGGGCGTACACCTGTGTCCAGGAACGTTGTCAGCAGCGCTGTTGGCTAGATCCGATGGCACCTGCGAACCCGACCATGCGACGCAGGATTCACTTCGCGCAGGGGTCCGCGTAGGGGACATTGGGAAGGTACTGGAGCCACTCTCCTTCAGCGATCGGCCGGCCCCGTCGCTCGCAGATCCGCCGCTCCGCCGTCGCCAGGTCCGTCCCCCAGAACTGGGCCGTGCCGTCTCCCGCGGCCGTGACCACTTGGCGCCCATGGGTGAAGGCAACGTCGTGGACCGGCTGCCGGTGACCTCGCAGTATGGCCCAGAGATTTGGCGACCTCGGGGAGGGGAGCGTCCAGAGGCGGACGGTCTGGTCGTCGGAGGCCGTGGCCAGCATCCGGCCATCCGTGCTGAAGGCGACGCCCCTGACGGCGGCCGAGTGACCCGTGAGCGCCACCAGCATCGCCGGTTCGGCGGGGCGCGTGACGTCCCAGATGCGGGCGGTCTCGTCGGTGGAGCCTGTTGCCAGGAGGTGTCCGTCGGGGCTGAAGGCGACGGAGTTCACGTCCAGGGCGTGCGCGGGGATGTCAGCCAGCCATGGGAGACGGGCGGGGTCCGCGGCGTTCCAGAGCTTGACCGTCCGGTCCGCGGATGCGGTGGCCAGGATGCCGCCATCGGGGCTGAAGGCCAGATCCCAGGCGGCGTCCTGGTGCGCGACCCGGTCCAGCAGCAGCTTCGGCTGCTTCGGCGCGGACACGTCCCACATCTGGAGCGCTCCGCAACCGCACGCGATGGCGAGCACGCGCCCGTTGGGGGCGTACCCGATCGCGTCGACCCTGGTCGTGCTGCTTCTGAGGGTGGCAGCGAGCACCGGTTTGCGGGGATCGGTGATGTCCCACAACCGTCCCAGGCCGCAGCCGCACGCGATGGCCAGCGTTTTGCCGTCCGGGCTGAGGCTGACCCCGGTGACGAAGTTGTTCTCGGGGCGGAGGGCGGACAGCAGCACCGGCTGGCTCGCGTTCGAGACGTCCCAGATCCGGGCGGTGCGGTCGTCCGAACCGGTCACGGCCAGGCGTCCGTTGGCGCTGAGCGCGACGGCGTCGACGCCGTCGGCGTGCCCGCCGAGTGTCGGCAGCGCCGCGGGAGAACGTGGCGTGACCACGTCCCAAAGGCGGAGGGTGCCGTCGGAGGACACCGTCGCGAGAGCGGTGCCGTCCGGGCTGAAGGCCACCCCTTGCACCTCCGCGAGGTGCCCGGTGAGCGTGGCGAGCCGCTGGGGGTTCGCCCGGTCGGTCACGTCCCAGAGGGACGCGAGACCTGAGGCGCCCACCTCGGCCAACGTGCGGCCGTCGGGGCTGAAGGCGACCCCGTAAACACGGTCGGTCTGCCAGAACGTAGCCTTCTTGGTGGCCTTGGCGGGATTTGTCACGTCCCACAGCGTCACGCCCCAGTCCTCCGAGGCCGTGGCGAGGGTGCTTCCGTCGGGGCTGAACGCGACGCTCGAGACGGCGTTGACGTGCCCCTTGAGCGGGGGGAGTGCCTTGGGGCGCGCTGGATCGGACATATTCCAGAGGCGCACCGTCGTGTCCGATGAGGCGGCGGCCAGCGTGCGGCCGTCCGGGCTGAAGGCGAGATCGCGCAGGTCGCCGTTCTTGTGGGTGACGGTGGCCAGCAGCCGTGGACGGCTCGGGTTCGCGAGGTCCCAGATCATGCCGGTCAGGTCGCTGGAACTGGTGACCAGGACGCGGTCACCCGGGCTGAACGCGGCGGCGATGACGTTGTCGCGGTGGCCGGTCAGCGTCGCGGTCAGCCGCGGGTGTGCGGGGTCCGAGACGTCCCACAGCCGTGCTCGGTCGTCGAACGACACGGTCGCGAGCAGGCCGCCGCCGGAGCTGTAGGCGAGGTTGGGTACGCGTTCCGCGTTCGCCTTGATCGTGCCCAGGCCGCGGACGCGCGTACGGTCCGCCACGTCCCAGAGCTGGACTGTTCCGTCCGCGTACGCGGTGGCGGCCTGCCGCCCGTCACGTGAGTACGCCACGCCGTACGCGTGCCCGTGCGTGGCGGGGACCCTCGTCGGGACCGGGTGCGAGAGGGTGGAGAGGACCGCTCCGCGCGCTTCGGCGGTCGGCGCGACGCGGTAGGCGGCAAGGCTGACCTGGGCGCCGAGGGTTGGGTCGGTGAGCTCGGCGCCCACGCCCGAGACCTGTTTGGACAGAGCGCTGTCGCGCTCCCGCTGGGCGTTCTGCCCCTGTAGAAACGCGTAGACGCTCGCGGCCGTGGCGGTCACCAGCAGGACCGTGAGCGCCGCGATCACCTGCCTGACCGTCCTGACCCGGCGCCGTCCGAAGCGGACTCCGGCCTCCAGGAAGGACGTCTCCAGCGGACGCAGGTCCGCGGGGTCCAAGCCGACCGTGGCCTGTCGGGCCGCGTCCAGGCGGGTGTCGGTGTAGAGGTAGGCGGCGTCCCTGCCGTGGTCCTGCCAGGCCGCCGCGTCCTCCGACAGCTGCTGGCGCACCAGCAGGTCGGCCCTGTTGACGTCGATCCAGCTGCGCAGCTGCGGCCAGCCGCGGATCAGCGCCTCGTGGGCGATCTGCACGGTGTCGGCGTCCACCGTGACCAGCCGGGAGGCAACGAAAGCCTGCAAGGCCCGTCGGGCGGCATCGTGGTCGGCGTGTCCCGCGGCCGGTAGCAGCTCGTCGAGCGCGGCCACCTTACGGGTGTCCTCCACGCCCTCGTGCAGGTGGACCAGGCGGAGCAGGAGCCAGCGCGCCATGCGCCGTCCGTCCTCGTCCAGCGCTGCGAGGGTGGCGTCGGCGGTGGCCGCGATAGCGTGGCCGATGCCCCCCGTCGCGTGGTATCCCGCCAGGGTCAGCACCCGTCCCTCGCGATGCTGCCAGGTAGCCAGCAACGCGTGCGACAGCAACGGCAACGCCGCCCGCGGGTTGGCTGCCGTGTCCGCCGTCGCGCCCAGCTCCTTAAGCAGCAGGTCCGCCAAGCCGTCCTGCAAGGCGAGGCCGGACAGCTCGGCGGGCTTGACGATGACCTCGCGTAGCTGGGCGGCGGTCATCGGGCCGACCACGACGGGCTTCCGGAGCGCCGCGACCAGCTCGGGAAAACGGGTGCAATGGCCGTAGTAGTCCGCTCTCAAGGAGATCACCACCGTCGCCACGGCCCTCTGCCCGGACGCGGGCCGCGACAGCACGCCGAGTGCCTCCACGAACGCCTGCCGCTCCTCCTCGTTCGGGCACGTCGTGAACACCTCTTCGAACTGGTCCACGATCACGACCGGCCGCTCGGCGCCATGTGGTCCCCGTACCAGGTCTCTCAGGCTGAGGGGATCGGTTTTGAAACGTTCCAATACGTGGTTGGCGTCGTCGGGTGCGGGCAGACGCTCGGCGAGCCGCCGCAGGGGATGCTCGCCGGGCGTGAGCAGCAGATGCGGACGCCCGCTCGCCATGAGCTGGGGAAGCAGGCCCGCGCCGATCAGGGATGACTTGCCCGAGCCCGAGGCGCCGATCACAGCCAGCGGTACGCTGTCCGGCGGCCGGTCGAGCACCCGCTCCCGCAGCTCGAGCGTGAGCTTCTCGCGGCCGAAGAACAGCCTCGCGTCCGCCGGGCCGAACGCGGCCAGTCCCTGGTACGGGCCGAAGCCGGCGGCGTCGACGGGCGGAGGCAGAGCGGGCGGCACTGGAGAGCGGTAGGCCGGGTTGGCGGCCAGCACCAGCCCGTCGCTTGCCCCGATGGCCTGGCGGCTCGGCCGCGGCAGCCCTTTGCGTTCGAGCGCGTGCCCCAGGGACCTGTAGAGCGCGTCGAGGGTGAACTCGTGCGGCGCGCGGGGATCGCCCTCGCTGAGTATCCGGACGAGTTCCCCGGTGAAGGCGGTGTACGGCGCACCGGGCGGCGCCCATGCGGCCTGGTCGCGTTCGGTGGCGGTGAGCAGGTAGGTGCCGTGCCGCCAGTCGACGTTGAACGCGTCGGCGGCCTGCTGCCCGAACGGACCCGAAGCCCGAGCGGAGAAGCAGCAGTCGAGAATGATCACGATGAGTCGGGCCGGGCACTCCTTCAGCACGTCCCTGATCACCGAGTAGGGCAGCGCCTGATGAGCGGCCACTCCGCGGGCCGGATCGAAAGTCGCCTTGGTGGCCAGGTGGAGTTGGTTGTCGGGGCCGACGAAGCCGTGCCCCACGTAGTAGAACAGCAGCACGTCGGGGGCCGCGTCGGCGGCGGCCACCAGGGCGTCCCCCACCACCATGGGATTGGCCGGGTCGAGGAGCGTGACAAGGTGGGCCCGATCGAGTCCGGCCCGTCGCACCAGGCAGTCCTCCAGCGCGGCCAGGGTCGGCCGCACCGCGGCGACGGAGTTGAAGATCGACTCGGCGGCGTACTCCTGGGAGCCGACGAGCAGCGCTCGCACCCCGGGCGTGGCCAGCATGCCGGTCATCGGCCGGAGTCCGTCTCGTCCTCCCGCAGCTGGTCGGCAGCCTTGACGATCTCCTCCACCAGCGCCTTGGTGCCGGCAGCGTCGAGGGCCTTTACCCGTTCAGCCGTCAGCTCGACCTTGGACTCGCCGTCCTTCGAGCTGAACGTGATCCGGATGCGTCCGGTCCGGTAGCGCAGCCAGGCGATCACGGCGCCGACGAGCGCGACGACCCCGCCGCCGGGTCCGAGGACGGCCAGGAGCCCGTCCGTGACGGCGCCGAGCGTGCCGGGCGGCGGGGCCGCGGAGATGACGCGGACCCGGCCGGCCAGCTCGGGCTCGGCGGTGAGCCACGACTGGAGCCCTCGCGGTAAATCGGGCGAGTCGCTGTCGGGGAAAGTTAAGCGAACGTCCACGGGCACACCCGTTCTTCTAGGTGACTTATACGTGGTATCGCTCCCCGAGAGGGCCAGAATAGGCTATTCATAGATCGAATGGAACGATCTATCCGCACCCAAGCGGACACGGCAATCAGCCTCTCGCTTGGCGAACGCCGGCTACACCCTGCAGCGAACAAGTCGCCGGCCACGTTTCCTGGGCGGCTTGTCGTCGGCAGTGGCTTCTGTATGGGGGCTGACGTGGAGCCGGCATTCGGGCGGGTGAAGCGGCATCTCGAGTACGTCGTGCGGTTCCTCGACGACGCCTGCTCATGGTCGGCGGCTGGTCGTCGCCGCTTGCGGCAATACTCCGCCGCCGGTGTGCGCCGGTCAGCGATCATGTCGCGAGCAGTGCGGAAGACCGCGAGGGGCTTCGCGACAGGCTCGGCCGCGCCGCCGTGTGACCACCTCGACTACGGAAAAGCCCCCTTATGAGACTCCGCCCCGACGTCCGCAGGCGACCGCCTCGGCTGGAACGACCGCGTGACCCCTATCAGGCCGCGGCCAAGGCGACCGACCCTTCGGCGACACGGTGCACGTCCGGTCGTGGGTGACCGTCGCCGACGAGTTGATGCGGCTGCAGCTAGATGGTCCATGCCGAAGCGGGTGAGTTACTGTGACCCGCGTGAACCCGCGTGAGGTGGCCGTCGGCCGATTATCACGTCTGGTGGCGCGTGCCCGCTCAGCCGCGCTTGTCGGGAGGATGGGTGGGCGGCGGCCCGCCCCGCTCGTCGAAGTGGCCGGTCTGCTGCTCGTGATCCTGGTCTTCTCGCGGCTTCATTCCGCCGCCGGGAAGGACGTCGCAGCCGCCACCGCCGACGCTCTGGCTGTGCAATCCATGGAACGAGCCCTCCACCTGGACATTGAACTGAGGGCGAACCAGTGGCTGACCGAGCATCCGGCCCTCATCCAGCCGGCGGTGTACTACTACCGCCTGTACTACCTCGCGATCATCGGTGTGCTGGTGTGGGTCTACGTTCGGCATGCCGATGTCTACGTCAAGGTCCGCCGGACTCTCATCGCGATGATCGTCCTCGTGTTGCCCGTTTTCTGGGCGCTGCCCATGTCGCCCCCACGGTTCGCCTTGCCGGGCGTCGTCGACATCATTGCCGAGCACGACATCCTGGGGGGCCATGCCTCACGAGAGGTCGAGAACGGCCAGAACCTGTATTCGGCGATGCCCAGCATGCACGTGGGGTGGTCGCTGTGGTGCGCGTATGCCGTGTGGTACGCGCTGCGGACCTCCCATCCGCGGTTGGCGTTGCTGTCGTGGATCTTTCCGCTGGGTATGGCGGCAGTCGTGCTCATCACGGGGAACCACTATGTGCTCGACATCGCCGGCAGCGTCGTGTTGCTGATCGTCTCCATCGCTGTCGTATCAGCGTGGAACCATCTGGCCGAGCGACGGCGTGCTCGGAATTGAGCGCCTGCGACAGATCCAGTTCGGGAGGTGGGTGATACTCCGGCTAGGTGATCTCTCGCTGCCTATTGAATGGGGAATTTGTGGTGCGGTCCCCGTGATCCAGAGGGGAGTTCTTCGATCCCCAGGTCGGAGAAGACCAGGGTGAGGTCGTGCGCGTTGGTTTGGATCCGGACTTCATGGAAGTCGATGCCGATGGTTGTGGCCCAGTGCCGGGCGGTTGGTGAGTCGGTGATGAGCGTGGCTCCGGGGTAGAGCATCTGCCAGTTGACTCCCCAGAGGTATCCGTCGAGGCCGGCTCCCGTTTCGTAGGTGATGAGCCGGTCATCGAGAGAGCCGCGCCAGGTGTCGGCCGGCACGGTTGTGGCGCAGTGGGCCTGCACGCAGTGGCGGAACAGATAGCCCGGCGTTGTCGGCGGGTCGGTCCGGTCAGCCGGCATCGCCAGTTGTGCTGTCTCGGCCTGCTCTGGCGACATCACCACCGGCTCAGGCTGAGGTTCGTGCTCAGATGCCCCTGGCGAATCGGGGAGGGTGTGCAGGGCCGGTCACAGTCTCAGCGGGCATGCTCGATGCCGGTGCACGGGCCGTGGTGTGAACTGCAGCTCGTCAGGGATTCCGTACCGGCTCAGCGCCGTGGCGAGGGTCCGGCAGCCGGCCGGCCGGCGGGGCGGGTCACCACGGTGGCGGCGACGCGGTAGCGGGAATGGTCGTCTACTCCGGTGACGGCCCTCGGCCTGGTGGGCCTGGCGATCACGCTGCTTGGCTTCTTCTCCACCTTCGATTGGGGCATCCTGCCTGCCTTGATCTACGTCTCAGGAAGTACTGCCCTTCTTGGGTGGTTGTTGAGCCGATGGTCGAGCCGCCGAATGTACCTACGGTGGGCAATCATCACCGTGCACCTGCTGACGATCGGCGCCGCCATACTCGACCTGGCCCTCTTCTCCACTGTGACTTGGTATGCGGTGTTCGGCTCTCACATACTCGTTTGGGTCGTCATCGTCCTGCTCCTTCTGCCTCCGGCTGGGCGTTGGTTCAGCGAGTCCCGTGCCTGATGTGGCGGCAGGCCCAACGCCACTGATCAGGGCTGCGTGGACCTCTTTCGACCTCGATCTCCCTGCTCGGTGGTTGCACGCCGCGTTGCCGCACTCCCCGGCACTCTGCCTGCCCGTCGTCCGGGCGTGCGGCCTGGGAGCCGGTCTCGGACGGCAGCGGGACACCAGGCCGAGGGCGCCGGCCGCGGCGTACTTACGGAACGCCCCAGCAGATCGCCGCGCCGCACTGATGCAGCCCTCACGATTGCCATTGCACGGCGGGCCACCGTAAAGAGTTGGGAGCGATCGACGATCCGTGATTCGTGGTCGCGGGTCGTTTCCGAGCCGAGGCAAGTTTTATGCCATAGCTGCGCAGGTCCTGCCGACGATCCTGATTGCCTTGTCGGTGGAGATCGGCTTCATGGTCCAGTATCGCTTGGGCGAATTGGGAAGCGCCAACCAGACGGGTAGGGCGGGCCGTTTTCCCTCGTCCCGGGAATCAAGGCATCCATCAGGAGGTGGGCGGTTGGGCTCTCGTGGTCGCTGTCGCTTTCCTGGTTGGTGAGGTGCTGGCCGTATTGGCTCTGGCATTTCGCTGGTTCAATGCCTGGACTTTCGTGCCGGTCGTGGTCCGCCTGATGGTCTTGATCCTTGCGACTGCTGTCGTCCCTCTTCTTCGGTTGGCCGAACTATCGGCCGATGGTTTCAATCGATGAGCGGCCCAGTGGAACGGGACTGGTGGGAACTGGGGATTTCGTCGGAAGCTTGCCTTGTGACTCTGGTCGTTACGGCCGCCGCAGCTCATGAGAACGTGCGATCCACGGTCGGGAGTGTGGTGGCGGTGTAGAGGTACTGGGCGGGTCGCGTGCAGATGGGCCCGCGGGCAGGGCATTGCTCCTAGCGTCGCAGAGTATGCGGACAGTGGATGTACTGGTCGTGGGTGCGGGACTGGCCGGCCTGCGGACGGCTCGCCTGCTTGCGTTGCGAGGCCTGGATGTGATGGTGGTCGACCGTCGCAGGTCGCTGTCGACGGGCATCCGTACGACCGGGATCTTCGTGCGGCGTACCCTTGATGACTTCGACCTGCCGGAGCAGCTGCTCGGGCCTGGTGTACGGGACGTACTGCTGTATCCGCCGTCGCGGCGGGCGCCGATCCGGCTGACCAGTGAGCGGGACGAGTACCGCGTGGCTGACATGGCCGCCATCTACGAGCATGCGCGGCGGGCGGCGGAGTCGGCCGGGGCGCGGGTTCTCCTGGGCGTACGGTATGTCGGCGCGTCGATGGGTTCGGTGCAGTTCGCGGGGGCGGAGCCGGTGATGGCGCGGTTCATTGTCGGCGCGGACGGCGCGCGGTCCCGGGTGGCGCGTGATCTGGGTCTTGATGTCAACCGGCGGTTCCTCGTCGGTGCCGAGATCGTCCATCCGGTCGCGTCGGGTACGACCACCCCGGCGTTCCACTGCGTGCTGGATCCTCGGGTCGCTCCGGGGTATCTGGGGTGGGTCATCGACGACGGTCGGCACGCGCATATAGGCGTCGCGGGGTATCCGGGCGTCATGCGGACCGGTGTCCGCCATCTGCTGGACGCTTTTGCCGCGGACGCGCCCGGCCGAGCGGTGCCGACGGGTCCGGTCGAGCGCCGAGGTGGTCCGATCCCGGTCGGCGGTGTGCTGCGGCGGTTGGCGTGCCCCGCCGGGCTGCTCGTCGGCGACGCGGCGGGGGCGGTGTCGCCGCTGACGGCCGGTGGGTTGGACCCGTGCTTGCGCATGTCGGAACTGGCCGCGGCGGTCGTCGCCGGGTACCTGCGTACCGGCGACCAGCGCATGTTGAGGCTGTACGACGGGGGTGCGTTGCGGACGCGGTTCCGAGGCCGGCTGTTGTTGCGCCGCGTGTTCGCCGGCATCCGGTCGCCCGTTGCGGCGGAGGCGGCGGTGGCCGTGCTGCGCGGTCATGCAGGTCGGGCCTTGGCGGCGCGGATCCTGTTCGGTGACGGTTCGTTTCCGGCTGTCAATCCACAGCTTGTGGACGCTGCGATCGACCACCCCTGACACGAAGCCGTCGCAGTGTGGCCCGTGCCGATGACGGCATGCGGGTCATTTCAGGGCGCTGAAATGCGGGTAGATTTCGGATCTCCTGCCGAGCTTGAGCAGCGTCTCGGTCACGCGGCCCTTCAGGTCGATGATCCCGATGCCGGCCGCGGTGGAGATGAGCAGGTGCTTCTCGTCGTACCAGCCGAGGGTTGTGGGACGCGCGCCCGCGACGATGGGAAGTCTCGTCACGGCCTTGCCGGTCGCCGCGTCCCACACGCAGGCGGCCTTCTCCAGCGGCAGGCAGGCGGTGACGAACCGCTTGCCGGAGGGCGAGAAGACGCCGCGCCCGTCACCGCCCGGCCTGCCACGCACCTGGTGTTCCTTGGCGGCCTTGCCCTGGAGGTCGTACAGGCGGACGGTCGTGCTGCCGAGCCTGCCGTGCCTGACCAGGAAGCGGGTGCCGTCCTGGTTCCACTCGAAACCGCCGACGGTGACCAGCGCCTTGTGGATCTTGATGAAACGGGGCGTGAAGTCGGGCAGATCGAGGATCAGGACTCCTGCCGAGCGGTCGCCCTGGCGGGCCAGACTGACGGTGAACAGCAGCTTCTTGCCGTCCGGCGACCACCGGGGCCAGCGCATCTGGGGATACTGGGTGCCGCCGTTCTCGGTGCTGACGGGACTGTACTCGGTGAGCTCGATCTCGATGTCCCGGCTCGTGCCGGTCTTCCGGTCGGTGATCCGCAGGCGGTCCTTGCCCGGTTCCCTTGGAGACTCAAGGTGCGCGACCGTCCAGCGTCCGTCGGGGGAGACCGCCAGCTCCCCGTATTCGGTCTTGACGAACCGCCGCCGGTCCGGCTGCCATGCCCACAGGGTGAACGGGTTCCTCTGGGCCTGGAAGTCGGTGGTGGTGTAGGACGTGAACTGAACCGGGCGGCCGTTCAGGTCGGCGACGACCGCGGCCTGGCCCTTTCCGGCCGTGCCGTCTCCCGTCCGTACCGTTACGCCAGGTAACGTGCCTTTCGTCGGCTGGGGCGGGGCCGCGGCAGCCGAGGCTGTGGCTGTGGGGATGGCGGTGGTGGCGAGTACGAGTGCGCTCACCAGGCTGGACGTGAAACGGCCGAGCATGTGATCTCTCCTCGCTGTCGGAAAGAGGGGCATACCGCCGATCATGGTAGGCCCGCCCCCGGGCCGGCAGTGGCGGCTTGCGGAGAATCGATCAGTGCCGGGCGCTCGCGAAGCCGCTCAGGCGGACCGTACGATCTCGTCGATGAGGGCGGCCAGCCGGCGAGGCTGGGACAGGAACGGAGAATGACCGCCAGGGAGCCGGCGGATCTCGTCAGCTTGGGCTGCCATCTGCTCCTGCAGCGCGGGAGGGATCGCCTTGTCCTGCTCTGTGATGATGTAGGTGGACGGGATGTTCCGCCAGGCGGCTGCTTCGACCTTCTCCGCGAACGATCGGATGGTCTGGTTGACCAACTCGCTCACCGCCTGGGCGGCCTCCGCATCGGGCAGGTCGCCGTAGAGCGAGGTACGCGGTTCGTCGGTGAGCGGGAACAGGCCGTCCGTGTCTTCGGGATCGGGGACGCCGTGGAGGGTGTACATCGACTGTCCCTTGTCCGGCATGTAGGCGGCGAGGTAGATCAGCCGATCGACATTGCCCGCTTCGGCGGCGGCCTCGGTGATCGGGATGCCGCCGTAGGAGTGGCCGAGCAGCACGACCGGTCCTGCGATCGACGCCAGCTTCGCGGCCAGCACGGCGGCGTCGTCATGCATGCCCGCGGTGGGATGGCTGCCGGCGCTCGGGAGCGCCGGGGCGTGCGTGGCATGGCCGAGCGCGTGCAGCTCGGCCTCGAGCTTCGCCCAGGCGTTCGGCCGGTGCCAGGCGCCGTGGACGAGCATCACGGTGGTCATTGATGGTGCTCCAAGGTTTTCATGCGACATGTCGGACATTTCTTGATGTGAGTGCCTCGGCTCGATCGGCTCCATAACGACGGCCGGTCAGTGGTTCGCCGTCGCCGTGAGCGCGTACTCCCAGAGGCGGTCCGCGGCGGCCGGGTCCACCGACCAGGCGGCGACGCCCGCGGTCGCGCCCGTGCCGCCCGGCACCACCTCGGCCTCCTGGTTGTCCGACGAGAAGAACCGGCCGGTCGCGCCGTCCAGCAGTGGGGACGCGGCGAGCAGTACCGAGGTGGCGGCGCCCTGCTCCGGGGTCTTGAAGTAGTCCGGGGTCACCAGGTTCCCCTCGTCGTCCATCGCGCCCGCTGCCCGCATGGTGTCGTCGTCGAGGTGCCGCTGCAGGTTGGTGTGGATGAAGCCGGGTTCGAGCGCGTTCGCGGTGATTCCGTCGGCGGCCCAGCGCCGGGCGGCGGCGACCGCGAGCAGCACGTCCGCCGTCTTCGACTGCGCGTACGCGACCCACGGGTCGTACGGGCGGCGCTCGAAGTGCGGATCGCCGAAGTCGAACGGCGCCAGCAGCTGAGCGCCCGAACTCACCATGACCACCCGCGCGTCGCCGGCCTGCCGCAGGTTCTCCCGCAGGCCGGTCATCAGCGCGAAATGTCCGAGAAAGTTCGTCGCCAACTGCAGCTCCCAGCCGTTGGCGGCAACCTGGCGGGTGGGCAACGCCATGATCCCGGCGTTCGCCACGATCGCGTGCACCGGCCCGCTCCAGCCGGCCACGAACGCGCGCACCGAGCCGAGATCGCTCAGGTCCAAGGCCCGCTGGCCGCCGGTGGGGTTGCGGGTCGCGACGGTGACCTCGGCCCCCGCGCCCCGCAGCGCCCGTACGGTCTCCAAGCCGATCCCGGAGGCTCCGCCGGTGACGATGATCCGCCGCCCGGTGAGGTCGACGCCGGCGAGGATCTCGGCGGCCGTGGTCTTGGCGTCGAACGGGGTGCCCATACGTGTCATGACCGCAACGGTAAGGACCGGG
Organism: Nonomuraea sp. NPDC050451; assembly: GCF_044458585.1. NCBI lineage: Bacteria > Bacillati > Actinomycetota > Actinomycetes > Streptosporangiales > Streptosporangiaceae > Nonomuraea > Nonomuraea sp. NPDC050451. The sequence continues at coordinate 19,018 of NZ_JBITHZ010000075.1, forward strand.
AGTTGGACTCGGAATGGTTCAGGGTCCAACATAGTTGAGTGAGCGTCCAGCAAGCTGACCCCCTCGAAGACGTCCTCGCCCTCGTCGGCACGACCAGCCGCCTGTCCGTCAGGCTGGTGGCGGGCGGCGAGTGGGCGGTGTCGTACGGGCCGCCGCCGGCGGTCAAGTTCGTCGCGGTGCGTCGTGGCCACTGTCTGCTCACCGTCGACGGCGTACCGGAGCCGATTGAGCTGGCCGAGGGCGACTGCTTCCTGCTCACCCAGCCACGCGCCTTCACCATGGCCAGCGCTCCAGGGCTGCGGCCGGTGCCGGCCGGCCCGGTCTTCGCGGCGGCCACCGACGGCGTGGCCCGGGTGGGGACCGGCGAGGACGCGGTCTTCATCGGCGGCCGGTTCGACTTCGGCGAGCGGGCCCGCGAACTGCTGCTCGACGGGCTGCCGCCGGTGATCCACGTGCCCGGCCGCACCGCGGAGGCCGCGACCGTACGCTGGGCGCTCGAGCAGATCGACGCCGAGCTGCGCGACCGGTCGCTCGCCTCGACCCTGGTCACCGAGCATCTCGCCCTGGTCATGCTGATCCACCTGCTGCGCCTGCACCTGGCCGTCGCCGGGTCGGGCGCGGTGTCCGGCTGGATGGCCGGGCTCACCGACCCGATCGTGGCCCCTGCGCTGCGGGCCATGCACGCCCGGCCGGCCCACAGCTGGACGGTGGCCGAGCTGGCCGAGGCCGCGGCGGTGTCCCGGTCGACGCTCGCCGCCCGCTTCAAGCGAACCGTCGGGCAGAGCCCGCTGGACTACCTGACCGGCTGGCGGATCGAACTGGCCACCGACCGCCTGCGCCGCGGCGACGACACGGTGGCGATGATCGCCCGCAAGGTCGGCTACGGCTCGGAGAGCGCGCTGAGCAACGCGTTCAAGCGGGTCACCGGCGCGTCGCCGCGCGCGTACCGCCGCCGGAACAGATGACGTCCAAGCCCCACATGGACAGAACCGGATGCCCGAACGTGCCGCGACCGCGGGTCCGGCCATGGCTTCTCCCAGATGGCGTCGGGTTTTGGGGCCTGCATCACCGGCAGTCCGGCCGCGAGGAACGCCCTGTGATCATCAGCATCCCAACAGACGCCTGCTCGCCGCCACCTGCGGTGATGAGACGGTGCGAGGCGCGCAGCGCGCGATGGGCGAGCTGATGACCATGACCGACTGACCCATCGCGCTCCAGGGGTCCGCAGCCGCAGCGTCTGCTGGTACAGCGGGATGGCCTGGCCCAGCGTCGTTCGACCGGAACCGAAGAACCCTTCGGCCGCGGGGAACGTGCGAGCGTTGTCCGGCGCGATTGTCCGGCCCCGCCAAAGAGACAACGGCCTTCCCGGGGCAAATCGGGAAGGCCGTTCTGCGTCTGCCCGAGCGCTCGTCCGGACCAACGAACTGACGCCTGGGGGGCCGATCTGGGCCGACCTCGCCGCCGGGTCTCGATCGGTAGCGAAGGCTTCCATGATGCATGGTGTCCTGGTCGTCCAACCCCGCAGCCGGACCAGACCGTACACAGCCGATGTTTCCCGGACCACTCCGACAGCCCGCACAGCGGCCGCCATCGCCGCCTGCACCCTCAGCGACCTGGCCACATCCTGCTGACAGATCCGGTGTTCGGCGACGGGGGTTGTCCGGCCGCCACCACACGTATCAGGCGGGTGCCCGGTCTACGCCGCATGCGGTAATGATGGCCGCAGCGACATTTCATCCTCTCGGAGCACTTCCGCAACCAAGACTGGAAGATCCATACACCTGGAGGCGACTGACATGCCTATGAAGACGGTCTTCGACGTACGCCTCGAAGGTGAGCTGGACCAGCATCGCCTCAACCGGTTCCGCAAGCTGCTCAACCTCACCCCGCGGGGGCGGCTGACCGACACCGAGGACATGGAGTTCGGCGGCCGCACGCTGCGCGACACGCGCGAGGAGTGGGTGTGGCTGACCCTCTGGCGGGTCAGCAACCACGACTGGGACATCCGGCTGGTCTTCGCCGGACCCCCGTTGCCCGAGCCGGAGATCACCCGGTGCCTGGCGCAGATCCTCGGCGCCGCGTCCGCGCTCGGGCTCACCGTGACCAGGATCTGGCCCGAGCCGTCCGAACCGATCCCGGCGCCGGAACCACTGGAGCTGCCCACGCGGCGGGCACCCTCGGTGCGTCTAGACGGCGAGCGGCTCGTCCAGCTGCTCGAAATCCGCGTGCTCGAAAAGCTGCAGCAGGCCTTGGGCTTGCACCGGGAGCGCGGGACGACCGAGTTCGGCTGGCGCTACGTCCGTTGGGACCCGCCCCGTGATTCAGTGCTGCTGCAGGTGTTCGACGGTCCCGGCGGCACCGAGGTCACGCTGCTGTTCGACGCACAGCCGCCGGCACCGGACGTCGTGGCCGACGTTCGGCAGCGGATCGCCGCGGCGGCGGCCGAGGCCGGTCTACGCGAGGTCGGCTAGGGTCGGGCGCGTCCGACGATCTCCGCGGCCAGCTCATGGTAAGAAGGCAAGCAACCCATCCATCCGATCAGCCGCCCGGTTACCCACTCGCGCGTCCAAAGGGCGGACCCATCTGCGGCGATGCCTTGAATCTCGACGCTGGTCCAGGCCAGCGCCAGCGTCAATACGATCATTGCTGCGCCCGCCAACCGGTTGGCGGCGTTGGTGGGGGTCATGCGGTCGCCTCAGCACGTGCGGGCGATCGCCGAAAGACGATGTTGGCGGACCTCACGGACAGGCTGACGCGCCCGCGCGCAACGGTCATGGACCTGTGCATCTGCGATGTACAGGCGCGCCGAGTCGCCGAAAGATCGTGGGCTGAGATGGACGATCGGCAGATTTCGGTCCCGGCCTGGAGGGGGTGGGGCCGATCGACGCCCGGTGGCTCGTTCCTCACCACCGGCCACCGAGCGCGGCGAGTTGCTCTCCCAGAGGTCTTGACGAATCCTCAACATGGAGTCAACACGGCCGCACCTACCTTCCTCTCATCAGCCACAACACACGAGAGGGAAGACGACGATGAGCATCAAGCTTCGTAAGTCGCTCACCGCCCTGGCCATCGGCGGCGCGGCCTCCATCGCCATGCTGACGGCCACCTCGACCGGCGCCGT
>NZ_JBITHZ010000076.1:0-21347 GCF_044458585.1 Nonomuraea sp. NPDC050451
TCGCCGACCTGGCCGAGATCCACCACCAGGCCCTGCAGGTGGCCGTCCGCACTGGCGACTGGGCGGGCCAAGCCCGCGGGCACAACCAGTTGGGCTGCATCCACAAGAACCAAGGTCGCTTCGAGCCTGCGGTCGAGCAGTTCGAGCGTGCTCTCGTGTGCTGGGATCGAGCAGGTCTGCCCCTGCGTAAGGCGGGCACCCTCCACAACCTCGGCACGACCTACGGCAAGCTGGGGCGGTTCGACGACGCGCTTGCCACCATGGACGAGGCGATAGCGACAGCTCGAGCGAGCGGCCAGCGCGACTACCAGGCGTCCATACTCAACGGCCGGGCCGGGGTGCTGATCAGAATGGGCCGGCTGGACGACGCGATCGACGCGGGCCGAAAAAGCTTGGAGATCTGGGTGGAGTTCGACGATCCCTGCGGCGAGGGAGCGGCGACCGACACGCTGGCCGATGCCTACCGACGCGCCGGCAGGCTCGTTGAGGCCGAGGCCGGATACCGGAGGGCGGTCTACCTCCACCACAAGGCCGGTCACCGCGCGGTGGAGGCCGTTTCTCTGTGGGGGCTCGGCGACACCCTGCACGATCTTGGACGGCAGGACGAGGCACGGAAGTGCTGGCACCAGTCAGCTCGGATTCTGCGTGATGTCCATCTCCTCACCGAGGAGGAGCTGGAGGTCCTGCTCGCCCAGGACCTCCCTCAACCTCCCGACCCCGTCAAGCACTTCTAGCGCGGGAGGGCGTTGATCAGATCGGTGATCGCCGTGTAGACGACCTGCTCGGAGAGGAACCTGCTCTTCGACTTGTCCTTGTCATAGACGTCGCCGCTGATGTCGACGGAGACGAAGTAGTCGCCAACCCGGGCGATCCCCCTCGGCGCTGCCGTGCCCGGGCGCATTCCGGAATGGGTGCCAGAACCGCGCTTGGCGCGCCGTTGGCACCAAGCCCCGGATTCCGCCTCCCCTCGGGGAATCCGGGAGAGCGGCCTGGACAGAATCAGCAGAGCATGTCCAAGTCAACGTATACCGAGTGGTTGTAGCGACGCTCGCCGGTGTTAAAGGTCACCCGCCTCTGACTTGCAGAGGTTGCGAACGTCCCATACCACGATCGCAGAACTCCGTCTCCATCCCGATACGAGATTCTGACCTCAGCCCGCTGCCGACAGCGGTCTGAGCTGTTCGTGTCCTGAACCGTTCCCGTGACCGATCTCTTGCCGTCGAAGTTGTCGCAGATCCAGTAGGCCAGCCTGCCTCCAGAGGTGTACTGGGTCGGCTTTTCCCAGCAGGTGCCTGCGGCGGCGGGCGCCGTGGTCAAGACGGTGACAGCCGAGAGGCTCAGGACGGCACTGCCCATGAGGGCGGCGAAGCGTTGTGCGGACTTCGTTGTTCTCCTTCGCTGCAAGTTGGAATGCCACGCTAGACGGGGTGGGTATACCGGTGGTATGCCGCGCTCCGGCAGAAGCCCGCCGCGCCGGTCTCAGCAACGACTACATCAGCCCGGGAGGGCCCGGCGTTCACAGAGCTGCCGTCTGCTCCTGGAGCAAGGCGACGAAGACGGCCGGCGCTAGGCCGCCTGTCTCCGCTGGGGTTGGGAAAGCGGGCTGGTCAGCAGGGTCGCTGTCGAGCTGGCGGCTGCGCGAGGACATCAAGATCCTCAAGCGAGGGGTTCACGAGTAGGGCCGGCCTGGGGCGGAGGAAGGGCCGGGAAGATCGCTTCCCAGAAAGGCAGTGATCGTTTCCCGAGTTGGCAAGGGGTCTCGACCGTCGGTGCTCCAGCGGCAGGCGTTACAGGAGCCCAAAGGACCCCCGGCCGATGCCAGGGTCCTTGTCACGCCCCGTCTGTCATTCGCTCACGTGACTGTGGCGGGCTGGGCGGACAGGAGGGTCTGTACCCAGCCGCCGACGTCGACGGTGCCCCGGCCGGTCAGGTCGTCGCCTCGGCCGTCGTAGGGGTTGACGTCGCGGTAGTGGTACATGGAGTTGTCGCGGTGGTGGCCGAAATAGACACCCCCGCCAGGCGACAGCAGGTGGTCGAAATTCTGCCAGGTGGAGTCGCGTAGCTGGTAGCGCTTCCAGATGCCGGCACCGCTGATGTTGTAGGAGATGAGCTGCCCTCCGGCCGTGGTGCCGAGGATCCAGTCGTCTCCGGTGGCAGTGAGGGTTTTGAGGGTGAAGCCGCTGCCGATGGCGATGTTGCCGGTGATGTCGGCAAGGGCAGGTTTGGCGGCGGTGATGGTGTAGCGGTGGAGGGTTCCGTTCTCGATGCCGAACAGGTGGCTGGTGCCGTCGTAGGCAAGCAGGTCGTGGGTGTAGCCGCTGCCCAGCAGGAAGGGCGGGTTGAAGGTGAGGCTGTCACGGTTGCTCTGCACGTCGACGCGATACAGCTTGCCGTTGGCGTCGGTGAGCAGGATGGTGTTGGAGTTGAGTGTGGCCATGGCCTTGGGCGTGAAGCCGAGGGTGGCTGTGGACACGACCGCGCCGTGGGTGCGCTTTCCGGTGGCGGCGTCGATGGTGGTATAGGTCAGCTGCCCGTTCGGCAGCACCCCGTACACCGACGTGACGCCCTTTGGTCCGCCGAAGTGCGGGTTCTGCGCGTGGGTGAGGGTCTCCCAGCCCAGGAAGTGCGACACTCCGTCGGGGCGGCTCTTCTCGACCCACTGCTTGGCATAAGGAACATCGTCGTACCCGAGACGGTGGTGCAGCGCGTTGAAGCCGACCTCGAAGTGCTTCCCGAGGTCCTTGGTGACCTTTCCGCCGCACAGCCACGAGGGCACCGTCCCGCCCAACTGCAGGCGAGCGTGGAAGTCCATGGCGCGTCGCAGCCGGTGCTTGGCCACGGCGTACAGGTCCACACCTTGGTGGCCGGCCGTCTCGGCGACGTGGGAGATGGCCGCGAGGCCCCAGCCGGTGTGCCAGAAGTCCCGGCAGGTCTCCTGGGTCAGCCCGTCCACAAACGTGGTCTGCCCGTGCCAGTATTCGATGATCTCCGCTTTGGTGTCGTACTTGCTGTTCGGCGGCGCCTTGGGGTACGAGCCGTCCGTCTTGAGGTAGATGTAGGCGGGCAGCCTGCCGCGCCAGGTCGCGATCGCCCGGTCAAAGGAGGCCCGGTCGTCGAGGTGCACGGCGATGCCGATGGCGGCATCGGTCATGATCAGTTCCCAGTTGCCGTTGTTGTCGGGCCTTCCGGCGATCAGGGTCGGGAGGTACACGGTGCGCAGCTTGCCGGCGAACCGGCCGGCCTGGGTCCACCCGGTGTAGGTGTGCTTGATGAGTTCGGCGGCGCGGGAGAAGTTGGCGCCCGCCCACCCGGTCTGCAGTGGCGCGTTGTCCCCGGTGTGTTTGATGATCATGGCTGACCAGGCGTCCATGATCTGGATCGCCTTCTTGGCGTAGCGGGAGTCCTTGGTGAGGTACCACTGGAGGGCGTGCGTGTAGGCCGCCATGGCGTCCTCGCGCTCGTCCGAGCAGCCGTTGTCGGGATTCGACGACGGGCCGCAATTCACCTCGTCGCGGGGGTGGGCCGTATAGGACAGCTGGGCAAAGCGATGGCGTTGCAGGGCATTCCAGGCAGACTTCCACGGCTCGTTGCCGAGGTTGGCCCTGACGAAGTCGAGCTGAGCACGGCTGACCAGAACGCCAGGATGCTTGAACACGGCCGCCTGCGCAGGCTGCGGCACAGATAAGGCAGCGACCACGAGCACGGCGGCGACAAGAGGACGGACGAGACGCACGGGCTTCCTTCCAAGATTCGGACGCCCATTCCTCCAGCCGTCGGCTCAGATGTCAAGGCGTTCGGGCTGTGGAGGGGTGCCTGCTATACCGAGCGCATACCGCACCCTGGCGATCTGGGGTACCTGACCACGGCCACGACCAACCGGACCCCATGACCGCGTGCGCTGACTGGCTCGTCCCCGTGACTGGAGAAGTGCGCCACCTGTGATCACTCTGTACTGTCGTGGCGGCCCCTGCACTCGTCCGCGCCAGCCGTCCGGCGTGCTTTTAGCCGTCCGCCGGGAGCGCCAGCGGGAGGCGGCGGCGTTCACCGAAACGGCGGCGCGCGGCCCCTTGGGGCCGCCTTGATGCTCACAACGTACGGCGCGACTTCCGTAACGCCATAAGAGGCGTCAAGGGCATCTATGCCGACGCATGGACACCACGTGAGCTACGGCACAGCTTCGTGTCGCTGCTCTCTGATGATGGAGGTCTATCCATAGACGAGATCGCAAAGCTGTGCGGACACGCCAGCACGGCTGTGACCGAGACCGTGCATCGACACCAGATCCGCCCCGTGATCCAAGCCGGCGCGCTGGCCATGGACCGCATCTTCGACGACAGGTAGCCCGGGGAGGCCGATGCCGCCTGAGGTGCGGCGAGAGCCGTTGTCGGTGGATCACGCCAGTGACCGAACCCTCGCGAGTAGACGGTGTCGTCGTCCCGAGGGAGCTGCGAAGCGGGGGTCCGGCCGTTCGGCCGCTTGCGCTCTCTCCAGGGGTACGGCTGCGCCGCGGGGACTCCCAGTCGTCGTGGCCGGGGTCTGTCCAGGGACACGGCCAGGTGGTGTGCGTGGCTGGTCGCCGTTACGGCCGAACGGGAACATACCGCGGATATACCGTACCTCCCTACATTTGCCCTTTGTTCGCAACCGAATCATCCTCGGCACGAGAGGGCACAGTGCAAATGGCAAGCATCCTGCGGAAGACCGCGATCTTCGGAGCTCTGGGGCTGGCGTTGTCGATCATCCCGGCGGCCACCGTCTCGGCCTCGGCAACCAGTGGGCAGCGGGAGCTCTACGACAAGTGCGCAGACGACGACACCGACTACGAGTACTACGGGATCCTCAGGGCCTTCTACACGCCGAACGGCCACTCTGACGTGGTCGACAAGATCGACTACTTCCTGGGCACCGAGAACGGCCGGGAGCTCGGAAAGAAGAGCAATGTCAGATTGAGGATTCGCGAGTCCCTGCCCGATCGGCCCGACAAGACGCTGTGGGAGTGGGAATCCGGAGACGACATCAAGCCGGGCTGGCACTCCAAGAAGCCCTACAGGCAGGTGGCCTACAAGACGAGGTGGCACGTCGACGCCAAGTTCACCTTCGACGTTTACGGCATCGACCCGCGGAGCGTCTGCACCACCAACAAGGCCTGACGCCACATGACGGGGGTGCCGCGGCGCCCTCACTCGCCTAGGAGAAGCATCTGTGATGTCCCGAGCCGTGCTCGCCCTGCTGGTGTTCCTGACCGGCTGCAGCACCGCGACCGCTCAGCCGGAGCCCGACGCGCGGCCGCCGGCGATCGTGGCCGTGTCCGCGGAGGGCGCTGTGGTGGCCGACAACCGGGGCGAGGCGTTCTACGGGCTGGACCGGGCGGGCAGGGAGGTCTGGCGGGACACGGCGGCCTACTCCGAGGGTGCCGACGTGGTCTGCCAGGCGCGCTGCCCCGACCCGGTGTTCTCCGGTGCGGCAGAGGGCCCCGATCCTGAGCCGCGTTCCCTCTCCGGCGCGTTCGCGAAGTTCGATGCCCCGATCAAGCGGGTGTTGACGGCGCGTGATGCCTCCGACGCGGTGATCGTCGAGAGCGACGGCTCGGAAAAGGGCAGGCTGCGGCTGATCCGGCCAAAGGACAAGGAGAAGCGTATCCCGGTGGACAGCGGCTTCTCCTGGGCGGAGGACGCGTCCAGGACGATCGCGGTCGCGTCCACTGGGAAGCAGGTGCTGTGGTTCCGGCACGATCGGCGGGGCTGGCGCGAGACCTCCCGCAACACGATCGGTGAACCGGCCAGGCCGATCTGTACGTCGGGCACCACTGCGGTGGTCACGGGGGAACGCGCCTACCTGCTGACCCCCTCGGGCAAGCCAGTGCCGATCACCACCAGCCTCGAAGCCATCGCCGGATGCGCCGCCGGGACGAAGGGCCTGGTCGTGTACGCCCACTGGAAGGACGGCAAGGACAGGCGGTTCACCGGCATCCGAGGTGTCGACCTCCTCGGCAAGCAGACGTGGACACGCGAGATCGCCGACGAGGCGCAGATCCGCGCCCATCCCTCCGGCGCAACCTTCGTGATCACCTACGGCGGGACGGCCGAGGTGGTCGACGGATCCGGCCGCTCGGTGGCCACGCACCCGGGCACCGCTTCTGCCGCCTACACCGCCGACGGCGCGCTGGCACTCCTGACCACCGCAGGAAAACTGCGCTGGGTACACGCCTCTTGACGACTTCTGTAACGCAGTTCTAATGTCATCGTCACATTCCTGGACTGTAACTTTCATCGGCAAATGGACGAAACCCTCGGCCATTTACCGACGGTTTCGGCGCTATTTGGCCGGAGCAGACACTCCACGCTGTACCGAGCTCTGGACTGCGAGTCGATTTCGCGGCCCGGACTTCGCTCTCTAACGCGTGCGCTGTCCTCGCTCTCAGTCCTGACCGGATGCGTCCTGCTGCACTCCGAGCAGGATCAGGTGCTGACCGACGTGTGCTCGGGGCGGCTGATCGGCCAGGCCGACCTTGCCGCCGCCGGCGTGCTCCCGGTCCCGGAATCAGCGAAGAGGCCGCCGAAGCCGGCGCAGGCCGGGCGCGTCCTCCTCCCAACAGCTGACTCTTAATCCGCAGCCGCGACAACTCCCCGCGCATCGTCGCTCGCATCATGCATGCCACCATGACCGTTAATCCCTCCGCGCCGAAGGGGCCACTGCCGCTCGGGGGCGACGAGTTGCACCGGATACGAATGCTTGGTCCGGTAATCATCGCCAAACCTTGACTTCGCATGCTGTCCGAATCAGGGCCTGATCACAGGTATTTGGAAAGGTGACAGGGATCAAGTGGGCCAGGTGATCGGGCCGCACCAACATGACACCGCCTCACCACAACGCAACACCACCGAACGACAGCATCCGCCGTGCACCGCGACCGCGGACTATACCGTTTAGCACGACCGACGGCGCTCAACTGCCGATCGATGAGGCCCATCAGCAGCGGCCGCGGTCATTCCGGGCCGACGTGCTGGAAACGGCGGTCTCCTCTCGAATGCACGGGTTTGTGCGCAGCTGCACGCCAGAGCCGCCCTTACTCGGTGGCGCCTCCGAGAAGCAATGCGCGGTGAGATGACGACGACGCCGTGTGGAGACCGCCGGTGCCCCGGCCCGGCGTTGACCGTCGGATTCGGCCTTGACCGTCGCCATCCAGGTGGGCGTCGATATGCCCTGTCCGGCACGGCCATCGATGCGGCGGGTGACGACCACGGGCGTGCTCGCCCGAGCATGCCACCGCATCGGCCGCGCTGGCCGGGAACACGACGACCCCGGCGCTCCACGCCGTACAGGCGACGGCACGGGCGTCAGGATCGCCGTGCGCCTGTGTCCAGCGATTGCCGGGGTCGCGGCTGAGCGGGACATCGCGGGATGAGTGCTCGGAACAGGACCTCCAAAGGCACGCCCTTCGATCAGGGCAGCCCTGCACCGGCCGCTTCGGGGATGGGCGCAGCAACCCTGTGCCGTGCGCCACCCCGCTCCCCTGCTCACCACCACACCAGCCCCGCCCAACAGCACCGAAGCGAACAGGAACGAGACACATCATGGCTGAGGGACGCACGTTCAAACGCTGTTCCTGCCGCGACAGCGACGGTAAGGAACTCAGGCAGAAATGCCCCAAGCTCCGCCGCTCCGACGGCGGATGGAGCTACCGGCACGGCATCTGGAACTACCAGATTGAACTCCCGCCCAGCCCCGACGGCAAGCGGCGCGGGCCGCTGCGCCGCGGCGGCTTCGCCACCCAGGACGCAGCAAAGGACGAACGCGGCCACGTTCGTGACCTGCTCGCACTGGCCGATCCGCGTGAGCCCGCCACTCGCACCCAGATCGCTGACCTGATCAAACGCACCCTGGCCGAGACCGACACACTGCCGGATGCAGAGACCGTCCGCCGAAAGATCAAGACCGGGCAGCATCTGACCCACGAGATCACCGTCGAGCAGTGGCTGGCGGAATTCCTCAACCGCAAGCGGAAGATCGAGGAAACAACCCGCCGCACCGACCCCGACCCGCAGGTACGGGCGAGCGTCAAGTACCGGCGGTCGATCAGCATCGCCACCATGCACCGCATCCGCGCCACCCTCCGCCACGCGCTCAACATGGCCATGCGGCAAGACCGGCTGATCGACTTCAACCCGGCCGCCGTTTTGGAGATGGCCGCGCACACCCGGCCCAAGCCGTTGGTGTGGACCGACGACCGAGTCCGCGCCTGGCAGCAGGACTACCGCAGCTACCGGGAGAGGGAAAAGCAACTCCGGGGTGGACGGCGGGTCCATCCGATCGACGCCTACACCAGCGTGCCCCGCCCCTCCTCAGTGATGGTGTGGACACCAGCACATACCCGCCGGTTCCTCAAAGAAGCCAAAGCTCACCGCCTGTTCGCCCTCTACCAGCTCATCGCACTCCGCGGCCTGCGACGGGGCGAGGCGTGCGGGCTGCGCTGGAAGGAGATCGACCTCGACGGCCAGACCTTGACCGTGAACTGGCAACTCGTCCAGCTGGCCTGGGAGGTTCATGAGGGCACGCCGAAGACCGACGCCTCCGTGCGCACCATCGCCCTGGACACCGACACCGCTCAAGTGCTGCGCGCCCACCGGCAGCAGCAACTTCAGGAACGGCTCGCCATGGGCGAGGCGTGGACCGACAGCGGGTTCGTCTTCACCCAGTCCGACGGCAGCCGCCTGCATCCCCAGCACGTCTCCGACCAGTTTCTCTGGCTGGCCTACCTGGCCGGGCTACCGCCCGTCCGACTGCATGACCTGCGCCATGGCGCGGCCTCGCTGATGCTGGCGGCCGGGGTGGAAATGAAGGTCGTGCAGGAAACCCTGGGACACACCTCCAGCGCGTTCACCGCCGACACCTACACATCTGTCTACCCGCAGGTGGCCACGGCTGCGGCCGAGAAGACGGCGGCCCTGCTCTTCGGCGAGGAAGACCAGGCCTCGTCCGGGAAACTCATCTCGCTGAGGAGCTGACAGTCGGATTAAGCATCCGGCCCCGCATTCCCCGCCTTCTCGTGGCGAGGCGGGGCCCGTATAACCGCAGGTCAGAACATGATCAAAGCGCGCCCTGCAGGATTCGAACCTGCGACCGTCGGATTAGAAGCAAGGTCCTTTAGTGTCGCGCTGTGCCGTTGGGTGGCAGTTCGCGCCACCTCGGCGCGGTTTGCGTGTCAGGCAATGCCGTGTCCTGACGCCGTATGACGGGGCGTACGAGCACGCACCGAGCACGACGAACACCCTGATTGATCATGGCATCGTGGATCCGCAGAATATTTCCCGTGCTCCAGCCACGCCGGCGCTATACAGAGATGACACCGCTGTGCTCGGCGCGTACTCCACACCCGAACGGTCCCTCCGTCACACCCATGGGTAGGCGCTTCAGGCAGACGGCCACGAAAGGTCCCGGCAGCCGGGCTCGTCTCCCGAGGGCCGCCTCCCGTGCCGGGATGGGTCCGATGCGCTCGCCCCCATGCCCGCCACAGTGCGGTAGCGGCAGGGCGTCCGACGCAGCGGTCAGCTGGCGCGCATCACCCGCGCCATCGCAGGGAGGAAGGTTCAGCCGGTGAACCGGGCCAGGAACTGGCCCTTGGCGTGCTCGTCGGTCTCCCTGGTGCCGTAGCCGGTGGCCCACAGGCCGCCGCCCGGCACAGCGCCGAGTTGCTTGATCCGGTAGTCGTCGAGTAGCGGCGGTTTCGGCGCCTGCTGCCAGGCAGTGCCGTTCCAGCGCAGCAGCACACCGACGCTGCGCGCGGTGGCGTCGTCCTGCCCGCTGCCTCCGGCCCACACCTCGGTGCCGTTCCAGGCCAGCGAGGTGATGGAGGATCCGTACCAGCCGGTGGTCGCCGGGGTCGGCGTCACCGTCCACTCGCTACCGTTCCAACGCATGGCGAACGCCTCGCGCTTCTTGACCGAAACGCCGTTGGCCTCGTAGGTGGTCCGCTGGCCGGCCGCCCACACCTCGCCGGGCCGCGCGGCCACCGCGTCCAGGGTGGTCTCGACCAGCGCTTCCTTCGGCGGATCCGGCAGCCGGGACCAGGTGTGGCCGTCCCAGTGCAGCACCAGGGTGTGCGCATCGGCGCTCGGCCCGTAGCGGTTGGTGGTGCCGACCGCCCAGACGTCGTCCGGCGCCAGGGCATGCACCGCGCTCAGGTCGGTGTTGCCCGCGAGCGGCGGGAGGCTCATCTTCTGCCAGGCGGTGCCGTTCCAGCGGATCACGCCGGCCGTGGAAACCGCATCGCTCGACTGGTCGGACCTGCCGACCGCGAAGGCAGTGCCGCCCACCGCGGCGACATCATCAAGGTAGAAAGGGTTGTTCTGTTCGGTCGGGTACGGAATGAGGGTCCAGGCCGTACCGTCCCAGTGGTAGGCGATGGTCGAACCGGTGGCCCACACGTCGTTCTCCGCGGCGGCCGACACCGAGGTCAGCGCGCCCCGGCAGGTGATATCCGGCCGGTCGTTCACCCATTTCTGACCGTTCCAGCGGAACAGGTCGGGGCAGACCACACCCGGCGGCGGGTACGGCCGGCCCTCCATCCGCACCTGCCCCACAGCCCAAGCTTGGGTGCCACTCAGCGCGGCGACATCGTTGAGTTCCTTGAGTTGCTTCTCGGATTCGGTGTACCCGTAAGGAAAGGACAGATGGTCCCAGACCGGCGCAAGTGTCGCGTCCGCCGGGGCCGCGGTCGCCAGGCCCGCGGTGAGCGCGACCGCGCCGAGAATTCTGCTGGATGTCAGGGATAATATTTTTCGCTTGGTCACGAACGCTTTCGTACCATCGCCGGTCAGCCGCGCACATGGCCTAGGGAAATGCATAGGGGCCCCAGGAGGAATCATAGGGGGCCCTAGGGGGCCTCACTGGCGCGTCCATTACGATAGGTAGGCGCGTGAGGCGGTCGGCTGGCCCGTCGCCGACCATATGCGAAGAGAATTCGTCACGGAGGACGGCCATCGAGCGCCAGCGTCCCGAGACTGGCCAGACGATCATTCATTCTGACCCGCGGGACGCGGTATACCAGCGCCTTGGCCAATGACGTTTTCTCGCTGAATTCCAGCTGATCTTCGGTGTTCGAAATGGAAGAGAACGAGCGCGGCGTGGACCAGATCGCTGACTTTGCCGGGGGCTGAGCGTTTCTGACGTATTGGCGGGGTCAGCGGTGGCGGTCCTGCGCCTGCCGACAATTACATCCGCCCAGGTCATGACTCTGCGACGGATTCACGTGGCGTACGCGAGTTCCAGTCGCCCGGGAGACGGAACCGCGTACGGCAGGATGATCGGTCGTGCTCCTCCGCCTGGCCTACCTCACCATTACCAACACCTTCGCCGCGCTGCGATTGCTGCCTACGAGCGATCGGTACAAGGACGCGGAGATTCTCGTCCTGCGTCACCAGATCACCGTCCTTGAACGCCAACTCGGCGCCGACACCAGAGTGAAATTCGCACCCGAGGACCGAGCCTTTCTTGCCGCCCTCCTCACCTCGCTGCCCCGCGAGGCTCTGCGCCGGCTGCGGCTTCTCGTCCGGCCGGACACCATCCTGCGCTGGCACCGCGACCTGACGAGACGTCGTCATGCCCGTACCTGCCGGCCGAAGCGACGTGGGCGCCCACCCACGGTCCGCTCCATCCGCGCTCTCGTCCTGCGCCTGGTCCGGGAGAACCCCGGCTGGGGCTACCGGCGGGTCCACGGAGAGCTCACCACGCTGGGCATCAAGGTGGCACCGTCCACGGTCTGGGAGACCCTCAAGCAGGCAGGTCTTGATCCGGCGCCCAAGCGGGCGTCCACCACGTGGGCCGACTTCCTGTGCTCGCAAGCCGACGCCCTGCTGGCTGCGATTTCATCGAAACCGTCACCTTGAACGGGCAACGCCAGTACATCCTGGCCGTCATCGAGCACGCCGCCAGGCGCGTCCGTGTGCTGGGGACCACGGCACACCCAAGCGCGACCTGGGTCACCCAGGCGATAAAGAACCTGGTGATGGATCTGGACGATGCGGGCTGCCGGGCGCGCTTTCTGCTCCGAGATCGGGATGGGAAGTTCCCGGCCATCATGGACGAGATTCTCGCCGAGGCAGACATCAAGACGGTGCTCACCGGCATTCGGATGCCGCGGATGAACTCGATCATGGAGCGATGGGTGCAGTCCTGCCGCCGTGAACTCCTCGACCGTTGCCTGCTCTGGAACGAACGCCACCTACGGCACGCCCTACGCGAGTACGAACACTTCTACAACCAGCACCGCGCCCACCAAGCCCTCAACCAAGCCGCCCCACTACGTCCCGCCCCGGACCCGATCACAGACCCCGGGCGAATCATCGACCTGAACATACGCCGACGAGACCGGCTCGGCGGAGTCCTCCACGAATACTCACATGCCGCTTGACCTGCATGGATGGAATTTTCGGCAGGCGCAGTGTTGCCTGTGCACACCGAGCCGCGGACCGCCGGCCACACTTACGACTGGCCCGAAATCGAGCGATCGCTCGGATTGCGGCTTCCGAGCGACTACAAGCGGCTGTTCGAGGTGTACGGGACGATCGGGATCAACGGCATCACGACCGGACACCTGGAGGATCTCCAGCAGCAGCACGAAGAGCAGGCGGAATATCTCGACTGGGAGGAAGACGAGGCGATGACCGTGCATCCCACGCCGGGAGGGCTGCTGTGGTGCGCAAACGCCGAAGGCCGCGACGGCGAGACCGGCGAGGAGATCTCCTACTCGGGTGCGCCGGGAGGCGGGCAAGGACGTGCTGGTGGACTTGCCGGACTATCAGGTGAGCCCCACGCCCGCCCTCTACGCCGACCTCAAGGTCCTCCTGAGCTCGCTTCAGCCGATCCCCAGCAGCCGCCGGGCGTTGCCCGAGTAGACGCCGGCGAGGATCTCGGCTGGCAGGTCGAGAGCGGAGATGCACCAGCGCCCCTGCGGCGGGGGCTCCAGGACCGAGTAGGGGAAGTACTCGTGAGCGGTCTCCAGGAAGCGAAAGTAGATCTCGTAGGCGGCCCGGCGCTGGATGACCTGGTCAGTGCCGAACAGGATCCGGCCGGGATGGCGGAGCACGAGCGCCCGGGTCCGCCGCGGCTGGCGGCCTAGCTCGCTGATCCGTGCGGCGATGTCGATGTGGAAGTTGGGATAGGAATCCAGCATCCGCGACACCCAGGCCAGGTCCTC
The DNA here is from genome assembly GCF_044458585.1 of Nonomuraea sp. NPDC050451. Lineage (NCBI taxonomy): Bacteria > Bacillati > Actinomycetota > Actinomycetes > Streptosporangiales > Streptosporangiaceae > Nonomuraea > Nonomuraea sp. NPDC050451. The sequence goes on from NZ_JBITHZ010000076.1 coordinate 13,196, forward strand.
GGCGTTGCATCCGGCGTGCAGCCCGATGAAGACCGTGCGCGGATGTGCGGCCACCAGCGCTTCCAGCGCCGCCATCAGGCGGGGGAAGCGCGGATGACAGGGGGCGGCGAACGACCAGTCGGGGTGCGCGAGGAGTTCCTCCAGCCGCTCGTTGCGCTCGTCGACCGGCTCAAAGAAGGCCACCGGGTCGGCGACGTGGATGGCGACCGGCACGCTCAGCTCCGCCGCCTGCTCCCAGAGGGGAGCCAGCCGCCGGTCGTCGGGCAGGACCAGCGCGCCGTCGCCGTCGCGCACCGACAACCCCAGGTCCTTCCATACCTTCAGTCCCCGGGCGCCGGCCGACACCGAGCGGGCCAGACTCGTGGCGAGCTGTTCGCCCGGCGCGGGCCCGGTCAGGGCGGTCCAGTCGACGTGACAGTACGTGGCGAAGCGCCCGGGATGGCGGCGGTCGTAACGGTCGAGGTTGGCCTCGAGCTCCGCGCCCCAGCGGCCGTCCAGGTTGACCATCGCCGAGAGGCCCACGGAGTCCATCAAGCCGATCAGCGCGGGGACATCCGGCGCGGCCCAGCGTCCCTCCGTGAGCCAGCGCCCCAGATGCGTGTGCGCGTCCACCGCCGGCGTCGCGGCCCAGGCCGGCGGCGGAGGAAGCGGCGGCAGGCTGGAAACGGGCCGGTAGTCGGACAAGCGCAGATCCCGCATGGACTCCCCGCCCGGTCAGCCGTGTCTCCACGCTCTGCGGAGCATGGCGTAGTCGTCGTCGGTGAATGCCTCGCCCGTGGTGTCCAAATGGGTGGCGTACAACAGGCTGGGCACGCCGAGCTCGGGCTGGAGGCTCATGTACTCACGGAACGCGGTCAGGGAGGGCATCGGGTGGCCGTTGGTGTCGATCAGCCACCCAGGGTCGGCCAGGCGGGCCATGGCGGCGCTGTGCCGTGCCTCGCTCACGACGGATTCGGGGAAGCGTGACCAGGGGCTGATGCGCACCATGTCCTGCACGTCGGCCAGGTAGGGGTTGGGCGAGTGTCCGCTCAGAAGCGCGTCCGGCCGGATGTCCTTGGCCGTCTCGTAGAGCAGGCTCAGGTACGCACGCGCCGCCTCCAGGCCGAACAGCCGCCCCGAGCCCTCGGGGAAGGCCATGCCGTAGCTTCCGGGCGTGGCCCACATGTGGTCGATTTTGAGCCCGTCGGCGTCGAGCCCGTCAGCGCCGAGCAACGCCCGCACCTGCTGCCTGATGCGCTCGCGCACGGCCGGCAGCGTGATGTCCACGGCCAGCTTCGTTCCGGCGGGCAGGGTGTTCATCGGCAGGTTGCCCTTGGGGGTCTTCGCCCGTCGCCCGGGCCTGTTCGGCAGTCCCAGGCTCACCTCGGGCCGGTAGGTGACGCAGTCGCCCGCCGGTATGTCCTCCGTGTCCCATGGGCTCCACCAGATGAGCACGCGCTTGCCCCGCCGGTGCAGAGCCTCGATGAAACCGGGCAGATCAGGCCACCGGCCGACGTCCACGTCCTTGAGGCCACCGGAGAGAAACCAGCGGGCGTCCACGACCAGCGTTCCCCACGGAAGGTCGTGGGCGTTCAGCCGGTCGAGCATGTCCCGATAGTTGGCCTGGGCGCAGAGCATGTAGGCGGCGTTGTCCGGCTGCCGCTCCGCCCCGCTGCGCACGCGGAACAGATCGGCCTGGTAGCACTGGTGCCCCCAGCCGGACACGATCGGCCTGCTCCACCACTCCGGCTGCTCCCGGACCGGGCTGGGCACCAGCCCCGAGTCGCGCAACACGTCCACGTAGGCGGCCACGGCCAGCTCGGCGGTGTCGCCGCGGACGATCACCATGTGCGGAGTCAGGTACGTGCCCGTGACCCGAAGGGCTCCCCAGCAGGTGAGGGCGAAGGAGAAGTCGGCGCCGCCGAGATATTCGAAGTCGGAGAACAAGTGCTCACCCGGGCGCACCGCCAGGCCGAACGCCAGCCATTCCCGGCTGGGGTCAGCGGCGACCGCGAAGCACAGCAGCCCGGGATTGGCGATGAGATTGCCCCCGCAGTATTCGCTGTCTCCGGCGACACTGATCTGGGCGTACTCAAATGGTTCGAATTCGCGTCGGCCGTAATAGTTCGGCTCGGGCGAAAAGACCCGCCGAAACGATATGGGCGAGCCCGTCGTATAGGCGCGCACCGGGGTCCGGCCGTAATCGATGAGATGCATCGTCCGGGTCGAGAACGGGCGGTGGTCGCGATCGGGTATGACGTCGAAGTACCGGATGCGATCGATCAGTCCTTCGCCGTAGATCTCGGCGTGGAAATCCAGATGTCCGGGATGGATGTCGAGGTGATAGCGCTTGCTCCAGAGCGTGCTCTTCGCAGTCCAGTCCAGCCTCTCGTGGGTGCCCTGGTCGGCGACACCGTGCCAGGACACCGACACGTTGCGGTCGAAGGATTCCAGGGTGTCGGCATTGACGTCCAGCCGCAGGAACTGGCGGAAGCCGTCGAGTCCGATCTCCATGCCCGGCAGTTCCGGATCGACGGTAACGCCCCAATGGGACCGCAAGAACTCAACCGGATCGCGCATATACCCACCTTGAATCGGGTGCTTGCTGCCGGGCCAGCAAAGTAAACCACAGAACGACCTACCGGAAAAGATGTTGACTTCGCGGCGGATCGGTAGTTCAACGGAGGCAGCAAACGAGTCAGACGGAGCCGCGGATGTCACTCGTTGGAAAATGGGACAGCCTTTATGCCGGGATCATCGAGCCGACGCCCTTCGGCGAAACCACCACCTACGAAATCGGCGCGCGTTTCCTGGCCGACTGCGCGGAGATCGAGGACTGGGGATGCGGCCGGGGCTGGCTGCGGACCTGCCTCATGCCCGGGCAGCGCTACCGCGGCATCGACGGCTCGCGCACGCCCTTCGCGGACGCCATCGTCGATCTGACCACGTACAAGAGCGACGTCGAGGCGATCTTCCTGCGTCACGTCCTGGAGCACAACCGTGACTGGGCGGCGATCCTCGGCAACGCGGTCGCATCCTTCCGCCGCAAGCTGGTCGTCGTGTTGTTCACGCCGCTGGCGCCGGAGTTCCTGGAGATCGAGGTCCCGGAGACCATCCCGGTCTACCGCCTGCCCGAGGCAGAGGTCCTGCTGGCCTTCGGCGCCGCAACGGTCCGCCGTACGGACGTGCGGACCGACACCCAGTTCGGCGCGGAGACCGTGTTCTGCATCGAGAAGCCGGGGCCCTCGGCATGCGCGTCGGCGTCCTGACCGGCGGAAGGTCCCGCGAGCGCGCCCGGTCTCTTCTGTCCGGCAGAGCCGTCCATGCCTCACTGATGCGGCAGGGCGTCGACGCCGTGATGATCGACACCGCCGGCGCCGCCTTCCTGCGACGGCTGGGCACGGTCGACGTCGCGTTCCTGGCCATCGCCGGGCAGTATGCCGAGGACGGCAAGCTGCAGGGGCTGCTGGAGCATCTCAACATGCCGTACACCGGCTCGGGAGTGCTGGCCAGTGCGCTGGCCATGCACAAGTGCGCGGCCAAGGCGATGGTCGGCGCGCACGGCGTGGGCATTCTGCCCAGCCGCCAGTTGGACGACGGCCTGTCGGCGGAGCAACTCGCCGCCGAGCTGACCTCCGCCCTGGGGCTGCCGCTCATGCTCAAGCCCGTCTCCGAAGGCGGATCCATCGACATTCACCTGTCCGCCACCGAGCCGGAGCTCCTGAGCGCGATCCGCGCGCTGCGCTCCGGCGGACAGCAACTGTTCGCCGAGCGATTCTGCCCCGGCAGGTCGGTGACCGCGGCCGTCCTGGACCACGAGCCGGGCTTGTGGGTCCCGCCCCTCCTGGAAACCCGTCCCGTCAACGGCTTCTACGACTACCAGACCAAGAACGACCCCAGCAGGTTCACCCAGCACTGCCCTGCCGCGCTGCCGGAAAAAGCCGAGGTGCTCATCGCCGAATGGGCACGCGTCGCCCACCGGTCGCTGGGCTGCCGGGGCTACTCCCGCAGCGACTTCGTCGTGGGCGCCGATGGAGAGGTATGGTGGCTGGAAACCAACACGCTCCCCGGCTTATCGCGGACGGGGAACCTGGCCACGATGGCCGGGGCCGGTGGACTCGACTACGACGGGCTCGTCTCCTTTGTCCTGTCCACCGCGTTGCGCGCCCCGACCGGCTACCGGGCCTGAGCCCGGACGTGCGGCACAATGACCCGGTGAGCTGCCCAGCCTGTGCCAAGTGCCCGGATGGCGCGCGCGCGACGCTTCATCAAGGCGTGCCCGTCCACACCCAGTACATGAGCGCCGACCGTATCGCCGCCATCGTCTACCAGGGCGCCGACCCGGCCGACGACCCCCTCTGGATGACCTCGGGCGCGCGCACGCGGGAGGAGTACGGCCGCTGGTGCAGGCACTGCTGCGGCATGGCGTGCCTGCGCATGGCGCTCCACCATCGCGACGGCCACGCTCCGCCGATGCTGGAGCTGCTGCGCGGCTGCCTGGCCTACGGGGGCTACGTCGAGGACGATCAGGGCACGATCAAGGGGCTGTACTACGCGCCTTTCGCCGAGTACGCCCGCGCAGAGCACCTCCTGCCCGCCGAGGTGCACGCTCATCTCAGCCTTGACGGCGCCATCGAGCTACTGGCAGCCGGGCGTTTGGTGATGGCCTCGGTGCACAGGGAGATCCGCCGTCCCCACCTGCCCGCGCCCGGCCGCGGCGGGCACCTGGTACTCCTCACCGGATACGACGGCGGTCTCCTCCACCTGCACAATCCGTCAGGCCACACCCCGGAGGCCCGGCGCGCGGTCCTTCCGGCGGAGGTGTTCGCGACCTTCTTCGCCAACCGCGGGATCGACCTGCACCTTGCCCTTCCTTAGCCGTCCACCGGGTCACGCACGGGTTGTCGCCCTCGCCCAGTCAGCGCTGCGATCCGCTCGAACGTCAGCAAGATCGTCATGACGTCGTCCGCCGCAGCCGTATTCCCCGGCCGAAAGGACACCCGCCAGAACATCGACGAGTCCTACTGGACGAACATGGACGACAAGCTTGTCGCCTACTACATGCGTTCCAAGGTTGTCGCCGAGAAAGCCGCGTGGGGTCTCATCGCTACACCGGAGCACACCAAACTCGTCACCATCCTGCCCGGCGCGATCTTCGGACCATTCATGGACGGCCGCAACTCCAGCACCAACCTGCTGTTCACCACCACCCTGCGCGGCATCCCCAGCCCCAAAGCCATCTACCACGTCGTCGACGTGCGCGGTCTCGCCGACCTTCACATCATCGCCATGCGAAACCCCAAAGCCGATGGGGAGCGGTTCATCGCCCAACCCGGCGAGATCACCATGCCGGAGATGGCACGCCTGCCTGGTGACGGTGCGGGACGCGTGTCGTTCGCCAGGGCGAGTTTTGCTTGACCGAGACTGTGCTCTCACCTTCGATCACGCGGACTCTGCGCCTGCCGATAATCACATCCGTCCAGGTCATGACCATATGAGGGCTTCGCGTGGCGGCGCGAACTTCAGCCATCCAGGAGACGAACCAAGTGCGGAGCGATAATCGGCCGTGCTCCTTCGCCTGGCCTACCTCACCGTCACGAACGCCTTCGCCGCACTGCGGTTACTGCCCATGGGAGACCGGGGCAAGGACGTCGAGATACTTGCTCTGCGTCACCAGATCACCCTCCTCGAACGCCAACTCGGCGCCGACACCAGAGTGAGATTCGCACCCGAGGACCGAGCCTTTCTCGCCGCTCTCCTGACCTCGCTGCCCCGCGAGGTCCTACGCCGACTACGGCTCCTTGTCCAACCGGACACCGTCCTGCGCTGGCACCGCAATCTGATGAGGCGTCGTCACGCCCGTACCTGTCGGCCGAAGCGACGTGGGCGCCCGCCCACGGTCCGCTCCATCCGCACTCTCGTCCTGCGCCTGGTTCGGGAGAACCCGACCTGGGGCTATCGGCGGGTCCACGGTGAGCTCATCACGCTGGGCATCAAGGTGGCACCCTCCACGGTGTGGGAGATCCTTAAGCAGGCAGGTCTTGATCCGGCGCCCGAGCGGGCGTCCACGACATGGGCCGACTTCCTGCGCTCGCAAGCCGACGCACTGCTGGCCTGTGATTTCATCGAGACCATCACCTTGAACGGGCAGCATCAGTACGTCCTGGCCGTCATCGAACACGCCACCAGGCGCGTCCGTGTGCTTGGCGCCACCGCGCACCCAAGCGCGACCTGGGTCGCCCAGGCGATTAGGAATCTAGTGATGGATCTGGACGATGCGGGCTGCCGGGCGCGCTTTCTGCTCCGAGACAGGGACAGGAAGTTCCCGGCCATCATGGACGAGGTCCTCACCGAGGCCGGCATCAGGACGGTGCTCACCGGTATCCGGATGCCGCGGATGAACTCGATCATGGAGCGGTGGGTGCAGTCGTGCCGTCACGAGCTTCTCGACCGCTGCCTGGTATGGAACGAACGCCACCTGTGGCACGCTCTGCGCGAGTACGAACACTTCTACAACCAGCACCGCGCCCACCAAGCCCTGAGCCAGGCTGCTCCGCTGCGCACCGTCCCCGATCCGCTCACGGATCCAGAGCGAATCAGCGACCTGAACATACGCCGCCGAGACCGGCTCGCCGGCATCCTCCACGAGTACTCACACGCCGCTTTACCTGCATGGATGGAATTTTCGGCAGGCGCACAGTCCGCCAACGCGACGATCTCCTTCTTCGTCGTCCCGAACGTCCGCACCTCCTGGGCACGACGCTGCCGATCACGGTCGGATGGCACCCGGATACACACCTCCACCATGCCCTTGCCGACATCCAGGGCAGCGACCCGCTCCACATGCAACGGCTCGTCCTCGACCTCCTGCACCACATCCACCTCCCTCATCTTCCGACCCGGCGAGACCGCAGCCGTCCGGGGAAACCAAGGGCGATAAGCGGAAGTCTGGCCCGCGTGCACGAAGCGACAAGGAACGACCCTCAAGAAATCAGGCTCCCAGCGTCAGACTCATCCTCGGGCGCAACCGGCACCAAGAAACCACGACGTCACAGCCGGCCACCAGGCCCCATTTTCACGCCGGAACCGGCGTCCCGCAGCGATATGAAGGACTCATCCGGGATCGTGACGGCAATTTCCCCCGCTCGTTCGATGAGGTCTTCACCTCCAATGGCGTGAGGGTCATCAAGAAACCCACCCGGTCACCACGAGCAAACGCGTTCACCGCACGGTTCGTGAGAACACTACGCCGAGAGCGCCTCGATCACCTGCCCATCCATGGTGAGCGACACCTACGCAAGGCCCTGACCAGCTACGAACACCACTTCAACCACCATCGCCCGCATCAGGGCCGTTCCTTCCGCCTGCCCTTGCACGACCCCAGCGAAGTGATGATCAACATAAACCACCCGGATCCACCGCCGAAGGGCCGTTACAGGACTGATCGACGAGTACCGCAGAGCAACCTGACCACCCAGCAAACGCCCAGCTCAGCGACAGTATCCGCGTTTCGGCACCGCACAGGCGTCCAGCCCTTCGGCGATCTCGAGGTCGGTGCGCATCTGTATCGGATCTTCCCCGAACTCGAGATCACCTCACGTTCCGGGTTGCGCGGGGCGTTGTCACGACCGGACGGGCAGTCGGCGTAGTCCCAACTCCTGATCGCGGATCACGCGGGTGCGGCTGCCGAAGCAAACGCCGAGGGCGCGGGTCAGCGGCGCCGTGGTCTCACGTGCTGCCTGGGGGAGGTGCACACCAGTGCGATCATGATCGTCGATGTCGCCCAATCGCGCAGAGCGTTCAGCGCACGGGTTACCTTCATGGCGTCCTTCTCTCGATTCGTCGTGAGGCTCGGAAAGACCATCGGCGGTCGAGGTGGCCACCAGGAAGGCCGTTTCCTGTCCACTTACTGCTCATGAGGGCCGGGGTCACGGGCTCGCTGGTCGTCGGCACGAGCGGCCTGGTGTTCTCGAAAGGCCGTCGACACCGGCCATCGAGTGATCTGTCCGATGGTCAGGGGGCGACCATGCTGCGTTGACCGTATCCGTGACGGTTCACCTCGTTCGCCGAGTCGGCCGGCTGGGACGGCGTCGTCGCCAGGCTGCGCGAGCACGACCTGGGCGTGTTCGCCGCCGCCAACCCGCTGCGCAGCCTCTCGGGCGACGCCGACGTC
>NZ_JBITHZ010000077.1:0-19975 GCF_044458585.1 Nonomuraea sp. NPDC050451
AAATCGCCTACGCCCGGTCGCTGGGCAAGCCCGTGCGGTTCACGCACCCCGAAGTCGACCCCGACGCCTGACCGCCCACCCCCACACCCTCCGCAGGCACCCCTTGGAATTGATCATCTAGGGCGTTCCGGGAGGGACGGATTCCGCGGTATCGCGCCGCGCCACGAACACGAACTCCCTGCCCGGCCGGTCGGGTGCGTCGCGTACGTCCTCGACGACGAAGCCGTGCTCGTGCAAGTCCCGCTCGATCTCCGTACGTTCGCGGAAGCGAAGTGTCGATTCCGAGGTCAGTACGTCCCCGTCCGCAGCGAACACATGCGTACCCCGGAAGCTCACCAGCGGCAGGCTCACGTCTGTCAGCTCGGCCCAGGTCTCGACGTGGCCGACGCCCGGGATGTCCGTCATGCGGTACGTGGTCTCGCGCGTCCACTCCGCCCACTCCTCCCACACGCGCCGCGCCGGATCGCGCGTCTCGAAGACAAGCCGCCCGCCGGGCCGCAGCGCCTCGTACGCGCCGCGCAGCGTCGTGCGCCATGCCTGCGGATCGGCGATCGCCTGGGCGACGTTCCCGGTCATCGTCACCAGGTCGATCTGCATGGGCGGCAGGTCCCCCGCGTCGCCGTCGAGCCAGTGCACCCGCTCCGCGCCCGGCTTGCCACGCGCGACGTCGACGGACGCCCGCGCGGGATCGATCCCGGTGACCGTAATCCCGCGCTCGGCGAGCAGCAGCGCGAACACGCCCGTACCGCACCCGATGTCCAGCACGGACCGCGCGCCGAACTCCTCCGCCATCGCGAGATACGCGTCGAGATCGCTGCGGTCCGGATCGAGTGGGTCGTAGATGGCGGCGAGGCGCGGATGCCCGAAAGCTGCGTCAACCATGGAGGCGAACGTATGTGGCCCCGAGCCCGCGCGGCCACTGCTTTTTCGGGTTACGGCGCCAAGCGGGCGCGGCGAAGTGCGCCGCTGATCCCGGCGCCCCTGTCGGCCGTACCGAAGCGAACCTCGGCCAGGCCGCTTTGGAGTTGTCTTCAATGTCACGCCCACATCAGGAGCGAGGCGAGGGTGATGGCCGCTTGGTAGGACTCGGCGGTCTTGTCGTAGCGGGTCGCGCGGGAGCTGTAGCCCTTGTCGCCCAGCACATGAGCGGGCCGCAGCCGGGGCCGTCCCGGCCCGAGGCAGGGCACTTCGGATCGCCTCCATCGCGGCGGTGAACTGCGTGCAGTCGTTCGTGTTGCCGCCCGTGAGCTCGAAGCCGAGCGGGCACCCCAGGGCATCGCAGGCCAGGTGGATCTTGCTGGTCAGGCCGCCCCGGGAGCGTCCGAGTGCGTGGATGCGGAGCCCTTTTTTCGGGCTCCGACGGCATGCTGGTGGGCGCGTACGACGGTGGAGTCGACCGACACCAGCCAGTCGATCTCGCCCGCCGCGTCCGCCCGGGCCTGGGCGGCCCGGAGCATCCGCTCGAAGGTGCCGTCCAGGGCACACCGGCGAAAGCGGGTGTGCGGCGTGCGCCAGGAGCCGTACCGCTCCGGCACGTCCCGCCAGGCCGTGCCCGTCCGGAACTTCCACCTTGAGCACGGTTCGGTCGTCCAGCCGCTTCCGTCCGCGCGAGGACTGGGGCAGCAACGGACGGAGGAACTCCCACTCCGCATCGGACAGTTCATGGCGACGTATCACCCGACCACGATCCACTACTCAAGATCAATTGAAGACACGCTTTAGGCAACGGAGCGTCAAGTAGACGTTGGATGTGGGTGATCCCGTCCCAGGAGGGGGTAGCGGCAAACCTCATGACGGAAATTTTGGATAAGACCGAACGCACCTACGAAGGCGATCATGACCGGCCGCTCGGCAAGTACGTCGGCATCCTCGGCGCGTACGGCGGCACGGTCGCCGTGGCCGCCGCCGTCGCCGCGCTGGCCGGGCGGCGCGTTCCCAACCGCATCGGCGTGATGGACCTGCTGCTCATGGCGGTCTGCACGCACAAAGTGTCACGGCTGCTCGCCAAGGACCCCGTCGCCAGTCCCATCCGCGCGCCCTTCACCCGGTACGAGGGTGAGAGCGGGCCTTCGGAGGTGCAGGAGGCGCCGCGCGGTGCGGTGGGCGAGCTGATCGCCTGCCCGTTCTGCCTGGCCCAGTGGGTGGCCACCGGGTACGCCGCCGGACTGGTGCTCGCGCCCAAGGCCACCAGGCTCGTGGGCGCGACCATGACCGCGGTGGCGATCTCCGACTGGCTGCAGCTCGCCTACACCAAACTGATCAAGTCGGCGGAGGCGTCCTAGCGGACCCTGGGCCGGACCTGGCGCTCGTAGAAGTCGAAGAACGCGTCCTGGCCTCCACGTACTGCCTGATCGCCTGGGCGCGCACCTCGGGGACGGGGCCGACCGGGCTGCCGTTCACCGCCTCGTCCTCAGTGACCATCGCCGCGAGTTGCTCGAAGTGCTCCGGCAGCGGCAGGAACTGCGACGCCTCGCCTTTGATGCCCTGTGTGGGCCGTAGCCGGTGGACGATCTTGCGCGCCCACGACTCGTCGGCGGCGAAGCAGGCCTTGAGCGCGCGGGCGAGACGCTCTCAGCGCATCGTCTGAACCGTGCACACGGGTGAAAATCGACGGACCCCAGACTGATCGTGGGTCCACACGGTTTGCCAAGTCATGGCAAACCGAATCGCCAGCACATTTGCTGGGCGGCGCGGCGCACCCGCTGTCTCGGTCCAGCGCGAGCAAGTCGTACACGGTCACCGGCAGGTGGAACGTCACCTCGAACAGGGTGTTCGGGCCGAGGCGCGCCCCCGCAGCTCGGCAAGGGACCCCTGCGGCTCGCCGCGCGAGTCGTATTCCAACCCGGACGTCGCAGGGTGGGAGCCGCCGCTCAACGAGGACGACCAGTCGCGGTGGGATTCCTGGACACCGCCACCTTCACTCAGCGGGTGGCAGGTCCGCCGGAGAGCGAGCTGGGCGCGTTGACGTGCGCGCCCTCGTCCACGCCGACGCCGAGGCGATCCACCAGTTCACCGCCCAGCCAGCCGGTCACCGCACCCAGGAGCACCCCGGCGAAGCTCAGGATCAGGGCCGGGACCGTGGGAACCCAGTCGGTGGTGGTTCGCAGCAGCCAGCTGCCGGCGAAGAGCAGGAGCACGACCACATTGCCGATCCCATGGATGGCGCCGACCCGTTTGGCCCTGCTCCGTGCTGGAATGGCCACCCAGTCGATGAGGCCGAACACCCCAGCGACGAGGCCGCCGACGATCCCCGCAGCGATGGCATAGGCGGCGGCGATCGGGAAGCCGGATCCGCCCGTGATCAGGTGGAGGATGTCGAAGATCGCTGCTGTGACCAGCAGTCCTAGTGGAAAGACGATGAGCATGGGGTGCACCGGGTGTCCCAATGCCTTGGCCTTGCTGTCCATGACGCTCCTTGATAGGCCGGACAGGCATGCAGGCAGCTACCCGGGCACGATCCCGTCATACCTTCGCGGGCCGCGCGGCACCGGCTGACAGCCAAAATTCCTTGTGGCGGCTGAACGGAGCCGCGCCAGCCCGTGGCGCGCTCGTCCGTGTCGACAGCCGTTGACCGCGAGTGGCGCGCTCACCGGCGACATGCGCGCCGTACGCCATGCTGTACGCGCTCGTGGCCAACACCACGGAACGGACCGTGTCTTCTTAAAGGGCGCGATGACTGGATTAGTGCAACGGCTGGTCGCAGATGGTTTACGGCCGGGAGAAGGCCTACGTGGAGCGGGCGCTGAACGTGTTCGAGCACGATCATCTGGGGATCCGGGTGGTGCGGTTGCGCCCGGGCTTCGTCTTCAAGCGTGAGGCCTCCACCGAGCAGCGGCGGCTGTTCGCCGGTCCTTTACTGCCTCATCCGCTGGTGCGTCCCGGTCTCGTGCCCTTTGTTCCGGACACGCCAGGGCTTCGCTTCCAGGCGTCGCACGCCGGCGACGTCGGGGAGGCCTACCCGGCTCGCGGTCACCAAACCGGTCTCGGGCCCGTTCAACATCGTCGCCGATCCGGTGATCGAGCCACGCTTGCCGGCCGATCTGCTGGGTGCGCGTCTCGTGCCGGCGCCGGGATGGCCGCTGCACGCCGTCGCCTGGCACATGCGCCTGGTGCCCGCCTCACCGCATCTTCTCGACATGCTGCTCCACTTGCCGATCACGGACACCACCCGCGCCGCCGCCGACCTGGACACGCCGCCGTTGTCATCTCGCACCAGCGGACCGGGCAGGATCGGGAGTTCCTGACTGGAATGGGGCGGTGACCCTGATCAGGCGTTTGGCGCGAGCGGAGCCGGTGATGGCCGTACCGTTCCAGGTCGATGTCGGCGGCGCTCAGTCGGCGCCACGACCGTCGCGCAGCCTGGGCCTCGATCGCGGCTTCAAGTCGCCGATGCCCCGAACGAGGAGCTGCTGATCAAAGCGAGCACATCACCCCCGGCCATCCGGCGCAACCACGTCAAGCCGCTCGGGCGCCTTGCGCCGGTTCATCAACCGCAGGAGTGGAAGCGCTGGTGGTGCATGTCTCCCCGCCGGTGGCGGAGTGCGGTCATGTCGTCCGGCACTTCCTCCACGGATATCTCCGCTCCGAACTCCACGAGCGGCGGCTTGAGATGACATACCGGCGTCCACACCATTGCCCGGAGGGTGGCTCCCACTCCGGCAGGTCTGGACGCCGGCGATGACGTGATCCGGTAGCACCCCTGCCCTCCGGCTCTGTCCCTGTACCAACCACCGCATCGAGCTGGATGGAACGCCACCGTCGGCGTGGCTGTTCACTGGCGCGGACGCGTCCTGTCGGTGATCGGTGCGTGACGTTACGAAACCGCGCCGTGGTGGGGACCCGCGGCGTCACCGGGGCAGGTGAAGGAGGTGTGCCGTCATGATGGTGAAAGGGAGATCATGAGCGAGGGATATGACCGGGTCGCGGTCGTCACCGGAGCGAACTCCGGGATCGGCAAGGCCACCGCTGTGGCGCTGGCCGAGCAGGGCTTCGACGTCGGTATCACCTTCCACACCGACCGGAACAGCGCAGATGAGGTCGCGGAGCTGGTGACGGGGTTGGGCAGGGAGGCGGCGGTACGGCAGCACGATCTGGCGGACCCGGAGCGGGCGGCACACGTCGTGGATGAGCTGGCCGAGGAGCTGGGCGGCCTGGGTGTGCTGGTCAACAATGCGGGCACTGGCAGCTCCGAGCCGCTGCTGGACATGGACTACCAGCGCTGGCGCTCTGTCCTCGCGGTCGATCTCGATGGGGCGTTCCTCTGCGCGCAACGGGCCGCCAGGCGCATGGTCGACGCAGGCCGGGGCGGCCGGATCATCAACGTCACCAGCGTGCACGAGGAGCTCCCGAAGGTGGGGGCGGGGCCGTACTGCGCGGCCAAGGGCGGGTTGCGGATGCTCAGCCGGGTTCTGGCACTGGAGCTGGCCGAGTACGGCATTACCGTCAACACCGTGGCGCCCGGCGAGATCGCCACGCCGATGACAGGACAGGAAGACCGGCCGCCGCAGATCGGCAGCAGGCCGGGGTATCCGATCGCCAGGGCCGGCGACGCTCGCGAGGTCGCCGCCGCGCTGGCGTTCCTGGCCGGTCCCGCCGCCTCCTACATCACCGGAGCGACGTTGTTCGTCGACGGCGGTCTCGGGTTGATGGGGCCGCAGGCCGGCGGGGCGCTCGGCACAGGCGACTGGCGCCACGGGTAGACCGCCGGCGTTCCTGCCGCCAGATCCGGCACGTAGTCCACCGCGCGTTCGGCCTGGGCGTACGTGGTGTACAAGGCCTCCACCGTGAGCGTCAGTTACCACGTCGGTGGGCCAAGGAGCCTCCAGCCGATGTGGACCTCCGCGCCCTGCGACGGCCAGGTCCATCGCGTTGCTGATCGCCACCGATACCGAGCTCGTGCGCGCTGTCCTCGACATTGTCGAAGGTCCGATCCGGCAAGGACCGTAGGGCGGACAGCACTCCCTCAGGGGCGGAACCGCCGTCCCCCGGAATCCACGACATCCCGTGAGGGGAGCGAGCGGGTGACACGAATGCCCTTCCTCCTCATGACCGCGCTTCGTTCCGCCCGAAAAGGCAGGGCAGCCAGCCGCCATGATGCGCAACGTCGTTTACGGCACTGTGGCCACCGCTGCGATGAGCTTCGTGATGGTCGCAGGACAGCGCGCCGGCCTGATGGCGGACCAGCCGACGAAGCGCATCGCGCGCGTCGCTCTCCCTGGTCACAAACACCGCCGCAAACCGGGGGCGGGCCCTGGGAGCGATCGCCCATGTGGGCTTCGGCTGCGCCTCCTGCGGCCTGTTCGGCATCATGACTCGAGGCCGGCATGCCCCCATCTCGCCCGGCATCGCGTACGGGATGGCCATCTGGATCGGCTGGATGCCACGTCTGGACATGCTTCCGCCGATCTCCCGTGACCAGCCCGGCCGTCAATCCGCCACGCCCGCGCAGACGCGGCCATGGGCGACCATGAGGCCACGGGCAGCCGCGGAGGCATGAAAGCCAGATCGGCCACGACGAGAAACGGCTCAGGCACGTTGATGCTTCTCCCGCCCCTGCGGCGGCAGGCAAGAGCGCGTACTCTCCGACGGCGTCTGCTCCTGCTTGGGGCCACCGTGGCCGGACGTGATGGCGGGGCTGGGGAAGCGGCACGAGGTGCGCATCACCAGGGCTCCGGGCGGGCGGGGCAGCGAGATCGCGGTCCGGGCCGCCGACGGCAAGACACACGCTGCTGTCGGTCGCTGGACCGGCTGCACCCCCTCCGTGTGCCGGGCGCCGACCGCGTCGTCCAGCTCGCCGGCATTGTCGGCATTGTCGGCGAGGGCGCAGTCCAGGCCAAGGCCAACCGGGTGCTGAGCCATCCCGCCGAGCCGATCTACGTTCAGGCTCCCGGCCTGGTCTCCACGGCAGAGATCCGCGAGAGCCTGGTCACCGACGCGGCCATGCAGGCGGTGGCCGCGAAATGGGGGAGCCTCACCGACTCGCCGCCCACGCAGCCGCGGCCTCTGGCACTGGTCGGTATCGGCAGCGCGCAACCCTCGCCGCTGCTGCGCGACAGCGGCCACGCGATCGCCCCCACCGACCGGGACCGCCTGCTCGCCGCGCACGCCGTCGGCGATGTCTGCCAACGCTTCTTCGACGCCTCCGGCCGCCTCATCCACAGCGACCTGAACGATTGCGTCATCGGCATCGACCCGGACGTCTTCCGGACCATTCCACGCCGGCTCGCCATGGCGGGTGGCGCGCGCAAGAACGCGGCCATCCGGGCGACGATCAGTGCCGGCGGGCGAACGTCCTCATCACCGACGTCACCCAGGCCCTGCCTACTTGATCGCGCCCGCGCCGATGCCCTTCACGATGTGACGCTGCGCCATCAGATAGAAGATCACAACCGGCACGATCGAGATGGTGGTGGCAGCCAGGAGGATCTGCTGCTGTGGCGTCTCGGCGGAGGTGAAGGCGGTCAGACCGCGCTGGATCGGCATGAGGGAGTTGTCCTCGAACAGGACGAGCGCCATGAGGTACTCGTTCCACGCCCCCAGCCCCTGAATGACGGCCACGGCAGCGAGGCCGGGCCGTGCCAGCGGGAGGATCACGTTCCAGAAGATGCGCAGCGGACCGGCGCCGTCCAGCGCGGCCGCCTCCTCCAGGGCGCGGGGCTGGCTGACGAAGAAGCTGCGCATGATGAGCGTCGACATCGGGATGCCCGATGTGATCAGGATCAGCACGTAGCCCACGGGATTGTTCGTCAGGCCGAGTGAGATGAGCAGCTTGTACTGCGCGAGGAACATGGCGGGCGCGGGGATGATCATCACGGCGAGGATGACGAACGTGAACACGCCCTTGCCGGCGAAGTCGAGTCGCGCGAGCGCGTACCCGGCGAGGCTGGACACCAGCAGGATGCCGAAGACGGCGGATCCCGTGTAGATCACGCTGTTGCGCAGGTAGATGCCGAGTTCCCCCTGGACCCAGGCGGTCACGTAGTTGCCCCACTGCGGGTCGGCGGGCAGGAAGCTCTTGTTCGAGAGCAGCTCCGTGAGGCCTTGCAGAGATCCGGACAACATCCACAGCAGGGGGAACAGCGCGATCAGGGCGGCGACGCCCAGCAGTCCGTACAGGCCGACCTTGTCGAGCCGTACCGCCCGTCGAGGGCCTCCGGCCGCGCCGGCCGGTCCTGGAGCGACGGACATCGCGTCGGCCCTTTCTGTCATCCGGCTGCTCATACGCGGGACCTCCGCCTGGTGATCGCTAGCTGGACCACGGACAGCAGCACGAGTGCGCCGCCGAAGATGACCGACATGGCGGCGGCACTGCCGTAGCGCCAGTTGACGAACGCCTCGTTGTAGATCGCGAGGGTCGGCACCATCGTGTGATGGCCAGGCCCGCCGTTGGTCAGCACCTGCACGGTCCCGAAGATCTGGAGCGCGGCGAGCAGCGTGAGAAGACTGACGATCGACGTGACCGGGGCCAGTTGCGGCCAGGTGATGTACCGGAACTTCGACCAGCGGTTCGCACCGTCGAGCTCGGCGGCCTCGTACAGTTCCTTGGGCACGTCTTGCAGCCCAGCGAGGAAGAGCAGGAAGCCGAACCCCCAGTGGAACCACACGAACACCGCAGCCACGACGGGCAGTGCGACGGCCGGGTCGCCCAGCCAGTTCTGCTGGAGCGTGTCCAGCCCCACCAGGCCGAGCAGCCGGTTGAGGATGCCGGACCCAGGGGCCAGGATGAACGAGAACAGCAGACCGACGACGACCACCGACAACACGCCCGGCAGGTAGAAGACGGTGCGGAAGAACGTCTTGCCGCGAGTGACGCTGTTGACGGCCAGCGCCATGACCAGGGCGACTCCGTTGCCGACGACGAAACCGACGACCCCGAAGAAGAGGACGTTGCCCATGGATGCCCAGAAGATCGGGTCGGAGGCGACGAAGTCGTAGTTGTCCAGCCCCACCCATGGGGTGTCGGGGCTGACGCCGTCCCAGGACTGGAAGCTCAACAGGATGGCCTGCGCGAACGGCGTGATCGTGAAGATCCCGATGAGCGCGATGGCCGGAGCCAGGAACAACCAGCCGATCAGGTTGCGCCTCCCGCGCGGCGCCCGAGATGGGCGCCGCGCGGGAACCGCCACGTGCTGCGTCGTCATGACGTGCGATCCTGCGCCGCCTGGATGGTGGTGAGTGCTTCGTCCACCGTCGTCTCGCCCAGCACCAGGCGCTGAGACTCCGCTCTGATCGCGGTGATCACGTCAGGCGTGAAGGTCGTCGACATGATCTGCATGTTCTTCACGCCGGCGGCGAAGCCCGCGAGCTGGGTGGGGATATCCGCGCTGGCGAGGAGTTCCGGGTTGCTGGGGAGGATGCGGGCGGTCTTGGCGAACACCGCCTGCTGTTCGGGCTCGGTCAGCCACTTCACGAACGCGAGCGCCTCCTTGGGATGGTCGCCCCTCGGGTTGATCACCGCGCCCTTCCCGGGGATACCCGGCGAGCGTGGGTCGTGGACGCTTCCGGGAGCCTTGGGAAGCCCGATGGAGAAGTACTCCTCGAATTCCGGGTTCGTCCTCAGGCCGACCGAGACGCCGGGGGCGGCGTCGTAGATGGCGCCCATCGACTTGGTGAAGAAGGACGACTCCACGTTCGGGTGGTCGTCCTGGCCACCGGGGATGGAGTCGTTGGCGAGGACGCCGGCCTTTTTCAGGTCGACCAGGAATTGGAAGGCGTTGCGCCAGCCGTCCTGTTTCCAGCTCGATTTCCCGTTGAGAGTCGCTTCGATGTCGGCGTCCGTCAGCCAGTTCGAGGCGAGGGACTGGATGATGCTCGGCGTCTGCGAGGCCGCGATGGAGAATTTCGCTCCCCTCGCGGCGAGCGCATCGATGAACTCGGCCGTCGTCGCGGGCGGCTTTTTCGCCGACATTCCGGTCAGCGCCGGGTTGATGAGGAAGCCGTACGTCTGCGTCTCCCAGTGCACCGAGTAGATGCCGGGCTTGACCCCGAGGTTGTTGCCTTCCTGGAACGTCGACATCTTGAGCACGGCGGGGCTGAAGTTCTTGCTCCAACCGGCATTCAACTCGGCGGAAAGGTCCATCGCCCAGCCGGCCTTGTAGAACGGCGCCATCTGGGACGCGTCGAATGACGAATAGATGTCGGGCATGGATCTGGACTGCGCCTTCGCCTGAAGCTTGGGCAGGTAGTCGACCGGCCCGGGCGTCTCGACGGTGACCTTGACGCCGGTCTTCTTGGTGTACTGCTGCGCGAGTTGAGTGAGCGCGGCCTCTTGCCCGCGCGACTGGTTCATGAAAGTCAGTCCGACGTCCCCGGTGGCGGATTCGTCGGACGACGAACAGCCTGTCAGGGCGACCGCCCCGACGATCGCCAATGCCCCTGCCGCGATGATGGTGCGGCGACGAGCGCCGCGTGCTGAAAGATTTGTACCCATGGTCCTCACCTTTGGAAGCCTTGGATGGGGAAGCGGCCACTCTTCTGTGCCCGCCCCGGCATTTTGCGGTGGACGCCGTACAATGCCATTGATGTGGTTTCTGTTACTTGCCGCCGACCGTGCCGGCGCTGTCGGCCGATTGCCGGCCGATGATTCTCCTTCCGGGTGCATGGAAGTTATTCGGGTGCGGACAGGACACGGGGACGGGGGAGCGCGCCCAGTCCTTCTGAAGTGATCATCCAACCGTCTGGAGGCTCCGCCCCCTGGTTCACCGCCGTGGCGATGTGCGCCATCGCGGCCAGCAGTCCTCCATTTGCCGGCAGATAAATGGTGAGGAATCCCGGCATTTGCGGATTGTGTCCGTTGGGGAGGAATACGTTTTTGGGCGACGGGAGCAGGAGGGCGTCGATCGCCCGGCCGACGTCGCCGAGACGGGCCGCGGTCATCGCCATGACGGGGTAGTCCCAGCCCCAGCTGGACTGCAGGTCCCAGTGCTCCCATACGGAATCGAGCGTCGCCGACATCGTGGCCGGATCCACGAGGTGCGTGTCCGGAAGCCACCCCAACGCCATGAGCATGGACGGGTGATCCTTCCGGATGAGCAGCGGAGGCGTCGCGATCGCGGCGTACGTTCCGTCGGGCAGC
This sequence comes from Nonomuraea sp. NPDC050451, assembly GCF_044458585.1. NCBI lineage: Bacteria > Bacillati > Actinomycetota > Actinomycetes > Streptosporangiales > Streptosporangiaceae > Nonomuraea > Nonomuraea sp. NPDC050451. Next base: position 11,075 of record NZ_JBITHZ010000077.1, read on the forward strand.
AAGGCGGGCCGGCGCATGTTCCGCGCCACCCGGTCCCACTCCTGGCTCGGTTCGAGACCGAGCTCGGTTCTCCACTCGTTCGCCACGCTGAGCGCCCATGACCAGTACGCCAGCTCGAAGGTCGGATCGGCGTTCGTCGCCCGGTCGGCGAGGTAGCTCTCCTGCGCGGGGATGAGTGGAGGCGGCAGCACGAACGATCCGTCGCGTTCCTCGGCGAAGTCCGCCATGAAGTCGGCGGTCGCCTCGACGAGCGGGTAGTGCTCACGCAGGAACGACTCGTCGCGCCCCTCGCCGCGCAGCAACTCCAGCAGGTAGATCACGTGCGGCTGCTGCCACAGGAGGAAGACGCCGATGTTGCTCGGCGACTCGCGCGCGGACGGATCGGTCTGCTTCGGCCAGCGGGCTCCGCGGTACCCCTGCCGGCGGGCGGTCTCCCTCGCCGCCTCCAGGGCGCCGTGGTACCAGCGCATGCTCCGCTCGAGCAGCTGCCCTCGGCCCCACATCGGGAAATGCGCCGCATGCCACCAGTGCATCTCGAGGTGGAACTTCCCCGACCAGGTGTTGTACGTCAGACCGGACTCCGCAGGAGGCGTGACTCCGGCGCTGTTGACGGCCGTGAGGTACTGCGAGACAACGATGCGCCGTTCGAGTTCCGCAGCGCGCGCGTCGGTGCTGTCGGCGAGGCTGACCGCGGCGCCGGTGCTCCAGTGCTCTGCCCACCATGTCTGCGCGGACTGGCTGACGGCGGAGAAGCCGTCCTTGTCCTGCTGCCCGCGATGACCCGGCGTCAGCGCCACGACGACCTCGAGAACGGTGGCGTCCGTGTGCGCGACGACGGACTCCGCTTCCTCTCGCAGGCTGCCGGTGGTGCGGACGCTGACGCAGTAGGTCAGCGCCTCCACCGTGCGTCGTGCGTTCCAGTGGTACGTCGTCCGCCGGTCCCAGACCGTCTCCTGCGCGAGCGGGAGCTCGAAGGCGGCCAGGTCGTCCGGCTGTTCGTCGAACACCCAGGCGACGCCCCATCCGCGGAGCAGCAGGCCGGACTCGACCCGTACCGCGAAGCGGTGATCCCGTGGGTCGGCGACGGTGGTGACGCGGACGCTCTCGCCGTCGAGCATGTACGCGGCGTGGATCGTTCCCCTCCACAGGTCGAGCTCGGTGCGGACGTCCGTCAGCGCGGCCGGGTCGTCGAGTCCTGTCCCGTCGGGGCGGACCAGAGCGAGGCGGCCGAGGTGAGCGCGGCGGGGGTTGAAGTGGTACCACGCGCCCGCGACGAACTCGTCGGCAATGGGGTCGCCGGCCCGCTGGAGACCCATGCGGTCGAGGTAGGGGACCGGGCCGCGGGAGGTCTCGTACAGGGTGGTCGCGTCCTCGGGCCGGAGCTTCCGGTCGGTGCGTGTCTCGTACCAGCCCCAGGTCGACTGCGTGCGCAGGGGGATCTGGAAGTCGCCGGCGTCGAACGCGCGCGGGCGCTGCTCGGGCAGGCCGGACAGCCCGTCGCGCACGACGCGGTGCGGGTCGGGCACCAGCTCGTGGAAGGAGGGGAACGTCTGCAGCCCGGAGATGTCGACCGTCAGCGCGATATCACCGTTGCCGACCGTGAGGACGTCGGCGGGGTGCGCGGACGTCAGCACGGGGTTGTGCCGTCGCACGAGCCGGCGGCGGTCGATTGCTTGGGGCATCCTCGTCTTTCCTCTTGCTCTTCAGTCTCGGCCGCGGTGGAAGCAGGGACCGAGGTACGACACGCGCGTGCTGATCGAATGGCTAGGTCGCCGGGGGTCCGCCGTCCGGGAGCGCGTTGGCCTTGGCGACACCGCCCAGCCACGCGAGGCTCGGTTTGGGCCGGCGCTCGAACGTCTCCCGATCGACGGCGACGAGGCCGAACGTCGGATCCCAGTGCCCCCACTCGTAGTTGTCGAGCAGGCTCCAATGGATGTAGCCCCGCACGTCCACGCCGTCGTCCATCGCCCCGGACAGCGCGGCGAGCGCGCCGGTGGTGTACGCGACGCGCCGGGAGTCGTCGCCGGTCGCGATGCCGTTCTCGGTGACGACGATCGGGACGTCGGGCAGCACCTCGGCGGTGTGCCGGACGGCGATGCCGAGGGCGTCGGGGCGGTACGCCGTACGCACGAGGGTGTTGTCGGGATGCACGGGGTGCGGTTCGATCCCCTCCGGCCCCACCCACTGCGCCGAGTAGGCCTGCACCCCGATGAAGTCGTCGCCCCGCGCCGCCTCCAGGTAGAGGTCCTCCCAGACGTACTCGAGCCGACGGCGTACCTCCTCCGCCCCGGGACGGGTCTCGAACGCGCGGCTCGCGACCGACCATCCCACCCGGGCGTCCGTGCGCTCCCGCAGCACGTCCCGGGCCGCGTGGTGCGCCTCGACGAGACGGCGTCCGGTCTCCACCGGCGGAGCCGGCTTCACCGGTCGGGGCGTGTCCGCCTCCAGCGTGGGGCTGAGCCACTCCAGGCCCGAGTCGGGATCGAGCGTCGCCTCCGCCTCGCGCACCATGATCGCGAGCATGTTGGGCTCGTTGATCGTGCAGACCCACTCGACGCCGTCGAGGATCGAGGTGGTCGTCTCGACGTAGGCGCGGAAGCGGTCCACGGCCCGTTCTCCGCGCCAGCCGCCCTCCTCGGCGAACCATCTCGGCGAGGTGAAGTGGTGGATCGTGACGAACGGGGTGACGCCCGCGGCGAGACATTCGTCGATCATGCGCCGGTAGTGCGCGAGCGCCGCGCGGGACACTCTTCCCGGGGCCGGTTCGATGCGCGCCCACTCGATGCCGAAGCGGTAGGTGTTCAGGCCTGACTCCGCGACGAGCCGGATGTCCTCGGTGTATCGGTGGTAGCTGTCGAGGGCGTCGCCGCTGCGATCGGCTCCTGGCATGCGCTCCTCCTGCGCCCAGAAGTCGCTGTTGACGTTGTTGCCCTCGACCTGGTGCGGTGCGGTCGCCGCACCCCAGAGGAAGCCGTCGGGGAAGGTGTGCATTCGTCTCTCGATCAGGTGTCGGTGCCGTGGAAATGGCTGGCAGAGGCGGGGGCGGGCCCCGGAATGCGAGTTAACGTAGCCGTTACGCCGCGCGGAGGTCAAGGAAAAACGTGTACCGGTCTACGGCGTCAGTCCTGGCCAATGCGGTAGCTGTGTGGATCTTTCGTTATCCTTCATGGACCGGTCTACATGCGTGGACGATCTCGGCTTGAGAAGGGATGCCCATGGTCGCGCCTGAGCGGCGACGAAGAGTGACCATTTCTGATGTGGCGAAGCACGCCGGGGTCTCCAAGGCGGCGGTCTCCAAGGTCATCCGGAACGACTACGGCGTCAGCGAGGCCATGCGCGACCGCGTCAAGCGGGCCATCGACGAGCTGGGCTATCGCCCCCAGGCCGCCGCGCGGGCGCTGCGCGGGCGGGCGTTCACCATCGGGGTGCTCATGCGGCACATCGGGATCCCGTTCTACGCCGAGATCATGACCGGCCTGGTGGATCAGCTCGCCGAGTCCGGCTATCAGGCGATCATGATCCAGGGCGGCACCCGCGACAAGACCGAGAAACGTGCCATGGACGCTCTGATCGACCGGCAGGTGGACGGCATTCTCATGATCGCGCCACTGGTCGGCCGCACCCAGCTTGAGCAGGTGGCGGCCGAGATCCCCACGGTGGTGCTGGGCCGGCACGACCGGTCGCCGGCGTTCGACTCGATCGTCGACGACGACCGCGTCGGCTCCGAGCTCGTCATGGACCACCTGATCGCACTCGGCCACCGTCGCATCGGGCACATCACCTTCCACCAGGAGCGCGAACGGGCGGCCGACCAGATGCCGCGCATCAGGGCCGAGACCTACGAACGCGTGATGCGTGACCACGGGCTGGCTGGCGAGATCGCCGTCGCCGCGACCTCCTACTCCGAGGAAGGCGGCTACGACGGCGCCCTCGAGCTGCTGAGCCGCTCTCCTCGCCCCACCGCGATCTTCGCCGGCTCCGACGAGGCGGCTCTCGGCGTCCTGGCCGCGCTCCATGAGGCCGGCCTGTCCGTCCCGGGCGACGTCTCCGTGGCCGGCTACGACAACACCAGAGTGGCCGCCCATCCCAACATCTCCCTGACCACCGTCAATCAGGACGGAGTCGTCATGGGCCGCACGGCCGGGCGGCTGCTGCTCGAGCGCATCGAAGGCCGCACGTCGGCGGTGCACTTCTCGGTCATCCCGAGCCTGGTCGTCCGGAACTCCACCGCCCCACCTTGCCCGTAACCCCTCGAAGCCCTCAATGGGGACTGTGATGCGCCAACGCAGAGCGATCATCAATAGCGACGCCAAGAACGAGGCGGATGACCAGTTCGCCATCGTCCACGGGCTGTTGTCACCGACCTTCGACATACGCGGGCTGATCCCGGCCCACTTCGGCACCCGGCGCACGCCGCGCAGCATGGAAGAGTCCCGTGAGGAGATCGACCTCCTGCTGGACCTGCTCGGGCTGACGGACTCCGTCACCGTGGCCAACGGCGCGGCGACGGCGCTGCCCGACGAGCACACCGCCGTGGACTCGCCCGGCGCCCGGCTGATCATCGAGGAGTCGAAGCTCGCGAGCGAGAGGGATCCGCTCTACGTGGCGTTCCTCGGGCCGCTGACCGACATGGCCTCGGCGATCCTGCTGGACCCCGAGCTCGTACGCCGGCCAGTGGTGGTGATCTGGCTCGGGGGCCCCGGCTACCGCGGCTACGACGAAGGGCCGCGAATCGAGTTCAACCTCTCCAACGACGTCCACGCCGCCAACGTGGTGTTCGATTCCGGCATCACGGTCTGGCAGGTGCCCCAGGACGTCTACACCATGGTCTCAGTGAGCTACGCCGAACTGGAGGAGAAGATCGGTGACGCCGGCCCGCTGGGCCGCTACCTGATCAAGCAGTTGCACGAGGTGAACGCCGTCTACCACCCCTGGCCGATCGAGTCCCGCTCGCTGGGCGACTCGCCGGCCATCGCGCTGATGCTCTTTCCCGGAAGTGGAAATCTACGCGTGCGACCTGCTCCCCGCTTCGGCATGGACGGGTCCTACCTGCCCGGCTCGAACCATCCGATCAAGGTCTGCGAGGAGATCGACGTGCGCTTCCTGCTGGAGGACATGTTCGCCAAGATCCGAGCCTTCGGCCGCGAGCACACCGGCAGGTCCTAGCTTCAGGAAACTCTTAACCCCAAGGGAGTTACGTGATCCGCGCATCGTTCAACGACAACTGGCAGTTCCGTCCGAAGGTCAATCCTTTTGCCGAACTGGCCGGGACCGCGGTCCCGTACCAGCCGGTGACGGTGCCGCACGACGCGATGCTCACCCGCGGCCGCGGGGCCACCGCGGACGGCGCCGGGACGGCCTATTTCCCCGGTGGGGCGTACGAGTACCGCAAGACGTTCTTCGCACCCGAGGAGCACCGGGGTAAGCGGATCTTGCTGGAGTTCGAGGGCGTCTACCGGGACGCCACCGTGTTCGTCAACGGCAACTACGCCGGGCAGCGCCCGTACGGATACTCGCGGTTCTTCATCGACGCCGACCGGTTCCTGCGGTTCGGCGAGAACAACGAGATCCGGGTGGAATGCCGCACCCACCAGGACTCGCGCTGGTACTCCGGCGCGGGCATCTACCGAGATGCCTGGCTGCTCGTCGGCGACGTGGTCCGCATAAGCCCGGACGGCGTCCGCGTCACCACCCCGGACATCGACACCGACCGGGCGGTCGTGGAGGTCGCGACCACGATCGAGAACGACTCCATCGACATCCGCACGGTCGAACTGGTCATCGAGATCCGCGATGCCGCGGGAGTCGTCGTCTCGTCCGACACCGTGCCGGTCACGGTACAGCCCCGCGAACCGGCCACCGCTCGCCAGCGCCTCTACGTCCCCGATCCCTCGCTGTGGAGCCCGGACTCGCCGGCCCTGTACACGTGCGCGGTGTCCATGACAGGCGGCGACGCCGTGCAGGTCGCCTTCGGCATCCGGTCATTGCGCCTGGACCCCGAGCACGGGTTGCGGATCAACGGCGAGACGGTCAAGCTGCGTGGCGCCTGCGTGCACCACGACAACGGACCGCTGGGCGCCGCGACCTTCGCCCAAGCGGAGGAGCGGCGCGTACGGCTGCTCAAAGACGCGGGGTTCAACGCAATCCGCATGTCGCACCACCCCATGAGCATCGCGATGCTCGACGCCTGCGACCGCCTCGGCATGCTGGTGGTCGACGAGGCGTTCGACATGTGGACCTGGGGCAAGAACCCGTTCGACTACAGCCTCAACTTCCCCGAATGGTGGGAACGCGATATCGAGGCGATGGTGGCCAAGGACTACAACCATCCCAGCGTCGTCCTCTACTCCCTCGGCAACGAAATCCCCGAAACCGGCTCAGCCACGGGGGGCGTGTGGGGCCGTCGGCTCGCCGAGAAGGTTCGTGCGCTGGACGACACCCGCTTCCTCACCAACGCGATCAACAACCTGCTGGCTCTGCTGCCCGACCTGCGAGCCCAGGGAGGTGAGGACACGGGCATCAACACCCTGATGGCCGACAGCGGATTCGACGTGAACGCCGTCGCCGGCTCCGAACTGGTGACCACCCGCACCGCCGAGTCTTACAGCGTGCTCGACGTGGCCGGGATGAACTACTCCGAAATCCGCTACGCGAGCGACCGCACGCTGTTCCCGAACCGGATCATCCTGGGCACCGAGACCTTCCCGACCCGCATCGACGACAACTGGCGACTGGTCGAGCAGCACAGCCACGTCATCGGCGACTTCACCTGGACCGGCTGGGACTACCTGGGCGAGGTCGGTATCGGCCGGCCGCAGTACTCCACACCGGATACTCCGCAGCCCACGTTCACCGCGCCGTATCCGTACCTGCTGGCCGGCTGCGGCGACATCGACATCACCGGCCACCGACTCCCCGCCTCCTACTACCGGGAGATCGTCTTCGGCCTGCGCGACCAGCCTTACCTCGCGGTCCAGCGGCCGCAGCACCATGGCAAGACCGTCATGAGCAGCCGGTGGGCCTGGAGCGACGCCATCGCCGGCTGGACCTGGCCCGGCCACGAAGCCGCCCCGATCATCGTCGAGGTGTACGGCGCCGCCGACGAGGTCGAACTCCTGCTCAACGGCCGCTCCCTCGGACGCAACCCGGTCGGCGGACAACACCGCTTCCGCACCGAATTCGAGATCACCTACGAACCAGGCGAACTGCTCGCCATCGCCTACCGCGACGGCGTCGAATCCGGCCGCGACATCCTCCGCACCGCGACCGGCCCCGTTGTACTGCAGGCCGCACCCGAGCGGCCGGTCATCACGGCCGACGTCGGCGACCTCGCCTACATCACGTTCACGCTGGTCGATTCGGCAGGGACCGTGCACACCGCGGCCGACCGGCCCGTGCGCGTGGAAGTCTCCGGCGACGGGACGCTGATCGGCTTCGGCAGCGCCGACCCGTCGAGCGAGGAACGGTTCGACGCGACCGAGCGCCACACCTACCGGGGCCGCGCGCTCGCCGTGGTGAAGCCGACCGCACCCGGCACCATCCGCTTGACCGCCACCGCCCCAGACTGCAACCCGGTCGAAGTGCTGGTCACGGTGGAAAACCCGGCCCGGTGACCGTGACACACCTGCAAGCGTCGGCAGGCGACATGGCCACCGCATGACCATGTCGGCAGATGCTGCCCTTGGCTCAGACGGGAGGAACTTCTGAGCTTCCAGTGCACCGACGGGGTAGTCACGTTCCCTTCACCGAACTCGGCCCGTTGGGGCTGACCTGGGGTTCGGCGTTCCGGTTGCCGGCAGATGGCAAGGCCTCGGCCGTCGTGGGCGGATCGTGCGGTGATCAGCACGCCGACGACCGGCTGCTGTCTGCGGCCGGTCGTCGGCGGTCGTTCGTGACGCCGGGCACGCTGCTGCGCCGGCACGCCGATCTGGTACGGCGGCGCTGGACCTTCAAGTGCCGCCGCCAAGGGTGGCCTCCCACCCGGGCCGTTCTGGGCACCGGGTCGGGGCCTCCACAGTGTGGCTCATCTTGAAGAAAGCCGGCATCGGCCCCGCGCCGGCCGCCTACGAGACCCACTCCAATGAGCAGGCCACTCCGCTGCGTGCCCTTCCCGACCCGGCCAGGGGCGATGTCAAGGTCATCGACGTGACCGCCTCGGCGGGCTGATCCACGAATACGGCGCAGGTCGCATAGGGCGGCCGAGTTCTTGGCACCCGCACGGTGGACAGCCGTCACCTCGGCCTCGGGAGGGTACTACTGGCACGACCGGCCCGATACGCCACTTTCATCTGGAGGCCAGGACCTCGCCGGTGTAGGTTCTTCGCGGCTGAGCGCCTCTCGTCCTACAGCATCCGCTAACTCCGACGGTAGGATGCATGTGCTGTCTCGGCCGGCTTGAAGCTCCCCGGAGTGACCCTCAGACAACGCTTCCGCTGATTGGCCGGTGGGTGGCGGGCAGGTGTCGCCGCTCGTGACGGCCACGGACCAAGGCTGTGATGATCATGATGGCTCGAACGGATCTGCCGGGCTATGGCGGGGCATTGTGGGAATCGCGGTGAGGGTCGGCGCATGATGCGTTGACCGGCTGGCAAACCGCGGAGTTCACCGCTCTGCCCGGCATGCGGATCGCGGCCTCAACGTGAGCATCCACCCGTAGCATGCCCCCCGGCCCCAGCTGAGCCGATTGAACACGATGCGACCCGGGACCGCGCATGTTTCAGCCTCTGTCAGCGGGAACGAGGGCATGGAGACCCCGTCGGCGCCGCTGGCCGGTTACACGCGCCGCGGTGGCGGGGCCCCATGACCTACGCCAACTTCGAGGGAGGCCGTCATGGGCACGCAGCAGGACATGATCGAAGTCCTGGTCGTAGACCACCGCGAGGTGGAGGAGATGTTCGTCCA
>NZ_JBITHZ010000078.1:0-18478 GCF_044458585.1 Nonomuraea sp. NPDC050451
GGTGGATACGACTTCGACACTCGAATCCTTGCAGCTCAGGGGCACCTTTTCTCTTGTTTCAGGCCGTTACCACCCGACCGATTGAATACCTGGGGCTGACGGCACGTGAGGGCGTACGAGCACGCACCGAGCACGGCTGGCCGCCGGTGCTGGTGTCTGACGGCACGCTCCGGGGGCCGCGATCCTTACCGGGCGCTTCGGCATCGGCCACCGGGCTCATCACCCAGACCCTACTGACGTGACTCCCGCGGCAGTCAGTCGCAGCTGCAGCCGTCGCAGCAACAGCCATCCTCGCCCGGGCAGCAGGAGCAGCAGTTGCCGCAGCAGTCGTAACCGGAGCAGTCGAAGCGCTCGCAGAAGGAGCCCTCGCGGTCCTCGTCCCAGGCGGGCCGGTACAGGCCGCACGTGCAGCAGGTCAGCGCAGCGCACGCCAGCGACAGCAGCCCGCCGGGATCCCGCTTCGACGGCCGTTGCCCCGGCGGCGCGCCTGGATCGCCGGGCGCGTGCCCCGGCGGGTGGCCGGGCGGGTGGCCCGGCGGGTGGCCCGGCGGGTGGCCCGGCGGGTGGCCGGTGCCGTGGGTTCCGGCGGTGGCGAAGGCTCGGGAGACGGCGCTGCTGGTCTCCCGCACCAGCAGGGCGCGCGTCAGGCCGGGGCGGGGCAGGTCCAGCCCGTCCACGGCGGCGCGCAGCTCGGCGTGCGCGGCGTCGCAGTGGCGGCGCGCCTCGTCCAGGCCGGTGCCGGTGGCTGCCAGCGGGTTGTACGCCCCGGACTCCCGGTCGTCGGCCAGGTCCTCCACCGCGTCGATCAGGTGTGCCAGCTTCCCGAATCCGCGACCGGCCGCCTCCAGAGCCTCCCGGTTGTGCGGCTTCCCCGCGAGCACCGCTGTGTGCGCGAACGCGGCGGCTACGGCGTCCTCAGTAGGCCCCGTCAACTCTCGTAACCCGGGCGCCGCGCTGCTCCCCGGGGGCGCCTGGGCGGGGGCGCGTTCCAGGAGGGCCTGGCGGTCGGCCGCCGCCGTCAGCGGGGTGGGGTCGAACCCCAGCGTGCCGGCCATGGCCGTGCCGGCCGAGGACCAGCGGCCCGCCAGGCGGGTGGCGCCGGCGGCCACCGGGCCGCGTGCGTACACGCCGTCCCCGTCCGCCACGTGGTCGCTCACCTTGCCGGCCGCCAGGAGCAGCGACACCGAGGCCGCCAGCCGTACCCCCTCGGACTCCACCACGTCGGCGCCCTTGAAACCGCGTAGCGCACACGGGCCCGCCCGTCGGCGCGCCGCGGACGTGGGCGACTGGGCCTCGGTGAGGACGGACACGAGCAGGCCGTCGTAGTTGGTCACCAGACGGGACAGGTGTCCGTGCTCGTCGCGGAGCGCCAGGCAGAGCCCGCACAGGTGACCCATCCAGTCCGCGTAGAGCCCTTTGCACAGGACGTGCCGACACGGGCGGACAATGCCGAACATACGTCCCCTTATGTGCGTATTAGAGAGCCAACCGTAGCACCAGGCCGCCGGAAGATGCCGCGGCGGCGAACGGATCCCCAGGAAGGAGACGGCGCCCTCACCGACCGGCCTGGAGCACTGCGCTTGCCGACCTAAAGGTCCAAAATCGGTGGACAACGGGTACCCACACGGCCATCGTTTGCCGTGATCGGATCTGGCTCGGTGCGCAGCAGTGCCGCTTGTCTGACCACCACCCGCGAGCAACTGCAGAAGCCGTTAGAAGCTAAGAACGGATGGCAGATACACCCTCTGTCGACGTGGGGCAGGCCCGGCGAGGGCGCTGAGCTCGTCGCGGTCGGCGTGGTGTTTTCGCGCGACTGCGTCGTCACGATGCGGCCCGACGGCGCCGCGTCCTTCCGGTTCACCGGCTTCGACCGCAACTTGGGGGAACCGGGCGAGTACGGATGCACGCCGATCGCCTATCTGCCCCCCATGACGACCCACTAACGATCCCCGCACCGCCACGGCCGGCCCTGGCGGCGCGGGACCTACACGGCTGGTACAAATGGGGCATGAGCGAATCCGTCGGGTATCCCCCGCGGCGGAACGTGCCGGCGGCCCGGCGTGTCCACAGTCGGACGTACCGTGTGTCGGCCCGCGTGCTCCTGTGGACGCCGATCGCGCTCACGGTGGCCGGTGTCGTCCTCGGCCTGGGGCTGTTCGCGGCCGCTGACGCCGACCCGACGCACAATTCGTCCGCGCTCGGCTATCTCGGCCTCGTTGTGTGGGGCGCCCTCGCGGTCCTTTCACCGGTCCTGCTCGGGTCATTCATCGCCGGGCTGGTCATGCAGTTGAGGTCGCGGCGGGACGCGGCCCGACACAGAGTGCCGCTGCGCAGGCCCACACAGCCATGATCACAAACAGCTTTGCCAGCGCGTCCGGCTCCTCGTGACCACTTGGCTGGTCGTGGCTGACGCAGTATCTCGATCAGCCCGGGCATGACCTTTCGTGTTCTCCCAGGTGGCCCTGCCTCTTTACCAACTCCTCGGGATCGGAGCCCAATCGACCGACACCAGGGGCTCGTGGTCGGCCGAGCAGGCCGCACCGCGTGGCTGGCCGGCCTGCACATGGACAACGACCAGCACCGGTGAGGCGCCGGCCCGACCCGGCGCCTGATCATTCGCAGCGATGTCCATAAGATCCCTTCCCAGTCCTGCGTCGGCGGCTTCCGGTGGTGTGAGCTGCCGCAGGATGAAGGCGCGGCGTCCTTCGACGACCGCGCCTCCATCCGTACGCATCCCACAGGATCAGTCCCGCCAGCGGCCGACCCCACGCACGGTGACCTCCAGCAGTTCCGCCGGATTGTCCGGATCCGGATAGTAGATGATCATGGTGGTACCGGCCGGCAGCAGCAGTTTGATGGCCTGGATGCACCCGGCCACGGTCTGGCGCTGTGCGTCGGGCCCGGTGCCGCTGATCGGCACCGCGTCGCAGACGCCGCCGCGGTTGTTCATGACGAGCCGCAGCGTGTTCTCCTTCAGCGCCACCTCCCGCGTGGCGACGCGGTAGGCGAGCTGCGTCTCAAGGTGCCAGGCCGGGGGCGCCATGGGCAGGCCGAACTGCTGCGTGTACAGCAGGCTGAGACGTTGTTCGAGGGCCGCGAGGTCGTCGTGCAGACCGCTCTCGACGGTGTAGTTCGCCCACTTCTCCAGATCGGTGACCGGCGGCAGAGTCGCGATGGGCAGGCCGTTCGCATCGAGCACTCGTCCGGACTCGTCCACGATGTAGCCCTGGTTGTTGAGCCGTTTGATGGTCTCGCTCACGTCCTTGAGCTGGCGCGCCACGTCCTCGAACGGGCAGTGTCCGCCTTCCTGGACGCATCCGATCGGAACAGTTCGCAGAATCGACGTTGCCAGCTCGGTCTCGCGGGTCGCCCAAAGGATGGATAGATCAGATTGGCGCGCGAGCAGGTACATCGTTCCCCAGATCGAGTTGTACTCGCCGAACCGAAGTTCCTCCGGGACGTGCGACGCCACGAAGGTCCCCCTCCACTGGGACGCATACTCGTCCCAGTCGGGATCTTCGGACAGTTCCAGGGCTCCAGTGAGGCAGTCCTTGACCGACTGCGCCGCATCCGCGACACCGCCCTTGAGGGCGTTCTTGCAATCGCCGACCAAGCCGTACTGGGAGGCGGCGTTGATGAGGTCCATGCCGGTCAGGGCTATGTACTCTTCGGCGAGGCGTTGGGCGTCGGTCTCCCGGTTACCGATTTCCCTTGCCGCGAAGGAGAATATCGGGCTCAGGACGATGGACATACAGGCGTCCTGGGCTTTGCCGACGAACTGCCTCTTGCAGTGCTCGACGTTGTCCTTGGCGAAGCCGTCCGGATCGTGGAGCGGCCCCTTGGGGTCGTTCAGGATCTCTTCAGCGCGTGCGTCGCAGTCGTGGTATCCAGGGTCGCCGAGTTTGGGGGCATTCTCGCAGTGCTCTTTCAACTCCCTCTTGAGCTCGCGCAAATGTCCCTCGGCCTCCAGCCGATAGGTCTCGAACACTTCCGCGGCGATGCGAGCCGCCACGGACGCGCTCTCGCCGGCCGCGATTTGCGCGGCGTACGCGGTGTCATAGGCGGCGTAGGCGCTGGCCGCGTCCTGTGCCGCCGAGACGGCCGAGGCGCGGGCCCAGCGGGCCGAGAGGGACGCCGACCTGGCCGACTGCTGGGCCTGCTTGGTCGCGGCAGCGGCGGTGCGGACGGCCTCGGCGGCCCGTTCCGCGGACGCGGCGGCAGCGCGGGCGTGGGCGACGGCATCGGTCGCGAACTTCTCCGCCTCCTTGGCCGCCTTGCCGGCGTCGTTCGCGTAATCGATGGCCTCCTCCGCCGCACCGCGGGCCTCCGCCGCCGCGGCCTGCGCGGTGCGCGCGAAGTCGACGGCCTGTTGCGCGATCTGGGAAGTCTCGATCATCAAGGAACTGGCGATGTAGTTGTGCGTCGCGGTCGCGTAGTCGCGCTGGGCCGCACGGTGCCGCTCCACCTCCAGGAACTCGACCTGCATCGCCGTCGTGCCGGCCAGCGCGATTTGGGCGCCGTTGCGCACCTCGGTCCCGTGAGAGTCGTCCCCGGCGATCGCGCCGACCTTCGCCCGGATGTCGATCGCGTAAGCGGTGTTGTGGTCCTTGTCGAGGAACTTCTTGAGGGCGTCCGGGGCGTCCGAACGCAGGGCGATGTTCGCCGCCTCCTCGATGTGGGTGTGGCCGGTGCTGCGGGCGTCAGAAAGGATGCCGTTGACCTCCTGCCGGTCCTCGGCGGCTCGCTCGGGGTAGTCCGGATCCTTGAGGAACTCGATGACGTCGGACCATCCGCTGTCGAGAGCGTCCTGAGCGGCTGCTCTCATGGCCGCGCTACCGGTGATCATGAGGCCGGTCAGCCTCGTGCGGTCGTCCTGCTCTTCGGCGGACGTGAGTCCGCTCTTGACGAACTCGATGACACGGAGGTCATCGTCCTCACCGAGTGCCTGCATGGCCGCCGAACTGGTCCACGTGCCGGGCACGGTCGCGAAATAGCGGGCCACCTCCCGCGCCTTGAGGGCCGCCGATGCGACCTCGGTCTCCGGCGCGTTGACGACCTCGGCGATCAGCGCGTCGACCTGCGGGGTGTGGTACTGGCCCATCGGCACATCGAAGCCGCGAGCCTCCCCCAATCGGGCCTCGGCGGCTTTCTGGCTGATGTGCCGGGCGAAGGACAGCTCAAGTTCCAGCTCCTTCTGGAGTCGTTCGGCGTCCACCTCACGCGCCGCTTTGTAAACGATCTGGGCCGTCTCAGCCGCCCCCAACGCGTCCTCCGCCGCGCGGAAGGCGTTGTTCGCGTGCTGCGTCGCCAGCTCGGCCGCGTTGACGGCGCTGCCCGCATGCTGGGCCGCGCTCGCCGCGGCGCTCGCCGACTGCTCCGCGTAGGACACGGCGCGCGTCGCCGCGTCGCGCGCCTTTCCGGCCGCGTCCTTGGCGATGTCCGCCTGACGTACCGTCTCCTCGGTGGCGCGCCTCGCCTGGTCCGCGCTCGCTTTCGCCCGCGCGGCCGCTGCGAACGCGTTTCGGGCCTCGGCGCTGGCCTCCCCCGCATAACGCCCGGCGGCCTCGGCCGCGCGTCCGGCGGCCTCGGTGTTCGCCCTGGCCGAATTGGCGGCGGCGACCGCGGCGTTCGCCTGATCGGTCACAACGATGATCTGATTGATGGGCGAGATCAACGCGGTGATCTCCGGACCGATCCGCTGCATGTCCCGGTTGTACTTCTCCGCTTTGGCAGCGGCTGCCGCGTCCAGCTCTGCCGCCGTCGCGGCCGCCCATGCCTCATCCGACTTCGTGTGCGCCCGCGCCGCCGCGGTCGCCGCGCGTGCGGCGGCCCCTGAGGCTGCGCGCGCGGCCGTCGCCGCTGTCCGCGCGGCATGTACGGCGACCCGGGACGCGGCCGCGGCGCGGTCGGCGGCCTCAGCAGCGCGCTGGGCCTGACGCTTGGCCTCCGCCGACTCCTGCCCGGCCAGCGAGGCGAGGCGTTGCGCCTCTTCCGCGTCGCTCTTGGCCGCCGCGGCCTCGGCTTTCGCACGGTCGGCCTGCGCGACCGCGGAGACCGTCTCCAACGCCGCGCGGCGGGTCGCCTCCGCGGCGCTCGCCCGGAGATCGTTCAAGGTCTGGGCCTCGTTATCCCGGGCCTGGGCCACCCCCCAGTCGATCTGGGCGAAACGCTCCAGCATCTCCTGGCTGCCGTCCTGGAGCGCCCGGTTCGCCGCGGCCTGCACCTGCGGGCCCCCTTCGGACATCGCCCGGTTGACGACCACGCGCAGGTCCATCCGGTACGGCACCCGCCAGCCCGAGTCGACGAACTTCCCCAGGTCCGCACGCGACCCGTTGCGCAGCACCGCGTTCGCGGCAGCCTTGACCTCCGGTCCGCCAGTCGCCTTCATCTTGTTCACGCTGGCGCGCAGGTCGATCTCCCGGGCGGTCTCCCAGCCACCGTCGAGGAACTTCGCCACGGCGCCGGGGTCGTCCGAGACCAGGGCGGCATTGGCGGCGGCGGCCACCTCAGGCTCGCCCTGGGACTTGATGCGGCCGACCTGCTCACGATCGTCCTGCGCCACGAGCCGGGGAAGCTCGGCGAGCAGGGCACAGACCGCCGCTCTGTCCCCGAGCAGCGCCCTCTCGGCGGCCGGACGCACGTTCACGCCGCCCGTCACCCACGCTTCCAGAACCACCTGACGTTCGCATACCGGTGCTGGGGGCGGGTCCGCCGCCGCCTTTGCCTCGGTGATGGGGCTGCCTGCGAGAAGCAGCGAGAGCACGGTGCCGATGACCCCGGCCGTCCTGCCACCACGTAACGCTCGAATCGTATTCACTTCCACCATTTCCGTCGATGTGGTCAATGAACGAGCTGAACGGCCGGCCGGAGCTCATGCGCCCCGACCGGCCGTTCAGTACTCAGCTGACGACCCGCAGCTCCAGGAGGGTCTCGCTACAGTTCTCGGGATAATCGGGGTGGCTCGCGTCACAGGTGGTGGTATCCGAGCGCCCGAACTGCTCACTCTCGTCCCGTTCGACGCGCTTGGTCCGCTCCGTTCCGGTCTCCACGTTGACGACTGTCGCGTCCACGTCGTGGCCGGCGCCCGGCGAGCGGCTGTCTCCTTGAACCTCGAAGACGTTCGGGATCCGGAGCTTCACCCATCCCGTGGGCGCGAGGACCTTGAAGCACACCGCCATCACACCCAGGTGCGGCTCACCGACCACGGGCTGGCCGTTCAGCAGGCCCGGGAACACCTTGAGCACGCCGACCCCGTTCTCCGGGGACGAGCTGCACGAGACCCAGATGATCCCGCCGTTCCCGGAGATCAGCTCGAAGTTCTTCTCCTGGGCCTTTTCCGTACCCCAATCGGTCTGGCCTGAGGTGCCCGCGTATTCGTGCGGGAAGTGCGCGGGGTAGGCGAATCGCTCCACGATGGAGTCCGGGCCGATGACGGGCGTCACGGTGACCGGAACCACCCGTACCGGCGGAAGAGCCCGTCCCGCGAAGTAGGCGATCTGGTCGCCCGGACGGTAGGCGAACAGATGGCTCTGCCCGCCCGTACTCCTGTAGTCGAAGGCGATGATGCGGTCCTTCGCCAGCTCAAGGTCGTAGCCACCGATGCCCGTCGAGCTGTGGAACACCGCTGTGAACGAATTGCCCGCGCCGTGCTTCAGGATCCAGGCTGTCTTCCCGCCCGGACGGTAGAGCAGCAGATGATCCAGCTTCCCCGTATGTTCGTAGTCGTAGGCGATGATCTGGTCCGCCGTGCTCTTCAGGTCATAGCCACCGATGCCGGCCGCACTGGTGAAGACGGCCCTGAACGTGTTGCCCGCGCCATGCTCGAGCACCCAGGCCGTCTCCCCGCCCGGACGGTAGAGCACCAGATGGTCCGGCTTCCCCGAACCCGTGTAGTCAAAGGCGATGATCCGGTCCTTGGCATCCTTCAGGTCGTACCCGCCGATCCCGCCATCGGCCGTGGCGAAGACCGTCGTGAACGTGGCATTACCGTTGTGCCGGAGAATGCGGGCCATACCGGTCCCCGGCCGGTACAACAGCAGATGATCCAGCTTCCCCGAATGCTCGTAGTCGAAGGCGATGATCTGGTCCTCGGCGCTCTCCAGGTCATATTCGCCGATGCCGGCCGAGCTGTGGAAAACGGCTTTGAACGTGTTGCCCGCACCGTGCTCGAGAATCCAGGCCGTCTGCCCGCCCGG
Organism: Nonomuraea sp. NPDC050451; assembly: GCF_044458585.1. Lineage (NCBI taxonomy): Bacteria > Bacillati > Actinomycetota > Actinomycetes > Streptosporangiales > Streptosporangiaceae > Nonomuraea > Nonomuraea sp. NPDC050451. The sequence continues at coordinate 8,196 of NZ_JBITHZ010000078.1, forward strand.
ACGGTAGAGCAGCAGATGGTCCAGCTTTCCCGAACCCCTGTAGTCAAAGGCGATGATGCGGTCCCGGTTGTCCTTCAGGTCATAGCCACCGATACCAGTGGTCGAGGAGAAGACCGGGGCGTAGGTGCCGTCCGTCCCCCGCTTGACGATGAAGACGATCTGCGAGCCCGGACGGTAGAGCAGCAGGTGATCCAGCTTTCCCGAATGGTCGTAATCGAAGGCCACCGCCTGATCACGGTTGTCCTTCAGGTCATAGCCGCCGATACCGGTCACGCTGCCGCCGTACTGTGCGAAGGACGTGGTGGGCTCGATCGCGACCGTGCGGATCCAGCTCGCCAGGTCGTCCACCCGCGCCGCATCTCCCCCGCGCGCCCCGTCGCCGGCCGCGCCCAGGCAGCCTCCCTGGCCCGCGCCGGAGCTGAGCCCGACGAGCTCCGCGCGGTCCCCGCTCGTGCGCAGCACCGGCGCGCCCGCGTCCCCCTGACAGGCGCTCACGTCACTGCCGTTCGCCCCGGTCCAGCCGAACGAGCCGGCGTCCACGGCCCCCGCCACGACCGGCGCGGCATGCACCCGGTTGGGCGCCCACTGCTCAGCCGTTCGTCCATAGCCCACGACCTGCAGCGCGTCCCCCGCGGCAGGAACGGCGGAGCCGACCACGGCAGGTGTGATGCCGACTGCCCGCAGCGCCAGCTTGACCAGCACGATGTCCCGGTCGCGGTGCGGGTGGATCCATTCCACGGGCAGCACCCGCCCGCTCGTACCGGACAGATCCGTCCTGCCGACCGTCACCGTCGTCGCCGTCTTCGGCGCTCCGCTCGTGACGGACTGCCCTTGGGAGGCGAAACAACTGGTGGCGGTGATCACCCATTGCGGGCTGACGAGGGCTCCGGTGCAGCTGTGCGTCTCGCCGACGCTCACCTTCGCCACGAAACCGTACGTACCGTCGGCCACCGGGCCGGCGCCCTTGACGGCCTGGGCCGGCGTCGCCCCTGCCCAGAGCACTGCGGAGGAGGCGACCATCAGGAGGGAGAGGGTCGTGATGTGTAAGGACCGAATGATCCGCTGGAGGTTCACGGCACGATTGTGAAGATCAGGCCATCCGCTAACCAGGGCGCTACCCGGACATAAACCGGGCATTTACCCAATCGATCGCAACGGACCCGGCTCGACGCCATGTCGCTGCAGAGGCCGTTGTACTACATGTAGGCATGGCATATGGCGATCACCGGCGAACCACTCTTCGAGAGCAGGTCAAAGCCTGGAAGGACTGCGATTGGTGAGGCTGTCAGCGACCGCGTTGAGCGGGTCCTGAGCGCGCCAGGAAGAGGTCTCGGGGGGAGTCGAACAGCTTCCGGCATAGGCCGGTAGATCGGCGGGGTCCAGGTGGACGGCGTCGGCCGCGCAGATCGGTTTCGACGGCTTCGAACACCGCATGGAACAGCGCCTTCTTGTCGCTGAAGTGGTGATAGAGCGCCCCTCTGGTCCCTACTTGGGCTTCGGCGACGATTTCCTCGGGTCCGGTGGCGAAGTATCCCTTGGCGACGAACAGGCGCCGAGCTGCATCGATCAGCGCGATACGAGTGGCCTCGGAGCGCTTGGCGACGGCGGAGGCGCGGTAACGGCTGTATGTGCTGGTCTTCGTGCTGCGCGAAACCGCCGGAGGAGCTGGGGTGGGCCCCTCGCTCCTCCGGCGGGAACGGTGCCCTACGTGGACACCCAGGACATCCCGCAGCCGGGAATGGTCCAGGTTATGCAGCAGACCGCGTTCACCTGAACGTCGTCGCCCTCCTGGGCGGTGAGTTCCTGTAGCGCCGCGACGTCGGTAGTCATTGCGTCACCTCCCTTCCTTGACGGGGTTGGCCGGTACATCGAGGGAAAAAACATCGGGCATGAACCAGCGGCGGCCTCCATATCGCAGGCGCAGTAGGAAACCGATGATCCCGGCGAGACCCATGTTGTAGCTGTAGGACAGTCCCGGTGTGACCTGGGGCGGGATGATCTTGCGTCCGCCCTCGCGCACGTGACCACCGTAGACGCAGGCCGCGATCTCGGCGGCCCGGGTGAGGTGGCGTTCGTCGCCCAGCAGGGCGGCCAGGTCGATGAGCAGCTCGCCGTTGCCCGCGTTGCCATGGCAGTGAATGTGGCTGACCAGCCATCTCTCGTTCAGGACCGCGGTTGCCGCGCGTTCGGCGGCGTCGCGGAAAGGGGCCTCGCCGGTCACTCGCCACAGCCGGATGAGGAAGGCACCGATGCCCCCGGAGCCGTTGCACCACCACGCGGTGACCTGCCCTTCCGGACCGTCACTGGTGGGGCCGACCGGCCAGCGGACAGTGTCGCCGAGCGGCTGCGCCCGGGAGCACAACATCTCGCCACAGGCCACGGCGATCTCCGTGTATCGCGGCTCAGCCAGGGCCTCGCCGGCTGCCAGCAGGAAAGTGGCGATCCCGGCGACGCCGTGCGCGAAGCCGTAGTGGGTGACGCTGCCCAAACCGGCGCCCGCCCGCTCGGGGATCGGCCACAACGGCTCCCCTCCCCGCAGGTCGCAGCTCTCCGCCAGTGCCTCCGCGCAGAACGCGGCTCGTGCCCGGAACTCCTCCTGGCCCGTGGCCCGCCACAGGGCGAGCTGCGCGACTCCCGCACCCGCCGTGCCGTGGGTGTAGTCGGGGACGGGCCAGCGGAGGGGCACCCGCTTGGCGTAGGAGAGCGCCCGCCCCGCCATCTGGTCATCACCCAGCGTACGCGCGGCCTCGTACAGCGCCCAGGCGGAGCCCGACCGGCCGAAGAACAGTCCGGGCAGGATCCGGGGCTCTCGCTGCAGTTCCTCGTCCAGCCAGCGGGCCGCCTCGGCGAGGGCCGCCCGCCTGTGCTCGCCGCCCAGGACGCGCACCGCCCGGTCGAGCACTGCCACGACGCCCCCTGCGCCGGTGTGGACGTTGCCGGGGTCGCCGGTGCGATTCTCGTACAACGTCGGCGGCCATAGATGTCTCCCGCCGGGGGTCATGCGCTCCACGGTGTGGTCCAGCAGGTCGTGCAGCAGGCTCTCCTGCTCCTCTGGGGCGAGGGTGGCGATGGGACCCGGTCGGGGCCCGCCGTTCCCGAGCGAGGCCCGGACGCGGCCGAGGCTCCATCGTGCGGCCGGATCCGCGGCCGTCAGCCCGAGGACCGCGGGGGCCAGCCGCAGCAGGGACGGATTGCCGTGCATGGCGGTACGGACCAGCAGGTCCATACGCTCGCCGAGCGGGCGCGCCGGGTCGTCCTCGGGCGGGAGCACCGGATGGTTGCCGCCGCAGAGGAACAGCAGGCACGCGCCGAGACTGTAGAGGTCGGCCGCCTGCGAGGCTGCCACCTCGGCCGTGCCCGCATCGGCCTGCTCCGGCGCCGTGTAACCAGGGGTGGCGACCCTGGCCGCCCGCTCGTCCGGCTCGGCCGCGAACTCCAGGTCCACGAACCGGAGGGTGAGGTCCGGGAGGACCACGACGTTGCCCGGACTCAGGTCGCGCAGCACCACGCCGGCGTCGTGCACCTGCGCCACGGCATCCATGAGGCGCTGGGCGAGGGTCAGCGTGTCGGCCGGTGGCGGGCGGCGGTCGGCCCTCTCGCGTGACCGCTCCTCCACCCACTGGCGGAGCGAACACCCCGGAATCTCCTCCTGGGCCAGGAACAGATGATCTTGATAGTCGAGCAGCGCCACCCCGCGCGGGGCGAGGCCCAGGGGCGCCAGTCTCTCCAGCATGTCCGCCTCATGGCACAGCCAGGTCCGGGCGTCGGCGACGTGCGGTCGCGCCTCTTTAAGGATCACCGACTGCCCGGTCTCCTCGTCCAGGGCCCGGTACACGCCGCCCCGATGGGAGTGGCGGATCGCCTCGTGCACGTGGAAGCGGCCGCCGATCAGGACCGGCCCGCCGTGCTCTCGCGGCGGCTTCAGCGGGGGAGCGAGCGGGAGCGGGGACGGCGCCCACGGCGGGGGCGAGAACCACGCCTGGCGCCGATCGTCCACCCAGGAGCCGTCGGGGCCCACGAGCATGGGAACGTAGAAGCCGTCGTCGTCCAGCCTGGTCATCGTCCCGGTGAACCCGCCGTACCGGTAGTGGACCAGGCTGCCGGGGAGATAGGGGCGGTCGGAGAGTACGACGGGCCCGGCCAGTCCCTCGGTGACCCGGTGCAATTCCTCGATCAGCACCCGGAAGTGCCGATCGTCATCGGGATAGACGGTGATGAACTTGCCGCCGCCGGCTCGCGGGTAGCGCATAGAGGTCAGCTCGGCGACCTGGGTCGAACCCTTGGCGAACTTGAAACAGGCTCGGTTGGCCACCAGCACGCGTGTCGCGTTCGCCAGCACCTGCGGCGCCGAGGCCACGATGGCCGAGACGTGCAGCTTCCAGCCCTGTAATCGCCACGCGTAGCCCGGCGGCTCCACATAGCACCAGAATGACTCGACGCGGAGCCTCCACTGCTCCGGAGCCGCAATCTCCTCCAGGAGCGTGCGCAGCGGCCCAACGAGATCCTCGTTCTGCATGCAGTTCCTCCTCGGCGCGTGCGGAGTACGGGGTCAGGGACGGGCTCTTGCGCCCCTGCGCGACGCGGGGGTCGATGACGCGCCCGCGACTGGCGTTCATCCTCACTGAACGCCGTCCTCACCGGTACTCCTCCCCACGCCGACTGCGCGGCCCGTCACCCCGGGCGTGAGGAACTGGGTAGTGGTCAGCTCCCGGTAGAGCGAGTCCGATCCGACCAACTCGTCATGGGTGCCCACGGCTCGCATCCGTCCGCCCTCCATGACCGCTATGCGATCGGCGTTGGCCACGGTGGACAGCCGGTGTGCGATGACCAGAACCGTGGTTTCGCGCGCCACCTCGGCGATCACCTCCCGCAGCCGTAGCTCGTTGACCGCGTCCAGTTGAGAAGTGGCCTCATCCAGCAGCAGCAGTCGGGGCTTGCGCAGCAGCGCCCTGGCGATCGCCACCCGCTGGCGCTCACCACCGGACAGCAGCACACCGCGATGGCCGACGGCGGTATCCAATCCCTTGGGCAGGCGGGCGGCCAGGTCGTCCAGGCGAGTAAGGGCGAGCGCGGCGTGCATCTCCTCCTCGGTGGCATCGGGAGCCGCGAACAACAGGTTCTCCCGAAGTGTCCCCGCCAGGACGGGGGCGTCCTGCTCGACGTAGCCCAAGACGGCGCGCAACTCGTCCAGCGGCCACTCGCGGATATCACGGCCGCCGACGGTGATGGTGCCGCTCTGATGCTCGTAGAAGCGTTCCAGCAGGGCGAAGACGGTAGACTTGCCGGCTCCGGAGGGGCCGACCAAGGCGGTCAGGCCGCCAGGGGGCACCTCGAAGGTGGTGCGATCGTGCACAACCGGACGGTCGTCGCCGTACCGGAAGGTGACGTCGGAAAAGGTGACACCCAGAGGTTCTGCCCGGGTGGGTCGGGTGGAGCCCAGCGGTTCGGCGGGCAGCTCCTGGATCTCGTTGATGCGCTTGAGCGCAGCCAAGCCGTTCTGGACCAGGATCGTGCTCTGGATGATCTGACTGATCGGCATGACCATGAAGAACAGGTAGAGGAAGAAGGCGACGAGCTCGGCGACGGTCATGGCACCCGAGGCCACCCGGACACCGCCGATCGCGAACACGGCCACGAATGCCCCCTGGAAGGCCACCCAGGTGGACACCCCCGCCAGCGAGCCCCAGACGGCCACCTGAACACCCCGGTCGCGAGCCTGCCTGGCGGCGCTCACCACCGATTCGATCTCGCGGGCTTCGACGCCACTGGCCTTGACGGTCCGGTATGCCTGCAGCGCGCGGTCCAGCCTGGCGCCCATCTCACCGACCGCTTCCTGCGCCTTGAACTGTGCTCTTCGAATCTTCGGCATGAGCAGGCCCACGATGCCGCCGACCACGATCAGCACCAGCAGGGTGACCAAAAACAGGATGAAATCCTTGACCACCATCGCGACAACCGCGCCGACCAGCATGAACGACGAGCCGAGCGACTCGATAAGGCCGTTGGTCAGTACGGTTCGCAACAACGTGGTGTCACTGGTCACCCTGGACAGCAGGTCACCTGGCCTGAGCCGGTCCACATCGGCCATCTTGAGCCGCAGCATGCGACCCACCAGGTTGCGGCGCGCGTCATAGACGACGCCTTCACCGGTACGTTCCATCAGGTACGTCCCGAACGCCATGACCGCCACACCGAAAATGGCGGCGACCGAGAGCGCGATCAGCGGCCCGGCAATGGGCCGACCGGAGCCGAAGGCGTTCACGATGTACTCGGCCGCCTGCGGTATGACCAGCGTCGCGCTACTGCCCGCCACCGATAGCAGCGCGCCGATCAGCAGCATGTTGCGATGCGGTCGTAAATAGGCAAGCAGCGCGCTCAGCGGGACCTTCCCCGCTGGTTCGGTCGTGCCTTCCGGTCGGTCGTGTGGCATGGCATTCCCTTCGTCCCGACCACTCCGCTGAGCGGCGGAGGACGCACGTCATCCGTATCTGTGGGCTCGATCTCGAGCCGGTGAAAGCCGCCTGCACTCTCTTCCGAACAGATGCTGAGCCGGGTTCAGGCGGCCTGAGGATCAGTCGGGTGGGCCGAACATGGTGAGGATCACCATGGCTTCGTCTTCCCCGAAGGCATTCGTCACGGCGTGACGCGCCCGGTCAAGCTGCGCGCGGACCTGTACGTCGCGCGGATTCGCCACCAGAGACGGATCGCCGAATATCGCACGGGCAGTGCTGATGGCCGTGCTCTGCTGAGCGGACAGGCCGGGGTGCTCATGTACGTAATGCGCAAGGCGGTCTCTCATGAGAGCCGCCTTCTCCTCGACCGAGAGCTGTGAATAGATCATCCGCCGATAGGCGACCGGGTGCGCCACGATGTCGTCATACGTTCGGGGAAGCACGTCCTTGTTCTCGTCAAGCCAGGCGCGCATCTCCACGACTTCGGGGGTCACGTCGGCGCCCTTCTTGCGCAGGAGTCGCCGGGAGAGCTTCAGCAGACTGGTCATGGAAGATATGGGGCCGACGGGGGTTTGTGCATCGGCATTCGCGCTATCGAGCCTGCTCAGGGCCTGGAGGAGCCGCATCGCACCTCGTGGCCCGATCCTGCGACAGAGCACAAACATGAGCGGAAGGCCTGTCCAGAGGCGGATCCCGTTCGGGGATACCTCGACCAGCAGCGGCCGCCACGGGCAGTCGCGCCCCAGAGCCTTCTTGCACCAGATCTTCACGTCGTCATGGGAGAGCGAGATCGTGTCCACCCGTCCATCGCACGATTGTGCGACAGCATCCGCCACCCTGCGGCATTGAGCGCAGTAGTCGTCGAATGCGAGCACCCACCTCGCCGATCCCTCACCCATCATGTTCCCCTGATCTTCGTGAGATCGTGAGGTATACGAGAGGTGAGGAGCGCCTCGTCGTATACCTCACGATCTGCTCGAACTGCCATTTCAGCTACTGATGCCCGGCATCAGCAGAACGGGTGCCAGCAGTCCTTGACCGCGTCAACTTCCTCCCAGTTCCGCACACCGAAGATCCCGGTCTCGGCAGCGAACTCGCCCAACTCGGTGACCGTGGGCGTCTCATAGCGCTTGTCCATTGATTTCACCTCCTCCCGATGAATTTCCGCCCGATGCGGCCGCCGGCCTGTATCGGGCGGTCCCGGCGAGTGCTTGCCCGCCGGGAGCATTCGATTCCTCAGGGGAATCGGGCCGATGTGGACCTCTCGCCGACGGGCCGGCAGCGAGAAGTCGGACGAATTGCATACTGTCCAGGTGCTCGCCGACCATCTCCCCGTCGGCCTCGACCCAGGCGTGCGCGAGAAAGGGGGGCGATCTCAGGACTCCGACGCACCACGTCGCCTGAGCACCGCGCATCCGAGAGAGCAACACCACGGCGAGGGAGCGCGGCAGGCAGGCCTCGACGCCACGGAGACGGATACGGGTCGAGAGCAGACATGTTCGGACATGGGCGACTTCGTCATTTCGTGCGGGCCGTGCCCCCTTCCCCAGCACGCGGAGGAGCATTCGGATGCGTCTGGGAGGCAGTCGTGCCACGAGGTGAGCAAGACCCTCGGCGAAGCATGCGGCGGCCCGCGTCCTGGCCGATACCGGCCGATCCCCATCGCGGCTGAAGGTCATGATTTGAGGAGCCCCTTCTCGCCCAAGGATTTGATTAATGCGAGAATGTCGTTCCTGGCGCGGTCCTGGTCGACATCGAACCGATCGGTCAAGTTCCGGACCGCAGCGTCGACACCGAGTCCAGCATTGAGAAGATCGATGATCAGGCCACTCGTGGCATCGAGATGAAAATACTGGCCACTTCGCTCGTCGAGCAGCACGATGCCGTAGTCCGTGGTCGCGTGCGAAACGTCGTCATGTAACGCGAACATTGGATTTCCAATCCGGACGAGTCAGGAAATGGAGTACGCGGACGCTGATTTCGACGAGAATTTTCGTTGCGCCTGGAGGAAGGCGGCGCAATTGATGGTGGCGTCGAGCGCGGCGTCACGCTCGCGATACAGCGCGGGACGGCACAAATCGCGAAACAGTCGCATGTCGACCAGGCCGGTCGACGACAGCCCTGACTCCTCGCACAGTTCCAGGATCTCGTCCCAGTGGTTGGCCAGCCCTCGCGCGGCCTGCGCCCCTCCCGTTTCGTATCCGGTCCTGGCCAGAAACTCTGTCGGGAGCAGACCGCGCATGGCCAGCTTCATGAGGGGTTTGAGCTCCGTAGGCGTCGGGCGCTCCATCAGGCGAACGGAGAAGCACGCCTCGATGACACGGTCGTCGAAGAATGGCGATTCCAGCGCGACCTGCTGAGCAGAGGCGATCTGCTGGGCGCCGCGCAGGATGCGGCTGCCGTCGAGCACCATCGCATACTGGCCGTGCAGGGCCCGGCCGGCCCCCAAGGGCTCCACGTCGGCTGCCAGTTCCCGGAGGCGGCTTGTGATCAGGTCGACGGCATCACGGGTCAACCAGCGGGGGAGAGAAATGCGCAGGTCCCAGTCCAAGGACCGGATCGTCTTCTTGAACTCCAAGGGGCGCAGGTTGCTGACCTGGTCGCTCAGCCAGGCGCGATAGGGGCGGTTGTCGAGCAGGCTTCTAACCGTGTCACCCATCGGCCATGCTTCCAGCTGTTGAAACCTGCGTATTCTTCGCCATGCCGCCAGCGGATTTGACCGGAACAACGTGTGGCTCGCGGACGGGAGCGGGTGCAGAAGATGATCCCCGCCGTCCCCGGTGATGTACGCACGTGCACCACGACTTCGCGCGTTGGCCACATAGACTTCTGTCCGGGGGCCGGCAAGATGCATCTGCGTCGGCTCGTCCAAACAATACGAAGCCGACATCAAACCGCCGAAGAACTCAGGCTGATCGTCCCACGAATAGATGAAGTGCCGCACACCCGGCATCACTCGGAGCGCTATCCGAGCATAAGTCAGATCGTTTCTTCCGCCTGGGTCGTCGTTGTAACCGGTATGCGCTATGACCTCGGCCGGCCCCTTTGCCGCGAGATAACACAGCGGAGTCGAGTCGAGCCCTCCTGACAGGTCGCAGTGCACCACGCCGCCGGAGCGCGTACGCGCCGCCACGGCTTCTGTAAGTTCCCCTAACAGGCGGGTGGCGCCCGCCGATCGGGATGTTTCCATAGCCGGTGGCCTCCACCAGCGTCTCTCGTGGGCAGTTCGTCCGTCGCGGTCCACCGTCAGACAGGCACCGGGCGCGACCCCCCTCACTGAGCTCTTTCCATCGTGACGGCACTGGTCAGGATGGGTCTGTGGGAAGCGGTGGCGGATGAGAGGAGGCTCCCGATAAGACAGCAGTCGACCAAGATCCGATGCCCCAACCGGGAGCCTCGTTGCTGTCTTACCGTGCCTCGATTCCACTGTCCAACCACACCCTGATCCGCCTGGCCGAGCTCATCCGCATCCGGCGGGTCGAACGGCGCTCCCGGTGGCGGAAGTTAGACCCGGCCCAGCAAGCCCTGCTGGTCCTGGCCCACCTGCGCAATGGCGACACCTACGCCCGCCTGGCGGCCGGCTTCGCCATCGGCACCACCACGGCCTGGCGCTACATCCGCGAAAGCGTGAACCTGCTCGCCGAGCTGGCCGACGACGTGCACGCCGCCGCCGAGCGGGCGTCCCGGCTGGCCTACACCATCCTGGATGGCACCCTCATCCCGATCGACCGCCTCGCCGACGAGCGGCCGTACTACAGCGGCAAACACAAGCAACACGGGATGAACGTGCAACTGCTGGCCGACCCTGCGGGCCGGCTGGTGTGGGCCTCA
>NZ_JBITHZ010000079.1:0-16627 GCF_044458585.1 Nonomuraea sp. NPDC050451
TACCTGGGCCTGGCGTCGTACGACACGCACGATTCCGGTCGTTTCTTCGGACGGGATCGGCTCGTCGAGGAATTGCACGAGCTGCTTCGACGGCATCGGTTCGCCGCGGTGTTCGGCCCTTCGGGCAGCGGCAAGTCGTCCCTGTTGCGCGCCGGGCTCGTACCCGCCGCACGCCGGGAGACGGCGCCCTCGGGCGAATCTTTCGGGCAGAGCCTGATATTCACACCGGGCGAGCATCCGATGCGGCACGCCGACCGGCTCCTCCCGGGCGAGGACGACTCCGACGCGCTGATCGTGGTTGACCAGTTCGAGGAGGTGTTCACGCTCTGCCAGGACGCGGGCGAGCGCGGGCGGTTCATCGACCTGCTGCTCAGCGCGCGGGAGGCGCAGAGCCGGATGCGGGTGGTGATCGCGGTGCGCGCCGACTTCTACGGGCGCTGCGCCGAGCACCGCGAGCTCACCGCAGCGCTGCGCGAGGCCAATCTGCTGGTGGGGCCGATGCACCCCGACGAGCTCAGGGAAGCGATCGTCCGGCCGGCCATCGCCGAGGGCCTGACGGTGGAGCGGGCGCTGACAGCGGCGATCGTCGCCGATGTCGCCGACGAGCCGGGGGCGCTGCCGCTGATGTCGCACGCGCTGCGGGAGGTCTGGCGCCGCCGTACGGGGAAGATGCTGACCCTGGACGCCTACGAGAGCGTGGGCAGAGTCCATGGGGCGATCAGCCACAGCGCGGAGGAGCTCTATACCGGCCTGTCGCCGGCGCAGGCGAGGATCGCCCGGCGGGTCCTGCTGAGGTTGATCCAGCCGGGTGAGCAGGCCCAGGACACCCGTCGTCCCGCTGCCCGGGCGGAGCTGGACCCGTTCGGGGAGGCGGACACCGGGCTGGTCCTCGAGCAGTTGGCCGGGGCCAGGCTGCTCACGCTGCACCAGGACACCGTGCAGCTCGCGCACGAGGCCTTGATCGAGTCGTGGCCGCGACTGCGTGGATGGGTGGACGAAGGACGCGACCGGCTGCGCGCCCATCGGCAGTTGACCGACGCGGCCACAGCCTGGCAGGCGCAGGGCCGCGATGCCGGGCTTCTCTACCGGGGCACCCGCCTGGCCGTCGTCGGCAAGCTGTTGCTCGAGCCGGGTGACCGGGACGATCTCACGCCCCTGGAACGGGACTTCGTGCAGGCGAGCGCGGCACTGGCCCGGCGCACCTCACGGGTCCGGGTCGCCGTCTCGGTCGTCATGGTGGTCTCGCTGATCGCCTCCGTGATCGCGGCGGCCGTCGCCACCCGGCAGGCGGGCCTGGCCGACGACCGGCTGCAGGAGGCGACCGCCCGGCTGACCGCCCGGCGCGCCGCCGCCCTGCGACTGAGCGACCCGAAGCTGGCCCGCCGCCTGAGCGCCGCGGCCTGGCGGATCGCCCCGGTCCCCGAGGCCAGGAGCGAGCTGATCGACTCGATGGCGATGCCCTTGGTGGACGTCGTCACCACCCCGTACAAAACCACAGATTTGGTGCATGGGCTCAGCGTGGACGGCACCAGGCTGGCCGTCTTCACACCCGGTACAGCAACCGAACCGGGCGCCCTGCGCGTGCTCGACCTGGCCACGAAGAAGGAGATCGCGAGCGCCCGATGGACGGGCCAGGACGTCTCGCAGCTGATGTGGAGTCCTGACGGCCGCACGGTGGCGGTGGACGACGGGACCAACGCACAGCTGTGGACCGTCGGCGCCGGAGGCCTGACTCACCTCGGCGTGGCATTCCCCCACCTCGACCCTGAGGAGTTCAGCCCGGACGGCCGCTTTCTCATCGGGATCTACGACGGCAGGAACGAGGCCTGGAGCATCGCGAACCGGACACGCGTGCTCGACGAGCCGGTCAGCGCCATCAGCCCGGACGGCCGGCTGGCCCTGGTCATCCCGGCGGAAGCCGATGAATTGACGACCACCCCGCTGTCTCCCGGCAACGGGACGAGCCCGGGGCGGCAAGTGGAGCTCTGGGACCTCGAGAATCGCAAGCCGCTCCGGGCCCGCTGGCTACCAGGAACCGCCACGGAAGGCGTGTTCAGTCCAGATGGCAAACATCTGGCCGTCTCCACCAACGACGGTATCCGGCTGTTCGACATCTCCTCGGGCAAGGAGGGCACACGCCCACTGCTTCCGGCTTCCGAGCGTGTGGAGTTCAGCCCCGACGGCCGGTTTCTGGTGGGGACGCAGGCTGAGGGGCGGGTGACCCTGTGGCGGACGGACGACGGCACACTGCTGATGAGAGCCCCGCTTCCCCCTGACGCTGTGGGAGCCGCTCCCCGTATCTCGCCGGATGCCCGCCTTCTCCGGGTGATCGGCAAGTTCGGCACGGTGAACGTCCTGGACATCTCCCCCTACACCCACCCCGAGATGCTCGCTCCGGGCGGCGACAAGCGGCTGCTCAGCCTCGACGGCCGCCTCCTGGTGACGACGAATCACCGAAAAGGCAAGCCGGAGGTGCGCCTTTGGGATGTCGCCGCGCGGAAACCCGTGAGCGACCCGCTACCCGTCGACGATCTCCCTGAGGACGGCCCTACGGAGACGGCGTACGCCCCGGTGTTCAGCCCCGATGGGCGCACGCTGGCGCTCACTCACCCCGCGTCCCCCGTGGTGACCTTGTGGGACGCCACGAACGGCCGCAGCATCGGCGTATTGCGCGTCCGGAGGCCGGGAGCCGTCGGCGTCTTGTCCTTGGCCTTCTCCCCCGACGGCAGAACCGTCGCGGTCGTCCCCTCCAGCGCGAACCCAGATGACGGAGAGGTGGTCGACGACCTGGATTTCGACGACCTGGAGCTGTGGGACGTGAGAGCTCGAAGATGGATCCGGACCGTCTCCGAAGCGGGAGCAGGGCCTCCGACCTTCGAGCCGGACGGGCGCCGGTTGTTCGTGGACGGATCCAGCAAGGGGCGAATCCTGGTCGATACGGCCACCGGAGAGATACGCCAGCACTCATCCGACGCCCGCGCTGAGGGAGAGATTCTCTTCATCGAGAACATGGCCGCGATCGGCGACATGGATGGGCGTTTGACGTTCTGGGACAGGGAGTTACGCAGGCCCCAGGGCCCGCCGCAGACCGCGCACACCGCATCGATCAACGCTCTTGTCCCTTACCCGCAGGCCGGACTGCTCGCCACCGTCGCCAGCGAAGGCGAGTTCGGCATTCAGCTATGGGACTGGCGGGGATATCAGCGAATCGCCGCACCGATCAGCTTCAACACCCCGTCCGTCCCGGCCGTGGCATTCAACCGGACGGCTCTGCTGATTTCATCCGCCGATGGGTCCTTACGCGAGATCACCGTCGATCCCGGCGCCGCCACCGCCGTGATCTGCCGCCGGGACGGCGGCCTGTCCCCTGCCGAATGGCAACGACACATCCCCGAACTGGCCTATCAGGTGACCTGCCACTGACGACACCTCGCGAGGCACCTGCGCCTGCGAGCCCGGCCACCGCCGGCGATCCTCACGGCCTTGTCCGTTCCTCGAACAGGCGTCCAGCTCTACGCAACGTCAGCCTCGGCCCATGGCAGATAGGGAAGATCGTCGCCGCAGCACTGGCCATCTTGCACTTTGACCACGCCCGCACCACATGACAACCGCCAGTAATCAACTCTTGCGCGGAATGGCTCAGTGGATTGGTCAGATTCGAACGGCACTCGACGGGCAGAGGGCGGCGCCGCTCAGACCATGCGTCGTAGCGCGGTCTCCACGGCATCGACCAGCGGATCGCCTTCGGTCCGCGGGTGCCTGGCCAGGCCGAGTTCGATGTCCGGCAGGCTGGGCAGGGCGTCCGCGTCGTGGCACGCCATGGCCGGTTCGAGATTCCCGGGCAGCACCGCCGTAACGCCGAGCCCGGCCCGCACCGCGGCGAGCACACCGACGAGACTGTTGCTCTCGAACGCCACCCGCCAGCGGCGGTCGGCACCTTCCAGCCCTTCCAGCACCGACGCACGCCATGTGCACGGGCCCGAGAACAGCACCACGGGTAGCGGATCGGCAGCCAAGTCCACACCCTGGCCGACCGCCCAGACCAGCGGTCGGCGCACCGTCCAGCGCGGCCGGCCGGGAACGTCCGCCGCCTCGTCGAGCACGAGGTGGACGCGTCCCGCGTCGTACGCCTCGCGCCTCGCGTCGCCGGAGAGGCTGAGCACCTCAAGCGTCGCGCCTGGATGCAGCCGGGCGAGGTCGGCGAGGGCCTGCGGAAGCTGGGACGCGGCGAGGTCTTCGAGCAACCCGACGCCGCAGTGGCCGGTCAGGGCGCGGCCGGCTTCGGTGAGTGCCTGCGCGGAGAGCGAGAGGATGCGCTCCGCGTATGGCAGGAGTTCGTCACCCGCGCGGGTCGGCGAGACGCCGGTCGTGGACCGGAGGAGCAGGGGGCTACCGACGGTGTTCTCAAGCTTGCGCAACTGCTGGCTGAGCGCGGGCTGGCTCTGCCCCAGCGCGCTTGCGGCGCGGCTGATGCTGCCCGCCCGCACAGCGGTGACGAACGACCGCAGCAGTACGATCTCTAGATCCCTGGCCATAAGAATCCATTATATCGACTCCAATCATATGGCCACTTCCTATCGCCAGATGATTGGAGCTAGCGTCACGCGGGTGACTCGATACCGACAGGTGCTCGCCGTGCCCGGGATGGCATCGCTGCTGGGCGTCTCGCTGCTCGCCCGCACCGCGATCACGGCCTCCGGGATGGCGCTGACCATGTACGTCGTTCTGGGCCTGCACATGAGCTACGCGGCAGCGGGAGGAGCCGCGGCGGCCATGACCACCGGTCTGGCGCTGGGCGGTCCGCTGCTGGGCCGCATGATCGACCGGCGGGGTGCGCGTATCGTGCTGCTGATCACCGTCGTGGTTCAGGTCGCGTGTTGGCTGAGCGTCGCGGTACTGCCGTACCCGACGCTGCTGGCCGCCGCCTTCGTAGCAGGTCTGCTGATGGTGCCGGCCCCGACGGTGACCAGGCAGGCGATCGCCGCGATGACGAAGGCGGGACAGCGCCGGGCCGCCTTCGCGCTGGAAGCGGTACAGGGCGAGCTGTCCTACATAGTGGGCCCGCCGATCGTGATCCTCTGCGCGGCACAACTGTCCTCCGGCGTGGTGGCCTGGGGCGTCGGCGCTGCGATCGTGGCGGGCGGAGCGGGGATCGCCCTGCTCAACCCCCCGCTGCGGGCCGAGGACGAGGCGCCGGCCGACCCAGCCGACCGCCCCCGTCGCAGGGAGTGGCTGGGCCCGAGAATGATCGCGGTGCTGGTGATGGCGTTCGGCGCCACGATCGTGCTCAACGGTACCGACCTGGCCATCGTGGCCACTCTCAAGGAAGCCGGCCAGGTCTCCTGGGCCGCCGTCGTGGTGGCCGTGTACGGCGCGGCCTCCATCGCCGGCGGGCTTCTGTACGGCGCGCTCCCGCGACCGCTGCCCACCTGGCTGCTGCTCGGCCTGCTCGGGCTGGTGACCATTCCCGCCGGACTGGCCCACGACTGGCGCTGGTTGTGTGTGGCAGGCTGCGGCGCGGGGCTGCTTGCCGCACCGACTCTTTCCGCGTTGTCCGACGCCGTGAGCCGGCTCGCACCCGCGAGTGTGCGCGGTGAGGCGACAGGCTTGCAGTCCTCGGCGCTGGCCGCGGGCTTCGCCCTCGGCGTCCCGATCGTCGGCGGGGCGATCGACACGTCCGGACCGGCAGGCGGCTTCGCGGCGGCCGGCCTGGCCGGCCTCGCCGCCGCGCTGATGGGATGGCTGCTGTCCCGGCGCTCACCCATCCGAACGCGGTCGGTGCGCAGCGATCCCAGCTTCATCGGGGCCTCGGACGCGCGATGATCTGCCTGCCGTCCAGTGGCTGAGCCTTCTCAGGCCATGCTCGGCGTTGCACGCCTCCACAGCATGGCCCTCACGGGACAACCTTCAGCACAGGCGATAGGCGCAGCGGCGAGGTTCGGCGGAAGATCCGTGATCAGCATCGGACGCCGATAGCTTCGTGCTCATGCCAGTGGAGTTCCTGACCGACGATCAAGCGGCTTCGTATGGCAAGTTCAACGAGGAGCCGACCCGGCCTGAGCTGGAGCGGTTCTTCTTCCTGGACGACGAGGACCGCAAGCTGATCGCGAAGCGGCGCGGGGACCACGGTCGGCTTGAGTTCGCTCTCCAGATGTGCACCGTGCGCTACATCGGCCGGTTCCTCCCAGATGACCCGCTGGACGTGCCGTGGGTCGTGGTCGAGCATCTGGCCGTGCAGCTCGGCGTCGAGCACGTCTCGTGCGTGAAGCGGTACACCGAGCGTAAGCCGACGGCGTACGAGCACGCGTGGGAGATCCGGGACGCCTACGAGTACCACGAGTACGAGGATGCGGAGTGGTCGCGGCGGTTCCGCACGTTCCTGCACGGGCGGGCGTGGACGCACGCCGAGGGGCCGGTGGCGCTGTTCAACCAGGCGGTGGGCTGGCTACGCCGTCACCGGGTGCTGCTGCCGGGGGTGTCGGTGCTGGCCCGGCAGGTGTCGGAGGCCCGCGCGGTCGGCGGAGAAGCGGCTGCACGCCACGGTCGCGGGGTCCGCCCGCCGTGTGGACCTCGCGCTGCCGGGCGATCTGGTGGCGACGCTGAAACGCCGGAGGGCTCGCGGTTCTCGGAGCTGGAGCGGCTGCGCCGCCCGCCGACGTGGACGACCGGGACGGCGTTCGCCCGCGCGCTGGAGCGGGCGGCGGAGCCCAAGCGCACGGCGATGCTCACCGCGGGGATGCGCCACCTGGAGGCGAAGGCGATCGACGAGGCCCTGGACCTGTTCCAGGTCCTCATGGCCGCTCGGCTGTTGAACACCGCGAAGCGCAAGACGGAGAAGGAACGGCTGTCCACGCTGCCGCAACTGGCGGTCTACGCCAACCCCGACCTGCCGCAGGGTGCGGTGGACCGGGACGCGTACGTGGTGCCGCCGCAGACGGACCATGATCACCGGCTTGGCGTTAACCGCTGTACCGATGTTCCCCGAGGCCGTGAACGGCGGAAAGCTCGAGGTGGTGGCGGCGGTGACCGCCGACGAGCGGCCGGGCGACCGGATGAACGACGGCGCGTGCGACCGCGCCGGGCGGTTCTTCGCCGGGACGAAGGCCGAGGACGACACCCCGCGGGCGGGCAACCTGTACCGGATGGACCCCGATCGCGGGTGGGAACGCCTCCTCGACGGGGTGACGATCTCCAACGGCATCGGCTGGAGCCCCGACGAGCGCGGCTGCGGCCCGGCGGCGGTCACGACCTGACCGTGGAGGTGCCGGCCACCGATGTGACGAGTTGCGCCTTCGGCGGGCCCGACCTCGACGTGCTCTTCGTGACCACCGCGTGGGACGGCAGGACGGGCGGGGAGCTGCGGCGGTGCCGCACCGCCTTCACCGGGCTCCCCGCCAACCCGTACCGCGACCTCAGCCCTTGACCGCGCCGGTCAGCGCCTGGACGAAACGGCGCTGACCGAACAGGAACACGGCCAGCACCGGCAGCGTGGTCAGCACCGTGCCCGCCATGATCGCCGGCCAGTCGGCCCGGTGCTGGCCCTGGAAGGTGGTCAGCCCCGCCTGGACCGTGTAGTTGGCCTCGGAGTTGATCGCCACCAGCGGCCAGAACAGGTCGTTCCAGGCCGTGATGAACGTGATCACGGCCAGCGCCGCCATCGCCGGCCTGGCCACCGGCAGCACGACCCGGAAGAACACGCCGAAGCGCGAGCAGCCGTCGATCCGCGCGGCCTCCTCCAGCTCTTTGGGGAACGACTGGAAGAACGAGGTCATCAGGTAGATGCCCACGGCGGAGGCCAGCGACGGCACGATCAGCGCGCCGAGCGTGTCGGTCAGCCCGGCCTCGCTGAAGATCAGGAATGTCGGGATGACCGTCAGCTGGAACGGGATCAGCGCGGTGGCGATGACCAGGATCAGCACCGTCCTGGAGCCGGCGAACCTGATCCTGGCGAAGGCGTACCCGGCCATGCTGCACAGCACGAGCTGGGCCGCCACGATGGCGCCCGAGACGATCACGCTGTTGAGGAACCAGCGCGGGAAGTTCGAGCGCTCGACGACCGTGCGGTAGCCGCCCAGGTCAACGGCCTCGGGCCAGATCGCCGGCGGGAACCGGTTGAGCTCGGCCTGGGTCATGACGGAGCTGAGCAGCAGCCACACGAACGGCAGCACGACCACCGCCGACATCGGCACCAGCACCAGGTGCCGCTTGCTGGGCGGTCTCATCCGGTGGCTCCCCTCCGCCGGGCGATCAGCAGGCCCGTGACGATCAGCACCAGGGTGCCGGCGAACAGCACGTACGCCACGGCCGCGCCGTACCCGGCGGTGTTGAAGTTGAAGGCGAGCTGCCAGACGTAGTAGACGATGGTCACGGTCGCGTTGGCCGGGCCGCCCTTGGTGGTGGTCATGACCAGGTCGAAGAACTGCAGCGCGTCGATCATGCCCCAGACCGTCAGGAAGATCGTCATCGGCCGTACCGACGGGACGATGACGTGCCTGAAGACGGCCCACGACCCCGCTCCGTCGATCGCCGCGGCCTCGAGCACCTCCTTGCTGATCTCCTGGATGGCCGCCAGGTAGATGACCACCGCGAATCCGAACCGCGTCCAGAAGAAGATCAGCGTGAGCACCAGCATGGCCTGCGACGGGTCGCTCAGCAGCCCCTGCACCGGCAGCCCGAGCTTGACGAGCAGGCCGTTCATCAACCCGAAGTCGCGGTCGAAGATGTAGCCCATGAGCAGCCCGGTGGCGGTGGCCGAGACGATGTACGGCACCAGGAAACAGGTCCGGTAGAACCCGATCCCGCGGACCTTCCTGTTCAGCAGCACGGCCACGACCAGCCCGGTGATCAGGGAGGCCGGGATGTAGAGCACCAGCAGCAGCCCGGTGTTGGCCACCGCCTGGAGGAACACGGCATCGTCGAGCAGCGCCCGGTAGTTGGCGACCCCCACGTTCGTGCCCGGCGTCATCAGGTCGGAGTCGGTGAACGACAACGCCAGCGCCCAGGCCATGGGCACGAGCGAGAACCCGAGGATGACCAGCGACGCGGGCCCCGCGAACGACCAGCCGGCGACGTTGTCGCCGAGCCTGCGCCGGTCGCGGGGCTGCCGGTGCCCGGCGCGGGCGGCGCTGAGCGCGGTGCTGCTCATGATCCCGGTACGGCCAGCGCGGCGTCCGCCTTGCCGGCCGCCTGGTCCAGGGCGGTCTTGGCGTCACTCTTGCCGAGCAGCGCCTGGGCGATGGCCTCGGCCACGAAGGCGGACACCCGGGGGTACCGGGTGGTCGGCGGGCGGACCCGTTTGGCGTTGGCCAGGTTCGCCGAGATCACCTCAATACCCGGATATTTCGCGACATAGTCCTTATAACCGGGCAGCTTGGTGATCGACTCGCGGATCGGCAGCGAGCCGGTGTCGCTCATCCACTCCAGCTGCTGCTCGGCCGCCGTCAGCCAGGCCAGGAACGTGGACGCGGCCTTGACCCGGCGCTCGTCGTGCTCGAACACCACCCAGTTGTCGGGCCCCGAGATCGTCTCGTGGTTGCCGTTGGTGCCGGGCAGCTGGACGACGCCGTAATCCACCTTGGCCGCCTGCAGGTCGGGCAGCACCCAGGGACCGGACAGGAACATGCCGAGCCGCCCCGACTCGAACAGCTTCTGCCCCTTCTCCGCCGGGCTGGAGTCGAGATAGACCGACTTGTCGTCCACGGCCATGTCCCGCAGCCTGCCGAGCGCCTGCTGCCCGGCCGCGGAGTTGAAGGCGGCCTTCTTGTGGTCGGGCGTGAGGATGTCGCCGCCGGCCTGCCAGAGCATCGGCCACAGTCCCCAGACCGCCTCCTCGCCGCCGCTGATCGGCCAGGTCGTGCCGAAGACGCCGTCCTTGGCGCTGGTGACCTGCTTGGCCTTGGCCCGGAAGTCGTCCCAGGTCCAGTCCGGCCCGGGCGCCTCGGCGCCGGCCTTGGCCAGCAGTTTCTTGTTGTAGAGGACGACCATGTTGTCGACCACGGCGGGGAAGGCGATGACCTTGCCGTTGACGGTGACGGACTCCCGCTCGCCGGCCCAGAAGTCCTGCCAGTTGATCGCCGGGTCCTTGACGACCTCGGTGAGGTCGGCCGTCTTGGGGTTCCTGGCGATGTTGGGGGTCCAGGAGCCGTACAGGTAGGCGATGTCGGGATAGGCGTCGGAGGCGAGCGCGGCGGTGAGCTTGGGCAGCATCCCGTCGGCGGTGGCCCCGCCGGACTCGGTCTTCACCTTGATGTCGGGGTGGCTCTGGTTGAACCGCGCGACCAGCTTCTCGATCGACTTGGCGGAGGTGTCCTCCTGGCCGTGCCAGATCGTGATCTCCACGGGGCCGCCGGCCGCCTGCTCCTGGCCGCCGCCCGAGCAGCCGGTGACCACCAGGGCGAGGAGCACGGCGGCGACCGGCGCGCGCCTCATCGGACACCCTCGGGGAGCAGGTCGCCGTGGGCGGCGATCATGTCGTCGACGAGGTCGTGGATCTGCTGGAGCGTCAGCGTGGCCGAGGCGTTCGGGTCGAGCATGACGGCGTGGTAGACGTGATCGCGGCGGCCCTCCAGCGCCGCGCGCACGGTCAGCTCGCCGACGTTGAGGAACGTCCGGTTCAGCGCGGCGAGCTGGGGCGGCAGCGCGCCGACGCGGGTGGGGCGCATCCCGGCCCGGTCCACCAGGCACGGCACCTCGACGCAGGCGTCGTCGGGCAGGTTGGAGATCAGGCCGCCGTTGCGCACGTTGCCGTGCACGACCCTGGGGGTGCCGGTCTCGATGGAGTGGATGACCTCCGAGGCCAGCTCCCCGGCGGGCTCGATCTCGACGCCCTCGCCGGCGGCCAGCCGCCGCCTGGTCTCCTCGTACGTGCCGAGGTTCTCCTGCGACCACTGCAGGTAGATCTCGACGGGGATGCGGAAGTGCTCCACCTGGTCGTCGTGGCGCAGGAACCAGGGCAGGTACTCCGAGCCGTGCTCGCTGCTCTCGGTGGGGAAGTGACCGAATCGGCGGTACATCTCCACCCGTACGGTACGGCGCAGCTCCGGGTCGCGGGCGATGACCTCGTCGAGCACCGGATACAGGTCCCTGCCCTTGTGCTCGAACTTCAGCACGAACGCCTGGTGGTTGGCCCCGGCGGTGACGAACGACACCTCCTCCTCCGGCACCTCGACGAGCGAGGCCAGCCGGGCCTGGGTGTCGCGCACGGAATGGCAGAGCCCGACGACGTTCCTGAAGGCGGTCCCCTCGTAGACGGCGCGGGGGATCATCGCCATCGGGTTGGTGTAGTTGAGCAACAGCGCGTTCGGGGCCAGTTCGGCCAGGTCCGTGCCCAGGGCCACCATCACCGGGATCGTCCGCAGCGCGCGGAAGACGCCGCCGACGCCGAGGGTGTCGGCGATCGTCTGCCGCAGCCCGTAGCTGCGGGGGATCTCGAAGTCGACGCGGGTGGCCGCGTGCCCGCCGACCGCGATCTCGTTGATCACGTAGTCGGCGCCGTCCACGGCGGCCCGCCGGTCGAGGTGCGCCTCCACCTTGGCGCCCAGGCCCAGCTCGGCGACCATCCAGTTCGCCATGGCCTCGGCCGTGGCCAGCCGCTCGGCGTCGATGTCGTGCAGGACCAGGGTGGACTCCCCCAGCTCGGGGAAGGTCAGGATGTCGGAGAGGACGTTCTTGGTGAACTCGACGCTGCCCGCGCCGATGAACACGATGCGTGCCATGGGGCTGTTTCCCTCCATAGAGCACGGCGGGCATGGGCCCGCTGCGTGCGGGTGAGTATAACCACGCATCCACCATGCAGACCAGCATTCCATCATTCGGAAAATGGCGGTTTGGCGGATACCGCTGGCGAGGTGTCTGCTCTTATGGGATTCTCAACATCAAGATCGGATCGATCACCTCGTTAACCGTGCGTTTCCCTTGTCACGGAATAGCATTCCGTATTACGGAAGGAGCGATGCATTGAACCTCCGGACCCTCTTAACCCGGTTCGCCGTCGCCACGGCCCTCATACCGGCCTCCGCGACACTCCTCGCGAACCCCGCCCAGGCGGCGGAGTCGGCGGCGATCTGGCGCCCGCCGGTGGACAGCCGCTGGCAGTACCAGCTCCAGGGCAGCAAGACCTACGCCGCCACCGGCGGCGTCAACGTCGACATCTGCGGCGTCCCGCAGAGCGGCGGCGCCTGCGTGCGGCCGAGCGTCTTCGACATCGACCTGTACGCCGCCGAGGAGGTCGCCGGCGACAACAAGACGCTCAACACGGCGGCCGTCAAGGCCATCCACGCCCGCGGGGCCAAGGCGATCTGCTACATCGACGCCGGCTCGATCGAGGACTTCCGGCCCGACTACCAGCAGTTCGTGGACTTTCACAAGAAGAACGGCAACTCCCTGCTGGGCAAGCCGTTCAGCGACGAGTTCCCGAACGAGCGCTGGGCGAACATCAACAACGACAAGGGCCAGCGCGACTTCCTGCTGAAGATGATGGCGGCCCGCGTCGACAAGTGCGTCCAGGCGGGGTTCGACGGGGTCGAGTTCGACGTCGTCAACGCCCACGAGGAGGGCAAGTCGGTCACCGGCTGGACCGTCTCCCCCGCCACCCAGCTCGTCTACAACCGCGCCCTGGCCGGCCTGGCCCACGACCGGGGCCTGTCGGTGGCCCTGAAGAACGACCTCAGCCAGGCCGAGGAGCTGGTGTCGTCCTTCGACTACGCGGTCAACGAGGAATGCTTCCAGTTCGACGAGTGCTCGGAGCTGAACGTCTTCGTCAAGGCGGGCAAGCCTGTGTTCCATGTGGAGTACGAGACCGCGCCGGCGAGCTTCTGCGCCAAATCGAAGACGCTGAAGTTCAACTCCCTCAAGAAGCCCGAGGAGTACTCGCTGTACGACAAGCCGTACAAGCCGTGCAGATAACGACGGGCTACCGGCGGATTCCGGGCCGCGCGTCGTAGCAGCAGCCCGCAGACCCCGTCCGGGCCCGCCCCACGTAGCAACCGCCCGCAGGTCCCGGCCCGGCCCACGTGACACAGCAACGGCTCGCGACGCGAGGCCTGGCCCGTCGGCGGCCGGGGCACGTAACCGCGCCGACGATCGACCGGCCGCCGCACCGCGCCGCCGGCAGCCGCCGACCGCGCGGGCCGGCCACCCGCCGGAGCCCGGTCGCCCCGCGCAACCCGGATCGGCGGCGCGCGGCGCACCGACGTGGCGGAAGGCGGCGGCGTGACGTTCCAGGGGTGCTGCCGACCCGTTGAGCCGGAGGCCGGGCGGCTCCGGCCGGGGCCGCCGCCCCCACGGGTCGCCGACTCTCATGCCTACTCCTCGTTCTGTGATGCGGAATGGAGTTCCGAATCCGTGCCAGAACACCAGGAAGCGAGACCGCTGTCAAGAGCGACCAAGGTTCCACATCTCGGAACGCTGGTGCGCGATTCGGAATCAGTGCTATTTTCGGGGAAATCTTCCGAAGGGGCGGTCCACCGATGTACCCCGAACTCGACACCCCGGCGCTCGTCATCGACCTCGACGCGGTCAGGGCCAACATTATGGAGATGGCCAAGACGGCCGCCAGGCACGGCGTCAGGCTGCGGCCCCATATCAAGACGCACAAGATGCCCGAGCTGGCGCGGATGCAGCTCGATGCCGGGGCCGGCGGCATCACCTGCGCCAAGCTGGGCGAGGCCGAGGTGATGGCCGACGCCGGGATCGACGACATCCTGCTGGCCTTTCCCGTCTGGGGCGAGCCCAAGCTGCGCCGCCTGGCCGCGCTGCGCGAGCGCGCCAGGGTGCGGGTCAGCCTCGACTCCCCCGAGGTGGCCGCCGGGCTCGGCCGGTTGGGGGGGCCGCCGGTGGAGGTGCTGGTGGAGGTGGACACCGGTCAGCACCGGCTGGGCCGCCCCACCGCCGACCTGGTCGCCGAGATCGCCGCCGTCCCCGGCGTCGAGGTCGTGGGGCTGCTCACGCTGGCCGGTCACGCCTACCACGCGCGTACGCCGGCCGAGCTCGTCGAGACCGCCCGCCGCGAGGGCGCCGACCTGGTCGCGACCGCCGAGCTGTGCGCCCGGGACGGCATCGAGCTGCGCGAGATCAGCGTCGGCTCCACCCCCACCGCCCGGCACGCGGCCGGCGTGGCCGGTGTGACCGAGATCCGGCCCGGCACCTACA
This sequence comes from Nonomuraea sp. NPDC050451, assembly GCF_044458585.1. Lineage (NCBI taxonomy): Bacteria > Bacillati > Actinomycetota > Actinomycetes > Streptosporangiales > Streptosporangiaceae > Nonomuraea > Nonomuraea sp. NPDC050451. Next base: position 14,149 of record NZ_JBITHZ010000079.1, read on the forward strand.
TCTTCAACGACACCGCGATGATCCGCCTGGGCGTGGCCACCGAGCAGACGGCGGCGGCCCGCGTGCTGGCCACCGTCATCGCCAGGCCGACACCGGAACGGGTCGTCTTCGACGCGGGCACCAAGTGCCTGACCTCCGACGGGAGCGGCACGCCCGACTGGATCAGGGCCGTGGGCCTGCCGTACCTGCACATGGAGTTCCTCAACGAGGAGCACGCGGTCGCCCACCTGGAGCCCGGCCATCACGACGAGCTGCCGGTCGGCACGCGGGCGCAGCTCATCCCCAGCCACGCCTGCTCGGCCGTCAACCTCTTCGACCTCGCCTACGGCGTCGAGAACGGGCAGGTCACCACCGAACTCCGCGTCGCGGCCCGCGGCGCGGTCCGCTGAAGAAAGGGACATCATGCGGGGACTGGCCGGCAAGCGGGTGCTGATCAGCGGGGGGAGCAGCGGCATCGGCGCCGCCACGGCCCGCAGGTTCCTGGAGGAAGGCGCCAGGGTGGTGCTCGGCGGGCTCGAACAGGCCGAGGTGGACGGCGCGGTGGCGGAGCTGTCCATGCTGGGGGAGATACGCGGGCTCGCGGGCGACATCAGCGCGGAGGCCGACGTGTCCCGGCTGGTGGAGGGCGCGATCGCGGCGCTGGGCGGCCTCGACGTCCTGATCAACAACGCCGGTACGGCCTGGCGCGAGCCGTTCCTGGAGATCACCCCCGCCCACTGGGACAGGATCATCGCGGTCAACCTGCGCGGCATGTTCCTGGTCGCCCAGGCCGTGGCCCGTCACCTGGTGGAGCAGGGCACGGGCGGGGTCATCCTCAACATGTCCTCCACCAACGGGCTGGGCGGCGAGGCCGACTACGCCCACTACAACGCCTCCAAGGGCGGTGTGCTGCTGCTCACCAAGACGATGGCCGTCGAGCTGGGCAAGCACGGCATCCGCGTCAACGCACTGTGCCCCGGCTACATCCAGACCCCGCTCAACGCCTCGATCTCGGCCGGGCTCGCGGGCGACTTCGTCACGTCGTACGAGCGCGACCACATCCCCCTCGGCAGGGCGGGGCTACCGGAGGAGGTCGCGGCCGGCTACGCCTTCCTGGCCTCCGACGACGCCGCCTTCATCCACGGCACGGAACTGGTCATCGACGGGGGCCAACTCGCGATCATGTGACTCGCGGCTGCCCCTGATCGCCTTCCTCCAGGTTCGCGATCATGCGGTCCGCATGAACGTGTCGAACTCCTCCTGGTCGATCCCCCGCAGCGCGCGCCCCGGGTGAGCTCGGGCTGGATCTCGCGGGCCCGCTCGGTCAGCCGGTAGCGGGAGCGCCGCCGGTCCTGCGGGTCGGCGGTCTGGACGACCAGCCCGTCACGCTGCATGCGTTTGAGCGTGTGGGCCATCGTCGACTGGTCTATCCTCACGCGTTCGCACAGCTCCTGCTGGGTGATCCCGTCCTCCTCGTACAGGGCCGGCAGCTGGGCGAACTGCCCCGGCGTCACCCCCGTGTCGGCGATGTTGATCCGCAGCCCGAGGCGAGCAGGACGGGCAGGATGACCCAGCGTATCGCCACATGGGCAGGCGAACCGGCGGGCGGCGCCAGGTAGACGTAAGCGGTGATCGCCAGCCCGGCTCGGCCTCACCAGGCCCAGTCAAGGTGGCCGGTGGCGGCCTGGGACTCCGCCCACAGCCGCGCGCGGGCGGCCTCGTCGTACGCGAAGGCGGGGGCGCGGACCGGGCGGAGGTCCTCGTCCACATAGAGCCCGGGCGCCACCTCTCCCCCGGTGGCCAGCCGGGCATAAGCGACACCGAGGCGTTCGGCGGGCACGGCGAAGCGGTTCTTGGGGGCGTACAGGGTGCGCAGCAGCCATGGCAGCGCCGCCACCCGGTCCGGATCGAGCCGTACGGCGGGCACCTGCACGCACACCGCGTCCACCCTGTCCGCCAAGGTGAACGTGGTCATGATCTGGGCGAGTTTCGCGTGATAGTAGGCCCTGGTCGGGCTGTACCAGCTCGCGTCGTCGAGCCGCCCGAAGCGGATCCGGATGCGCGGCATCGCGATCAGCCCCTTGCTCGCGACGTTGATCACCCGAGGACGCTCGGCGGCGGCCAGCAGCGGGCTGAGGCTGGCGGTGAGCTGGAACGGCCCCAGATGATCGGTGGCCCAGAACAGCTCGTGCCCCTCGGGGGTGAACACGGGCTTCCTGACGGTCTGGTCGAAGACGGCGGCATTGTTGATCAACACGTCGAGGTGGCCGACCGTCCGCGCGACCTGGTCGGCGGCGGCGTGGATCGAGTCGGGAATCGACAGGTCGGCCTGGACGAGGGTGGCCGGGTGCGCGGCGCGGGCGTTGATGTCGGCCAGCGCCGCGGGGGCCCCGCCGGGGGGGCGGCCCCCCGCCCGCACGAGGGGTCCCGCGGCGGCCCCGATTCGGGCGGGCCCCAGTCCCGAGGGCGGCTTGGGGGGGGGGGGTGGGTAGGGGGGGAC
>NZ_JBITHZ010000080.1:0-15307 GCF_044458585.1 Nonomuraea sp. NPDC050451
TCGGTCACATCGAAGCGCGCCACATCCGAGTTCTACCAGCCATGGCCAGCCCGCCACCGACCCTCACCAAGATCCGAACCCCAAACAGCTCCTAGCTGCTCAGCGAGAGGCTGCTTCCTTCAGGGTGCGGAGGAGTCACTCTGGTCAGGGTCGTCGCCAGCAGCGAGGTGATCATGCATGGCGGCATGGCGGAACTGGTAGACCGGGCCGACAGTGCGCAGCAATCCCACCCGGTGAGCATCGTCGAGAAAGTCCATGATCCGCCAGGGAAGGCGCCGCACCACGGCCAATCCAGCAACCGCGATGGTGCAGGCCAGCCATGCATGTCGGTTCCCGACGATGAGTCCGCTGATGAACCCGAGCACGAGCCCGAACACAATCACACCCACGGTCATGCTGACCTGAACAGCCGTGGACCACCACCGAACCCAAAGTCCTCCGGCCAGTCCCAACAGCAGCCCGAGCGTCAGGGCCAACACCAGTGATCGAAGGCAGGTGAGGGCCCGATCGGACTGCCAACTGGAGCGAGGGGTACTGATGGACGTGAGAGTGGGTTGTTCGGCCCACTTGATCAGTCCGAACCCGAGTCCGACCACGGTGCCCGCTATCACCCAGGGCATCATCTCGGCCACCACGCTGGACGCCGAATTGGTCGCGAGCTTGAACATGAGCCACGCTGTGAGCCCGATCGTGAGCCCGGCCGCGAGCCCGGCAGCCAGTCCGCGCATGAGATGGCGGGTGAGGCGCCGGGGGGTTGCTCCTGGGCGGAGGTGGAGGTCAGCGTAGCCGGGTGCTTCATCAACCCAGGAGCCGATGGCCAAGAGCGCGACTGCGAGGCCACCCGCGAGCCCGCATACCAGACCTGTCGCGAGCGCACGCGCGAGGCCGGCCTCCGGCATGACCACGAACCCAGCCGCCGGTCCGACCACGAGTCCGAACGCGGACCCGACCGCGAGCCTTCGCGCAAGAGCGCGGGGATTGGGGGTTGTTCGCCTGCGCAGGTAGAAGTTGGTATGCCTTGATGGTTGGTTGTTCCGGGAGCCGATGGCCGCGAGCCCGACTGCGAGGCCGAGCGCAAGCCCGAACACCAGCCCGACCCTGAGCCCGGTCCTGAGGCCGAACGGCACATCGGATCTGAGTATGGACCAGAGCTCGGAGGGTGCCAGTCCCGACTCGAGTACTGTCCTGAGCACGGGTATCACCAGTCCGACTCCGACAAGCCCGAACGCCAGCCCAAATCCGAGCAGGGTCGTGAGCCCGATCGTGAGCGCGGCCGCGAGCGGGAAATAAGGGATGGTCCGAGCGATGTGCCACCAGGCGATGTCGCGAGTGATGGCGGGAGGAAAGCAGCGGGCCAGGTAGGCCAAGTATCGGCTGGTGGTGTCCGGGTTGAGTCTCCGGCGGGGCCGGTAGTGGTCGGCGGGATCGGTGCTGGGTGGACGCGCTTGGATGAGGACCGGGATGAGCCGGTCCAGCAGATGAGCACGCAATGCGGCGGAGTCGCGGCCCAGCGGGCCGGCCAGGGGGGCGGGGTCGGCGCCGGAGGCGATGTAGACGGTGCGGATCAGCCACAGGCCTAGGGGGGTGGAAGCGAGTTCGGTCAGGCCCGGCGGGGTCTGGGCGGAAAGGGCTGACAGGACCTGCTGCCAGGCGGGCGGGGGATCGGCGGGCAAGCAAGCGGTGAGGTAGCCGACTGCGTCTGCGGGAGTGAGGAGCTTGGGGGTGATGACGGCGGCGGCGTTGAGCGGGCGGCCGGCCTGGGTGACGGCGGCGGCGAACTCAGCGGTGCGGCTGGTGAGGATGAGCTGATCATCAGGGGTCAGAGATGCGTTGAGTGCCTCGATCATCTTGGCTCGCGCGTCGTCAGGGATCTCGTCCAGGCCGTCGAGGACCGGCAGGATCCACCCGCGCTCGGCCAGCGCCGCAGCCGCGCCCGCCCCAAGCTGCGGAGCCGATAGCGCCGGGTAGTCGCACTTCAGGCGTTCGGCGAGCCAGTCGTGCAGACGGGGGTGGGCGGTGGTGTCCCAGCTGCTGACCGGGAACAGCACCGGGACTGGGACGATCTGTGTGTCAGCGACGGCGGCTTGGTCGGCGGCTCGGGTGGCGAGCAGCTGCAGCAGCAGTTGTACCGCCAGTGTGGTCTTGCCCATGCCAGGTTCACCGACGATCACCAGGCGGCGGCGCTTCAGGGCGCGGAATGCGCGGGCGAGCTCGGGGATGTCGTCGCTGCGCGCGGGAAAGACGGACTCGCTTGAGCTGATCAAGCGGAGTGGGCTCATGAGTGCCTTATCGCTGCTCAGCTGCCAGCAGAGGGGGATCGGCTCGGGGTCGTCCAGCGACCGCATCCGGGCTTCCGCGCGCCATTGCTGGTGAACTTTCCCGGCCAACACCGCTGCGGCGGTGGCCAGATCAGTGACTGCTGGGACCTGTGGCGACTGCCGGGCCCAGGCCGCGGTCGCGACCACGGCCGCAGCCGCTGTCAGCGCCAAGGCGGCCACGTCGGCGATACTGACCTCGGCGGCGGGGTTCAGGGCCAACACGACGGAGGTCATCAGCACACCCAACGCGACGATCGCCACCACGGCGATCGCCATCCGTCCAAGTCTCCCGCGTCTCCTCACATTGCCATCTTCCTGCCTTGCTCAGTGTGGCGCTGCGCATGCGAAGCGTGTCGCCTGAAACAGGGCTGCCACCAGCACTGATGCCAGCGGCACCAGACCAGATCTCTTTGACGAGGTAGCCGGTGGGCCACGTCCTCGTCGAGGACCTCGCGGTCCCTGGGTGGATGGGCGCGCAGGTGCGTCATGGCGGCATCCAGGTAGCGGCTGTTCACAGCACCACCGCGTTGAGTACCAAGCCGAGCTGGTGCTCCTGCCTGGCGGTTATTGTGCTGGTAGGAGCCACGGTCGTCCTCTCGGGATACGCAGTCGCGGTGACATGCCCATGGGCTGTTCCAGAGCCGAGGAACACGGAAAATCCTCCACGTTGGGGCGACCCCGCAGCGCTGCCGAGCACCGCGCTACCCGCTTGCACAGATAAGGAGCGCGTTCAATGGAGCGGCAGCCCAGCCGCAGACAAGCCCTCACCCGCATCGCCGGCCTTTCCACCGCCCTCGACGGACCAGCGCCGCCAGCACGACCACCACCAGCCGCCCGACCCACGCGGCGTACCGCCGGCAGCCGCCGCCCTGACGCGGCGGATGTCGCTGGAGGAGAAGATCGGCCAGCTCTTCGTCGTGGAGGTCTACGGCTGCGAAACTGCACCTCAAGATCGGCCCATGCCGACTTTCCCGTGTCTCTGGACCCGACGTCAACTTCGCGGTAGGCGCAGGATCAGCCGCGCCCCTGGGCCGTCCCCGACCTCCAGCGTGCCCCCATGAGCCTCGGCGATGTCGCGGGCGATCGGCAGCCCCAGCCCGCTCCCCCCGGTATCCCGGGACCGGGTGTGATCGAGCCGCGTGAAGCGTTCGAACACCCGCTCCCGCATCTCCTGGGGAATCCCCGGCCCGTCATCGAGCACCTCCACCACGGCGCGATCCGCACGTCCCCGCACGCAGACCCAGATCCGGGAATTGCCGTACCGATCGGCGTTGGCCAGCAGATTCGTCAGCAGCCGCCCCAGCCGCAATCGGTTACCCTCGACGTGGATCGCGGGCTCCACGTCGAGCGTCACGGGTAGCCGGAAGCAGCGCAGCGCGGCCTCCTCCTTGACCAGTTGCCCCAGATCGATCCGCTCCTGCTTCACCGGCGCCCCCGCGTCCAGCCGGGCCATCAGGAGCAGGTCGTGCATGATGTCCGACAGCCGCTGGGTGTCCTTGATCGCCGCCCGCCATTCCTTCTCGTCCAGCTCTGCGAGTCCCGACTCCAGCCGTACCATGAGCCCGGTGATCGGCGTGCGCAGCTCGTGGGAGGCGTCGGAGACGAAACGCCGGTTGCGTTCCACGGCGTCCTCCAGCCGCTCCAGGATCTGGTTGACCGTGGTGGCCAGCTCGGCGACCTCGTCGCGCGTGTCGGGCACGTCGATGCGCCGGCTCAGGTCCTGGGCGCTGAAGTGGTCCAGCCCCGAGCGGATCCGCTCCACGGGAGCGAGCACCCGGCCGGTCCCGTGCCAGGCGCCCCATCCCAGCAGCGCCACCAGCACCGCCGCCGAGCCGGACAAAAGCAGGGGCAGGAACGGCGTTCTCAGCAGGAACGGCTCGTGCATGGCCGCGTAGGCCACGACGGACCCGTACACGCTGGTGGGGTTGCGCGTTCCCACCACGACCAGGCATCCGTCAGGCAGGCACACCCGGTCCTGGACCTGTGAGTCGCCCTGCGCAGGCCAGGCCCGAGTGAGGGCCTGCCGGCCGCCCGGCCCATCGTTGGCGGCATGCACCCGGCCGGCGGCATCCACGATCTGCATGACGTACACGCGGTCACGCGGCGGGATGGGACCGGTGAAGGGCCGCTCGTCGATCATGACGGCGAGGTGACGGCTGGCGTCGCCGGCATGGGCGAGGAGGTCGGCCCGTGCCCCCACCGGGTAGATCATCGAGATCGCGCAAACCCCCGCAAGGACGATGGCGCCGAACAGCGTCACCGCCGCGATCGTCATCCGGGCCCGGATGGAGCGGCCGAACGCCATGCATCTATTGTGTCACGTACGGTAAGAAACCGCAGGTAAAGCGACCTATGTGCCGCTGCCTGGCAGTCGGTCAGGGCGACCCCTCGGTTTCCCGGCACCCGCAGCTTCTCAAGGAGTCAGCACCAGCTTGGCCGGAGCGCCCCGCTTCTGTTGCTCCCAGGCGCGTGGGGCTTCCGCGAGCGGCACCCGGATCGTGTCGATCACGATCTGTCCCCGGGCGGCCCGCTCGGTGAGCGTCCGATAGGCCTCACGCCGTACCTCCACCGGAACACCGTTGATCGCAAAGCCCAGGATCTGCAACACCGCAGCACGGACCACCGAGGCCGGTAGCTCGATGGCGGGCCCTGCGGAGTTCCCGATCTGAACGTGCCGGGCCCCGGATGAGGCAGCCCGCATCGCCGCCAGAGCAGGCCGGCCCCACAAGGGATCGATGATCACATCGATGCCGTGTTCGCCCGCTACCTGCCGGAAGGCGGCGGCAAGATCCGTCACCTCATCGACGAGTACCACCGCGTCCGCTCCCCGATCCAGCATCCGCCGCAGCCGGCCAGCGTCACGGTCGGCGGCAATGACGTAGGAAGCGCCCTGCGCCTTGGCCGCCTGCACAGCCACCGACCCCACCGCCCCAGTAGCCCCCAGCACGAGCACCGACTCGCCGGGCCGGAGCCCCGCACGCCAGCTCAAGGCGCACCACGCGGCCAGCCCGGTGTTGCCCAGCGCGGCCGCGGTGACATCGTCCACCCCCTCGGCCACATCCAGCAGGCCCGCCTCGCTCACCAATACGCGCTGCGCCCAGGACCCGTAGGGGGCCACCGGCGTGTCGAAGAAGACACGACGCCCCTCGGCCGTCCGCCCCACCCCATCCGACCCAGCGACGAAGGGAACAGCAGGCGCAGGGGCGTACGAGCCGGAAGCCTTGACCACATCCCAATGGTGCACACCGGCCGCCATCACCTCGATCACCACCTCGCCCTCACCAGGCTCCGGCTCGGGAAACTCTCCGAATCGCGGAGGAACGCCCAGCTCAACGACCACAGCAGCTTTCATGAAGTGACCATAAGCTGCCACCCTGTGACGATCTGGCAGGCGGGCATCGCTCAAGACCATTCGTGTCGCCGAAGGGCCCACACCCGCGGGCGAGAGGCCCAGCACTCCCGAGATGCTTGCCGGGCGTTGCGTGCTGGTCACCCCGATCCGGGGGGAGTGGCGCCGACACGGATGAAGACAGGCCCTCTCACGCTTGTTTGACCGCCGCTCTGACCAGGGAGAACACTACAAATATGAGGTCAGAAGCGCCAAAGGATCCCGGCCCGCCAAGTGCCATCCGGCCAGCCACACCCCAGCGAGAGACGGCATCGGAGTCCGACGATGAGCGTCTTGTCTTGCTGCAGCGCGTGCAGCCGGGCTTGAGCGGGCTGATCGACGGTTCGCTGTCCTCGCTGGCGCCCATCTTCGCCGTTGTGGTGTCGACGCAGCAGCCGGGCTACGCGTTCGTCGCCGGGCTGGCCACCGCCATTGGGGCGGCGATCAGCATGGCCTTCTCCGAAGCCTTGTCCGACACCGGAACGGTCACCGAACGAGGTAACGCCTGGAAACGCGGCGGCGTCGTCGGCGGTGGCACCTTCCTGGGCGGCATCCTGCACACCCTGCCATTCCTGATCCCGGACTATCTACCCGCGCTCACCGTCGCGCTCGCCGTGGTGGTGGTTGAGCTCGTGGTCCTGGCCTGGCTGCGCCACCGCTTCTTCCGCGTCTCCTTCGCCGGCTCGCTGGCCACCGTCACCTTGGGCGGCGTGCTCATCGCCGGGATCAGCATCGGCCTGGGCGCGCTCCTGGGCACATCAATCGGCGGCTGAATCCGCCTCGGCTGTACAACGCCTGCATCGCAGGCCCTGACCAGGACCACGCCTGGCCTTGTCGGTCTCGCGCTGGCCGCGGTGCGGCCACTGGCGCCGCGGCCGGCGCCGTCACGACCGCGATCTGGTGGAATCGCGCCGATCACACCCGGTGACGCCCATACGACGACAGCACACACCTGGTGGGGGCGCTGTGGCGGCCGAGGACCAGCTGCTAGGTGAGGCCCAGGCGCAGGCGTTGGGTCGTCCTGCTGGTCAACAGGTTCGACCACAGCCATGATCCGCTGATCGTGCGCCCGGGGGCGTGCTATGGCCGCCCCTACTCCCGGACCCGGGAACCGCTCGTCACCACCCGAGCGTGGCCCGCGCTCCCGAGCCGTAAAGGTTCAGCCACGAAACCCCCGGGGCGGAAATCCAGGGAAGGTATGCAGCCTGACTTCGCACTCGCGCCCCCGCGCAGGAGTGCGCCTACGGAGATCTGTCGGGTCTGGAGGAGCTCGAGCGCGCCCGCCACGTCTGGGTACGCCTCACCCAGGGACGGACCGGCTGCCCGAGGGCAGTGGGCGGTCGCGCCGGGTACTGCTTGGCGGCCTGTCGAGTCGGACGACGCTGCGGAGGCGGCGGTCGTCCGTGTTCTGGCAGACCTGCTCAGCGCAGTACGGCCGTCAGCAGGTCGGCACCCAGCGCCGTCAGATCGGGGAGATTGAGGGTGTAACGGACGTAACGACCGTGCCGCCGGGCCGTGAGCAGGCCCGCGCGGCGCAGGACAGCGAGGTGGCGGGAAACCTCCGGGGGTGAAAGTTCCCACGCGTGGGCCAGCTCACCGGTGGTGTGCGGGCCGCGGGCCAGGGTGCGCAGCAGCCGCAGTCGTACCGGATGCGCGAGTGCTTCCAGCCGGAGTGTGACCGTTTCCAGCGATACCGGCTTCGATGGACTTGCCTCGGCCACGGGGTACTGCACCACTGGCTGCCACCCGGATGCGTGGATCACCACCAGGTGGGGGCGGCCGAAGACGCTGGGGAGGAAGGTGACCCCGGTGCTGTGGGCGGCGGTCGCCTTGTCCTGCAGCTTGTCCACGATGATGCTATTGCCGTCCGGTGCCAGGGTGACGGCGCCGGAGACCGATGCGAGTGCCGCCCCGATGCCCTGGCGCTTCAGCAGGTCGTTCTTCAGGCGCAGGTCGGTGGCGAGCTGCACGGCGACGCCCGTCCAGACGGCGTCGAAGAAGGCCTCGGCGCACTGTTCGAGGGTGTGACGCACCCGCGCCCGCACGGCGGCCGGGTCCGCGAGCAGCCGTTCCGCGAAGGCCTCCTGAAGCGCGCCGCGGGCCTGGGCCAGGTCCAGTGCCCGCTCGCGCGCCGTCGCGTCGGTGAGCGGCGACGGCGCGGCGAAGTGGACCCGGTTGCTGCCGCACGTGGTAATGAGCGCGGCGGTCACATAGGTTTCATCGTCGATCCGGTCTACATCGTCCAGCTCCTCGGCGAGGGTCAGCCGAGGACGCGCGGGGACCAGGAAATCGGCTCGTGAGGAACGCCAGAGGAACTCCGCCTCCCTGAGTCGCTCGGCCAGCTCCGGCCGCAGCCCAGCCCAGACGTCCCCGGCCCAGCCGGCGAGCTGCGGGTGATGCCCGGGTTCGGCCAGCACGTGCAGCATCGCGGTCAGCTCGGCCAGCGGGGAGGCGGCGAACCGCACTCGCCCGGACGGCAGGCCGCCGATGTCGATCCTCAACGTCATCCCCTCATCATCGCTGGTCGGATGGCCGACGACCGCGTCGATTGACGGTGTCCGTCAATCGGCACAGTCGGCCCGGCGGCCGAACGCACTGTTGACGCCATGGCAACCACCACCAAGATCCGGCCCCGCGCCCTCGTCCGTGCCTTCGGAGGCCCCCGATATGCCGTCGCCCTGGCCGTGGACGCGCTCGGCACCGGCCTGTTGCGGCCCTTCCTGCTGCTCTACGGGGTGATGGTGCTGAGGCTGTCCGCGCCGGCCACCGGCATCGCCATGACGGTCGGTGTCGTCGTGGGTCTGGTGTGCATGCCCGCGGTCGGCCGATGGCTGGACCGGGGCGCACGCAGCACGGTCGTGGCGGCTTCGATGCTGGTGCGGGTGCTGGGCGTGGCGCTGCTGCTGGCCACCCCGGCGGGGAACGTCTGGCTGTTCGCGACGGCGGCGCTCTTCCTCGGCATCGGCAACCAGGCATGGCCGGCCGCCCACGCGGCCCTCGTGGCCACGGTCGCCCACGGCCGCGAACGCGACGCCGCGCTCGCGGCAGCCCGCGCCCTGCGCAACGCCGGCCTGGGCGCGGGCGCCCTCCTCGCCACCGCGTGCCTGGCGGGCGGCACCACCGCATTGCAGGCGCTGGCAGCCGTCACCGGGCTCGCCTATCTCCCCGCGGCGGCCTTGGCGTGGTCGGTCCACGTGCACGCTCATCCGGCCGCTGCCGAGGCCAAGGACAGGGACGACGAGCCCGCACCCCGGATGCGCGCGCTGCTGGCTGCCAACGTGATCTACGTCTTCTGCCTCAACGTTCCCGAAATCGCGCTCCCCCTGGTCCTGGTGACACAGATGCACGCCTCCCCGGTGTGGTCGGCAGCCATCTTCGTGGCCAACACGGTGCTGGTGGTCACCCTGCAGGTTCCGGTCACCGTCCTGATGTCCCGCTTCTCCCGGCGGACCGTGCTGGTTCTCGCCGGTGTGGTCCTCGCCGCGTCCTATCTCGGCTTCCTTGCGGCCACCTCACTGGGACACGGTTGGGGTGCCCCGGCGGTCGCCACGGTGTCCGTGGTCTGCACGATCGGCGAGATCATCTATGCCGGCAGCGCCACCGCGCTCGTCACCGCCCTCGCCCCGGCCCATCTCCTGGGACGCGCCCTCGCCCGCTTCCAGCTCTCCACGGGCTTCGGCCTCGCCGTCTCCCCGGCGGTGATCACCGCTCTCGCCTCCCACGGCTCGGCCGCCCTCTGGGGCAGCCTCGCCGCTGCGACGCTCCTGTCCGCCTCCGCCGTTGCCACCGAGAAGGATCAAGGAACGCGGCTCAGCGATTGCCGCCGCCAGGCGCGAGCAGGCTCGTGAGCTCGGCGATCGCCTCGGGGGACGGCTTGAAGTAGTGGCGGACGTTCTCCGGCTTCTTGGGCCGGGACTTCGCCATCAGCATCAACAGCGAGGCGCCCTGTTCGCCGAGATGGGGTCAGGGCGGAGTGGCGGTACTCGTGCGGGTCCCAGCTCGTGCCCGGTCCGCGCAGGGCGGTGTGCTCGTCGAGCAGGGCGCGGGCCTCGGCGACGCCGGTACTGCTCGACCGCCTGCCGGGTCCGCGCCCATCGGGCGACCCAGCCCAAGCCGTGATCTACGCCTGAGTGCCTGTCTGGACTGGGCCGGTGGTCTCACCGAGAGGCAGGTGCTTGGCCACGTCGAGCCGTACCTCGCCGTAGGGCTGGACATGTAGCTTCCGGCGCGGTGATCACGATGGGCTGCGGCGATGCCCTCCCTGCCGCCGGCGCCATCGGGCAGATCGGGGATCTCGCCGAGCCGGCGCAGGCCGTCAGCGGGTGCAGAGGCGGAGACGGCGTAACGGTCCAGGGCGTTGAGGTGGGCGTGACCGAGCGGGGACAGCCGGGCGGCGTCCTCGTCCTTGACCGGGACGCCCTGGGCGCGCAGCTGGTCGACGGCGGCCGACAGGTACGTGGAGTTCCACAGCGCGACCGCATTGACGACCAGCCCCAATGCGGCCAGTTGATCCTCGCTGTCGATGGTCAACCACCTGAGAAAAGGCGGTTTTCCAGCGCCCGAGGCAGCGGGTAGGCGCGCTCGGTGGGGATCAGCCGCTGGGCTCTTGCGGCATGACCAGTCTGTATCAGGGAGACGGCCTTGCGGACCTGCGGGGTGAGCTCCGTGAGGCTGACAACCCAGTCGTCGGTGAACGTGCGAATAAGATGGCGGCCAATGCCGACCTGAATGCTGTAATGGTTGAGCGCCGCCCCGCGCGGCGAGCGCTCGGGATCCCACTGGACATGCACGGCTGCCTGGGCCACGGCTGCTGGGTCTGCTGTCGTGAGCACGGCCTGGGACAGGGCCTCCTCCCATCCCTCGCGCGTTATCCGCACCGCGAGAACGCGCTCCTGACCGGGTTTGCGGGCCCAGTTGCTGCGGTGCATGAGCCACATGAACGACGGCTTGATCCACGTCATCCGGTGGAATGAGAACGGCGCAACGAAGCGGCCCGCCTGCAGCGCCGCATCAGCGATGGCAGGCGAGTACGCCTGGTAGACCACAATCGTGCGAGTGTCGTAGTCGGCACGAATTTGATATTGGGGTGCCATGAACCGCACCCTGCCATCCGTCCCATTAGCCTCGCGAGCCGTTTTCTCTCTCAGTGACCCGGAGCCGGTTGCGAAAGCACTGGTCACCGCCACTGGTTGATGGCCGCGACGAGGATGGTCGCTTTGTGGCGGACGGCGAGTTTCTCGCAGCGGGTGGCCACCGCCCGGTCCTCTTGAGGCGGTTGATCCCGCACTCCACGGCGTGGCGCTCCGCGACAATCGATCTTGTCGAACTTCGGCGGACGGCCACCACGGTTTCTTGCGGTCGCGGACGTAGTCAGCCTTGTCCGGAACGGTGCAGCGGATACCACGACGCCGCAGGTAGGCGCGGTTCTTGCCGAAGGCGTACGCCTTGTCGGCCCGAGGCCCAAGCCGATGCACCCGGATCTTCTTCAGTACGGGCTCGAACTGAGAAGAGTCCGCGCGTCCGAACCCATGGTCCTCGGCTCGGACATGAGATCGCCGGGGCGGCTCCTTCTGGAGGCCCCCTTTCCCTGCTCCAGCGGCGTGCTCGTGGGCCGGCAGACGGTGGAGTCGACATCGTCCGCCAAGAACCCCGCACCCCGGCGCCCAACTGCGCTTCACCGACATCGACGGGCATCGCTTCACCTGCTTCGTCACCGGCACACGAGCGGCCAGCTCGCCGACCTGGAACTGCGCCACCGCCGCCGCGCCCGCGCCGAAGACCGTATACGGGACGCCGAGGACACCGGCCTGCGCAACCTGCCCCTGCATGGCTTCACCCAAAACCAGATCTGGCTGGAGAGCGTCGCCCTGGCCTGCGAACTGATCGCCTGGATGCAGATGCTCGCCCTGCACGACATCGACGCCCGCGCCGGGCGGGGTAGGCCGACGGCTGGAACCGTTCCAGGCGGTCGCCCAGGTTGGCCGCGATCACGCGGAGGAGGCGGACGGCCCGCCGCAGCCGGTGACCGCTGGGCATCTGGACGCCGGCGGCGATGTCGGCGTAGCTGACCTCGCGCCCGTGGTTGCAGCGCAGCCAGATCATCACGTCCGCGACGTCTTCCTCGGCCTGCGTGAAGCCCGTCATCTCACGCCGTAACGTCTGCCGGCGTCGGCGAGATCCGCTGCGATGATCAACGCCTTCTCGCGGGCGTTGCGCACGAAGATCCGCGTCGACCCGGGAAGCCGGCCCAGTGGGATAGTTCCATCTTGTTTTCCCAGGTGGGAGGGGATGGCTTGGCGCGGTGGGGTGTGATCCCCGCCGGTGAGTGGCAAGGATCATGGTCCTTGATCGTCCGGCAAGGGCCGCGGTGTGCTCCAGCCAGACTCCATTGCAAGCCAGCCTCGTGGCGCATGTGTCGTCGGCTTTCCGGGTACCCACACATCAATCCCCGGCCGGGGTCCGGCGAAAGACGATCTCCCCCGTCGCGCGGGCGGGGAGAATAGTTGTGAGGTAATGGATCGACGCATCTTCGGGCTGGAGAACGAGTACGGCGTCACGTGCACCTTTCGGGGGCAGCGCAGGCTGTCTCCGGACGAGGTGGCGCGCTACCTGTTCCGGCGGGTCGTGTCCTGGGGCCGGTCGAGCAACGTGTTCCTGCCCAACGGCGCCCGGCTGTATCTGGACGTGGGCAGCCATCCCGAGTACGCCACCCCCGAGTGCGACAACGTCGTGGAGCTGGTCACGCATGACAAGGCCGGGGAGCGGATCCTGGAGGGACTGCTGGTCGACGCCGAGAAGCGGCTGCGCGAGGAGGGCATCGCCGGCGACATCTACCTGTTCAAGAACAACACCGACTCGGCCGGCAACTCTTACGGCTGCCATGAGAACTACTGTGTGGGCCGGCAGGGGGAGTTCGGGCGGCTGGCCGATGTGCTGATCCCGTTCCTGGTCACCCGGCAGATCATCTGCGGCGCGGGGAAGGTGCTGCAGACCCCGCGGGGGGCGGTGTACTGCGTGTCGCAGCGCGCCGAGCACATCTGGGAGGGGGTGTCGTCGGCGACGACCCGGTCCCGGCCGATCATCAACACCCGTGACGAGCCGCACGGCGACGCCGAGCGGTTCCGCCGCCTGCACGTCATCGTCGGCGACTCGAACATGAGCGAGACCACGATGCTGCTCAAGGTCGGCGCGACCGACCTGGTGCTGCGCATGGTGGAGGCCGGGATCGTGATGCGCGACATGAGCCTGGAGAACCCGATTCGGGCGATCCGCGAGGTCTCGCACGACATGACCGGGCGGCGGCGGATCCGGCTGGCCAACGGGCGTGAGGCGTCGTCGCTGGAGATCCAGCAGGAGTACCTGGGCAAGGCCAAGGACTTCGTGGACCGGCGGGGCGGCGACGTGATCGCGCGGAGGGTGCTGGAGCTGTGGGAGCGCACCCTGCGGGCGGTGGAGACCGGCGACCTGGACACGGTGTCCCGGGAGATCGACTGGGTCACCAAGTACCAGCTCATCGAGCGGTACCGGAAGAAGTACGACCTGCCGCTGTCCTCGCCCCGGGTGGCCCAGCTTGACCTTGCCTACCACGACGTGCACCGTAAGCGCGGGCTGTTCTACCTGCTGCAGCGGCGCGGCGCGGTGGAGCGGGTGGCCTCCGACATCAAGATCTTCGAGGCCAAGTCGGTGCCACCGCAGACCACCCGGGCGCGGCTGCGTGGCGAGTTCATCCGCAAGGCGCAGGAGAAGCGGCGCGACTTCACCGTCGACTGGGTGCACCTGAAGCTCAACGACCAGGCGCAGCGCACCGTGCTGTGCAAGGACCCATTCCGCAGCGTCGACGAGAGGGTGGACAAACTCATCGCCGGCATGTGACCGAGTGGAGCCAGGGAACCAAAGCCGCACCGGCGGGCGGCAGAAAGTTGCCATCCTGTTTTTGCAGGTGAATGGGCCTGGTGTGGCGGCGGTTGGTGTGAGTGGCGCGGGCCAGCCAAGATCATGCTTTCTGATCGTCTGTCAGCGGGGACTTCCAGTCGGGTCAGCACCAGCAGGGCGCGCAGCAGCGCGGTGGCATGATGTGCGGCAAGCCGGAGCCGGGACAGCACGCGCCAGTTCTTCAGGTCGGCCGGGTGCCAGGTTGACGGCAACCTTCGTCTTGTCATCACCGCCGCGGGCGAAACCGACGACGGTGATCCCGCCGATGCTCACCGTGTCGCCTTCTTGCGTGACACTCCGCTCCGCGGCCTGCTCGGCGTCGAGCACGGCGACCAGGCGAGCCCCGAACCCGCAAGGTCAAGCGGTCGTCCACGCCCAGCGCACCGTCCGACCACAGCGCCTCGGTGAGGGCCCTCTCCGCGTCCTGTCAAACACGCGGCCAGGCCGAGGCCCGCAGCGGACTCGGTGCGAGCGGCCAGGGTCCGCAGTGCGATCGCCTCCGCCTGAGCCTGCACGCGCCACCCCTCTTGCACACCCGACCCGCGCGAGCCCTGCACAACGACCCCGTCCAGAAGCCGGCCGCCAGGACCAGCAAGGCCGGCTCGGCATGACCGCCGTCGCGGCGGATCCGCTCCACCTCGTACCGGACCGCCCGCGCCACCTCCTTGCGGTGCTCGTGCACCATGACCCGGTCGCGGTGGCGTCCCCGGAGGCGTGCTCGACCAGGGCCATGGCCCGCCGCCAGCGCCGCGCGAGGCGGGCATGCACCGGCCCGACCGGGTCGGCCAGGCGTGACGGCATGTCCTCCAGGATCTCCACGAGTTCCACCGCGTCGTCCGGGATGTTCCTATCTCCCGGAGACGCGCTCCACCGAAGTTTCCTATGTCTTGCGACATGGGTTTCCTATGTCCTGAACCAGCACACCTCGCTCTCCAAGACACCACGTCACCAGGCTCACCACACTCTCCGCCCGAGCATGAGGAACGGCGCTCGATCCGGGGCTTCGCGGGGAGCGCCGTTCGCCGTTTCCGGGGCGTCAGATCACAGGTCGTGACCGCACTGACCGTAGAAGCCGCCCTCCCAGTCGAAACACCACTCCCAGATGGTGACGTGGCCGTCGTTGGGCATCGCCTGAGCGGGAGCCGCAGCAGCGCCGGTGATCAGCCCGGCGGCGAGAGCCCCGAGCATCACGACCTTGACTCGCTTACCGGCCCTGGAGAAACGCGACATCGATGGACTCCTTCTCATCGTCGGAACGAGAAGGAGTCCATCGCAGCGGAACTGTGGATCACTTGGAACCCGGTTGTACACCGGCTGGAGGTGGACGGCCCGCTGGTAAGAATCGCCCCACACGACCCAAACGAGCACCGTCACCGCAGGTCACGCTGGGCGACCGCGGCCGCCTGCGGGGGCCGGTTTCGGTCGGGCCGTTCAGGGGATGAGTCCGGCGCTCGACGGCACGATAACGCTGCACGGGACGTTTCCGCAGGTCGCGTTGCTTGCTAAGTGCCTTTGATCGCACGGACCCGAGTGCAGAGCCTTTGAGGCTGGTGGCACGGACGCGAGCGGAGGGCTGTAGGACGACGCTGAAGGTGTCCACGTAGGCGACATTCGCGCTGTCTATATGGACGACAAGGAAGACCCCGCCAGGCTGGTGCCGGACGGGGTC
>NZ_JBITHZ010000081.1:0-15279 GCF_044458585.1 Nonomuraea sp. NPDC050451
GGGGGAGTTCGGCTCCGTTGGCCGGGTTGACCGGGATCAGCCGGGCACGCACCGCCGCGTTCAGCGCGGTCCGCAAGGTGGCGTGGATCCGCACCACGGTAGCGGGCGACAGTCGGCGACCGCTCGGCGAGGGACGGGACGCGAGCGTCGCGAGCAGTCCATTGACGTCGCGAGAGGTGAGCTTGAGCAGCCGGATCCGTCCCAGGTGGGGGATGAGGTAGAGGCGGATGTGCGCGGCGGAGCCCTGGCGGGTCGACGGCCGCAGGGCATCCTTGGTGGCCAGCCAGCGTGCCAGCCACTGCCCGAGCGTGCATCCGGCCCCCGCGCCGTCGCGGTCGGCAGCGGCCAAGGCACGGCCTGCCGCCTGTGCTTCCCCGGAGTCGGCGTAACCGCCCTGGCGGACGCGCTGCCGTTGCCCGTCCAGGCCGCGTACCTGGACTGCGAAATACCAGCTGCCGTGATCGTCATCTACCGGCAGGCGCGGACACGTCACCCCTCGCTGACGTCCCGTTTCCGCATCCACGCAGCCGCATCGCCTGCTGACCTGCACACGAGTCTTTGCCATCTGTCCCACCTCCACCCTTCACGGTGTGCCACGACAGACGCGTCAGCCAGGGCTCGCACTCGATCAGGGATGACCTCAGGTCAAGTGTCCGGAGAACGGGGGAAGCTCAAGCCGAGAAGGAACCGATCAGTCGGCGTGACCGCGGGCTTGGTCACCTACGGCTGCAGTACGGTCAACTGGTGCCGTAACACCAGGATTTCGAACTCCTGTCACGATCGGTTCGGGGGAGCAGTTTCAGGGACGAGAAGGTGGTCGTCGCCGTGAGGTAGGCCAAGCGCAATAAACACGATTGACCATCGTGCCGCTCGGAGTGTGCGACGGGAGCGCAAGAGAGCGCATCGCCTCCATGACCTGCACGGATGAATATTCGGCACCCGAACCCTCATCGCCACCGCCCCATAGACGACGGACGAGCCACCTCACACCAACCCATGCACCAAGATCTTCTTCAGGACACCCCTAAACCCTGTCGAGCACGTCCGGGCGAGTCGACAGCAGCTCGTACCCAACCGCTTCCTGCGGAAGCCGGATGCCACTGACCAGCATGTTCCTGGCTCGTCCGGCGAGCGGGCCGAGCCACGCCGACACGCGCGCAGCGGAATCCGCTGGTACGGGCACGGCAGGCCGTTCATGGCCTGCCTCGAAAAGCAGTTCGTAGAGCGGAAGTGCCGGCACAACCGCGGGGAGGCCGGCGAGGACGGCGCTGGCGCAGGCCGCTGCGGGGATCTGCAGTCCTTGCAGATCCACGTCGCCGAAGTAGACGATCCGGTCGGGTCTCGGGGACAGCAGCGGTACCGACAACACCGCCGACGGGAACTGGTTACCGGTACCGTAGCCCACATGCCGTCCCGGACCTGCGGCAGCGTGGCGCCGCGTGGCCTCCAGAAGCGAGGTGTAGGTGTGGTGGTTCTCCGCGATCAGCAGCGCCGTACCACGAGGGTCGGGGCGCCCCGGAGCCCATTGCGAGACGAACGGAATGGGCACCGGGTGACAACGCAGCAGTTCGAGCGTCAGCGCCCCTGAGACGAACAGCCGGTTCGTCACAAGCCCATCAAGCCGTTTCTCATCGCCGAACAGCTCCAAGGACCGTTCTCTCATCGGCACGCTCGGCCTCGTCGCCCCTCCGTCGCGAAGAAAGGCGGCCACCGTCTCGAGCACGCTGAACTCGTCGTGCCTGGTTGCGATCCGTCCGGCGGATTCGAGCGCGGGCGGCCACACCCGTACGGTCCTCGCCTCGCGCACGACCCGTTCGCGAGGAGGGCGGCGGACCCAGAGCGGCATGGGAGGCGCGTCTCGCGTGTCGAAATGCCGGGAGGTGCTCGGGAATATCACCGACTCGGCAACGGCCAGCTCGTTCAGCGCGTCGCGGATCTCGGCACGCGCGGTCGGCGCCGTCGCCAGGCGCCGATCGAATGCGACCGCCGCGTCGTACAGCGTCTCGATCTCGACCTTCTGTCGCGGCGATGCCGCGACCTGCTCGGCGAGATGTTGGGCCAGGGAGCTCAGCTTCACGACGCAGCGCCGTCCGTCGTCTCATCACGTGTCAGGCGGACGCCGGTGATGCCCTCCACTGCGGATCCGAAACGTTCCTCCAGGACGACGTACCTCCGCGTACGGAGCGCTCCTGGCGCGTTGCGCATTCGCAGCACGTTCGGGAACTGGCCGACGGCGCCGAGGTCCTCCACCCCGGTGGTGTAGACGAGTTGCACGCCATGAGCGGTCGCCACCTCGCGCTGCAGCCGCAGGAGCGCCACGTGGCTCGCGGTTCCCAGCGGATTGTCCAGCACGAGGGTGCCGCCGAGCGCTGCCCTGCCCCTGCCCCGGTTGACGGCGCGCAGCCGAGCGAGTGTGCAGTAGAGCGCGACGCACACGGTCAGCTTCTCGCCACCGGAGAACTTGCCGAGGCGGGTCACGTCGACCGGTTCGACCGCCAGATCGCTGTTGGGTTTGAGTACTTTGACGGTGAACCCGCGTGGTGCCACAGCTTCGTGGACACATCGCTTGAGGAGGGCGAAACCTTCGGGTTTCGACTTCTCGACCACGATCCGGTCGACGACCGCGTCAATTCGTGCGTGCAGGTCCTCCTCGCTGCTGGGGCGGGCGAACCGGATTCGGAGGAAGTGCTGATCGGCCCATCCGCCCAGGGTTCCGGGCAGTTTGGAGTGCCGGTGTGCGGACTCCAGGTTCGCGAGCACGTCCTGAACCAGTGCGGCGATCTCCACCACGACGAGCCGCTGGTCGCGTCCGATGTCGGCGAGCTGGCCGTCTATGGTGGTGCGACGCGCCCGCATCTCTTCGGCGCGGGCGGCGGCACGCTCGCCGAGCGTTACGGGATCGTCACTGGTGAATCGATCTCTGATCGCATCGGGGATTCCGGAGAACCTGCCCTCCGACGCCAGCCTACGCACAGCGTCGATGGCTTCGTTCATCCTGATCCTCGCTGCGGTGACGATCTCCGTGGTAGAGGCCAGGCGACCGAGTACCGCCCGTGTCTCCGACTCGGCCCGCGCATCGTCGCCGTCGAACGCTGCCACTCCGTCCACCACGTCGGCCGGCGCGGCAGCGTCGGTGAGACGATGTGCGCGCTGTACGAGCACCTGCGCCGCGGTGTCCGCCTCGCTCGCAGCTGAGACCGCGTCGTCGGCCTCCCTGTTCAGGGCGGTCACCTGTCCACTCATGTCGGTCGCAGTCGCCGCCTGTATCGCGGCGAGCTCCCGCGCCTCGGCTTCGCCTGCGGGTTCGACGTCGAGCTGGGCGTGCCGCAGCCTGTCGCGCGGCGTCCGCTCAGCGACCTCTTTCCGCGCCTGTTCGAGCTGGAGAATGGCACGGCTCAGCCCCTGCTGGGCCTGGTCGGCCTTCGCCCGCGATCGGCGTCGCGCGATGGCACGCCGTTCAGGGTCCTGCCCATCGCCCGTTTCGAGCAACGACGCCGCACGTTCGCGGATGGCCTCCGGATATCCCGCGAGCGCCTGTTCGGCGCGTCCGCCGCGGCTGATGAGACCCGCGAGCCGTTCTGCGAGCACGGATTGCGCCGCCACCGTTTGCCATTGCGTGTCGAGATCGTTGAAACGGCTCGTCAACATGGACAGGGGGTCGTCCACCGGTGTGGCGACGTCCTCGCGGTCCGCGTCGAGGATGGAGATCGCGCGGCCTTCGCGTTCGTATCGTTCCTTGTTGGATCTGTGCTCGGCGGCTTCTCGCTCGGCGGCGCGCTCGGTCTTGCGCCACTCGTTGGCGCGAGTGGTGGCTTCGTCGGCGACCCGCGTGTACGCCCGGACGTCCCGGTCTCGTTGTTCGATGTCTCGCTCGAGTTCCGGCAGTGTTGAGACCTTGGCGACGAGGGCTGTCAGGCGCTCGATTCTGCCCGCGAGAAGGTTGAGCTTGTCGGACAGCCGTTGCTCCGTGGCCGCGTCCGTGAGGTCATGGGCTTCGAGTTCGTCGATCTGAGAACCAAGTGTCGCGTCGGTGTCGTCAATCATGTCGATGGCCTGCCGGCATTCCTCGGCCCTGATCTCCAAGGTGTGCAGGTATCCGGTTGGGCAGTCGCGCAGCAGGGATTCCAGCACCTCCAGCAGCGTTCGGTCCGCCTGCGTCTGCTGGTGGAGTTCGGCGATCCGCCGTTCCTGCTCATGGCGTCGCCGTTCACGTTCTGCCCGCGCGTGCTCCGCCGCGGCCGGATCGTACAACGCCGGGTCGCTGGGAACCGCCGACCATTCAGGGGCAGCCGCATTCAACGCCTGCTGCATCTGGGTCGCGGTGCACACGGTGACGTGGGCGATCGACCGGCAGCCCTGCTTTTCCAGGGCGAGGCGGGCCTTGCCGAGGTCGGCGTCCGCGACGACCACGCCCGCGGAGAGTTCCGCAACGATGGCGTTCCGCAACGCGCCGGCGCGTGCGGGCTCGGTCACCAGGTCACGCAGCAGCTCCCACCCCGGCCGCGCCGCCACTTCGCCGGCGATCGCCTCGGCAACGCGCTGGGCATCACGTGTGGTCGGGAGGAACGCGTCGGTGCGCAACCCGTCCAGCGCACGATCGTCGTCGGCCGCATCGACACGGGTTTCCACGATGACCGATTCGGCCGTCGAGACCGCATGTGTCAGCGCCGCTCGAAGGTTGGCCGCTTCGGCCCACAGATCGAGCCGCCCATCTTCGCTGAGCTCCATGAGTTCGGCGAACCTGGCGTTGGTGGCGAGCATGTTGACGCGAGCGGAGAGCTTCTCGTGGTCGGAGACGAGTTGATCCCGTTCGGCGTTCCTGGCGGCCCGCTCGGTCGCCAGGGCCCTCCGCTGCTCACTCAGTGATTTGCGCAGCGCTGGCCGGTTAGCGCGCCGCTTGCGTACCCCATGCAGCAGCTGGTCCGCCTCGTTCTTGGCTGCCCGTGAGTCGCCGAGGACCTCAGCGGGAACCGCTTCTCGATCGGGAAGGTCGCCCTGGTTGGTTGCGGCTTCGATGGCTTCGTCGATGCTTGCCATCTGCAGGCGGAGGTTGTCCGCGCGTTCCTCCGCTTTGGCGGAGAGTTCCCGGTTGGCGCGCACGCACTCCTCTTCGGTCGCGGCATTGGACCTCGCGGTCTCTGCCGCTGAGGTCTTCTGCTCCTCGGCGGTACGTTCGTCAGCCGCGAGAGCGGCGTAGCGAGCCTTTAGAACGGCCGCGGCGTCATCCCGTGCCTTGCGCAGCGGAGCGGTCTCTCGCTCCGCCTCGGTCATCTGCCGGCGCACCGATCGCGCTTGATCCTCTGCCTCCGCCCGCTCGGCCAGGGGGCCGACCGCTTCCCAGGCCAGGTCGTCATCCTTTGTGGCGGTGGCTGCCGACTCCGCCTCATCGGCTGCCTTGGTCACGGCAGCGAGCCGATATGTGGCCGCGATCCTGAGCAATTCATTCGCAACGTCGTTGACTCGGCCGCGTTCGCTGTCCAGTCTATGAGCCTCGCCGCGAAGCCGCTTCGCCTCCCCGGCGAACCATTCTCTGTCGGTTTCCTGCGCCGAAGCCGCGCTTTGGAACGCGGCTGCCAGCAGTGCGGCCGCCTGCCTCGCCTCGCCTACTTCTCGGTCCGCTTCTTTGGTGAGATCGTGTCTTTCGGCCAGCGTGTCAAGTTTGCCGGACATCTCAGCACAGAAGTCACGATCCACAAGCAGATCTGGTTTCCGGCCAAGGACGTCGATGACCTTCCGCAGATTGGCCGCGACGAGCTCCGGCTGAGCGCTGTCCACGGTCAAATCGATCAGGAAGTCGATGAACTTGTCCGTGGAGGGGAAATTGAACAGCTCGGCGACCCCGCCCTCCGAGTGGTTCATCTCCTTCTGATAGCCGAACAGGGTCGGATCGAGATTTCGCGCGATGAGTGTTTCGGTCCACAGGCCGCGCTGATCGGTGATCGCGAACGAGAACTGCTGCGGCCGTGACGCCGCAGCCTCCCGCAACAGGCGAACGAACTCGGACATTGGCCGGGTGCGGCCCGTTTCATCGTGAACGGGAAGGCGATCGAGATCGAGCACACCAGGCACCTCGAAGAACGAGTAGTACCAACCTCTGAGCTTTTCACGATCACGATCGGGGTCGACGGGTTTGCGGCGGTCGATCCATTCGTATACGGCTCCGGTGATGAGTCGCGGCGGGGGCAACAAGCTGTCGTCGGACTGCGCGACCCATTCGGCGACCGTGTGACTCGTGTCGCCGGAGGCGATGTAGTCCTCCAGATACCGCTTGACGGACCTGCCCATGAAGTCTTTCCGCAAGGGCAGGAGCAGGGCGAAGAAGAGGGACAGCAGACTCGACTTGCCGCCTCCGTTACGCAGCCAGAGGATCGAGTCAACGGGCTCACTCGAACCGTCTGCGCCTGACGACACGTCCAGCGTGAGATCCGTGAACCGGGCAGCCCTGTCGCCGACGTTCGCCAGCCGCAGACGAGACAGCTGATAGGTCACGGTGCCACCCTCCGGTCGTGGTCGCCACGTCTGAGGGCGGCCAATGCGTCGTATGCGGCGTTGCCGGCGAGTTCAGCGGCCTGGATCCGGAAGCGTTCGAGCAGTTGGAAGACCTCAGGACCGCGGGCAAGCGCCGACCGGGCGAGCGCTTGGTCGACCATCCAGGTGAGCACGTGCGCTATCCAGTAGGTGGAGGACGCGGGGGACCGGCGTGCCTTGCCCTTTCCTCTGTCCGCCTTGTAGCCGGGCGACAGACGGTCATAAGTACGCCACGCCTCGTCAAGCGATCCCTGTGCCTGCTCGGGTGTGCGCTTGAACCGTTCGCACGTCTCGCGGAGAAAGCGTTCGAGCTCGTCGACCGACACCCACCGAACTCGGTCGTCATCGAAGTCGGCCGGCGTCGGGAACGCGTAGGCGGCGATCGCGACGCTGACGAGTCCCACCAGCAATCGTTCGGTCACACCACCGACGTTCGGCAGGTCCGAGATGCGATAGGCGAAGACCGACTCGCGGCGCACACCGAGTACAAGTCCCAGATCCGAATCGGACAGCACCTGAGCGTCGAGTCCCTCGAGGACGCTGTCCACGGCGTTGCGGAACTCCACGTCGGCGCGGTAGCGGCTCAGCAGTGTGCGATAGTCGCTGTCCGCGCCAGGCCGCATCTTCGGACGCAGGGCGCAACCGATGAGCACACCCACATCGGCGAGATCGCGCTGGCTGAGGGTCATGAGGCATCCCGGTCCGCCACCGTCGCCCACCGGCTGAGCGCCTCCTCGTCCTGCGCGACGATCAGATCATCGCCCGACCAGCCGGGCAGGGTGATCCGCGCGCCATCGGCGTCGACCGCCGCCGCGGCGCCGAGGACACGGGCAGCCGTGTCCACCGCCGTGGACACATCCTGCGCCGTCTCTGGCGCGTACTTCCACAGCGCTGCGAGAACGATGACCTGCTCGACCTCCTCGGGCAGGTCCGCCGCCCGGGCCGAAAGCAGGAGATCCGACAGGCGCGCGGGCAGCCCGACCTCGTCCACCAGGCGCGCGGCGGCCCCCAACACCTCCGGAGGTATGGCAGGAGGATCGGGATCACCGAGCTCCTCATCGGGAACCGGCGGATCTTCCGGTGAAGGCGCGCGTCGTGGCGCGAGAAGGTCATCGACCAGGTCGGCGACGCGCACGACCCTCGGCACCTGGCCGCCTGACACCAGGACGGCGAAGGCCTCGGCAGGCTCCACCGCCACGTCGGCGCGCAGGACAAGCAGCGGGAGGAACAGGCCGTCCATGATGTCGGGGTTCCGCAGCCCGCCGACCGGCCGGAACGACTGGCGGGCCTGCTCGTCAAGAAAGATCGTCCGTGCGTTGACCAGCTTCCCGTGGAGCTCGGTGTGCCGTTGACGGCACTTCTCCAGCAGTGCTGCGATGCGCGCCGAGGCCTTGGCGACCTCCGGTTCGGTGTCGGGCGCGTCCAGCGCTCCTCGGAGATGGCCGAGCAACCTGGACTCTGTCGCGAGCCGTTCCTCCAGGTGCGTACGGTTGCGCTCCAACTGTTCCGGCACCTCCCTGACCCATTGGGGAAGCACGGTCCGAATGTCCCGCACCGTGTCCGCCAGCAGCGTTCGCAGCTCATCGGCATAGCGGATGGACAGGAGCAGCGATCGTTCGGCCGCCTTCTCCGCCTGTCCGAACGCTCCGCGTTCGAGCTGCCGCGCGAGCATGAGCTCGATCGCAGCCTGCTCGTCCTCGACGTCGAACTCCAGCCCGCCCACCAGGGCGTTGATGGCGTCCGTCGAAGCCCGCAGGACGTTGACGCCTCTGCGGTGATCCTCATGCTCGGTCAGCAGCCGGAACTCGGCCGTCCCGACCCGATGGCGGACCGAGCCGTCGTTGGCACGTCCGAAGATCGAGACCTGGTAGCTGAACGGCGCCTCGCGTTCCTTGCGGTTGAGCAGCGCGTCCACCACATACCGCGCCACCGCGCCGTGTTCATCGATGGAACGTTCCGGATGGGCGCCGGCGGCCAGCACGGCCAGCCCCGCAACCGCTTCGTCGTAGGTGACCTCGTGATCGAATCCCTGCTTGGCGATCACAGCATCGATGGCGGCCAAGGCGAGCGTCACGACGTCGTACTCGCATCCGCCCCACATCTGCCGTGCGGCGTTGTCCGCCGCGTCGGCCACCGGCCGGGCCCGCAGGAGCGCTCGCACGCGATCCCCGAACGACTCCTCGAACACCGCCCCGCCCACGGTCGAGAGATCGCTCACTGAGGCGTAACCCCCTTGGTGTGCCGACATCCGCCGCAACAGTGTGATGGCCGGGCAGCGCCCGCATCACAAGCCACTATCTTTTGATCGCGGAAAAGCCGGCTACGGTTACATGTGCGAGACGCGGGAGGGTTATCTCAAAGGCTCGTCCTGTTTCGACTATGAGAGAAATGCACTCCATCGACGGCAAGTCGGGGCGGGCCGTCGGCGACGTCAGGGACGTTGCCAAAGGTGGCAAACCGTGAAATCGAACTTGTAGCCGAAGCTGCCCCCTTGAAGATCCTTCACTCCGCGGACACCTCGCAGTGAGGCATATGGGCATTTTGGACGGCAGGGCCGGCTGCGACGGGCAGCAGATTTCGTCGGCGCACACCCAGATTCCGCGTCCGTCGGCTGTGGGGCCGATCTCCTCCAACGTCTGGAACCTACGCGGCATCTTGATTCGCTGCCATGCGCCTTGCGGAATACCAGCTCGGGCTGGTCTGCGGAGCCGAACCACACGGCACCGGAAGTACCGATGGCCACGTGCTCCAGCCGGTCCAACTTGACTGGCAGATCCACCTCCCGCCATTGATCGCCGTTTCGGCGACGAGCGAGGGTCTTGAGTGTGCTGTACACGTGACCCGCACACTTGGCGGCGTGCGAGCGGCGGGCTGATCTGCTTGACGGACATCCGAGATCAGGGGTTCGTTCCTGGAACGATGTCCATGATGGAGAGCATGGGGAAGAGGAAGCCGCGTCCTCGCTGCTCGTTCACGCCGGAGTTCAAACCCGAGACCGTTGAGTTGTGCCAGCGAGGCAATCACCCGATCCGTCAGGTGGCCCAGGACCTCGACCTGACGGAGACGGCGGTGCGGCAGTGGGTGCGGCGAGCCATGGCTTTCTTCGCCGAGGAGTTCGGTGAGCGTGCGCCCGTGCATCGAGGCCGCAAAGGCAGGTGCAGGTGATTGCCGTATGTGCCCGATTTGCCGGTCAAGCTTTGAGAAGGTCGTCGGCCCTACATCCTGGTTATCGGAAGATGGCGCACCCAGCAGAGCGACCGTCGCCTGTACGTGAGTGTTAGTTTGCACCGGGGCGCAGATCTATGCTAGGGACCACGATGCGATCATCAAACGCGGCGTCGGTCGTGCTCGGTGCGTGCTCGCGCGCCCAGACACGCCCCGTCATGACTTAGCACCGTTGGACACGCAAACTGTGTGTAGCCGGTACGGGTCGCCATCAAATGACATCTTGCGACACCTTCTGATCCGACGGTCGTTAATTCGAATTCTGCAGGGCGCGCTTTGATCATGGTCTGACTTGCCGTTTTGACGGGATCGGATGCGTTCTGGAATTTTCGTCCAGCGCTTGCGTGCTCGTGTGGACCACCCCCGCACACACCGTGATCCATTCACCGTCTCCGGCTGCTGCGGGAAGAGCAGCGGCCCCGCCTCGCCGGGAGAAGGCGGCGAGTGCGGGGCCGGATGCCTGATCCGACTGTCAGCTCCTCAGCGAGATGAGTTTGCCCGGTTGGGCCTGGTCTTCCTCGCCGAAGAGCAGGGCGGCGGTCTGCTCAGCCGCTGCGGTGTCCACCTGCGGGTAGATGGAGGGTGTAGGTGTCGGCAGTGAAGACGCTAGAGGTATGTCCCAGCGTTTCCTGCACCACCTTCATCTCCACCCCGGCCACCAGCATCAGCGAGGCCGCGCCATGGCGGAGGTTATGCAGCCGGATTGGCGGTAGCCCGGTCAGGTAGGCCAGCCAGAGGAATTGGTCGGAGACGTGCTGGGGATGCAGGCGGCTGCCGTTGGGTTGGGTGACGACGAACCCGCAGTCGGTCCATGCCTTGCCCATGGTCAGCTGGTCGCCTCCAGCCCGGCGTGGCGCGACCTGCACAGACGGGCCGGAGGCGGAACCGCGCCCTGAGCCGGGCCGCACCCCGAACCGGGTCACGACCAGGGTGACGATCCCCAGAGATCGACGCCCTGGGTTCGCACGCCTGTGGGTGCCAAGAACTCGGCAGCCGCGCGGGTAAGGGAAGCAGTGCGCTTGCCAGTTCAAGCCGCATGTGAGTACTCGTGGAGGACGCCGCCGAGCCGGTCTCGTCGGCGTACATTCAGGTCGATGATCCGCCCGGGGTCTGAATGATCCTGCTCGGGATGTCAACGGGGGAGTGCCTGCTTCCGCAGCTCTGCCCATTATTCAGTCTGTCTTTCTGGATGGTCCGAAAGGTACATTTTCTGGACGGCCTCACCCGTATCCTTCTAGGTTCCCCCGCGCCGCCTTGGTGAACGGATGGTCGGGGCCTAGCACCCGCTCGTAGTCGGCGAGTGTCTGTTCGAACAGCGGGGTTGCCCGGGCCAGGTCCCCCGCCGCCCGATAGGCGACGGCGAGGTCGTAGCGGGAGATCCAGGTGTCGGGGTGGTCGTCGCCCAGCACCCGCTGCCGGTCGGCGAGTGTCTGTTCCAACAGTGGGGTCGCCCGGGCCAGATCCTCCGCCACCCGATAGGCGACGCCGAGGTTGTTGCGGGAGGTCAGGGTGTCGGGGTGGTCGTTGCCCAGCACCCGCTCAAAGTCGGTGAGTGTCTGTTCGAACAGTGGGGTCGCCCGGGCCAGGTCCCCTGCCGCTTGGTAGGTGAGGGCGAGGTTGTTGCGGGAGGTCAGGGTGTCGGGGTGGTCGTCGCCCAGCACCCGCTGCCGGTCGGCGAGGGTCCGTTCGAACAGTGGGGTCGCCCGGGCCAGATCCCCCGCCACCCAGTAGGTGAGGGCAAGGTCGTCGCGGGAGGTCAGGGTGTCGGGGTGGTCGTCGCCCAGCACCCGCTGCCGGTCGGCGAGGGTCCGTTCGAACAGCGAGGTCGCCCGAGCCACGTCCCACGCCCGATAGGCGCCAGCGAGGTTGTTGCGGGAGGTCAGGGTGTCGGGGTGGTCATCGCCCAGCACCCGCTGCCGACCGGCCAGGCTGCGTTCGGAGAAAGTGACGGCGCGATGGACGGCTCCTTGCCCTGCCATGAAGGTCGCGGCCCTGTCGAGCAGGCTGGAGGTGGTGGGGCTGTCGGTGGCGAGAGTGGTGTGATCAGCGAGGGCGTCGATGTGGGGCAGCAGCAGGTGCCAGATAGGCCAGCGCGCGGGGTGATCGTGGGTGGCGGGACTGGCCTGGTTGAGCAGGTGGGTGGCGTGGTCGCGGGCGATGGCCAGGGCGGTGGCCTGCCGGTGCGGGTCGGTGGGGTCGCTGGTGCGGGCCACAGCCTGGACGAGCCGGTGCACCGTCACGGTGTTCTCAGTCAGGGTGAGCATGTTGTAGGCGGCCAGCACGCCGAGCGCGTCGGCCAGGTCTGCCGGGTCGGCCAGCGGGTCGAGCAGGGTACGAGGGATGGTGTCTGGGGCCCACCAGGCCAGGATGCGCAGCAGGTCACCGGCCAGCGGGGTGGCGTCGGCCAGGGCATCGAGGGTGATGCGCCAGATGCGGGCGATGGTGCGTTCGGCGTCCAAACCGCGGGCGGCCCGGTCGTACATCTCCGCCGGCCGCTGTCTCAGCAGTTCGAGGTAGGTGCGCGGGGTCAACTGGGCCTGGTGCAGGTATCCACCCGCCTGCTCGATCGCCAGCGGCAGGCAGCCCAACTCGCGCACCAGCTCCAGTTCCCCCTCCAGGCCTTCAGGGGCCTCCGCCCCAGCACCGGAGCTGGGATGGAGACCCGTAGCAATCCGGGTGACCAGGTCGACCGCCTCCTGCTCGCCCAGCACGTCCAGGCGCAGCACCTGGGCGCCCAGGCGATGCCAGCCCTCGGCGAGCCGGCTGGTCACCAGCACCCGCCCGGCCAAGGTACGGCCCAGCAGCGGCGCCACATCGGCAGGATCGGCGACGTCGTCCAGCACCAGCAGCCACCCCTCATGAGTGGCCAGCCAGCCAGCGGCTCGCTCGGCTAGCGCCTCCATCGGCAACGCCGCGGCCAGCTGCGGCTCCAGAGCTCTGGCCAGATCGGCCAGACCTATCTGCACCGCGGTGGGGCTGTCGGCGATGATCTTCCACACCGGATTGCATTGCTTGGCCTGGGCTAGGGCGTAGCGAGCGGCCAGCGTGGATTTGCCCACCCCGCCCAGCCCGTGCACCGCAGCCATCACCACCTCACCGTTGGTCCGCAGGGCCGCCTCCAGCTCCGCCAGCTCATCCCCGCGCCCGACGAACAACCCGGCATGTCCGGGGAGGTTCACCGTCCTCGGCGGAGCGGCCACCTGCTCTATCGGCCGCAGCCCTGGTAGCACAGTCTCGTGGACGGTCAGGTCTCGTCCGGCCTGATACACCCGGCCCTGTTCGGATGCCCACCCCTCCATCTGCATTCGATGATCAGCGCTCGTGGATGGTCTGGTCGCGGCCGGCCTGATAAACGCGGCCGTGCCCGCTGGCGGTCGCCTTCATCACCAGCGAACCGACCCGTTCCTGATCGGCCGGCTCCAGTACCGGAGTGAGCACCTCGTCCACCACGCGTTTGATCTCTTGAGCCAGGGACGGGTCGGCGCGCAGCAGCAGCTGCAGCCGGACCTGCCAGGTCCCGGCCAGAGCCTGCTCGGTGTCGGCGTCGCCGTCCCGGCGGGCCTCCAGCACCTGCTCGCGGACCTCGACCAGCTCAGCCTCGACGGCGTCGGCCTGCTCGGGCCGGACCTTACGCCAGAGCGCGACCGCACCGTCGCGAGCCGCCTGCCAGGTATCGGTGGCCATGGCCGTCACCAGCGCGGTGCCCGCAGCCAAAACGATCGGATCCACGTTGACCCCCTCACGGCCGAAATGGCCCTCACGGTAAGCCAGGCACAGCATGCGACCAGATCGCAGATAAGTACCGCCAGTCATCCAGTCCGACGGCGCGATCGCGAGATGTACCGGTCAAGCCGGACCAGGGGCTCACCGGGGGCATCGCGGACAGCCAAGGCGCCGTTACCACAGATAGTGACTCACTATCTGTGGTAGCGACTTCGGCCGGAAACAACGTGGGACCCCGCGTTGGGATCCACCACGGGGTCCCGTGTCCTTCGTCAAGAGGCCACTAGCCGTCGACGACGAACTTCTCGCTGGTCCTGCTGGAGAATGTGGTGTTCACGCCGGCGGTCACCTTGTAGCTGGCCACCAGTTCCAGAAGATCGCCCACGTCGGCGGTCCAGCCGCTGGCGATCTGGATGCGGATCTCCTCCCGGCGAGGTGTGTTGTTCTCGGGTTTCAGTACGCCCCCGCCGTGACCGGTGGCGATGGTCGTTGACTTGCTCAGGTTGCGGACCGCCACCCACACATCGTGCTGGTCCACATTCTCGTTCAGGTTCTCGCCGATCTCCACGTTGGCGATGGCGTCGAAGGCCGTCGTACTCCTGATGCCGTCCACCGTGAAGAACGTTCCCGCATCGACGGGGTAGAGCAGTTTGATCTCCGCATCCCATGGACCTGACATGATTCCCCCTTTGGAGAAATATGGGTTGTCTCGCTCGCCGGCCCGCTCCCGGGCGGGGCCCGGCGATGACTGGAACGTTATGGCGTTTGCCCATAGAGTTCCCATAGGGCGAACTCCCCATTGACATCGGCACGTCCAGCGCATAGCCGGGGCTCGCATGGGAGAACATGAGGGGCGTTTATCGTCGTTATCGGTCGGCGATTATCGTACTGTGCTGGAGTTCATTGCCTCCGCACTCCGCCGTGCCGGGCCAGCCTTCCCTGACATCGGCATCACCGGGCCGCTTCGCGATCTGTTCGATTCAGACTGGGTCGGCGCGTGCGAGATCGATCTCCGAGGTGAGGCCAGCCGCAGTTGGGCCGACACCCCTCATCCGCCCGACATAGAGCCACTCAGGTTCCACCAGGTTGCAATCGACCATCCCCTCACCCTGGCTTACCGAAGTTCCCGCACGCACGCCGCCCTGCGACTGAGCGATCACGCGAATCCTCGCAAATTATCGTCAATTCATAGTGGGTTCGGGGACGTGCTCACAGTTCCGCTGGCCGTGACGCCAGAGCGTATCGTCGCCCTGGCTTTAGGGAGTCCCTCGAAAGATTTCCCCCTGAGGCAATTTAGCCTCGCGCAACAGCTGCACCCAATCCTCGCGGAGATCTACTCGATTCAAAACCGCAGAGTCTTCCCGTCCGACGGCGAGCACGAAGCCTCTACCCCCTTCCACGATCAGTGCATCCCACTTACCGCTCGTGAACTCGCTGTACTCAACCTGATGGCTAACGGATTGATCGCCCAAGCGATCGCCAACCAACTCGCTATCTCCTCCAGAACGGTCAGCAAACACATCGAGAGCATCTACCGCAAGCTCGACACCCATGACCGAACAAGCGCAGTGCTGCGAGCGCAGACACTGGGCCTCCTGCCCGCTGCCCTGCCAACTTCCAAGTCAACGCATCCGACCAATCGGCCATAGGGTCAACCTTGCGGCCAGCGTCAGCGGCTCCATCCTCATCACCCTGTCGCGTCCTTTGTCGGGGGTATCACTCTAAGTGTGGAAATGATCACTCTGGGTAGATGATCGAAGGTAAAGATCAACCACACAGCATTCGGGGGAATGTGGATCATGT
>NZ_JBITHZ010000082.1:0-14693 GCF_044458585.1 Nonomuraea sp. NPDC050451
CTTGGTCGACTGCTGTCTTATCGGGAGCCTCCTCTCATCCGCCACCGCTTCCCACAGACCCATCCTGACCAGTGCCGTCACGATGGAAAGAGCTCCTTCAGTCAGACCGTGTATCCGAATCGGCCACCAAGGCCGGTGATGGCCCATGGCCTCGATGACCACCACGAGGTCGCCGGTGTCGATCAGGTTCCCGTCGGTCCCGGCGACCATCCCGACGGTGGCCTGCATCGAGCGGACGGTGCCCCTCACACCGCCATGATCACAAACTCCTGGACGTCTGCGGCGACGCACGGCCGGTAGACGCGGGCGCGGATCATCTCACGTGATGCGCTGACTGCTTGAACCGCTCTGGGAGACTGCGGCGAGGAAACCGCCGACGAACGCATCGCCGAGCCCGATGGTCGTGGGCGCCGCAACGTCAAGATCGAAGCCGGGCAGGCAACGAACAACCCCGCCCATTCGGCCTTCCAGAGCCGCGGCGAACTCCACCGCCTCCGTTCGCCTTGGCCGGTTCTGCATGAGTTCGTAGTGGTGGTTCGTGTACTCGTCGCCGTGGCAGTAGCGGGTGCTGGCGATCACGATGCCCTCGTTCAGCGGCTCTGCGTACTCGCCGGCCCTCTCGCCGAATGCCGCCGACCAATATTTGGTATGCACAACCAGGGTCGTCACGGGGATGAGAGCTTGCAGCGATTCGAGGGCGCGTGCCACCTCCGTCACGGAGAGCAGGTTGACGGCGTAGCCCAGGTGCGCCTGCATCTCGTCTTCGTTCAGTCCGTAAATGTCGATGACTTCCAGAAGCGCGTCGCGAACCCGCTGACTGAGGCCCGGCTCGTGGAATCCGGCATCCTCGTAGTAGACGACTGCCTCGGCTGGAAGTTGTCGCATGTGGCTTCTCAGCGTGGAAAGACGCCGGTCAAGTGTCCGCTGGTCCCGTACCGCGTTGAATCCCGAGATCAGAAAGACCCGTGCGTCGCGAAGCAACGAGCCCAGTTCGTCACTCAGCAGCATGGACTCGTTCGCCGGGTCGTTGACGTAGATCAATCTGTTCGGAAATGGCGCACGGATGTCGATGTCGCCTGCTCGGATCCGCATGCCCTGGTCGTACTGCACGATCAGGTGCGGATAGAGGGTGTCCTGGTCGCCGCTACAGATGTAGTCGCAGCTTTCCGGCAGCAGGCGGCGGACGATGTCGTTGAGACTGACCAGGTGCAGGGTGGACGGTACGCCGAGCCGGCTCATCTCCATCGCCGCTCGAACGGAGGTCCCACCCAGAGTTGTTCGTTTGGGGAACCGCCCTGCGAATGCGCTCAGGCATTCGGAGGAGGCGACGAAGTGCTCGCCTCCTCCACCCTTTTTGAGGTAGGTGAGAATCGAAATGACCAGTTCGCGCTCGTTGGTCACGGTGGCCGATGAAGTCAGCTCGGCATTGTGGATCTGATACTCGCCGACAAGCTGCTCCAACGTCGACGACGACAGCTTGACTTCGTAGTCGACGCATCCCCCCAAGCCCAGGACTACATGACTGGTCATGTCAGTACAGAGATGCCTTGCCGGCCGCTTCGAAGAGGTCGATCTTCTGCCCGGCCACCACCTTCATCGCATCGATGCACGGCGGCTGGATGGAGTTGGGTTCACGCAGGCTCTCATCGGCCAGGACTTCGCGCATCTTCATGTGGTAGGCCAGCTTGATGTCACTGGAGATATTGATCTTGTTGATACCGAGCTTGACCGATTGCGCAATCTCGTCATCCGGATTGCCCGAGCCGCCGTGCAGCACGAGTGGGATCTTGACCCGATCCTTGATTTCCTTCAGCAGGTCGAGCTTCAGCTCCGGCTTCAAGGTCTTCGGGTAGAGGCCGTGATAGGTGCCGATGGCCACGGCGAGACTGTCCACCCCTGTTTCCCGCACGAAGGTCACGGCGTCCGCCGGGTCGGTGTAGATGATCGCGTCGCTGCCGTCTTCGGCCTCGCTGTCGGTCTTGCCGATCGTCCCCAGCTCCGCCTCGACCGACAGGCCGACCGCGTGCGCGGTTTCAGCGACCTTCTTGGAGAGCGCGATGTTGTCCTCGAAGGACTGCATCGAGGCATCGATCATCACCGAGGTGAAGCCGATCCGGATCGCGGTCAGCATCTCCCGATAGGTCGCACCATGGTCCCAGTGAATCGCGATCGGCACGGATGAGCGATGGGCTCGCTGGGTCATCGCGGCGATCACGTCCACTCCGATGTGCCGCACCTCGTCGGGGTGGATCCCGATGAAAAGCGGCGCGTTCTTCTCTTCGCTGATGTCCACGATGCCGTTGAACATGGCGTAGTCACTGATGTTGAAGGCGGGCACGGCGAAGTTTTTTTCATTCGCGACAGCCAAGAGCACCTTGCCGGTCGTCAGCATTGCTGTATTTCTCCTTCTGAGTAATAGATCATCGCTCGGGACGGGGGATGACGTGTCAGGCTTTGACGGCACCGGAGGTGAGGCCGCCGATGAATCGCCGCTGGAAGAGGAGGAACAGCACGAGCACCGGGATGGACCCCAGGATGCTCATGGCCATCATCTGATTCCACTCGTAGGAGTGCTGGCCCATCAGGAGCTGGATACCGATGGGAACGGTTCGCATGTCGTCGGTACGAGTGAGGGTCAGCGCGAACAGGTATTCGTTCCACGAGATCATGAAGGTGTAGACGCCGACGGCGACCAGCCCGGGAACCGAAATGGGCACCAGGATCCGCCAGAGAGCCGTCCAGCTCGACGCCCCGTCCACCTTGACGGATTCATCCAATTCCCGCGGCAGGGTGTTGAAGTACGCGGTCATCATGATAATCGCATAGGGCAAGGTGAACACCATATGCGTGAGGATCAGCCCCGGATAAGTATTATACAGGCCGAGCGCCACCACGAGACCGAAGTAGGGAATGACGAGTGTGATTGGCGGCACGGCCTGAACGGTGACGATGACGGCGTTGATGGATCGCTTCAGCGGGAAGTTGTAGCGGCTGAATCCATACGCCGCGAGGATCGCCACGAACAATGTCAGTACTGTCACCGCCAGCGCGACGATGTAACTGTTGACAAAAAACCTCAACTGGGTCTCGTCGGTCAGGATCGTTTCGTAGGCGTCGAACGAGAAGTTCTCGGTGATCAGCCGCGGCGGAACCTGGAAGACTTCCCCATTGGTCTTGAACGACGTCGACAGCATCCACACGACTGGAAGGCCGGCGAAGGCCGCGCCGACGCACAAGCCTGCGAGCACGGCGATCTTCGCGCCGAGGCGCCGCCTTTTGCGGGTGAGCACGGTGATCACCTCTCCTTTTGCAGGCGAACGTAGAAGAAGGCCAGAATCATCGTGAGCAGCAGGACTATGACGGCGGCGGCGGACGCGATGGCGAACTCGTAACTGCTGAAGGCCTGCTTGTAGGTGTAGGTGCTGAGCATCTCGGTGGCATTCAGCGGGCCACCACCGGTAGTCATCCAGATGAGGGCGAACTGTTGTGAGGTCCAGATGAGATCGAGCACGGCCATGCTGAGGAGTACCGGTTTCAGCTGCGGAATCGTCACATTGCGAAACTGGCGGAAAGTGCTCGCGCCGTCCACGGAGGCCGCCTCGTACAGAACGGGCGAGATTCCCTGCAACCCGGCGAGGATGCTGATCATGAAGAAGGGGAAGCCGGCCCAGATGTTGATGAATGTCAATGCCCAGAGCGCCGTGTTCGGCTCGGACAGCCAGCTCACTTCCTCGCGCATCACGCCGATCGTGGTCAGGATGTAGTTGACCACCCCGGACGGGTCCAGCATGAGCCGCCAGATGACCGCGATCACGGCGACCGTGAACAGCCAGGGCAGGATGTAGACGATGCGGAAGACGGCTTTCGTCACTCCGCTCAACAACGGCGTGTTGAGCATCGTCGCGAATGCCAGCCCGAGGCCGAGGTGAGCGACGGTGCTCACGGTGATGAAGATGAACGTGTTCTTCAGCGCTGCCAGGAAGTCGGGATCGGTGAGCACCGTGGTGTAGTTGGCGAGGCCGGCGAAGACCGGATTCTGCTCGACGATCACGTTGTCCTTGAACGAATAGCTGACCACCATCGCGATGGGGATGAGCATCAGAACAAAGATCAATATCAGCGTCGGTGAGAGATAGCCGTACGGGACGACACGCTGCACGGGGAAAGGCCGCGTCCTTCTCCGCCGGCCCGCAGAGGATTCCGATGCCGATTTTGCGGCTCCCGGGGAGGCCGCGGGATCGAGTTTCGCGGTTTCCATCGATGTCTCCTTGGTTCGGGGCCGCGCCGCACGGTCGGCGCGGCCCACGAAGTACGGAAGGTCAGAGCACCGGGGCCCAGGCCTGTTGCGCCTTGTTGAGAGCGTCGTCGACACTCTGCTTGCCGGTGAGCGCGAGCTGCAGCTGCTCATCAAAGCTGCGCATGAGGTCTTCGGACTTCGGCAACCCCACGAACTCGTTGGCGGGATACCCCGCCTTGTAGATGTCGAAGGCTGTCTTGAACAGCGGGTCGCTCTTGCTGAAGTCCGGCTCGGCCGTCTTGTTACCGGGGAAGCCGTTCGCCAACGTGCTCAGCTCCGCATTCGCCTGCTTGTTCATCAAGAACTGGACCAGCTTGAACGCCTCGGCCTTGTGCTCCGAGGACTCGGCGACGCCGATGCCCCAGGACGCGTACGGGATGCCGCGCTTGCCGGTGTAGCCGTCCTCGGCCGGGATCGGCACCACCGTGAAGTCCAGCTTCGGATTGTTCTTCTTGATCAGCGTGATGTGCGCCAAGGAATCGATCACCATGCCGACCTGACCGGTGGAGAACTTCTCGACCTTGTCCTGCTCTTTCATGGTGAGTGCTCCGGGCGCGATGACGCCCGCGTCGTTCAGGCTCTTGACGTACTCCACGGTGCTCTTGACGCCCTGGCCGGTCAGGTCGGGCTTCCCGTCCTTGGTGAGCATGCTGCCGCCCGATGCCCACAGCCATGACATCACGTCATTCTGGACGCCGTTGGGAACGGCGGTGTCGAGTGGCAGGGCCCAGCCCTTGACGTTGCCGCCGAGCGCGCTGATCTTCTTGGCCGCCTCCAAGAACTCCGTGCGCGTGCTCGGAGGCGTCTTGATCCCCGCCTTCGAGAGCAGATCGTTGTTGACGAACAGGGGGTAGACGAAGTTCACCACGGGGATCATGTAGGTCTTCCCCTTGACCTGTATCTGGCTCGCGAGCTGGCTTGAGTCGTACTTCGCAGCTGCCATGAGCTCGGACAGGTCAGCGATGGCACCCTGCTTGGCGAAGTCGCTCACCCACGCACCGTCGAGGCCCACGACATCGGGCAGCGTCCTCGACGCCGCTCCGGACACCAACTGCTGCTTCGTGGACGCGTACGGACCACTCAAAAGCTTGACCTTGATGGTCGGGTTCTGCGCCGTGAATTCCGACATGAGCTTGTCGAACGATCCCGCCGGCAGCTCCGGCGCCCACCACTGCGCAAACTCCAGCGTGACGGTCCCGTCCCCGCTCGATCCCGCGCTTGCTCCCGAGCTGGAACCACATCCCACGGCCGTGGCGCCGATCATCGCCACCGCCATCACCCCGAGTAGTCGCCTCGTCCGGCCCTGCAACCGGGTGCTGCCTCCGGTCATCGCGACCTCCTTGCTGTACAGGTGTTACCGGTCTTTGCCGGTTTCCGCCACATTAACAACGCGTGACGCCACCTCACAAGACCTAGTAACGCAAAATCCAGCTAGAAACCGCACAGTCCGGCATACAACCGGAAGAGGCGTGCCAACAGAGGCGGCTTCCAGCGCCGGACCCTCGAAGCAGGCAGCATCTCGCCGGAAAGGGGCAGTGTTGTGCGGTAGTCTGCTGTTCTAGCCCTGTATCACTCCTCTGTTGCGTTGATCAGTAGCGCAACTACCGCAGAGATAGGACGGGTCAGTGACCCTTGACGAAGAGGACCGGCAGCGTCGTCTACCCGCAGGGCGTAAAGCCCAGCTGGCGGCATACGTCGCTGAGGCCGGGCAGGTCACGGTCAGCGCACTCGCAGAGCGCTTCGGCGTCTCCATCGACACGATCCGGCGGGACTTGGACCAGCTCAGCGCCGATGGTGTCTTGGTCCGCACCTATGGTGGAGCGGTCAGTCAGTCGACTCTATCTCGGGTCGACCGGGCCGTGGACGTGCGGCTCAAGATGGAAGAACGCGAGAAGGAGAAGATTGCGGTACTTGCCGCGTCGCTGGTGAAGGACGGGTCAACCGTCATGATAAACGGCGGTACGACCACTCTTGCCGTGGCCCGAAACCTGCGCAACCATCGGGACCTGACAGTGGTGACGAACAGTCTGCTCGTGCCCCCGGCGCTGCCGCCCTCAGCCGTCCGCGAGGTGTACGTCTTCGGCGGCGCGGTCCGCACTCTCACGCTGGCCACCATCGGCCCCGTCAGCTTCCGGGCGTCCGACGGAAGCGAGCTGGACATCAGCTGCGATCTGGCGTTGATCGGGGTCGGCGCCGTTTCAGCGGCCGCCGGGTACACGACGAGCAATCTCGCCGAGGCGGCGATGATGCGAGAGATGATCTCCCGGGCGGCGCGCGTGGCGATCCTGGCCGACTCGTCCAAGTTCGGTCGTCGGCTCTTCGCCCAGGTGTCCGAGCTCGGGGGCGCCGACTACCTCGTCACAGACTCCACCCCGCCGGCTGATCTTTTGGACGCGCTGACGGAGAACGAGGTAGAGCTGATCACGCCGGAAACTCTCGAAGGCGCCTCTGAAGGCAATCAAGATCCCCAGTAGTTCGGGTGCCGATTCGTGCCATCGCCGGTCATTTCGAGGCGGCCGAGGACGCCGCCCGCCCGGTCCTGACCACCGCCCGGAAGCTCCAGAAATGACCGGATGACTCGCGTGTGACCCACAGCGTCACTGGCCGTTCCCCGTGACGGGCGAACGGCCAGTTGGAAGACCGGAGCCAGGTGTCGCGACCGCCCTGGGGCTGTGCGCGGACCGCACAACGATCGCCACCGACGGCACGACGACGCTCGAGTCATGGTGGAACCGATCGACGCGTCGGGCCACATCGTCGCCGACGAGCGCCATGTGCGCATGGAGGTCGTCGAGGACTCCGGCATCTCCCCCACCGGAACCTCGCTCACGCTGTCCCTCCCCCGCGGGCCGGGACCTGCTCGATGGGGTCGGCGCGATCGAATACCGCTCCTACTTCGCCGGACCGAACACGCTGCGAGCCCGTCTTCATTGGCGGCTCGATGGCGGACCGTCCAGCGCACCTGGTCACCGCGCCCAGCTTCGCCGCCAAGCTCCGCCTCATCCCCGCAGGCGAGATCAAGGGCAAGCATCCGCCGTGGCCGGCGTGTACCGGATGCTCGCCGACAGCCCCTCGGCTCAGAACGCGGGCTGACGCCGGTACGTCGGAGGACAACGGATGGTCAGTAGAAGGGGCAGGTCCAGAGCTTGCCCGTGCGAGGGCGCTGAGGTCGCGGGTCTGCGCGACAAAGGAACTCCTACGGCGATGACCCGGCAGAAGTCAGCCGGCCGGGGTCGTCCGCCGACTTATCTCGTCTTACACAGGGCCCGGTTGATGAGCCGGTCGGCGGCGGCCTCGAGCTGGAGAGCGCGTTCTGTCGAATCGAGGCGCTCGGTTGAAACGGAGATCACAATCCTGCGTTTTCCGTCGGCGGTGACTCCCGTTCTGGTCATGAAGCCGAGGATGTCCCCGCCGTGCCCCAAGTACGTGCCGCCACAAGGCAGCGGGCGTTGTATCAGGCCGAGTCCGTAGCGGGCGCCGGGCCAGACCCGCTGCAGTTCCGTGGCGACGGGAACGGTTTTGCGCATCTCGGCGAGCTGCGCGGGCCGCAGGAGTTTGCCGCCGAGCAGGGCTGTGAAGAAACGGTCGAGGTCCGCTGTGGTGGAGATGAGCCCGCCCGAGGCGTCCGCGTCGCGATGCCGGGTGGTGTCGACGAATCCCTCGCTGGTCTTGAACACGCTGTACCCGCGCGCGTGGGGCCGCGGCAGCTCGGCCGATCCCGCGGGCCAGCGCGTGTGCTTCAGGCCCAGCGGCTTGATGACGCGCCTTGCCACCTCCTCATGCCAGGGGCGGCCGGTCGCCTTTTCGATGATCAGGCCGAGTGCGGCGTACCCGGTGTTGGAGTAAAGCCAGCCCTTGCCGGGCGCGAAGGCCGGCTTGTGGCGCATCGCCCTGGAGATGACCTGCTGCGGGGTGTAGGTGTCATGCCGGTGGCGGCGGTATTCGCGGGAGGACGCGATGGCGGTCGGATACGGGTAGTCGTCGATGATCCCGCTGGTGTGCTGGAGGAGGTCGCGGACGGTGATCTTCCGCCCGTCGTTGCCGTGCCCTTTGATCAGCCCGGGTAGCCACCTGTCCACGGTGTCGTCGAGTGAGAGCTTCCCCTCTCCGGCCAGTTGCAGCACCACGGTCGCGACGAAAGCCTTGTTGCTGGAGCCGATCCGGAAATATCCGTTCGGCGGCACCGGGCTCTTCGTCCGCAGGTCGGCGACGCCGGCCGTCGCGACCATGCTCGTGCTTTCGCCTGTGACGCGCACCTGCACCCCGGTGGCTCCGCCGGCGACGATCCTCTCAGCGTCACGCCGCAGGTCCGGCTGGCCGTACCCGGGCGCGGCGTTGATGGCTGCGGTCAGCGCGGCGGTCATGACCAAATGTGTGACGAACATGATCTTTTTCTTTCGTCGGCATACGCGATCGGGCGCGTTCCACGATCGCGGCAGGCGCGCATGCCGACATCGGCCGTTCGACTGATCCTGGCTGGACGATCGGTCGATCGGCTTGTCTGACCGCCGCACCAGCCCCACAGTGATCGCAGCCCGGGCATCGCTCGGCCTGAGCACCCCACCGGCCGACCTCGCCGCCCGTGGTGTCGAACGTCTGCTGGTCGAGGGCGGCGGAATGGTGTACCCCCAGTTCCTCACCCAGGGTTTTCGCAGAAGAACTACCGATCACGCGGCCACAAGCGCCGCCGTGCGAGCGAAATCGCCGATCACCGCCGGCCTGGACGACTGGACCAAGCAGGAAACCCGACGGCTCGTCAAGCAGTGCGCCAAGCGCTCCGGCGGCGGCTCGGCGCCGTGTACGAAGAAGGACTGCCCGCTCGGCACCGACCCGAAGCGCGCCACCAAGGAGTTCCAGAAACTCGTCCGCCCGCTGATCGACAAGCCCGCGCGGGCTGACGTACGAGCCGGCGCCGGAGGGGGTGACGGCCGCGCTGTACACCACGGCCCGTCGCGATCGCGGGCATCGCCGAGCTTGGAGGCGGGCAAGGACGACAGCCTGCTGAAGCTGCGCGACAGCCACCACGGGCGGACCGCCGACGGCGTCTACCCCGACTCGCGCGAGGCCACGATGACGATCAACTGCCTGGACGAGGAGCGCCACCCGCCGAAGCAGGAGACCACCCTGAACCGGGCGTGGTTCCAGGCGGCGCCGTTCACCGGCCACGGCCGGCCGATCAAGGAGGCGCGCGGCGGCTGCGAGCAGTGGCCCGTCAAGCCGACGCTCGGCTACCCGTACACCACCGACATCAAGGGCCTCGCCGACACGCCAAGGGTCTCCGTCACGCCGTACGAGGGCGGCACCAACCTGGCCAAGGCCCTGGGCGGCAGCCTGCTCACCGTCGAGGGCGAGTAGCATGGCGCCCTTGGCGCGTCCATGACCAGGCAGAGGGGCGCGACGACCTGTGAACATTTCCTGGCATCCACCCCGCCGATCACATCAGACCTGATCGACGGCGGGCGCAGGCGGTAATGAGGCCTGCCAATCCATCCGCGCCGGTTCACCCCACCTGGTCCCACGGGATGGCCTCGATGCGCTCGATGTGCTCCTCGCCCCACTCCCCCAGCGGCGCCATCGCGGTGTTGAGTGAATGACCGAACTCGGTGAGCGAGTACTCCACCTTCGGCGGGACCTGGTGATAGACCTCACGATGCAGCAGCCCGGTGGCCTCCATCTCCCGCAACTGCAGGATCAGCACCCGCTCGCTGATACCGGGCACCGCGCGCCGCAACTCCCCGAAGCGTAGGGCACCATCCTGGAGCGCGAACAGGATCAGTCCCTTCCACTTGCCTCCCATGACGGCGATGGCAGCGTCGAGACCGCAGGTGAACGTCCGCTTATTCGTCTTATTCGTCTCCTTCACCAACCCATACTTACACTCATGTCAGTACCCGGCAAAAATGTCGGTACTTGAGAGAATGTAGGTGCTCCAGCCAGCATGAACCAGGTCCGCGCCAAGACCACAACGGTCTATCTCTGTGGCTGGAGTATGCATATGACTGCGAAGAACGTGACACCCGTGACCGTCATCGGGCTGGGCTCGATGGGCACGGCACTGGCTGAGGCCTTCATCAAGGCCGGACATCCGACCACTGTCTGGAACAGGACCGCCGCCAAAGCCGCGCCCCTCATCGCCATGGGAGCCAGGCATGCGGAGGCCATCGAGGACGCGGTGACGGCAAGTCCCCTGGTCATCACCTGCCTGACCACCTTCGAGGACACCCGGTTGGCACTGCGGCCGGCCGGCGCGTCGCTGCATGGACGGACCCTGGTCACTCTCAACAGCGGTTCCCCGGCCGGCGCCCGCGAGACGGCCGCCTGGGCCGTCGACCACCGCGCCCGGTTCCTGGCAGGGGCGGTCAAGAACGTGCCCTCGGCCGTGGGAGCGCCGGACACCCTGCTGTACTACAGCGGCGACAAGACGATCTTCGAGGAGTTCGAGACGACCCTGAAGGTGCTGGGCGGCGACACCGTCCACCTCGGCGACGAAAGCGACCTCGCCGCCCTGTACGAGATGGCGGTGGGTGCCATGCTGCTGCCGGCACTCGTCGGCTTCTTCCAGGGCGCCGCCGCCGTCCAGGCGCGCGGACTGGAGGTGAACACGATGGTGCGCTTCGCCGGCAAGTGGCTGGACATGATCAAGTCCCTGCTGCCGATCTACGCCGACGAGATCGACAGCGGCGACTACACCGACGCCGCCTCCTCCGTGAACCTCTTCCTCGCGGGAGCAGCCCACGACGAGGACCTGGCCAAGGAAACGAACGTCGACACGG
The DNA here is from genome assembly GCF_044458585.1 of Nonomuraea sp. NPDC050451. Classification (NCBI taxonomy): domain Bacteria; kingdom Bacillati; phylum Actinomycetota; class Actinomycetes; order Streptosporangiales; family Streptosporangiaceae; genus Nonomuraea; species Nonomuraea sp. NPDC050451. The sequence goes on from NZ_JBITHZ010000082.1 coordinate 11,071, forward strand.
CCTGGCTCGCCCCGCTCCATGACCTGGTGAGGCGGGCGGCTGAGGCGGGCTACGGCGATCAGAGCATCTCGGCCCTCACTGAGGTGCTCAGAAAGCCGGCGCGACAGCCGTAAGCGGGCTCACCTCATCGATAGGAGTCGACGAGGCGTGCGAGGTGCCTGCCTGCGATCTCCAGCGGTGCCTCGCTCTGGGACACCTGCGCCGACAGCTCCGCGCCTTCCAGCATGTTGATCACGCTGTGGGCGAGGTCGTGCGCCACGTCGTCGGCGAAGCCGGAGCGGCTGAGCTTGTCGCGGACCAGCGTGCGCCAGTTGTCGTAGGCGTCCTCTGCGGCCTGCTGGATCTCGGGCACCCGGCCGGCGCTCTCCAGCGCCGTGGTGGTGACGGGGCAACCGTCCAGCCAGCCGGACTCCCGCAGCCCCTTGGCCAGGTCGCGGGTGCAGGCGACGATCGCCGCGGCGGGATCATCTTCCTGGTCGAACGCCGTGCGCAGGAATTCCGCGAACTCCCTGTCGCCATGGCGGACCGCCTCGACCGCCAGTTCCCGCTTGCCGCCCGGGAAGAAGTGGTAGACCGAGCCCAGCGTGGCCTGGGCCTCCTGGGAGATCTGCTTGAGGCCCGTCGCCTCGTACCCCTGCCGCTGCATCAGTCGAGAGGTCGTACGGACGATCCGCTCCCGGGTGCCGATCTCGTGCTGGGTCCGCATGGCCCCATCGTACTAGGTAGAGCGTTCGTTTTAGTCGTGTGCTAGCGTGCCTCTAAATAGAGCGTTCGTTTTAGTCGTGAGGAGTGCGCGGATGCAGTCTGTGACGGTGATCGGGTTGGGCCCCATGGGGCAGGCCATGGCCGGCGCCTATCTCGACGGCGGCTACGAGGTGACCGTCTGGAACCGAACGCCTGCCAGGGCGTACGACCTGGTGGCGCGGGGCGCGAGAAGGGCGGAGTCCGTCGAGGCGGCGCTCATCGCCAACGAGCTGGTGGTGCTGAGCCTGATCGACTACGACGCGGTGGACGCCATCTTGGCGCAGGCCCCGAGGACCGCCCTGGGCGGACATACCCTGGTCAACCTCACCTCCGACACCCCGGACAGGGCACGTCAGGCGGCCGCGTGGCTGGCCGAGCGCGGGGCCGTTCAGATCACCGGTGGGGTGCAGGTGCCGCCTCCGGGCATCGGCACGCCTGACGCCATGACCTACTACAGCGGCCCCAAGGACGCGATCGAGAGGCACAGGCCCGCCCTGGAGGTGCTGACCGGGATCGAGTACCTCGGCGAGGACCCCGGGCTGGCGGCGCTGTACTACCAGATCGGGATCGACATGTTCTGGACGGCGCTGGCCGGCTACCTGCACGGCCAGGCGGTGGCGGAGGCCAACGGGATCTCGGCACAGGATTTCCTGCCGCACGCGGTGAAGACCATGGACCTCCGCTATTTCCTGGAGTTCTACGCGCCACGCATCACCGCGGGCAACCACGAGGGGGACGTCGACCGGATCTCCATGGGCGTGGCGAGCCTGGAACACGTGCTGCACACCACACAGGCATCCGGCGTGGACGGCTCACTCCCGGCCGCCGTCCTGAAGATCTTCCGCCAAGGCGTCACCGCCGGTGACGGCCAGAACAGCCTCACGAGCTTGATCGGCGTGCTGCAGCGGCGCTGACGTATCGCTGATCCGGCCCCAGGAGAGGTTTGCCTGCTCGTCGGATAGGGCCGTCAGCTTGACCTGGCCGAGGTCGGAGCCATTCACGTCTCCTTGCCGGTGAACCTGCTCGCCGCACTCGCCGACGACGTCCAGGCCGCCGTCTTACGGGCCGGCCAACTGGCCTATGCCATCCTCGACGGCACGCTCATCCCCATCGACCGCCTGGCCGACGAGCGGCCGTACCACTCCGGTAAACACCGACGCCATGGCATGAACGTGCAGGTCCTGGCTCCTCCGGCCGGTCGTTGGTATGGGCCTCCCCCACCCTGCCCGGCGCCATTCACCACCTGACCGCAGCCCGCACCGCCGGCCTGATCGAGGCCCTGACCACGGCGGGAGTGAAAGCCTTCGCCGACAACGGCTACCAGGGCACCGGCGGAACCATCCGCACGCCCTTCCAGCGCCACTGCCAAGCCACCAGAAGGCGGTCAACCGCTCGCACGCCCGCATCCGCGCCATCGCTACCCTGAAGACCTGGAAGATCCTGATCAAGCTGCGCTGCTGCCCGCGCCGCACCACGCCAATGGTCCAGGCCGTCCTCGTCCTGCAAACGATCGAAGATGGCCGTTACAGATCCGCGATCACGCAGTGACCAGCAGACAAGGGTTTCGGCAATGAAAGCCTCGCAGAACTCCGCCAGGATGAGGGACATGACCACCAACAAGGTGCTGGATAGCGCGGTGCTCGCCGTTCAATGCGACATGGACGCGACCGGTGTCGCAGGACAACTCGGCTTCGATACCCCGGAGTGGGACGACCTGGGCTACCTGCGCGTCGAGTACAAGGGGCAATACTCCAGCCTCGGGCTGCGTGGGGACGAAACGCATGAGCCGGTTGCCACCCTCGTGCTGATCGCCGATCTCGCCCAGGCAGTGATCGCCGAGCAGGAGGGGAAGATCTGGCCGACCTGTCCAGCGCACTCCCTCGGGCTGCATCCGAAGCAGGCGGGTGGGGCAGCGCTCTGGACATGCAAGGGCGGAGGTGGGCACGCCGTGGCTACGATCGGAAAACTGGAGGACGGGACCTGACACCGTCACCGGTGGCTTGCCCAGCACAACTTCACCGCCGTCTTTATGGGCGGTCCTAAGGATGGGGAGACGACGACGTTCCTGACCTCCATGCGCCGGAACGCGCGGATCGCCACTCTCATCTTCCCCAGCTACATCCTGCGGACACACCGAAGAGCCAGAAGCAACGACACGCCGCACACCACGACCGTGCAGCGGGAAACGGTTGCCGACGCGAAGGGCCTGGACGGCGGGACAGCTTCGGGCGGCCATCGCGCACCTGCCCGATGACGCTCCCATCGTGGTCCACGTGGACACCGACGAGGACGGCGTGGCTTCAGATGACCGTGATCCATCCGGCAGACACGAGAAGACCCAGCTCGCAGGTCAAGTGGGGGGAAGTTGAGGGAGGTCCAGCGAACTCAACTCAAGAACTGGTGCTCACCCGACGATGGCGCCCGCTACCACGTGCGGGTGCACCTGGCCCGTACCGCCGCGGTGCTGCGCCGCATCTCCTACGACGTCGACGAGCTGGTCGGGGCCCGGGCCGTGGCCGACGTCGGCCAGGCCGCCGTCACTGGTTACTGGCACGCCGCCGACTGGCCGAACCGGACCTGTCGTACGCCGCCTTCAGCCGTACCTCCTGTGAGCGCGCCCGCAGCGGGCGGCTGCGGGCACGGCGTGCCGGTACCGCCGGCCGAGGCCGATACCTGGCGGGCTTACCAACTGGAGCTGCGTGAGTGCGGCGACCCGTGGGGGTTCAACCCCTTCGAGTCACGCCGAACCGCCAGCCACGGCTCCCGAACCCTCCATCAGGCACAGAGCTCTTTCCATCGTGACGGCACTGGTCAGGATGGGTCTGTGGGAAGCGGTGGCGGATGAGAGGAGGCTCCCGATAAGACAGCAGTCGACCAAG
>NZ_JBITHZ010000083.1:0-14519 GCF_044458585.1 Nonomuraea sp. NPDC050451
GAAAGCTACGAGGCCGGACTCTACCTCCGAGGCTCGATCATGTGGTTAAGACTCCTCACCTCAACCACATGATCCGAACTCTAAACAGCTCCTAGGCCGAGTTTGCGCATCAGCAGCCGAACCAGCTCGGCCGAGCATTCCTCGCCGCGGCGGCCGAGTTCGCGGTGCACCCGCCGATACCCGTAGGTCTCATACGAGGCATCGAAGACGGTGGCGATGAGTTGTTTGAGGTGCTCGTGCCGCCGGACGGTGGCCGAGGCCGGCCGGCCGCGCCATTCGTAGTAGCCCGACCGGGACACGCCCAGCCACGCGCACATCGCCACGGCCGTACGGCCGTGTGGCTGGCCTTCTCCGCGTCGATCAGTTCGAACCGCGCGGTCACCGAGTCTCGCCTGCGAAGAAGGCGGCCGCTTTTCAAGAACTGCACCTTCTCGCGCAGTTCCTGGTTCTCCCGCTCCAGCTCACGCAGCCGCGCCCGATCCGGACCCGACAGCGACTGCGCCTCATCGCCCTCGTGCTGGTGCTTATACAGCCGGACCCAATTGCCCAGCGTGGTGTCGTGGATCCCGGACTCCCGGGCCACCTCAACCACGGTACGGTCGCCCTCCCGCACCATGCGGACGGCCTCGTCATTGAACTCCTGGCTGAACCTTCTCTGGTTACGCTTCGGCACTCTCCAACCCTTTCCGAACAGCTTCAGCCCTTAACGGGCTGTCTGTTCGGAAGATCAGGGGCACCTCACCAGTGATTGAAATCTGTGACTCTGCACCGAAGGGGTCTTGCGTTGTGATGCAGGGCCGGCGTTGCCGCGTCGGTTCGGGAAGGCGCCGATTTCCGGCTCGCCTTGAGGATCGCATCGGCGTTGGTCGCGGCAGTACTCGCCTGAGCTATCTGGCGACCGCGCGATGATCTTTGTCGCTCACGATCGCGCAACTGGCGCATTGCTGCTGCCATCCGACCGGCGCATGGACCGATCTGCAGGCCCGCAATCTCCTGATCGAACTCGGCGAGCGAGCAGCTTCGTTCCGCGTCCTCATCCGCGACCGAGATGCCAAGTTCACGACGTCTTCGATGAGGTGTTCGCCTCTCGCCGAGCGGGGGATTTTGGGTCGTCAACCCTGATGGCATCTATTCGCCGAATCCGTTAACAGCCTCTTGATCCCGAATGCGGCAGGTGATCATAGTGGCCGGGACAAGGGGAACTCCTCACTCTGGAGGCATGTTGATCAAGCGACTCGCCCTGGCAGCTACCCTCGCCGCAGCCAGCCTTACGATCGCTCCGTCCGCCGCGCAGGCCAGTTTCTGCAAGATCGGCTACAACTGCGTACAGACCTACTACTCCGACGCCAGCCACACCACGGCGGTCGGGCGTTACCAGGTGGACTGCCGTGGCACGATCTACGAGACCGGCACCACCTCCGCCTACTTTACCTACAATTCCTATGCCTGCGATTAGCCTGATCTTCGCCTACAGAAATGGGGCCGCGAGCCGGCCCCATTTCTGTTGCAAGATGCCGATGACCGAATAATGCTCGATTTCTCGGGAGGTCCTATGGCATCCGTGCGGCAGTGCTTGGATGGGCCGGTCCTGTTCAGCGGGAGCGATTTGCTTGATTGAGCCCTGTGGACCGTCCTGGTGGTGCCTTTGTACTGGTTGTTGACTCCCGCGACCAAACGCACGACTGGGGGCGGAACAAGGGAGATTCGTCCTGCGTGTGGCGTTGCTCGACCCTGGTAGGGGTTTGACGAGGGCGCCCCGGCAGTCAACCCTGGCTGTGACGCTGCTGCGAGCGCAAGCAGTGCCAACTCGGTGAGCAAGGCACCGAATTGCTTCGATATCTACTCTTACGTTTGTTTATGGACCCCAGGAGACGGCTGATCGAGAGTACCCGCGAATTGGTGCGGGAGCGCGGGTACGTGGGTACCTCGCCAAAGACGGCTGCCGGCCGCGATCGCTCGAGGCGCCGAGGAAATGCGCTTCGCCGGGCTGCGAGCCCGAATAGCCGGGCTCCTCCCAGAAGTACAGGCGAGCGCGAGATCGACGCCGCGCTTGACCCAGCGGCCACAGCCGCCGCACTCGCCGCGGTCTTGCAGGGTAGCTACGTGATTGCCCGCGCCGCCGACGGGCGCGGAGGTGTACGTGCAGGCCATTGACGGCGCACTCGGCATGTTTGCTGGACACGCCCGCTGAGCAGCCAGCAGAGTCAGGCGTACGGCATGTCGTCGTTCTCCGACTGCGACCTGCAGAACATCCGGGGCGCTGGCCCCTGACGCCCGCAGGCCTCGATAACCGCGTCAGGCCGCAACTCATCGCCTGTCACCTATTCACCGCTGACCAGTCACTGAACGTTTTTCCGTGCGCCCATCAGAGCAGGAGGCGAAGCCGTGATGTAGCGGTCGATCTTGTTGTTCGTAAGCTCGTCGTCGCTTGCCGGTGGAAGTCCGGTCCGGGTAGCTGCCAGGAGGCCCGGTAGCAGGCTGGCGGTTTCGTCTGGAAACGGCGGGGTCGAAGCCCAGCGTCAAAAGCCCTGTAAGGGGGAGCGATGGTGTGGTCCGTAGCATGAAGCGAAGCCTGCGGCGTCGTTACTCAGCCCGCCGTTGTGGTGGGATGAGGGAGTGCCGAGCCTCTCGAAATCGGGGCGAAGGCCATGGACGCGGTGAAGAGCCTGGAAGCGCAGCTGTTAAGGACTCCCCGGCGTATGGGGCGTGGAACGCATCGACAGTGGCGGCGGGAACTGGGGAGACTCTCCCCGGCCCGGCAACCTGCGGACGGAAGGTGTTGCCGGAGCGTCGTGTCCTATAACCGATGGTCTCGGGAAGTGGGCGTCGGAGGCGGCCGTAGTATCGATCGAGCCGGCCGGACGACATAACCGGCGGTGAGGGAAAGGCCGTTGCTTCGTCGATGTGCAGCGTCTGCGGTGGAGGGGACCGGTGAGTGCCGGTCAGGCTTGTCCCGCCGCGAGTGGATCACGTCCGCGTGATCCGGTCCGTGCCCTGCAGCATGCGCTTCACCGGGTGGCCAAGGCCGATCCCGGGCGTCGGTTCCACGCGCTGTTCGACAAGGTCTTCCGCAGAGACGTGTTGCACGTGCGTGGGTGGTGGTGCGCGCCGACAACGGCGCGCCCGACATCGACAAAACCACTCGTACGGAGCTTTCGCGGGATGCGTCTGGCGGCGACCCGAGGGGCGGCACGGTCGCAGATCGTTGAGCAGAGTCAGCGGCCAGGGAGGATCACGGGCGAACCGAGGAACCACTTACGCGACGCAATGCGCTGACGAATCGACGCTGATCGGCCTCTGGATCATAGGTTCTCAATCCACTGGACGTAGAGCTCGGCAACGTCTGAACCATAACTCCCCTCGCACTTGTAATCGAGCCAATAAAGGCCCTTCCCCTCAACGCCTGCGTTGCGGCACTGAACGATGGCGGGTCGGCGATCCTGATCGTAGAAGGTGCGGTAGTACGTAAACGGAATATCGGCGGCTACGGCTGCACCGGTGGTAATGGTTGTGGCGGAGGCGGCAGGGCCGGCGGTCAAGCCGAGCGAAATGGCGGTGGCGAGGACAGAGGTAACTGCTGCCCCTCCCAGCCGCACTTTGTTGAAGGCTGACATGGCACGTGAACGTAGCAGCCGAAAGTGGCGGGCGTGAAGCCGAATAGTTGGCGCATACTCGCCAAGGGCGTCTGAGCTCCTGTCATTCCTGTGCCTGCCAAAAGGCCACTTGCGTTGCGGTCGACGAGTTGGACGTAGCGCATGTGAACGTCCCCTGCTCGTGGTCGCGCCGTGCGGCAGTCAGGTCTTCCGCGCGAGTGGATGCCTGCCACGAGCGTCCGGTGCGCCAACGCGTGCCCGGACGAGCCCACCAGGCGCTCGATCACCAGCTACTGAGCGGCGAGCAGGACAGGCTGTTCGGCTTCGTGCCAGGCCAGTGCCGAAAAGCCGCGTCCGTTAGCACGCGCGTTCCGTAGCCGAAGGCTGAGGGGCCGATCGAGGGCGACACGGCGGGGCCGAGTGGTCCTGGGCCCTCGGATCGAGGTCAGTGCGCTCGACCGCGTTGAGAGGACAGGGTCGTGCGTGCGGTGGCAGGTCGGCTGATCCCGCGAGAGGAGAGATCGGGAAATCGTGCTGAGCGGATGCGAACGGGCACTGAGCAGGTGCTCAGGTCTTGTTCGGGTGCCCTTTAAAGCTTTTTTCAAGGTTTCGTCCTGGCGGCGCTGCCAGAGTGATGCCGCCACCACCAAATCCATCGCCGACAGCGTGACTTCTCGAGTTGGTCGTTGTGGGAACGTCTGGGAACGCCGTGGGCGCCGGTCGCCGGTTAGCTGTTCCAGAGGGAGGTTTCTCCATTTACGCCACCGTTTGTCCGGCTCCGTGCGGTGAGCTGAATGTGAGGGGTAAAGACGTTCATGAGCATCATGAGAAGCCAGGCGGGCCATCGGAGAAGCGCAGAAGATCCAGGAGCCGATGCTCTTCCCGCTCACCTTTTGCCGGTGCTCCAGCAACTGCTCGACGGTGTTCCTGATGTCACGGCCAGTCGGCGGCTCAACATGTCGCCGCGCACGTTCAGCAGGCGCGTGGCGGAATTGCTCGAGTTCCTAGGGGTGCAGACCCGCTTCCAGGGAGGCGTCGAAGCGGTGCGCCGCGGGTGGACGCCCGCGCCCGAGGGACGCTCGGGAGGGCAGGAGCCGTTCGTGGCTGGGTTGACGAGGGCGATCAAGCCCTCCAACGGCGACCCGCGGGCGGGATGGTGGCCCGGGCCGCCTGAGCGCTGGACCGGAGTCAGGACTCCAGGCGGAAGCCGAGGCCATCGGAACGGAATTTGGAGATAGAGCGTTTGACATCGTCGAACGCGCCCGTGCGGATGAGCCAGTCGTCATCGTAGAGCGTCTCGGTGTAGGTGTCCCCGCTGTCGGCGGCCAGGCAGAGGGGCAGACGGGGTGGTGTGCTCCCGGCCAGGTCGTCCACGCAGGCGCTCACGACCGAGCCGCTCGACCCGCCGAGGTTGATCCCCGTGTCCTCCAGGAAGATCCGGCACATCGCGATGGCCGTCGCGTCGGCGACGGCCATCGCCCGGTCGAAGGAACCAGGTCGGAGGAAGGACGAAGGGCGGCTGGCGCCGATTCCCGGGACAAGCCTGGAGCCGGCGCTCAGTACGGTCGGAGGGCCGTCAGCAGGGGACATGACCAGGGACGACGCCGCATCGACGGCCACGAGCCGGATCGAGCGACCTAAGGGCCGGACATGTGCGGAGATGCCCGCCAGGGTACCTCCGGTGGACACCGCCACGTAGATCGTGTCGAGTTCCGGGCCCGCCTGCGCGATGATCTCGGGGCCGGTCGTGTGCTGGTGGATCAGCGGGTTCGCGGGATTGCTGTATTGGTCGGTCCACCGGTACCGGGGGTTCTCGTGACAGATCCGGGCGACGGCTTCAAGGCGGTTCAGCAGGTAGCCGCCATGTCCGTCCGGTTCCCGCACCATGTGCGTACGCGCACCGTAGGCGCCCAACCGCTGCAACGTGGAGTTCGGGGTCTTCGGATCGACGACCGCGATCAGGTGGCATCGGAGTTCACCGAGCAGTCTCGCCAGAGCGACGCCCAGGTTGCCCGAGGTCGACTCCACCACGACCGAACCGGGTCGCAGCGGCTCGCGGGCGTCGAGGTCGCGCAGGAGTCCCAGCGCCGTACGGTCCTTGACGGACCCCGTGGCGTTGTACGACTCGCATTTGAGCAGCATCCGGTGGCTCCGCCCGCGGTACTCCACGGATACGGCGGAAACCGGTGTGCTCCTGTCCTGATTCCATACGTTGACCGGCACCCTGGTCACGATCGCGGCTGGCTGGTCCGGTGAGAAGTCTTGTGGCGACTTCCCGTCAAGCTCCCTCAGGACGGGCACGCCCACCGCCCCCTCGGGCTTTTACTCATGATTCGCGCCGGACGAGCCACCTCGCCGGTCACGCGTGTGCCAGTCGCCGATCACCAGAACCCGTTCAGGAGCCGCAGCCAATGAGCCAGCCCCCCACCTTCGCCGTGATCTCCGGCGCGCAGGTGCACCGCGCCGTCAGCGGGCGCGAGGACCAGATCACCCACGTCGTAGAGGCTGCGTATCGCGCGCACGGCGAGGGAGCCACGGTGAACCCCGACTCCTATTTCCTGCGCTTTCCCGAGCGGCCCGCATCACGGATCATCGCGTTGCCGGCGTCGCTGAGGGCAGGCTTCGACGTCCACGGCATCAAATGGATCTCCAGCTTCCCGGAGAACGTGGCGACAGGCCTGCCCCGGGCGTCGGCGGTGCTCATCCTCAACGACACCGATACCGGCTATCCGTTCGCCTGCCTGGAGAGCTCGATCATCAGCGCCACCCGCACGGCGGCCTCGGCCGCGCTCGCGGCGGTGCGGCTGAGCGAATGCCGGAACGGGAGCGAGCGGCCGACGAGGGTCGGTTTCTTCGGCGCGGGCCTCATCGCCCGCTACATCCATGCCTATCTGGTCGGCAACGGCTTCTCCTTCCGGGAACTCGGCGTGCACGACCTGTCGGCCGAGCACGCCGCGGCGTTCAAGGGATATCTGGAACGCACGGAGAAGGCGACGGTCACCGTCCACCGCCGGCCGGAGGACCTGATCCGCGGCTCGGACCTGGTCGTGTTCGCCACCGTGGCGGGCGAGCCGCACGTCACGGACGCCGCGTGGTTCGCCCACAACCCGCTGGTGCTGCATATCTCCCTGCGTGACCTGGCGCCCGAGATCATCCTGTCGTCGTACAACGTCGTGGACGACGTCGAGCACTGCATGAAGGCGAACACGTCCCCGCACCTCGCCGAGCAGCACGTGGGTCACCGGAGTTTCGTGGCGGGAACGCTGTACGACGTGCTGACCGGGAAGCTCGCCCCTCCCACGGACCAACCGGTGATCTTCTCGCCCTTCGGCCTGGGCGTTCTGGACCTCGCCGTGGCGACATACGTCCACGATCAGGTGGCGATGGAAGGCGGCCTGCACGAGGTGCCCGGCTTCTTCCACGAACTCGACCGCTACGGGCGTGGCCCGGCAGGCGCGTGAGGGAAGCCGCGGGAATGTCCAGTTCTCGCCAGGCTCGCCGCCACGCATTGTCGCCGCCGCGGGCGGCGGCCCATCTTTACAGCCATGCACAGGCATCTCGTCTCCCTTCGCGACGTGACCGACGCCGAACTCGAGTACCTCGTCCGCCGGGGCGCCTGGTACGCGAGCGAGCAGGCTGCCGCCCACCGCCCGCTCACCGGCATGGTGGTGGGCGGGTTCTTCACCAAGACCTCGACCAGGACCAGAACGGCCTTCGCCAGTGCGGCCCTGCGGCTGGGGGCCGCGCACATCCCGTACGGGCCGGCGGACCTGCAGCTCGCCACCGGCGAGTCGATGGACGACACCGCCCGGGTCCTCGCACGGATGCTGGATGCCCTGGTGGTCCGTACGGCCGCCGACCCGTCGGAGGTACGGGCGCTCGCGGCACAGCAACGGATGGCCGTGATCAACGCGATGACCGCCGATGAGCACCCGACGCAGGCCATCGCCGACCTCACCACCCTCATGCGCCACTTCGGACAGGTCGAGGGCCTGCGGATCCTCTACGTGGGTGAGGGCAACAACACGGCGGCCGCGCTGGCGCTGGGCTTGTCCCGCTTCCACGACGTCGAACTGTGCCTGGCGACACCCCCTGGCTACGGCGTCGCCAAGGACGTCCTCGACCTTGCCGTGGAGCAGGCGACCGCCCACGGGAGCCGCATCACGCAGTGCCACGACCTCGATGAGGCGCCGGACCGCGCCCAGGTGGTCTACACCACGCGCTGGCAGACCACCGGCACGTCCAAGCCGGACCCGGAATGGCGCCGGATCTTCCAGCCCTTCCGGGTGGACGAGGCATTCATGCGACGCCACCCCGACGCCGTGTTCATGCACGACCTGCCCGCTCACCGCGGTGAGGACGTGACGGCGGCGGTTATCGACGGGTCGTCGAGCATCGCGTTCGACCAGGCGGAGAACAAGTTGCACAGCGCCAAAGCGGTACTGGAATGGTGCCTGCTCGGCAGGCAGGACTGAGAGAAGCCATGAAGGAGAACGAGTTGAACCCTGAGCTGCGGGACGACCATATCGCGATCATCGGCATCGCCGGCCGGTTCCCCGGTGCGAGAGACGTGCGGGAGTACTGGGACAACCTGGTCGACGGCGTGGAGTCCATCACGTCGATGAGCGATGACGACCTGCGCCGTCACGGGGTTCCCGAGTCGGACATCAGCAATCCCGACTACATCAAGGCGGCGGCGCTGATCGAGGACATGGAGCACTTCGACGCCTCTTTCTTCGGCTACACGCCGCTTGAAGCCAAGATCCGGGATCCGCAGGGCAGGTTGTTCCTCGAGGCGTGCCACTCCGCGCTGGAGGACGCCGGTTGCGTGCTGGACGAGGCGGACGGGGTCGTCGGCGTGTTCGGCGGAGGTGCCAACGACCTGTACGGCGAGCACTACGTCAAGCGCAACCGCGCGGCCATCCGGGCCGCCGGCATGATGGGGATCGACGTCAGCAACCACCCCGACTACCTGACGACCACCGTCGCCTACCGGCTCGGCCTGCAGGGACCTGCGGTCAACGTGCAGACCGCCTGCTCCACCTCGCTCGTGGCCGTGCACCTGGCGAGCCAGTCGCTACGCCTGGGCGAGTGCGACCTCGCATTGGCCGGTGGCGTGGAAGTGGAGTTGCCCTACGGCGCGGGCCACGAGTGGGTCGAGGGCAGCATCTTCGCCAAGGACGGCCGTTGCCGCGCCTTCGACGCCAAGGCCGGTGGCACGCTCTTCGGCACCGGCGTCGGCGTGGTGGTGCTCAAACGGCTGGGCGACGCCAGAGCCGCGGGCGACCACATCTACGCGGTGATCCGCGGCTCGGCGGTGAACAACGACGGGTCGACCAAGGTCGGGTTCACCGCCCCGGGGGTGGACGGTCAGACCAAGCTGATCATGGAGGCTCTCGCCGCCGCGGAAGTGGATCCGCGCACCATCGACTACGTCGAGGCACACGGCACCGGCACCCTGGTCGGCGACCCGATCGAGGTCACCAGCCTCACCCGCGCGTATCGGGCGGCGGGGGCGGAGGACGACAAGTACTGCGTGATCTCCTCGGTGAAGTCGAACATCGGTCACCTGGGGCCCGCCGCGGGCGCGGCCGGGCTGATCAAGGCCTGCCTGGCGTTCGAGCACGAACTGCTGCCGCCGAGCGTCAACTACGACGAGCCCAACCCCAACATCGACTTCGAGAACAGTCCGTTCTTCGTCAGCACCGAGCTGCGCGCCTGGGAGCGTGGCTCGGCGCCGCGCCGGGCCGGTGTCAGCTCGTTCGGGATCGGGGGCACGAACGCCCACCTGGTGCTCGAAGAGCCGCCGGTCGAGAACCGCCGGGACGGCGCCGACGGCGCATGGCAGATCCTTCCGGTGTCCGCCAGGACGCCGTCCGCGCTGGACCGCGCCGCGCAGCGCCTGTCCGAACACCTCGCCGCGGAGCCGGGACTCGCCCTCGGAGACGTCGCATGGACCCTGCAGACCGGCAGGGTGGCCCACCAGCACCGCAGGGCGGTCGTCGCCAGGGACCCCGCTGAGGTGGCGGCGGCTCTCGACGGCGGCGGGCCGATCGTGGCCGGCTCGGCCGAGCAGCGTGCCGTGGCGTTCATGTTCCCCGGTCAGGGAGCCCAGTACGCCGGCATGGCGCACGGCCTGTACACCCGGTACCCCTCCTTCCGCGAGGACGTGGACGAGTGCGCGGAGCTGCTGCTTCCCGTCCTTGGCCGCGACCTGCGGACGATCCTGTTCCCCGCCGCGGGGGAGGAGGAGTGGGCCGGCGAGCTGCTCACCCAGACCAAGATCACGCAGCCCGCCCTGTTCGTCGTCGAGTACGCGATGGCGCGGCTGCTCCAGTCGTGGGGCGTGAGATCCGAGGCGATGATCGGCCACAGCGTCGGCGAATATGTCGCCGCTCACCTCTCCGGGGTCTTCACCCTCGGCTCCGCGCTCGCCCTGGTCGCCAAGCGCGGCGAGCTCATGCAGTCGATGGCTCCCGGTGCCATGATGGCCGTGCCGATGCCGGAGGACCTGCTGCTGCCGTACCTGTTCGGCGAGGTCGAGGTCGCGGCGGTCAACGGCCCCCAGACGACGGTCGTGGCCGGCCCGCAGGCCGCTCTCGACGAGCTGACGGGCATCCTCGCGCAGCAGGGCGTGCGGACCCGTCCGTTGCACACCTCGCACGCCTTCCACACCGCCTCCATGGACCCCATCCTGGAGCCGTTCGTAGCAGCCGTGACGGCCGCCGCTCCTGCTCCGCCGACGACACCCTTCGTCTCGAACGTCACCGGTACCTGGATCACCGATGACCAGGCCACCGACCCCTGGTACTGGGCGGAGCATCTGCGGCGGACGGTGCGCTTCGCCGACGGGCTTGCGACTCTGGCGGCGAACGAGGCGCTGGCGCTGGTGGAGGTCGGTCCGGGAGAAAACCTGGCCACCATGGCCCGGCAGTGCCTCCGAGGCCGGGGCCTGCCCATCGTCCCCACCATGCGTCACCCGCTCAAGGAGGGCGACGACATGCGGGTCCTGGCCGACGCCGCCGCCCGGCTGTGGGTGACCGGAGTGAGCCTCGACTGGGAGGCCATGCGATCGGCGGCGGGACTGAAGGTGCCGCTGCCCGAGTACCCGTACGAACGGCAGCGGTTCTGGGTCGACCCCGACGCCGAGTGGGCCCGCGAGGAGCAGGCCGCCGTGGACGAGACGCGCGTCCTGCCCATCGAGGAGTCCTTCTTCACGACGGTCTGGTCGGAGTCGGCGCTTCCGCCGGGCGACCCGGCCGTCGATCCGGAGCGCCGCTGGCTGGTGCTCAGCCCAGGGGACGGGCCCGTCGAGTCCCTGGTCGGCGCGCTGCGCGCGGGCGGGGCCCAGGTCACCGTTGCGGTCCCGGGCGATGACTTCGCGCTGCTCGACGACGGCCGCTTCAGCCTTCGGCCCGCTCACCAGCCCGACTTCGACCGGTTGCTCGACCGCTTCGACGCCGCCTCGTACCCCACTCACGTGATCCACGGCTGGACGGCGCTTGCCACGGCCGCCGCTCCGCTCGACGGGTCCCACGTCAGCGCGGTCACCGACGCAGGCTTCTACGCGCTGATGTATCTGGGCCAGGCCATCGACGGCCGGTCCGTCGAACAGGACGTGTCCATCACAGTGATCACCAGCGACATGCAGGAGGTCACGGGAGGCGAGCCCCTGGATCCGGCCAAGTCCTTGATGCTGGGCCCCATGCACGGCATCAACAGGGAGATGTCCGGGGTGGGCTGCCGGACCGTGGATCTGCACCTCTCCGGCGTCCTGCCCGAACCCGTCGTGGTCAGGCAACTGCTCGCGGAGGTTCATGCCACCACCGACGAGGCGCAGGTGGCCTGGCGCGGGACCAAGCGATGGATCTGGGGCCACACCAAGCTGCCGGCCCTTCCCCCGGTGGACAGACCCCCCGTGCTCAGGGACGGAGGCACGTATCTGATCACCGGCGGTCTCGGCGGCATCGGCCTCACCGTGGCGGGTGACCTCGCACGGACCGTAGGAGCGCGCCTGGCGCTGGTGGGCCGCTCCGCCTTCCCCGCGCGCGAGCAATGGGAGGAGATCCTGCGCGACGGCGACTCCGACGAGCGCCGGCGCGACCAGATCAGGCGCCTGCTCGAAATCGAGGACGCCGGCGGCACGGTCATGGTCGCGTGCTGCGACGTGACGGACGAGGACGAGCTGCGTACCCTGCTGGAGTCCGTCGAAGACCGCTTCGGGCCGGTGGACGGCGTCTTCCACTCGGCGGGGATCACAGCTGGAGGGATGCTCGCGGTCAAGACCCGGGAGGAGGCCGAGCGCGTGCTCGGCCCCAAGGTGGCGGGCACGCTCGCACTGCACCGGGCCCTCGCCGGAAGGGACGCCTTCCTGGTGCTGTTCTCCTCCATCGACGCGGTGGTAGGCAACTTCGGCTTGGCCGACTACTGCGGGGCCAACAACTTCCTGGACGCGTTCGCCCGCCGGGCCGGCGCGCGTGGCGAGCGGGTGATGTCGCTCGGATGGGGTGTGTGGGCCGAGGTCGGCATGGCCCACGAGGCGACCGCGGCGGCGCCGTCCGCCTTCCGCAAGCTGCAGCAGGGCGTTCGCTCGGAGGACGTCGGCCTGCCCCTGCTGGACCGGCGGGTCACCGACCGCAGCGGGGACATCATCTTCGCCGTCACGCTGACTCCTGACTCCCATTGGGTCCTGCGCGATCACCGGATAGCGGGGCGTGCCGTCCTGCCGGGTACGTACTGTCTCGAAGCCATCCACGAAGCCTTCAGCGCCGCCGTGGGCGGCCAGGCCGTCGAGATCGGAGATGTGGTCTTCTTCGGCCCCATCGTGGTTCCCGACCAGCGTGAACTGCGCGTCGTGCTGCGCGCGGACGGCGACGGGTACGACGTGACGATCATCACGGCTCCCGTCCCGGACACGGGTCGCTGGACGGAGCATGTCAAGGCGCGCGTCCGGGCCGTGGACCCGGGGCCCGACCCGGGGTATGACCTCGACTCCATCCGGAAGGCGTGTGACAAGCTCGAATACGACCTGACCGGGAACGAGTCGTCGGGCATCGTGACGTTCGGCGACCACTGGCACAACGTCGGAGTCGTCAGGGTCGGGGAGCTGCAGGAGATCGCCGCACTGTCGCTGAGCGCGGCGTACCACCACGAGTGCGCCGAATACACGCTGCACCCCGCGCTGCTCGACGACGCGGTTTCCAACTCCCAATACCTGCCCATCGAGGCCGAGGCGCGTTACCTGCCTTTCGCGTACGAGAAAGTGGTCGTGCGCCGCCCGCTGCCGGCACGGTTCCACTCCTACATCCGTCACCTCGACTCGGCCGACGGTGAGATCATCAGCTGCGACGTGACCCTCATCGACGACGACGGGCGCGAGCTCGTCCGCGTCGAGGGCTACTCGATCAGACGGGTCGACCCCGACGCCATCGGCACCACGGTCCGGTCCACGGGTGCCGACGCGGGCGCCGCAGCCACCCCGCGCGCGGGCGAGAGCGCCGGCAGCGTCTGGGCGATCCGGCCGGACTTCGGCGTGGACGCGCTGCACCGGGTCCTGGGCTCGTGGCCGCGATCCCACGTGGTGATCTCGCGCGAGGAGCTGGCCGCCGGCATCCGCCGGATCAAGGGCGTGAACAGCGAGCTGCTGGAGCGCGAGCTGCAGGACAGCGACCTCGGAGAGACTGTCGAGCGGTTCATCGGCACCCCTTACGTGGAGCCGGAGACCGAGGTCCAGCGCAACCTCGCCTTCCTCGGGGCCCAATCCCTCGGCGTCGACAAGGTGGGCATCGACGACGACTTCTTCGAGCTCGGCGGCAATTCGCTGGTCGCGGTCCAGCTGGGAGCGCGTATCCGGGACCGGTTCAGCATCGAGCTGCCGATCGGTACGATCTTCCAGCAGCCCACCGTCCGGCAGCTGGCCCAGCACGTGGAGAAAGCCCTGCTGGCCAAGGTCGATTCGCTGTCCGATCAGGAGGCCGCCGAGATGCTGGCCTTCCTGGAAGGGCGCTGACCGGTGAACAGGGGAACCTCCCGGCCCGGTGGCCGGTGGACGCTGTTCGCCACGTCTCTGCCGGATCCGCGGCTGCGGTTGCTGTGCTTCCCGTTCGCCGGGGGCGGCGCCTCGACGTACCGAGCCTGGGGCGAGCCCATGGCGGCCGGTGGCGTCGAGGTGTGGCCGGTGCAACTGCCCGGCAGGGAGAACCGGCTGGGCGAGCCGGCCATGGACGACCTCCCCGCGCTCGTCCGGCTGCTCGCGGACGAGTTCGGGGAGGAGCTGTCCCGGCTGCCCTACGCCTTCTTCGGCCACAGCATGGGAGCCTGCATCGCCTACGAGCTCGTTCTCGAGATGCGGCGGCGCGGGCTGCCCGAGCCGGCCAGGCTCATCGCCTCCGCGCACCGCGCGCCGCACTGGCCCTCTCTCGGACCCACGTACCACGATCTGCCCAAGGACGAGTTCCTCGTCAGGCTGAAGGAGTACGGCGGGACACCGGAGGAGGTGTTCGCGGTACCTGACCTGCTCGACCTGCTGGTGCCGCTGCTCCAGACCGACTTCGCCCTGTTCGAGCGGCATCGGTGGGCGGCGGGCGACCCGCTCGGTTGCCCGGTCACCGTTCTGGGCGGGCTGGACGACACGGTTTCGGCGGAGGAACTGACGGGCTGGGAAGAACTGACCGCCGGGCCGTTCGAGGTCAGGATGGTCCAGGGAGACCATTTCTATCTGATCAGCTCCCAGGAGCAGACCATCCGGATGGTGCGTGACCTGCTGACAGCGGCCGCCAGCGGCGCGGGCTGAGGATACAGGGACGGGCGGGGGGGGGGGGGGGGCGCCCCCCCCCCCCCCCCCCCGGGCCCGCCGCGGGGGGGGGGGGGGGGGGGGGGCCCCCCCCCCCCCCCCGGGGGGGGGGGTTTTTGAGCCGGGCCCCGGGG
>NZ_JBITHZ010000084.1:0-13444 GCF_044458585.1 Nonomuraea sp. NPDC050451
GCCATGCTGCCGCCGCCATCGGCGCTGCCGGTCTCGGCGCCGGTTGTCACCGCGCCGCTGGTGACCAGCACCAGCCGGGTCTCGGCCAGCCGCTCGTCAGCCAGCCACCCGCTCAGCACACCCACGACCCGATCGAGCTCCGGCCGCAACCCCTCCAAAAGCCTGTCCTGGCCGACAGCAGCCACCGGCAGGCGCAGCACCACCGCGGCGGGAACTGCCTGCCCGGACGCGACCGCATCACCCAGCGCCGCCGCGTCCACGTACTCCTCGACACCGCCACCGGCGGACTCGACGGCAGCGGCCAGACCAGGCCACCGCTCACCCACCACCGCCACATCCACAGCGCCGGTCGGCTCGGCCGGCAGTGGCACCCACTGCACGCGATGCAGCGCATCGTGCCCAGGCTGCGGACGCGACGACAGCCCGCCGGCCGGCAGCGGGCGTGAGATCAGGCTTGTGATGATGGCCACCGGGGCGCCGGTGGTGTCGGCGATGTGGATGCTGGTGGCGCCGTCGTCGGTGGGCTGGGCGTGGACACGCACGCGTTGGGCGCCGGAGGCGAGAAGTTCCACCCCGTTCCAGGCGAACGGCAGCGCGACCCCCTCAGCCTGCTCGATGAGGCCGGTGGCGTGCAGGGCGGCGTCCAGCAGAGCCGGGTGGATGCCGTAAGCACTGGCCTCGGCGGCCTCTCGTTCGTCGAGTTCCACCTCGGCGAACACCTCGTTGTCGCGGATCCAGGCGCGCTTGAGTCCTTGGAAGGCCGGACCATAGCCATATCCGGTGCTGGCCAGGGTCTCGTAGTGGCCGGATACGTCCACCGCGTGTGCTCCGGCGGGCGGCCACTGCTCGCTCGCGGGATTTAGCGTGCTGCTTGTCGTGGTCAGGGTGCCGGCGGCGTGGCGGGTCCAGGGCCGCTGGCCGGTGCGGGCGTGCACCGCCACCTCACGCCGCCCGTCCTCATCAGCGGCGGCCACGGCCACCTGGAGCTGGACCGGCTCGTCACCGTCGATGACCAGCGGCGCCTCAAGCGTCAGCTCCTCCACCACCGGGCAGCCGACCTCGTCACCCGCGCGCACCACCAGCTCCACGAGCCCGGTGCCGGGGAAGACCACCGTCTCCCCCACACCGTGATCAGCCAGCCACGGGTGCGTGGAGGTCGAGATCCGCCCGGTCAGCACCAGCCCGCCGTGATCGGGCAACTCCACTGCCGCTGCGAGCAGCGGGTGGTCCACCTGGGCCTGGCCCAGCCCGCCCGCGTCCGACACGCCGGTCGTGGCGGGCTCCAGCCAGTAGCGCCGGTGCTGGAAGGCATACGTGGGCAGCTCAGCAGCCACGCTGGTGCCGGGCAGGAGTCGTCCCCAGGCCACCTCGACGCCGGCGGTGAATGCTTCGCCCACCGAACGCATGAATCGGTCCGGGCCACCCTCGCCGCGGCGCAACGACCCCACCGCAACTCCCGATGTGCCGGTGGCGTCCAGGATGTCCTGCACCGCCATCGTCAACACCGGGTGCGGGCTCACCTCGATGAAGGCGGTGCGGCCGTCGGCCAGCAACGCCCGTACCGCGCCCTGGAAGTTCACCGGCTGTCGCGCGTTGGCGAACCAGTACTCCGCGCCCAGCTCCGAACCGGCCAGCGCTCCGCCTGTCACCGTCGAATACACCGGCACCCGGCCCGGGCCGGGCTCGATCGGGCCCAGCATCTCCAGCAGTTGCCCGTGCAGCGGCTCGACCATCTGCGAGTGCGACGCGACCGTGGTCGCGATCAACCGCGCCCGCACTCCTTCACCGCGCAGGCGTTCCACGAGCTCTTCCAGCACCTGGGTCGGTCCGGCGACCGCGCAGGAGGCGGGCCCGTTGTCCGCGCTCACCTCCAACCCGCCGTTCCACGAAGCGATACGTTCGCGCACGGTCTCGGCGGGCAGCCCGACCGCGGCGATCGCGCCCCGTCCCCACAGCTCGGCGGCGAACAGCCGGCTGCGCAGCACGACCACCCGGACGGCATCGGCCAGCGACAACACCCCGGCCACACAAGCCGCGGCCACCTCGCCCTGCGAATGCCCCACCACTGCCGTCGGGCGGACTCCGGCCGACTCCCACAATGCCGCCAGAGCCACCCCGACCGCGAACGCCATCGGCTGCAGCACCTCGATGGACTCCAGGCCGGCCCCATCGGCATCGGCCAGGACCTGGGCCGGGTCCCAGTCCACCCACCGCCGGATCTCGGTGAAGCACTCCTCCAGCCGGGCGGCGAACACCGGCGACGCCTGTGCCAGCTCCACGCCCATCCCGGCCCACTGCGCCCCCTGGCCGGGGAACACCAGCACCGCATCCCGCCGGCCCGACGCCGTACCCGAGACCACCGCGGGATCAGACTCACCGGCCGCCAAGGCACGCAGACCGCCCAGCAACTCCTCCCGATCCGCGCCCACGACCACGGCGCGGTCCTCGAAGGCAGCACGGGCACGCACCAGCGACACCCCGACACCCTCCGCCGACACCTCCGGCCGGGCATCGACATAGGCGGCCAACCGCGACGCCTGGGCCCGCAACGCCTCCTCACCGCGCCCCGACACCACCCACGGCACCACCCCGGAAACCACCGGAGCGTCCCCGGGCGCGTCCAGTTGCGGCTCGGGAGCCTGTTCCACGATCACGTGCGCGTTCGTCCCGCTCACCCCGAACGACGACACACCCGCCCGCCGCGGTCGGCCATCCGGCTCCGGCCACTCCCGCGCCTGCTCCAGCAGCCGTACCTGGCCCCGCTCCCAATCGACATGGGCCGTAGGAGCGGACACATGCAGCGTCCGCGGCAACAGCCCATGCCGCATCGCCAGCACCATCTTGATCACACCGGCCACTCCCGCGGCGGCCTGCGTGTGCCCGATGTTCGACTTCACCGACCCCAGCCACAGCGGCTCCGCCGGATCACGGTCCCGCCCATACGTGGCCAGCAACGCGTGCGCCTCGATCGGGTCGCCGAGCGCGGTCCCCGTGCCATGAGCCTCGACCGCGTCCACCTCAGTACCCGGCACACCGGCATTGGCCAGCGCCTGGCGGATCACCCGCTCCTGCGAAGGACCGTTCGGAGCCGTCAGACCATTACTGGCCCCGTCCTGGTTGACCGCCGACCCACGGATCACCCCCAGCACCCGATGACCGGCGGCCACCGCGTCCGACAGCCGCTCCAGCACCAGCACACCCACGCCCTCGGAGAAGCCGGTGCCGTCGGCGTCGGAGCTGAAGGCCTTGCAGCGGCCGTCGGCGGCGATGACGCGCTGGCGGCTGAAGGCGGTGTACGTCCCCGGCGCGGACATCACGGTCACCCCGCCCGCGAGCACCAGCGGGCTCTCCCCGGTGCGCAGCGACTGGCAGGCCAGGTGGATGGCCACGAGCGACGCCGAACAGGCGGTGTCCACCGTGACCGCGGGACCCTCCAGGCCCAGCGTGTACGCGACCCGGCCGGCGACGACGCTCGGCGCGGCGCCGGTGACGAGGTAGCCCTCGACGTCGGGGGGCGCCTGGTGCAGCCGGGGGCCGTAGTCCTGCGGTTCGGCGCCGATGAAGACGCCGGTCTGGCTCTGGTGCAGGGTCTGGGGGTTGATGCCGGCCCGTTCGACGGCCTCCCAGCACGTCTCCAGGATCAGCCGCTGCTGCGGGTCCATCGCCACGGCCTCACGCGGGCTGATCCCGAAGAACGCCGCGTCGAACTCCGCGGCGTCGTGCAGGAAGTGGCCCACCCGCGCGTAGGTGGTGTTGCCGGCGTCAGGGTCGTCGTCGAAGAGCCGGTCGAGGTCCCATCCCCGGTCGGTCGGGAACCCGGTCACCGTCTCCCGGCCCTCGGTGATCAGCTCCCACAGCTGCTCGGGCGTGGCCACGCCGCCGGGGTAGCGGCAGGCCATGCCAACGATCGCGATGGGCTCGTCGGAGCCGACGGCGGCCGTGATCTCGGCGGTTCGCCGTTCCCCCAGCCCGAGTGCCTCGGTGAGCAGATAGTCGGCGAGAGCGGCCGGCGTGGGGTAGTCGAAGGCGATGCCGATCGGGAGCTCGGCGCCGAGCTCGGCGGCGAGCCGGTCGTGCAGCTCGACCGCCGCGAGAGAGTCGAGCCCCATGTCCTTGAAGGTCTGCTCGGGGGAGACCGTCTCCAGCAGCCCGGGCAGTACGGCGCTCATCACGTCGAGCGTCGTCCGGCTCACCAGTTCGATCAGGGACGCCCGGCGTTCTGCCATGGAGAGGTCCGCCAGTCGAAGTGTGAAGGCCGTCGCTCGTCCGGCCCTCGTCGTCGGGGTGCCGCTGGCTTCGAATTCGCTGTTTCCGGACTGGCTCATCTGTTTGACTCTCCATATGAACCGCAGTGATCCTGTCCGCGGCGGTTGAGCCGGGACAGCCGACGATGGATACCTGCAGGGCAGGCAGGTGGTGCTACTCGTACATGCGGACGAAAAGGACGTGGGACGAGGAGACGACCCTGTCGCCGCGCATGACGACCTCGGTGGGCGCCGGGCGGCCCAGGAACATGAGCAGGCTGGCCGTCATGCCGTAGGCGCCCGCGTTCGGGATGGTCACGACGTCCCCCGGGCGGAGTTCGGGTACGGAGACGTTGCGGCCGAGGATGTCGCCCGGGGTGCAGAGGGGGCCGACGAGGCTGGCCCGCTCCACGGGCTCGGCGGACTCGAACTGGATGGAGACCGGCAGCAGCCGCCCGAGCCCCGACATGCCGCCCAGCGTGTTTATCCCGGCGTCCAGGATGATGAACCTGCCGCCGCGGCTCTCCTTGACATTGGTGACGGTGCACACGAGCCGGCCGCAGTCGCCGACGAGGTAGCGCCCGGATTCGCAGGCGACCTGGGGGCTGC
Source organism: Nonomuraea sp. NPDC050451 (assembly GCF_044458585.1). Taxonomy (NCBI): domain Bacteria; kingdom Bacillati; phylum Actinomycetota; class Actinomycetes; order Streptosporangiales; family Streptosporangiaceae; genus Nonomuraea; species Nonomuraea sp. NPDC050451. The sequence goes on from NZ_JBITHZ010000084.1 coordinate 4,854, forward strand.
CGTTCCGCCAGCCCGGGAAGTGCGAGTCGAGGACCTCCTCCAGCGCCGCGCGGAGCCCGCCGTAGACGGGGCGCTCGCCGGGGGAGAGGTAGGGGGAGGCGAAGCCGCCGCCGATGTCCAGCAGCTCCGGCTCCAGGCCCGTCGAGTCGCGGACCTCGGCCGCCGCCGTGATCGTGTGCTTGAACTCGGCGATCAGGGATTCCTCGTCCTTCGCGTTGCTCAGCGAGAACAGGTGCATCCCCGACAGACGGGTGCCACGCACCGAGCGGAGCTCCGGCATGAGCTCGGGCAGCGTCTCGCTGTCGAAGCCGAACTGGGAGGGCGCCCCCGTCATGCGGATGCTGGTGGTGGCCCCCGAGCCGGTGCTGTTCACCCGCAGGAGGCAGTCGGCGACCGTGTCCTGCTCCCACGCGGCCTGCCCGATCCGGCGCAGATCGTTGACCGATTCGACGGAGAAACGGCGGACGCCGGCCTCCAGAGCGGCCTCCACCTCCTCGGTCGTCTTGCCGGGGCCGGTGTAGAGGATGTCGAGCGGGTCGAAGCCCGCCAGCAGGGCCGCGGCGAGCTCGCCCGTGGAGCTGATCTCGGCCTTGCATGAAGAACCGCTGCTCACCCGCAGCGCCTCGGCGATCTCCGGATGGGGATTGGCCTTGAACGAGAAATAGACGACCGTCCCCTCGGGCAGGGAGGCGCGGAGGTCGTCATGGGCCGCGACGGCACGTTCGAGGTCGTAGACGTACAGCGGCGATCCGTAGCGCGCAGCGAGCTCGGCGTCGCTCTTCACGATATCGGTGGCGTCGTTCAAGATTTCTCTCCTTGGGTCAGGCTCCCGAGGAATTCGAGCAGCACCTGCCGGAAGAGCTCCGGCTCCTCCAGATGCGGCGAATGGCTGGAATCCTCGAAGACCTTTCCACGGGCCCGGGGAATGAGCTCGAGAAAAGGCCGGACCGACTCCTGGGTCACCTCGTCGTGACGGCCCGATATCACCAACGTGGGCACGTCGATGCCGGGCAGGAGGTCCATGACGCCCCAGTCCTTCAGGCTGCCGATCACGTGGAATTCGCACGGCCCGTTCATGGCGTGATAGACGGTCGGATTGCTCAGCGTGTCCATGAACGTGGCCTTGAATTCGCGCGGCCACGGCTGCGTACGGATCACGTGCCGGTTGTAGAAGACCATCATCGCGTCGAAGTATTCGCGGGTCTCCGTGGTTCCGGCCGCCTCGTGGGCGAGCAGCGTCTCGTTGATCCCGCTCGGCAGCAGGTCGCGCAGGATCTTCAGCTCTTTCCGCCATTCCGGGTACGAGGCCGGCGAGTTCGCGATGACCAGGCCGCGCAGGCCGGACGGCCGCTCCGACGCGTGTTTGGCGGCCAGCAGACCGCCCCAGGAATGCCCGAAGAGAACGTAGTCGCCGGCGATGCCCAGCCGGTTCAGCAGATTGCCCAGCTCGGCGTCGAACAACTCCGGCGTCCAGAATCCCGGGTCCGCGTCGTCGAGATGCGTGGAACCGCCGTTCCCGAGCTGGTCGTAATGGACGACCGGCCACCCGGCGTCGGCGAGGTCCGCCAGCGGGAGCAAATAGTCATGGGTGCCGCCGGGCCCGCCGTGCAGGGCCACGACCGCCGGTTTTCCCTTTCCCGGTGTGCCGGTCACCCGGTACCAGGTCACGTGGTCGCCGAACGGCAGGGTTCCCCTGGCGCTGGGGGCTCGGGCCAAGTCAACCACCTCATCAACGCTCGGCGCGGAGACGGCGCCCCACGCCCTGGGCCATTCATCGAAATGCCGCCCAATGCGCAGGTGAGCGGCCCTGCCGACGCTAGGTGACGGCCGATCGAGGGCGGACCCCTATCCGACCCGTGCGTATCCCCTATAGGGCGGGATTCCGCTCCCCGGACCCGCCGCGAAGCCCCGGTATCCGTATACCGTTCCGTTGCGAACATTCACCCCGAATGGCGACTGCCGGCCGCGGCGTCGCTTTTCCGAGCCCGAGTGAACGCAAAATCAGAGCCGAGGTCAATCTGATGAAGCACCTGCTGTTGCGCCTTTCAGAACTCGACGCCCACGCGGGTGACGAGCTCAGGGTGATCAGCTTCTTCGACGTGCTCCTGCAGAACGGGACCGATCTGGATCGGCTCCTGCTGGAGGCCGCGCGGCTCGCGGAATGCCCCGTAGGGGTGAGCGTTCCCCATCTGGGGGTGTATCGGCGGGTGAGTGCCGACGGCGGCACCCCCGACGGGCCCGCCGACCCGGATGCCAGGAGGCACGGGCTCGTGAACGGCGGCGAGGTGTGGATCGAGCGGCGCGGCCACGAATACCCGATCGACGCCATGCTCGTCGAACGGTTCGCCATCGCCTGCGCCGCCGTCCTGGGCAGGAGGGAGCCCGGCCCGGCGTTCGGCGACCCGGCGCTCGTCGAACTCGTCCTCAGCTCGGCCGTCGACGAGGCCGGACGCTCCCGGGCGCTGAAGCTCCTCGGGCTGAGGCCGGACCGTTCCGTGCAGGTGTTCGCCGTCGCCGGTGACGCCTCCGGGCTGGGGGGCAGGGCGGCCCGCCTCGGGCAGGTGCACGGGGTCGTCGTCTCCGGCCCGCCCTGGCCCGACGCTCTCGCGAGCACGAGTTCGACGGTCGGGGTGAGCCCGCGCGTGCCGTCCGCGAGCGCCGCGCAGGCCTGGCACCTGGCACGTACGGCACTGCGCTTCGCCGGCCCGGGGGAGCTGTGGGGCAGGGTCGTGCACTGGGACCGGCTGGGCGGCTTCGCCCTCCTCGCCGAGCACCTGCCGTACGAGGCCATCGGCGGATCCCCGGACGTCGCCGCACTGGACCGCCTGGCGGAAGGGGCCAACGGCGACTCCGTCCTGGCCACGCTGGACGTCTTCGCGGCCAGCGACTCCATCCGCCAGACCGCCTCCCGCCTCTACATCCACCGCAGCTCCGTCGCCGCCCGGCTGGCCCGGGCCGAGAGCGAGCTCGGCTTCCCGGTGCAGTCGGCCGAGGGCCGCGCCCGCCTGACCCTCGCGCTCACTTTGCGACGGCTCGGCGAGAACCCCAGTACGGCGGGAGTCCCCAGGGGGGCCTGAGGGGTGATCTAGGGGTCGGTGCCTCTCACGTGGCTGATTACTGTCTCGTGAGAGTCGATGGGGCTCTGGCGGACCTGCTCACGACACCCACTGTGAGCGGAAGGGCGCGTTGCGCGCCGCCGACCCTTGTACCTGCCGGAAGGATGCTGTATGCGCGTCGTTGTCACCCAACTCGCGGCCAGCGCTCATCTCAACCTCGTGGTGCCGCTCGGCTGGGCGCTCAAGGCCGCGGGCCACGACGTCGTGATCGCGGCACAACCCGACATCATGCCCCTGGTGCAGCAGACGGGACTGATGGGAGTCGCCGTCGGCGACGAGGCGAGATATGCCGAGCGCGTCGCGGCGATGGCACCCGAGGAGACCATCTACGGGTCCGGGTACTCCATCACGGAGATCCGGCCCGAGGTCCTCACCTACGAGTACGTGCGCGACTGCCTCGCGGCCTTCGCCTCCCCGATGGCGCTGGACGTCAACACCGACGAGTCCGTCTACGACGGCATGGTCGCCTTCTGCCGCTCATGGCGCCCTGACCTGGTCATCTGGGACAGCATGACGTTCACCGGACCGGTGGCGGCGACCGCCTGCGGCGCCGCGCACGCCCGGACCACCATCGGCCGCGACCACTGGGGCCGCTTGCGTGAGCTGTTCCTGCGCCTGCGGGCCGAACGCCCGGAGGCCGCCGGCGAGGACCCGGTACGCGACTGGCTGACCGCCAAGCTGGAGAAGTACGGCTGCGAATACGACGACGACCTCGTCCTCGGCCAGACGACCATCGACTCGCTCCCGTCCTGGCTGCGCATGCCGGCGGAGTACGACTACCTGCCCGTGCGCTACGTGGCGTACAACGGCCCCGGGACCATCCCCGACTGGCTGCGGTCTGAACCGGAGCGGCCACGGGTCTGCGTCACCCTGGGCAACTCCTACCAGGAGGTGTGGGCCGGCCGCGCGAAGCTGGGATACCCCGACCTGTTCGAGGCCGTCGCCGACCTGGACATCGAGGTCGTCGCCCTGCTGGGCCCCGCTTCCGTCCCCGAGGGGGCCACGGTCCCCGACAACGTACGGATCCCCGGGTTCGTGCCGCTGGACCCGCTGCTCAAGACCTGCTCGGCGATCGTCCACCACGCGGGGACGGGCAGCACCCTGACGGCGCTGCTCAACGGGGTCCCGCAGCTCATCATCCCGCACGCGCTGCACGACGAGGACCAGGTCGCGGACGCCATCGAAGCGCACGGCGTGGGCGTGCACCTTCCGCCGGACCGGTTCTCGGCCGTCACCCTCCGCACCGAACTGCAGCGGATCCTGAACGATTCCACCTTCACCGAGCGCGCACAGAAGACCAGTCAGGAGATACGGGAGACCCCGACCCCGCACGACCTGGTCAAGGACCTGGAAGAGCTCGTGCTCCGCCACCGGAGGACAGCCGGCTAGACCGCGCCGGCTCACGTCCGTCCCGTTCCGCCTCACTACCTCAAGGCTGGTTGAGAATCCCATGGCCACTGATGACAAGTTCCGGGACTACCTCAAGCGTGCTACCGCCGACCTTCAGCGCACCCGCCGGCGGCTGCGCGAGGTCGAGGCGAAGGATCGTGAGCCGATCGCGATCGTGGCGATGAGCTGCCGCTACCCCGGCGGGGTGAACTCGCCGGAGGACCTGTGGAACATGCTGGTGGAGGCCCGCTCGGGGATCTCCTCCTTCCCCGACGACCGGGGCTGGGACCTCGAGACGCTCTACAGCGAGGACCACAACGCCAGCGGTACGACGTACGCGCGTGACGGCGGCTTCCTCGAAGGGGCGGGCGACTTCGACGCCGGCTTCTTCGGGATCAGCCCGCGCGAGGCCCTGGTGATGGACCCGCAGCAGCGGCACGTGCTGGAGGTCGCCTGGGAGGCGCTGGAACGGGCCGCGATCGACCCCGGCACGCTGCGCGGCACCCCTACCGGCGTCTTCGTCGGCGGGACGCAGACCGGCTACGTCTCGGGGCTCGGGCCGTTCCCCGAGGGCGTCGAGGGGTACGTCCAGACCGGCAACACCAGCTCCGTCATCTCCGGCCGGGTCGCCTACAGCATGGGGCTGGAGGGCCCCGCGGTCACGGTGGACACCGCCTGCTCCTCCTCGCTCGTCGCCATCCACCTGGCCTGCCAGTCGCTGCGCAGCGGGGAGAGCACGCTCGCGCTCGCGGGCGGCGTGACCGTGATGCCGACCCCCGAGCTGATGGTGGACTTCAGCCGGCAGCAGGGGCTGGCCCGCGACGGCAAGTGCAAGGCCTTCTCCGACGACGCCGATGGCACGGTCTTCGCCGAGGGCGTCGGCATGCTGCTGCTGGAGCGCCTCTCCGACGCGCGGGCCAACGGCCACCAGGTCCTGGCGGTCATCCGGGGCACGGCGGTCAACCAGGACGGGGCCAGCAACGGTCTGACCGCGCCCAACGGTCCCTCGCAGGAGCGGGTGATCCGCCAGGCGCTGACCAACGCCGGGGTGACGGCCGCCGAGGTGGACGTGGTCGAGGCCCATGGCACGGGAACCACGCTCGGCGACCCGATCGAGGCCCAGGCGCTGCTGGCCACGTATGGGCGGGACCGTGACCCGGCGGAGCCGCTGTGGCTGGGGTCGGTGAAGTCGAACATCGGGCACACGCAGGCCGCCGCGGGCGTGGCCGGTGTGATCAAGATGGTCATGGCCACCCGCGAGGGCCTCCTGCCCCAGACCCTGTACGTGTCCGCCCCGTCCACCCATGTCGACTGGGAGGAGGGCCAGGTCCGGCTGCTGGAGCAGGCGCGGGAGTGGCCGGAGCCGGACGGCAGGCCGCGGCGGGCGGGTGTGTCGTCGTTCGGGGTGAGCGGGACGAACGCGCACGTGATCGTGGAGCAGGCAGTGGCGTCGCAGCCGCAGCCTCAGGACGTGCCCGCGGATGCTCCGGTGGTGTCGGGTGTGGTGCCGTGGGTGGTGTCGGGGCGCGGTGAGGAGGCGTTGCGGGCCCAGGCGTCGCGGTTGGCCGCCTATGTCGATGCCCGGCCGGAGGTGTCGGCGGAGGGTGTCGGGGTGTCGCTGGTGCGTGCCCGTGCTGCCTTCGAGGACCGTGCCGTGGTCGTGGGCGCGGATCGGGAGGAGTTGCTGGGCGGTCTGCGTGCTTTGGCGGCCGGTGAGTCTGATCCCGCGGTGGTCTCGGGTACGGCGTCGGGCCGGCGGGATGCGGTGCTGGTGTTCCCCGGGCAGGGGGCGCAGTGGGCCGGGATGGGGGTGGAGCTGGCGCAGGCGTCGCCGGTGTTCGCCGCCCGGCTGGCCGAGTGCGGGCAGGCGCTGAGCGAGTTCGTCGACTGGGACCTGCTCGACGTACTGCGCGGTGAGGACGGGGCTCCGACCCTGGACCGGGTCGACGTCGTCCAGCCCGCCACCTGGGCGGTCATGGTTTCCCTGGCGGCATTGTGGGAGTCGGTGGGGGTCCGTCCGGCCGCGGTGATCGGGCATTCGCAGGGTGAGGTGGCCGCGGCGTGCGTGGCCGGGGCGCTGTCGCTGCGGGACGCGGCCCGCGTGGTCGCCCAGCGCGGCAAGGTCATCCGCAGGGAGCTCGCCGGGACGGGCGGCATGCTGGCCGTGCTGCTGCCGTACGAGGAGCTGGTGCGGCGGCTCGAACCGTGGAGCGACCGGCTCTCGGTAGCCGCCGTGAACGGCCCGTCCTCCGTCGTCGTGTCCGGCGGCGCCGCCGACCTGGACGAGTTCTTCGCGGCGCTCACCGCTGAGGGCGTGCAGGCCCGGAAGATCGCGGTGGACTACGCCTCGCACTCCGCCCAGGTGGAACGGCTCCGCGAGACCGTCCTGGCCGAACTGGCCGGGCTCGAGCCTCGCTCTGCCGACGTGCCCTTCTACTCCACGGTCGCCGCGGAGCCGCTGGACACCGCGCGGCTGGGGGCCGACTACTGGTACACCAACCTGCGCCAGCGCGTGCGCTTCGAGGACGCCGTACGGGGCGCGGTTCGCGACGGCCACGATCTCTTCCTCGAGGTGAGCCCGCATCCGGTGTTGACGATGGCGGTGCAGGACATCCTGGACGCCACCAGCTCATCGGGTGTGGCAGTGTCGTCGTTGCGCCGGAGCGAGGGTGGCCCGGGGCGGTTCGTGCGTTCGGTGGGCGAGGCGTTCGCGGCCGGTGTCGAGGTGGCCTGGGGACGACTCCTGCCCGGCACCAGCGTGGCTGCTGAGCTGCCCACGTATGCCTTCCAGCACCGGCGTTACTGGCTGGAGCCCGCCACGACCGGCGTGTCGGACGCGGGTGGGCTGGGGCTGACCCGGGTGGATCACGCGCTGCTCGCAGCGGCGGTGGAGTTGCCCGATCACGGCGGGCTGGTGCTGACCGGGCGCATCTCGACCTCCACGCACCCGTGGCTGGCTGATCACGGGGTGGGGGAGACGGTGGTCTTCCCCGGCACCGGGTTCGTGGAGCTGGTGGTGCGGGCGGGTGACGAGGTCGGCTGCCCGGTGGTGGAGGAGCTGACGCTTGAAGCGCCGCTGGTCATCGACGGTGACGAGCCGGTCCAGCTCCAGGTGGCCGTGGCCGCCGCCGATGAGGACGGGCGGCGCGAGGTTGCGGTGCATGCCCGCACCGGCCAGCGGCCCTGGACCCGCCACGCCGCCGGCACCCTGTCCGCGACGAGCAGCGCGGCCGGTTCTGCTGATGAGCAGTGGCCGCCGGCGGGAGCGCAGGCGGTGGACGTGTCCGGTCACTACGAGGCGTTGGCCCGTGCCGGGTATGGCTACGGTCCAGCGTTCCAGGGTCTCAAGCGGGCCTGGGTGCGTGGCGCAGAGGTGTTCGCCGAGGTGGAGCTGGACGAGCGGGAGGCCGCCGAGGCCAGAGCTTACGGCATCCACCCGGCTCTCTTGGACGCCGCCCTGCACGCCACCGGCCTCATCGAGCAGGCTGAGGGGGTCGCGCTGCCGTTCGCCTGGAACGGGGTGGAGCTCCTGGCTTCCGGCGCTCAGCAGGTGCGTGTTCACGTCCTTCCGGCTGAGGACGGCGCTTCCAGCATCCGGATCGCCGATGGCACCGGTGCCCCGGTCGCGGTTGTCACGAGCCTGATCTCACGCCCGCTGCCCGCGGATGGGCTGTCGTCGCGTCCGCAGGTTGGGCACGATGCGCTGCATCGTGTGGCGTGGGTGCCGCTGCCGGGTGAGCCGGTCGGCGCTGTGGATGTGGCGGTGGTGGGTGAGCGGTGGCCTGGTCTGGCCGCTGCCGTCGAGTCCGCCGGTGGCGGTGTCGAGGAGTACGTGGATGCGGCGGCGCTGGGTGATGCGGTCGCGTCCGGGCAGGCAGTTCCCGCCGCCGTGGTGATGCGCGTGCTCCGCCGGGACGGAGATGGGCCGCTGGAGGGCTTGCGGTCGGAGCTGGACCGGGTCGTGGGTGTGCTGAGCGGGTGGCTGGCTGATGAGCGGCTGGCCGAGACCCGGCTGGTGCTGGTCACCAGCGGCGCGGTGACAACCGGCGCCGAGACCGGCAGCGCCGATGGCGGCGGCAGCATGGC
>NZ_JBITHZ010000085.1:0-12808 GCF_044458585.1 Nonomuraea sp. NPDC050451
GCCCGGTGCATGGAGACGTGCACGTCGGGTTCGGCGGGCGGGTCGGGGAAACGGGCTGATCGCAAGGTCAGCACCGCGCTCCGACCCGACCCAACTGAGCCCAAACGAGCGTTGCCGCGGGAGCGACTACCGACTTGGACTTGGATTTTCCCGGCCGGTCAGTAGATGCCAAGACCCCGAATGCGGCCAGGGCCGCGCGGTACACGGGTCCTGGCTCGTTCTGGGGTGCGATTGTCATGAGGTGGCGGGCTGGAGGAGTTCGATCTCGATGGCCAGCACGCCGAGCGCCTCCAATTCCGGGCCGTAGATGCGGCGGATATTGGCCAGCTGCTGTCACACACGGCTCAGAGCCGGTCCATCGCGTCGTCCAGCTCAACAAAGAACTTGTCGACGGCGCTCGTATCCAGGCCTGGAGAGGTGATCGAGAAGCTGGGGAAGATCTTGATCCCGTTCGAGGAGGCCCCCGCACGGACAGTGGGGCCCCGCCCCTCCAGCCCCGCGATGATCCGGTTGATCAGGGCGTCGACCTGCCGCGCACTGTAGCCCTGGGGCACGACAGGAACGTGGGTGCCGCGGATCTTTCGTACGAGCCTCGCTTGAGGGGTGTGCGCCGCGCCTCTGTTCCGGCGCCATTCGCGCAGGCGCGTCATCGGGACGTCCAGGCTGTCGCGCACCAGGCCGCCGGCCAGCAGGAGCACGCCGCCTCCGGTGAGGGTCCCGCCGACCAGCAGCATTCCGGACGCTACGGCCGCGGAGTTACTCTTGGACTCCTCATAGCTTCTCGGCCCCGACTTTCTGCTTGAGCAGTAGTCGCCCGGGCTCATGCGGTCGAAACCGCACCGGGGCTCTTCCGCGTCCTTGGCCGCCACCAGCCAGACCAGCAATACAACTGCCCCGATGGCCAGCATCCAGGCGCCCGCCTTGGTCATGTCCACCCCCTTGGGTGGGCAAGATCGTATAGGTACGGCACCCGTGCAGGCAGCCACATCGGGGTCCTGTACTGGTGGAGTCACCCATTCAACTATCGCAAGCTCTCGATGCCGAGGACCGTGGTAGTGACTTTCCGTGATTCCGGCGGCAACAGGCCGGCTCTCGAACAGCCGGTGCGCGCGGAAGGATGAAGTGGGCCTGACTATGTCGGTAGGGCCTGCCAAGATCGCGACATAACAATCGATGCGCTGACGCCGTTCCGTTGGCTGCAACCGCCGTACGGCGATCGGGGCAACCTACTCGGTGAGATCTACTGCGTGACCTTGCTGCGCGGGCTCGACCCGGCCGAGGTGCTGCGCCGGTTCGGCGCCCGCACGAGCGCGGAGATGAGCTTCGCCGAGTTGGATCTCGCGGTCTCCGACTTCACGATGGTGACTGGTGGCGGTGACGGCGGTGGTTATGTCGGAGTGGTCGCAACCGGCGATGGGGGCCAGACCAAGTACGAGAGAAAGGGGCAGTGGGGTGCTGAGCCGCAAGCCAGAGGGCCTGCGGGTCGGATGATGTGACTGTCCGCGTGGGTTGGTTGCGGTTTGGTGAACAAGGTGTCTGGTGGAGGTGATCGTCGCTACGGTTTCGGGCGTCTGGACGCCGGGATCGAGGCGAGGGACGACCTGGGATGACGTGGATCGAGCGGACCGCCTATCCGCAGTTCAAGCGGCTGACATCGGCACGGGTGCTGCATGTGTTCTTCACGCCGTCGCCGGAAGAGATGGCCTGGGCCGAAAAGCGCACCGGTAGCCCAGAGTCGCGCTTCGCCCTGGTGCTGGCGTTGAAGTGCTTTCAGAAGATGGCGCGTTTCCCGTCCCCGGACGAGATCCCCGAGGTGGTGATCGGCCACGTCCGGCGCTGTCTGGAGTTGCCCGAGGACGTCTGGCCGGACCATGGCGCCTCCCGCAGCGCGAAGGCGCATCGCAAGCTGGTGCGCCAGCGTCAGGGTGTGAAGTACGACGCGGGGCGGGCCCGGGCGATCGCCGCGGTGGCGATCCGGAAGGCGGCCCAGGCCAAGAACAACCCGGCGGACCTCATCAACGTGGCGATCGAGGAGTTGCTCCGGCTCCGGCTGGAACTGCTCGGATACACGACGCTGGAGGACCTGGCCACGAGCATCCGCGCCGAGGTGAACGCCACCATCTTCGCCACGATTCTGGAGCGGATGGGCGAGGCCGGCCGGGCCCGGATGGAGGGGTTGCTCGTCGTCGGGCCGGACGGCAAATCGACGTTCAACGCTCAAGAAGCCCGCCCAGCGGGCCACCTGGTCGCGGCTACGGGATCAGGTGTCGTGGCTGGATCAGGTGGACGCGCTCGGCGACACCGACGCCTGGCTGGACGGCATCGCGCCGTCGAAGATCGCCGACTTCGCAGGTGAGGCCGATGCCCAGGACGCCGACACCTTGTCGCGCTACGAGGCGGTCAAGCAGGTGGCGTTGCTGGCGTGCCTGACGCACACTGCCCGGATGCGGGCGCGCGATGACCTGGCCGAGATGTTGTGCAAGCGGATGGCCGCCCACGTCAAACGGGCCAAGGCGGAGCTGGAGGAGATTCGCGCCCGCCAGCGCGCGACCAGCGAGCGGCTCATCGGCACCTACCGCCAGGTGCTGGAACGCCTCGACCCCGGCAGCGAGACCTCGACCGCCGGACGCCAGGCGGTGGCGCGGGCCATGGAGGCGGTGACCTCATGCGCGGCGGGCGCCGGGCAGGTCCAGGCGCTCGGCGAGATGCTGTCGGCGCTCGTGGTCCAGACCCACAGCGTGCAGGCCGTACGGGCCGCGGTGGAGCAGGCCGGCGGGTTCGCCGCCCAGCTGGCCGACATCGAGGAGGTCGCCGCCTTCCATGGCGACGCGCACGAGCTGCTGGTGTACCGGTTCTTCAAGAAGGACCGGCCGGCGCTGTTCGAGCTGGCGGGCAAGCTGCGGCTGAAGGCCACCTCCAGCGACGATTCGGTGCTGGCCGCGCTGGCGCACGCCCGTGAGCACTCACCCAAGCGGCGCGACTTCATCCCGCTGCCGCCACCGGTGGAGGAGGACGAGCCGGAGTCGGGCATCGCGTTCGCCTCGGGCAACTGGCGGCGCGCGGTGACCGACCGGCGCCGTCCCGGCATGGTGGCGCGCCGACACTTCGAGGCGATGGTGTTCTGCTACCTGGCCGAGGAACTACGCACCGGCGACGTGGCGGTGCTGGGCTCGAACGAGTACGCCGACTGGGGCGCCCACCTGCTGCCCTGGGAAGAATGCCAGCCGAAGCTGGCCGCCTTCTGTGAGAAGGTCGGGTTGCCCGACACCCCCGCCGGTTTCGTCGCCCACCTCAAGGACGCCCACCTGAGCGCGGCCGCGCACCTGGACGCGGGCTATCTCGACAACGCGGACCTGGTCATCGACGAGGGTGGTGTGCCCACCCTCAAGCGCCGCCGCGGCAAGGGCAGCGATGCTGAGGCCGAACGGCTGGCGGCCGAGATCGAGCGGCGCATGCCCGAACGCTCACTGCTGTCGATCGTCGCGCGCACCGCCCACTGGCTCACCTGGTATCGCCACTTCGGTCCCGCCTCCGGCTCTGACCCCAAGATCAAGGACAAGCTGGGGCGGTACTCCCTGGCGGTGTTCACCGGCGGCATCAACATCGGCCCGTACGAGGCGGCCAAGCACATCGCCGGCGTCACCGCCCGCGAGCTGTCCATGGTCCGCAACCGGCACATCAGCCTGAAGAAGCTGAACGCCGCGATCGCCGATGTGGTCAATGCCTTCGCCGAGCTGGACGTGGTCAAGGCGTGGGGCGATGGCAGCACGGTGGCCGCCGACGGCACCCAGGTGGACACCTACATCGACAATCTCCTGGCCGAGACCAGCATCCGGTACGGAGGATTCGGCGGCATCGCCTACCACTACATCTCCGACACCTACGTGGCGCTGTTCTCCCGATTCATCCCGTGCGGGGTGTGGGAGGCAGTGCACCTGATCGAGGGGCTGCTGGCCAACACCTCCGACATCCAGCCCTCTACCGTGCACGCCGACACCCAAGGCCAGAACTTCCCGGTCTTCGCCCTGGCCACGCTGTTCGGGTTCGACCTGATGCCGCGCATCCGCAACTTCAAGGACCTGATCTTCTTCCGTGCCTCGGAGAGGATCGCCTACCCGCACATCGACCAGCTGTTCGGCGAGAGCGGCCGAGGCGTCATCGACTGGAAGCTGATCGACAAGCACTGGGTCGACCTGATGCAGGTGGCCATCTCCATCAGCGAGGGCCGGCTGAGCTCGGCCACGCTGATGCGGCGGCTGCGGTCCAACTCCCGCAAGAACCGCATCTACAAGGCCTTCCGCGAGGTCGGGCGCAGCGTGCGCACCGTCGCCCTGCTGCGGTATCTGGCCGACCCTGCGCTGCGGGCGCGCGTCACCGCGGCGACCAACAAGGTCGAGTCCTACAACGGCTTCTCCAAGTGGCTCGGCTTCGGCGGGGTGCTGGCCGACAACGACCCCGAAGAGCAGGAGAAACTGATCAAGTTCAACACCCTGCTGGCCAACCTCGTCGTCTTCCACAACGCCCTGGACATCTCCGCCGTCGTGCGGCAGCTCGTCGCTGAGGGATGGGAGATCACCGCCGACCAGCTCGGCCAGATCGCCCCGTACCTGCGGGCCCACATCAGCCGCTTCGGCGCGTACGCCACCGACGAACTCCGTCATCGGCCGGATCCGTTCGACCCCCTGCTGAAAGAGGTCGACTTCACCGAGGTCGACCTGGCAGCCTGACGCCACTCCCGCCACGTAACCCCGGTTTCTGATTCCGGCAGGTGCTTCCTCGCAATCAGCGGCCTGGACCGCGCGGCCGATCCGGCCGAAGCGACACCTCTGCCAGCGCTCAGGGACACGGGCTCGCGCTCGTCGGCTCTTCCTGGCGGGCGAGGAGCCCGGAGACGGTGACCTCCACTGTCCGGCGCATCACCTCGATGAAGTCGAGTCGCATGCCGGCCAGGGCCGGGTCGGAGGCGTAGGCGGCCAGCATCGCCTCCGATGGACGGTCGCAGGGCCAGGCCGCGGTGGCCATCAGCAGGGTCACTTCCACCACCCGGGCGGCGCCGTCGGCGCCGAGTTCGGGCACGTGCCGCAGGACCAGCTGAATCAGCGCCTGCATGGAGTGCTTGGCGGCGTATTTGTGCCGGATGGCGACCTCGGTGGAGATGTTGTGCTCCAGGACGGCGGCCTGCGCGCTGAGCAGGTCGCACAGCACCGGCCGCCCCGCCATCGACTCGGCCAGAGTTTTAGCCAGCCGGTCACCACGCTCTCGCGGCGTACCCTCGCCGGGCTGAAGCGACCGCTCCAGCTCGGCGATCCAGTCCTGGACCTCGGCGTCCAGGAGCTGGAGCAGCACCGCCTCGCGCGAGTCGAAGTAGCGCAGAACATTGACCTTGGCCAGGCCGACGCGCCGACTCAGTTCATTCAAACTCAGCTTCGCGACCGGCATCTCGGCCAGCATCGCAGCCGCGGTGTCCAGGATCTGCCGGCGTCGTTCGGTCCGCTGTTCCTCGTTGCGGGCGCGCTTGAAATTCACCACCCCATCTTACGCACCGCCGGTATTTTGCAAAGATACCGGCGGTGCGTTAGCCTGAGGAGACAAGAAACCGGCAGTACTTAAGAGGTGCGTCATGTACCAGGTTCCTCCCCAGCAGGGAAAACTCGCCGTAGTTACCGGCGCGAACAGCGGAACCGGCAAGGCGGCCGCGACCAAGCTGGCAGCGGCCGGCGCGCGGGTGATCCTCGCGGTGCGCACCGTCGCCAAGGGCGAGCACGCCCGGGCGGAGATCCTCAAGGCCCATCCGGCGGCGAAGGTGGAGGTGCGGCGGATCGACCTGGCCGACCTGGCCTCCGTCAAGGAATTCGCCGACGGCCTCGTCGCCGACAGGCGCCCGCTCGACCTGCTGCTCAACAACGCCGGGGTGATGTTCCCGCCGGTGCGGCACCAGACCGTCGACGGGTTCGAGCTGCAGTTGGGCAGCAACTTTCTCGGCCCGTTCGCGCTGACCGTGCGGCTGCTGCCGCTGCTGCTGCAGGCGCCTGCCGCGCGCGTGGTGACCATGAGCAGCGGGATGGCCGCCCGCGGCACGATCGACTTCGGCGACCTGAACTGGCGGCGCAGCTACGATCCGACCGCGGCGTACGGGCGGTCGAAGCTGGCGGACCTGCTGCTGAGCCGGCACCTGGCCCGGCTGGCAAGCGAGCGCGGCTGGCCGCTGCTGTCGGCGGGAGCGCATCCCGGCAACGCGGCCACCAACATCGCCGCCTCCGGCCCGCGGCTCGGCGGCGAGCCGAGCCTGCTGTTCCGCATCGCGTGGAAGATCACCCCGCAGCACAGCGCCGAGGCCGGCGCCGACCCGATGCTGTACGCCGCCACCGCGCCCGGCATCACCCAGGGCGGCTACTACGGCCCCCGCTGGGGCCTGATCGGCCCGCCGGCCGTCGCACGGCCCACCCGCAAAGCCCTCGACCGGGACGTGGCCGCCCGCCTGTGGGCCGAGGCCGAACGCCTGACCGGCGTCACCGTCCCCGCCACCCTCTGATCACCACCTCCTGTCCGACAACGGAAGGCACCATCCCCATGTCAGTTCTGCACGGCAAGGCCGCCCTCATCACCGGCGGCAGCAAGGGCACCGGCCTGGGCATCGCCAAGGCCTACGTCAAGGAAGGCATCGCGGTCACGATCACCGGCCGCGCCGCCGACGCGCTCGCCGCCGCGAAGGCGGACCTGGAGCAGCTCGTTCCCGGCGCGCAGGTGCTCACCCTGGTCGCCGACAACAAGGACCCTGACGTTCCCGCCCGGGTCGTGGCCGGCACCGTCGAGCGGTTCGGACGGCTGGACATCCTGATCAACAACGCTCAGGAGTTCCGCACCGGCAAGGCCCTGCAGGACATCACCGAAGACGACATGACCGCCACCTTCGCCTCCGGGTTCTTCGCGACGTGGCGGTACATGACCGCCGCGTATCCGCACCTGAAGAGCACCGAGGGCGCGGTGATCAACATGGCCTCCGGAGCGGGCGTGCAGGCCGTCCCGAACCACGGCGCCTACGGCCCGAACAAGGAGGCCATCCGCGGCCTGACCCGGATCGCGGCCAAGGAGTGGGGCACCGACAACATCACCGTCAACGCGATCAACCCCTACGTCACCTCGGCCGAGTCTGAGCGCTACGAGCGGGAGTACCCCGAGGTGATCGCCGACATCGTGAAGGGCATCGCGCTGGGCCGCATCGGCGACGCCGAGCGACACGTCGGCAGCCTGTGCGTCTACCTCGCCAAGCCTGAAGGCAAGTACATGACCGGCTCGACGTTCGACGTCGACGGCGGCGCGTTCATCCGCCCCTGACCCCTCCCGTCACCGACACGTACCGACCGGACAACACTGAAGGACACATCACCTCATGACCGACCAGCTCAACCTCCCCTTCGCCAAGGACAGCACCGCCGATGACGTCATCGCCGGCGTGAACCTGACCGGCAAGCGCGCCATCATCACCGGCGCCT
The DNA here is from genome assembly GCF_044458585.1 of Nonomuraea sp. NPDC050451. NCBI lineage: Bacteria > Bacillati > Actinomycetota > Actinomycetes > Streptosporangiales > Streptosporangiaceae > Nonomuraea > Nonomuraea sp. NPDC050451. Next base: position 7,494 of record NZ_JBITHZ010000085.1, read on the forward strand.
CCTCGGGCCTGGGCGCCGAGACCGCGCGGGCCCTGGCCTCCGCCGGCGCGGAGGTGACCCTCGCGGTCCGCGACCTCGACGCCGGCCGGCGGGTCGCGGCCGACATCACCGCCAAGACCGGCAACCTCGCCGTGCACGTCGGTACGCTCGACCTGGACGACCGCGCCTGCATCGACGCGTTCGCCGCCGCGTGGCAGGGGCCGCTGCACATCCTGGTCAACAACGCCGGGATCATGGCGCTGCCCGAGCTGACCCGCACCCCGCAGGGGTGGGAGCAGCAGTTCGCGACCAACCACCTCGGCCACTTCGCCCTCACCACCGGCCTGCACGACGCCCTCGCGGCGGCCGGCGGCGCCCGTATCGTCGTGGTCAGCTCGGCCACGCATCACGCCTCCGGGATCGTCTTCGACGACATCCACTACGACCACCGCCCCTACGACCCGTGGCAGGCCTACGGGCAGTCCAAGACCGCCAACATCCTGTTCGCCCTGGAGGCCGCCCGGCGATGGGCCGGCGACAAGATCGCCGTGAACGCGATCGAGCCCGGCGCGATCTACGACACCGGCCTGCTGCGGCACGTCGAGATCACCCCCGAGTTCCAGCAGGTCGTGGACGCCACGCCGTGGAAGACGGTCGAGCAGGGCGCCGCCACCCAGACACTGCTGGCCGCCTCTCCGCTGCTGGAGGGCGTGACCGGCGGCTACTTCGCCGACTCCAACGTGATCGAGCGCTCCGAGACCAACCCGCGCGGGCTCGCTCCGCACGCCGCCGACCCCGAGGCCGCCCGCCGGCTGTGGGAACTGTCCCAGTCCTGGCTCGACGCCCGCTGACGCGCACTTGTCAGGGAGAGCGATCGCATGGACAAGAAGATCATCCTCGTCACGGGTGCGACCAGCGGCATCGGGCGGGAGGCGGCCAGAGTCTTCCTCGCCCAGGGCCACACGGTCGTCATCCACGGCCGCAACCGGGACAAGGCGCTGACGGTGCGCAGGGAACTGGCCGCTGAGACAGGCAACAGCGACGTCGATGTGCTCGTCGCGGACCTGGAGTCGCTGGCGGCGGTGAAGCGGCTCGCCGAGGAGTTCACCGCCACGTACGACCGTCTGGACGTGCTGGTCAACAATGCCGGCAACCAGTACGGCGGCACTTGGCAGGCCACCGCCGAGGGCCACGAGAAGACCATGGCGGTGGGGCGATGCGCAGCCTCCGCAGGCACCTCACCGAGCAGGGCATCGACGGCATCGACGTCAACTGCACCCACCCCGGGATGGCGCGTACAAACCTGGGCGAGAGCGACCAGCGGCCCTTCCTGCTGAAGCTGGTGTTCGCCGCCGCCGTGCCCTTCATGAGCTCCGTGGCCAAGGGCGCGCAGTCCACGATCCACGCCGCGACCTCGCCCGAGGTCGAGGGGCTCTCGAATCGCTACTTCGGGCCCAAGGGGCAGGAGAAGGTCAGCGAGCGCCACCACACTCCCGCAGGCGAGCAGGCGGTCTGGGCCCACTGCATGAAGGTCGTCGGACCTTATCTGCCCGCAGAGCCGCCCACGAGAAGGGAGACGCGATGATGTGCTTCACCGACGTCTCCCGGAAAGAGCGGGTGACCCGCCAGGCGGTCGCGTCCGTTGCAGGCGTTCGGTCGGATCGACGAGTTCTTCTCCCCAAGGCATCGACCTGACTCGCACCGCCGCCCTGAAGGACGCACCGCAGGCGGCGACGGCTGCGGCGCGGCGGCCGAGCGCGCCGCACAGGCCAAGCCCATACACCGCGTCGGCCAGCCCGAGGACGTGGCCCCCCGGCGACGCCCCGTTCGTCCACGGCGAGGTGGTCGTCATCGACGGCGGCCCGGTCGGACGGCGGCCCGGTCGCCAGCCCCTGATCCGCTGCCCCGCCATCATTCACCGACCAGGCTCCCAAGAGCCCGAAGGGAGACAGAACCATGACCTCACAAGGAACAACCGCCCCCGCGTTCGACGCCGTCCGCGAAGCCTTCGACGACGCACTGGAGAACGAGGAACTGGGCGCCTCGCTGGTCGTCGACCTGTGGGGCGGCTACCGCGACGTGGAGCGGACCAAGCCCTGGACGCGGGACACCATCGTCAACGTCTTCTCCACCACCAAGAACGTCACCGCGCTGGCCGTGCTGGTCCTGGTCGACCGCGGACTCATCGACCTGGACGCCCCGGTCGCCACCTACTGGCCCGAGTTCGCCGCCAGCGGCAAGGAGAACGTCCTCGTCCGCCACGTCCTCGGGCACACCTCCGGGGTCTCTGGATGGGAGCAGCCTGTCGCCATGCAGGACCTCTACGACCTGCCCGCCTCGACCGCGCGGCTGGCCTCCCAGGCGCCCTGGTGGGAGCCCGGCACGGCCTCCGGCTACCACGCCCTCACCTTCGGGCACCTGCTCGGCGAGCTCGTCCGCCGCGTCGACGGACGCTTCCTGACCGACTTCGTCGCCCAGGAACTGGCCGCCCCGCTCGGAGCGGACGTGCAGATCGGCGCGCGCGAGCAGGATTGGCACCGCATCACCCCCGTCGTGCCACCCCCTCCGCTGGCGTTCGACCTGAGCGGGATGGACCCGGCCAGCGTCGCGGTGCGCACCTTCACCGGCCCGGCCCCGGACGCGACCGTGGTCAACACCCCGCAGGGGCGGCGCGCCGAGATCGGCGCCGCCAACGGGCACGCCAACGCCCGCGGGCTGGTCGACCTGCTGCGCGTCGTCAGCCTCGGCGGCACCGCCGGCGGCGTCCGGCTGCTGTCGGAGGCGACCGTCGAGCGCATCTTCGAGGTCCAGGCCGACGGCCCCGACCTGGTCAACGGCGCTCCGGTGAAATGGGGCATCGGGTTCGGCCTGACTCCCTCCCCGGTCGCCCCCTTTCTCCCGAACGGGAGGGTCGCCTGGTGGGGCGGATGGGGTGGCTCCCTCACTGTCATGGACCTCGACCGGCGTCTCACCTTCGCCTACGCCATGAACCGGATGGCCGACGGCGGCCTGACCCTCTTCGACCGGCTCGCCCGCTACTTCACCGTGATCTATCAGGCCCTCTGAGGGCGAAGGACTCCCGCCCCTGACGCGATCGTCGCACCGATCAGGAGCACCGACACTGCCCGCGACGCGAACCGCCCGCGGGAACGAAAGGAAACACAGCATGGAACAGCGTATTCTCGGCGGCACCGGCATGAAGGTCAGTGTGCTGGGCTTCGGCGCGATGAACCTCGGCGCCTGGGGCAAGGTCGATCAGAACGGCGCGAACCGTCTCGTCGGCGAAGCCCTCGACGCCGGCATCACCTTGTTCGACACCGCCGACATCTACAGCTTCGGCGAGTCCGAGACCCTCCTCGGCAAGGCCCTCGGCGATCGCCGGGACGACATCGTGCTCGCCACCAAGTTCCGCAACTCCGCCGGCGACCACCCGCTGTCCGGCGGCGCGTCCCGCCGCTACGTCGTCAAGGCCGTCGAGGACAGCCTGCGCCGCCTGGGCACCGACCGCATCGACCTCTACCAGGTCCACCGCCCCGACTGGGACACCGGCCTGGATGAAACCCTCTCCGCCTTGACCGACCTGCAGCGCGCCGGCAAGATCATCAACTTCGGGTCCTCCACCTTCCCCGCCCACACCATCGTCGAAGCGCAGTGGATCGCCAAAGAGCGCGGCCTGTCCCGCTTCACCACCGAGCAGGTGGCCTACTCGATCTTCCAGCGCGCCATCGAGGCCGACGTGCTCCCGATCGCGCAGCAGTACAACATGGGCATCCTCATCTGGAGCCCGCTGGCCAACGGCTGGCTGGCCGGCACCGTCAAGCGCGACCAGCCGGTCACGGCCCAGCGCACCAACCTCGCCACCGGCGAGTTCGACCTGTCCACCCCCGAGAACCAGCGCAAGCTCGACATCGTCGACGGCCTTCAGGAGATCGCCCATGGCCTCGGCATCACCCTGCCCGAGCTCGCGCTGGCATTCGTGAAGTCGCACCCGGCCGTGAGCACCGTGCTCATCGGCCCGCGCACCACCACCCACCTGCAGCAGAACCTGCGCGCCGCCGACCTCACCCTCGACGCCGCCACCCTCGACCGGATCGACGCCATCACCCAGCCGGGCACCGACGTCGCCCCGCAGGACCGCTACCAGGTCCCGCCCGCCGCGATCAGCGACGCCCGGCTGCGACGCCGGTAACAGCCCAAGGTGGACCGGCCGCCCTTCCGGCTCTGTCCAGGCGCAGCCCTCGCAGAGGGGCGCAGCAGGACGCGTAAGGACCTGCTGTCCGCCGCCGACCCGTTCTACGGCCGGCGCGAGCCGCGGCACGGGCTCGGCGAAGCGCGGCAGAGCGCCCGGACCGCCCGCCGACGATCAACTTGTTTCTGGAAGGCGACCTGACATGACCCCCCTCACCAAGGCACCCCCCAGGCGGGGCTGCCGCGGGCGGCGCGAGCCCAGCGACCGGGAAGTCTTCCTGCGCCGCTGGGCCGGCTCCCCGGCCCGGATGGGCGCGATCGCGCCCAGCTCGCCCCAGCTGGCCCGCGCGGTGTCGGCCTCCGTACCCGAGCGCGGTGACCCCGTGGTGATCGAACTCGGTCCGGGAACCGGCCCGTTCACCGCCGAGATCCAGCACAGGCTGGCCGGGCGAGGCCGTCATCTGGCCATCGAGGTCGATCCGGTCCTGGCCGGCCGGCTCCAGGCCCGGTATCCGGGCGTCGAGGTGATCCACGACGACGCGCAGCGGCTGCCGGTCCTGCTCGGCGAACGTGGCGTCGGCCACGCCGACGTCGTGATCAGCGGCCTGCCGTGGGCGCTGTTCGCGCCCGAGGCGCAGCGACGGCTGATGGACGCCACCGCCGAGGTCCTGGACCCGGCCGGCTCCTTCGCCGCCTTCACCTACCTGCACGCGGTCCCGCTGGCCGCCGCGCGCCGCTTCCGGGCCCTGCTGGCCGACCGGTTCGAGGAGGTCATCGCCTCCCGCACCATCTGGCGCAACACCCCGCCCGCGTTCGTCCTGCACGCCCGCCGGCCTCGTCCCTGACCGGCAGCCCGGCGCAGGCCCGCCCCCAGCTCGCCCATGCCGGCACCGCGCGCAGCCGCAAAGCCGCCCCTCAAGCCCCTCGGGCGCGAGGCAGGGCGATGCACATCCTCCGACCCTCGAACTCCAGGAGACGGCGCTCGGAGAGATTTGGAACTAAATCCGGCGTTAACGGGATTCCCGCAGGTCAGTGAATCGGGGCTCGCTCACTCTGAATCGCCCCGGTTTCGGTGGAGACTTGATCTCTTGAGAGGATCGAGTCCATGCCAGGTAAGTCTCCCTACCCCGCCGAGCTGCGCCGTCGAG
>NZ_JBITHZ010000086.1:0-11856 GCF_044458585.1 Nonomuraea sp. NPDC050451
CCCCGTCCGGCACCAGCCTGGCGGGGTCTTCCTTGTCGTCCATATAGACAGCGCGAATGTCGCCTACGTGGACACCTTCAGCGTCGTCCTACACCCGGCTGGAGGCGCTGTTCACCGACGACCAGCACGCACTGCGCGAACGAGTCCTGTGGCGGATGCTCTACGAAACAGCGGCGCGCGCAGAAGAGATCCTGTCTCTCAACATCGAAGACCTCGACCTTGAGTACCGCCGCGCCCGCGTCCGTTCCAAGGGCGGTGCCATCGAGTACGTGCGCTGGGCCACCGCCACCGCCCGGCTGCTGCCCCGCCTGCTCAAGGGCCGCACCGCCGGGCCGGTCTTCCTCGCCGGCCGCCGCGCCCCCACCTCAGGCAGGCGCGCGCCCGCGGCCGCCGACATCTGCCCCATCACCGGTCGCGGTCGGCTGTCCTACCCGCGCGCCGAATACCTGTTCAAGACCGCCTCCGCCGGCCTCGACCCGCACAGGGACGGCTGGACCCTGCACCAACTGCGCCACTCAGCGCTGCAGCATCTGGCCCAGGCCGGCCGCACTGCCCCTGAACTGCAGGCCAAGTCCCGCCACCAGCACCTGTCCAGCCTCGGCCGCTACGTCCGGCTGGGCGAAGAGACCTCCGCCCGCATCACCGCCGAGCACGACCCCGCGGCCCGCCGGCGCAAGCGCTGACGCCAGGCATCTACGCCACGCGGTGTGTTTCTGGCGTACTCCGGACCCGAACATCGGCATGCGAATGCGCCGCAAGCTCGCCAGCGATGTCCGCGGGCGCCCACAGCGCGAGCTCAGCGACCACCCGGACATCGGGGTCGGAGCCGAGTGTCTGCATCACATCGTGTGGCAGGCCGGGGCAGGCCGCCAGCTTCTCCCGCGTCTCCACCAGAGGATCGGCAGCGAGAAGTCTTGCCCACTCCGGCCTGCCGGAACGTTCTTCGAGGAGGGCGAGTGCGACACGTGGCTGGGCTACCGGATCGACGTCGTCGGCTGTGAGCCGCCCTTCGGTGGGCGAGTCGTATGGCGGCTCCCTCGAAGCGTGACAGTGCGGCTAACTGCACGCGGCTGAGATCCGACCGGCAGGCCACGGCCTCGGCGACGTCCGCGTCCGCAGTCGCGATGAGCTGATCGATCAGTTCGGGCGGTAGCGCCGTGTTCTCGGCCAGCCCGAGGAGAGCATGTTGCACAGGAGGAATCCTGCCCGAGCAGGAATCGAACGGCCATCCGAATACGACGCTTGCGCGGACGTTCCGCACTGCGAGCTCCCGTGTCCGGGGGTCCAGGTAGTCCTGTAGGAATTTCCGTCGGATATGGCCCTGAGCTGGGGTTAGGTAGGGGTCGATGATCGTCTCTGGAGGCACTGCCGCTACGTTCGGACCGTCTGTCCTGGTTCGTGTGTGGAGTGGGTCTCGTGTCGCAGAAGATGTTCACGGCCGAGCAACTGGAGCAGTTGCAGTCATTCCCGGAGATGTCACGCTCCACGCCTCGAAATCCGGGCGGGGCTCGACGTTGAGGTGCAGGCCGCTGTCGAAGACCAGCCGCAGTCCGCCGGTCTTGAAAGCGACCGAGGACAACACTCGGGTTCCGAACAACTCCAACGCCGCGGCGACGTCCTGCTGCTCTGATCCTGTCTCTTACCGTCCAGCCGGCCTAGCGCCCCGACCCGGCACGTCGACCGGCGGTGCTGCGCAGGAGCGCCCGCGAGGCGCCGGGGCTGACGTGGGTGGTGGCGGCGGCGGGGGTGCTCCTGGCCGGCGCCGTCGTGGCGTACACCCTGAGCGGGGCGCCCGCCAGCGACGCCGACCCGACGAGCTTCCTGTCACCTGCGAAGATGACACTCGTCTGCCCGCACGCGGTGCTCACCGGCGTCGTGGGCGCGAGGATGCCGTGGTCGAGAGGGCCGGAGCAGGTGGTCGCGCTGACCGGCTGGGCGGGGGTGTCCGGCGCCATCGCGCTCGGCACCGGACTCAACCTGGTCGCCGGGCACGGCACCGACCTGGCGGTCAGCGGTGTCCTCGCCGGGCTCGCGGCCGTCCTGGCGCTGGCCCTGCGCCAGGGGAGACCCGACCAACTGAGGGGCGCGGGGCCGAGCGGTGACACCGGGACCGCCGCGTCGGGACCAGCCTCCTGACCCGATCCGTCACCGCCCGTGGGTTGGCGGTGTCCGCTGGCATCAGCCACCCCACGATCGGGCGGATCCTCGACGGTGAGATGCTCCCCGGCCTCGGCGCCATCGCCCGCCTTAAGCGAGCCCGCAACACCGATTCACCCGGCGGTCCTGCACCGGCAACTTCCACTCGCTGAAGGGCTTTACACGGATACCTACTGTCGAAGGTCCTGTCGAAAGTCGGTCGTCGCGGGACCGGCTGGGACGGCGGGGGTTCGAGGCCATGTCCAGGCGGAGCGCAGGATGAAGGCCAGGAGCAGCACCTCGATTCCGATGGAGAGGCCGTAGAAGGAGGCCCAGTCCCAGGACTCCCCTACCGCGTTGACCGCCGAGTAGGGGATGCAGAGCGATGCAACGACGAGGTTCGTGGCGCGGTTCACCCGGGCGGGCAGCGTCATGGAGAGCATCACCATCAGGGCCGGGATCGCCACGGACGCGAGCATCATGGTCAACAGCGTCGGGGTGATGTCGAACTCGAAGACGACGCCAGCCAGCATGTCGTCGATGGAGCCGGGCTTGTAGAGGTGGAAGTAGTCGACGTAGATGTAGAGGAACATGAAGCTGGTCCATGCGGCGGTGAGCTTGACCTGCACGGGGATCGGCGGGTTGTCGAGCAGGTTCAGGGTTTTCGTTCGGATAGCCATCGATTCTTCTTTCTCGAGGAGCGGGCCCTCCGCCAGAGTGGCGGCAGGTCTGGGCGTACGCACGGGTTGGGTCGTTCTCGTCGGTCCGGTCGTCAGATGGTCACGACGACCTTCCCTCTGGTGTGGCCGGCCGCGATGTAGCGGAGGGCGTCGGCTGCTTCGTCGAGGGGGTACGTGCGGTCGATGGCGGGCGTGACCTGCCCGCTCGTGAGCAGGTCGGCCAGGGTGAGCAGGTCCTGACGCTTCCCGACCGATGTGAAGGGCTTCAGCTGCTGACGGGTGAACCCGGACAGCACGCGCGCTTTGACGATCCGACCGAGGGGGCCGAGCCAGCGGCCGCCGCGTCCGCTGTTGGGGATGAGGGTGCCGGTGGGCGTCAGCGCTCGGCGGACAGCCGCCAGGGGCTGGGCTTCCACGTTGTCGAGGATGACGTCGTAGCGCTTCTCGGTGCCGGTGAAGTCGGTCTCCGTGTAGTCAACGACGTGGTCGGCACCGAGCGACCGGACCAAGTCGACGTTGCGGGTGCTGCACACACCTGTCACCTCGGCGCCGAACGCCTTGGCGATCTGGACCGCGAACGAGCCCACACCGCCCGACGCGCCCGTGACCAGCACCGTCTGGCCCGGTCGAACGTTCGCGATCTCACGCAATGCCTGCAACGCCGCCATGGCCGACGTGGGCACCGCTGCCGCGTCCACGACCGACAGGTTGGCAGGCACGGACACGAGGTTGTCCGCCGGGACGCAGGCGTACTCCGCGAGCGTTCCAGCGGTGCTCCAGCCGAACACCTCGTCGCCGGGGCGGAGAGCGGTGACATCCTTCCCGACCGCTGCCACCACGCCAGCGAGGTCCCTGCCAGGGATGCCGTGGCGCGGCCGGCGGAGCCCGAACACCAGGCGCACCACGTACGGCTCACCCGTCATGACGAAGTAGTCGCCAGGATGCACCGAGGCCGCGCCCACCTGGACGAGCACATCGCCTCGACCGGGCAGCGGTACCCCGACCTCGGACGACTTAAGCACTGAGGGCGGGCCGTAGCGGCGCTGGACGGCGGCCCGCATCATCGCCGCCTCGGCCCGACTCGCCCCCGCACCAGGCCTGCTCCGGCATTCGATCGCTGTTCGATTCCCACAGAAGCCCCCTCATCCGAACCGCGTCTCTCGGCAGCTCGTACACCGTACGTCGTACGCTGTACTATGGGCGTACGCTGTACTATTGTCAAGCCGTTCGAGCGAGCGAGGAGACCCGTGTCTGTGAGAGAGCAACGCCAGATCGCGTCAGACGCGGGGCTGAGCAAGCAGCGAGTGGTCGTCGAGGCGATCCGGCTGGCCGACCGCGAGGGGGTCGACGGACTGAGCATGCGCCGGCTGGCTGGCACGCTCGGCGCGGGCGCGATGTCGCTCTATCACTACGTGGCGAGCAAGGAGGAGTTGCTGGACGCCATGGTCGACATCGTGTTCGAGGAGATCGAACTCCCACCCGAAGGGACCGACTGGCAGTCGGCGATGCGACGGCGTGCGGTATCCGCCCGACAGGTTCTCGCACGCCACCCGTGGGCGAACGGCCTGATGGAATCGCGGACATCGCCGGGGCCCGCGAACCTCCGGCACCACGAAGCGGTCACCGCTTGCCTGCGGCAGGCTGGCTTCTCGGTCTTGATGGCGACGCACGCCAACTGGTTGCTCGACAGCTATGTCTACGGTTTCGCCCTGCAGGAAGCCAGCCTGCCGTTCGACACCGCCGATGAGTTCGCGGACGTGATCGAGGACGCCTACCTGCCCCAGCTTCCTCCTGACGAGTTCCCCTACCTCAACGAGTCCGCCGCGGCGCTCGTCGCTGCCGGCTTCGACCCGGCGGAGGAGTTCGTCTTCGGCCTTGACCTCATCCTGACCGCCCTCGAGCCCCTGAGAGCCTCCGCATAGCGACGCTCACGGACCGTCGCGCGGCCCTCCGCACCGCAGCTCCGATCCATAACCGCCGTGTTGTAGTGGGGCTCGTAGCGGCCGTGCGCCTGTGGTGCCTACGTGAATTCGTCGATTGCCTCTGCTGCACTGAACAGCAGCCACAGCCAGTTGTCCGCATCCAACAACACCCGCTGCCGAACTCAGCAGCGGGTGAGATCGTGCGGCTCGCTGCGACGGCAGGGCCGGGCGTCGGAGGCCAGATGGGCTTCCCTCCGGATGACCGCCGGCTGGTGCGGTCCGTGCTCGAGTCCGGGGCACGCGGTGACGGGCCCGGAGATCCACTCTCCGTCGATGTGGCTGATGGAGTGCCCACATCCGCGGCACACTGCCACAGGGGAGCGCTTCAAGCTCCGCTCGTAGGCGCTGGTGCCGGCGGGCACCGGCGTCGCGGTGATGGTGATCGTGCAGTCGCGGGTGCCGTGCTCGTGGCAGCGGTGCGCAGTATGCGAGCCGCACGGGTCGGTCCACCGCAGCGTCATGGTGGCCGGAGCTTTGCAAGTATCGCCCGGGCGGTAGACGTCGCACTGCGCCGTGACCGGCTTGACGGCATTCTCGCACCGGTGGCACGGACCGGGGGTGTGGTGGTTGCCGCAGGGCTGTTCGGCGCGGGCCAGCAGGCGCAGGCTCGAAACGTCCAGCGTCACGTTGTGGCCGCCGTCGACGAGAATGGCGTCGAGCGTTCCGTTGGTGCGCCGGTGCAGGGCGGAGACCGCGTAAGCACCGCCCATGATGTCCAGCTGCCATAACTCCATCGGCACCTCACGCTGCCAGCGCGCATACGACGAACGCGGCCGACGCCGCGCACCCGGCACGACCAGCCCGTTCCGCACCAAGATCCGATACAGGGTGACCAGCGACGGCACCGGCACCACATCGCGCTGCTCCAGTTCGTAAGCCAGCCGCTGCGGACCCCACCGCGGATGAGATCGGCGCAGCTCACACACCAGCGCCTCCACCGCACCCGCCGTCTGATGCGGACACTCCGCTGGCCGATGCGACCGATCAGCCAACCCCGCCAGCCCGCTGGCTCGATATCGGCGCACCCACGCATGCACCGACTGCCTCGACACCCCATGCCGCTCGGCGACCTCGACCACCGGACAGCCCGCCTCTACTTCCAGCACAGCGCGATACCGCTGCTCCATGACGCTCAACTCCACCAGCGCCAACCCGGCCTCCCACGTGATCGTCACCGATCACCCAGGAACGCAGGTCAGCCGAAGGGGTGTAAAGCATCAACCGAAGCTCGGGTGTCAAGCATCAACCGAAGTAGGACAGCCGACTGGCCATGATCGAATGCAACTTTTCTCCACAGGATCAAGGCGACCGCTCCGCGGCCGCGACGGTTCCGGTACGTCAGTAAGCGCGCGCTGATTCACGTACAAGATCGGCCGCGATGCCGCGATGTACCCATGCATCTTTGACGTCCGGGTTACTCGAACCCGACCCGTCGCCGAAGGCCTTCGGGTAGCCGGACGGCATGACCAAACACACGCCATGGGACAAGGAAGCCGCCGCACGGGTGCAGTCCGCGGCCGCCACACACCCGGACTGCCCCAGCGCGCGCGACGGTCTGGACCGCGAAGCACAGTCACAGGCCGACAAGAACGAGCACCAGGACGACGACTGCTGACGGCGAATTGCCGAAAGATTCGGGGCTGAGGGTGGCCGATCGGCAGACTTCGGCCCGCGCCGTGGAGGGCTGGGGCCGATCGCCGCCCGGTCATTCGTGCTTCACCACCGGCCATCGAGCGCTGCCGTTTCTCACCAACACGGTGTTGCCGAATTCCTCTTATGAGGATCAAGAGCGCGGCCCGGCGGATCGGCCGGCCGGGCGTGCGGCTCGCTGGCCGGTCCCGGCCGCCGCCCGCCAGGCCGCGCTCAGATCACCGGTCAGTCGTCGAAGAGCTGGGCGACGGTGACGTTCTTGACCCGGTCGTAGCTGTCGACGATCAGGTACCAGTAGTCGTCGTAGGGCACCTGCAGGGTGAGGGGGCTGTAGTCGTAGAAGCCGCCGTGGTACTGGTAGGCCTCCTCATCGAGGTACGCCTGGTATTCCTCGCTGTCCATGAGGCAGACCCGGGCGGTCGAGCCGCGCCAGTCCACCTCGAAGCAGGCGCCGGCCCCGGTTTCTCCGAGGTCCCAGTACAGATGCCTCACACACCATTAGTAGCCGGCCACGCACCGGGCGGGAAGGTGTCCTTGCGTGTCCGCCGCCGGCGCCAGGACTGAGCTATCGGTCGGCGGCTGGGAAGTGCCGGTCCAGGATGTCGGCCCACTTCGGCAGGATGACGAAGCCGCCGTTGTTGTAGAACCGCTCCGCCTGAAGGGTGACCAGCTCGGCGAGCGCCGCGGTGAACGGGCTGGGATCTAGGCGTATCGGAAGATCGTGAGTACCCAGTTCTGTAGCCCGCATTCGACGAGAGCGCCACCCCCGGCCTTGTACATCAGCCGGACCTGAGCGGTCGCGTTGACTACGGGGATGGTCGGAGGGACCTCCATGATCCGTGTTGTGGTGAGACTCCTCCATTCGGTGCCGCCGTCGATGGAGGAGTCGAAACGGTGGTTGTTGTCGATCGGGTGAGGGTCCTGGCCGCCGAAGGTGATGTCCAGGAAGCAGGCGCCGTTGTCGCCTTGGACCTTGACCAGGGATTCGGCGGAGAAGACAGCTACGAACAACGCGCCGAAACTCTGGGTGCCCTGGCCTACCGACTGGGGGATCGTCGCGTTGGGCAGGTCCACCCAGACGTCGGGAGTGGTGACCAGGAAACGGTCGGAGCCCCAGATGGCGGCGGTCTGGATCGGTGCTGCGGTGCGGACGAGGGGGGTGGTGGGGTTGTCAGGCACGATGTCCTCCTTCGCGCGGAAACCGGGGATTCGCCGAAGTCACCCCGGTCGGACACCAATGACACTACGAATCGTAATTATCTGATTACAATGAGTTGTAATTGTTGGTGGGGGATGTTCCGCCTGACATGAAGAGACATGTCAGGCTGACCAGCAGGGCAACAATGCCGTTAACGGAGGCTCCGGGACAGATCATCGACGCGACAGGCGGCCCCGGCTCCGCGGGGTGATGGAAAATCGACCGGGAACGCGCAGACGCACTGGCCCGCGCTGGAGCAGGGGCACGCCGAGGTCGAGCGGGTCCACCAGGAAGTGACAGCCCTGCTGGCTCAGGCCCACTGCCAGGCCGCCGAACGCCTGGATGCCGTTCAGGCACGGCTTTGCGATCGCCCTGATCTCTGTTGCCGATAGAACGCTCAGCGTCCGACCTGATACCTAGGCCAGACGCCATTCCATGTAGGGCTGGTTGTGGCAGGTCCACTGGTCGACTTTGGCTCCGTCAGCCGTGCTGGCGCCGTAGACCTCCAGGCACTTGCCGCTGTGACGGGCGACGATGTTCGCGGTGAACTTGGCGCCAAGCTGCGTCGGGGCTTCGGCGGTGGTGGCGTTCGCCGCCGCCAGGGTGAACGGACCAGCAAGAAAGGCACCAGCGAGAACTACGGCCTGACCAGCATGAACGAGTTTCATCGAACCTCCACGCACGGTCTTGAAAATGCTGCCTCGGGTTGGAGGCAGCACACCTCCATGCACATATTGTTACGAAGCGTATACTCTTTGTAGTAATGGCAGAGCTCTATCAATATCACCCGGAGTAATCAAACACATCGCCGCTAGGAGAGCGCGTCGGTCCACCCAGGGGCTGTGCCGGGCGCTCCGCCGTTGACCACGCTCGGGCTGGTGCCGAGGCAGAAGCCGCTGACCCCAGAGGAACCGCCTCACCGCCGGAATCGGTTCCGAATCTCTGCCCCGAACCGGCGGCCCCTTTCCTGATACGCGGTCAGCCGTCGCCGGGCTGGAACACGGTGCCGGTCAGGTCACCGGCAAGCATCCGTCGTATCAGGTCCTGCATCGAGGCGGCATCGTTGAGATGGGGAAACGGTTCTCCGGCCGGTACAGGGACGCCCAGGAACGCGCACAGTGGCTCCCATCCTTGCCGGACATCGAAGACCAGCAGCCGCTCGGCCGGAAGGTGAGCCCGCACAGCGGCGCAGTGCTGATGGAAGGCCCGCACCACGAGATCCTTGTCCGGCAGGCCAGCGCCGCGGCGATGCTGCGGACCGAAAAGAGCCTGCTGAATCGACTCCAGCAGCGGATGCAGCCGCATCTTTTCGGTCAACACCTCGCGTACCGGCTGCGGCAGGTCCTCAAGTCGCAGGTTGTCGGGCTCTAGCGAGAACAGCATGCGAATGCTCCGATACCAGGCATCCGGCTCCCGCACGGTCAGGACGACCTTGGCCTGCGGATAGGTATCGGCCAGTTCACGCCAGTAATGGCTGGCCGGCCAGTCCTGGGTGGCCCGATAGCCGGCGAAGACCTGATCCCAGTCGCGACGGGTGGTGACCTTGCCTGCGGCCACCGCCAGCCATCGCGGAACATGATCGGGATGGCGGAAGATTTCCATCATGTGGTAGCAGGGGGCGAACCCCAGCCGCTGCAATGCCGCTTGCATCGAGGAGGTTCCGGTGCGAGGCAGTCCGGCGCCGATGATGTCCAACACGTTCATGATCTTTCCCTGGCCCCGGATGCCTATTCAGGCTTCATGACATGTCATCGCAGGTCAGAGCGCAATGATCTGATAAAGAACGTCAGGCGAACTGGCCGACCCCAGGCCGAGCCACTCCCTGGCAGGGGATGATCGTTACGGCTTTCTTGCCCCCGGCAGAAGTTACCCCACCAACCCCCGCAGGTATACGCATAGTGACCGTTCGGACACGAAAAGGGGTGAATCATGGGACACTATGACATGTACGTCAGCAAGGACGCACAGCAGGAACTGACGATCGAGGAGCGTCGGGACCTGCAGGATTTCCTGGCTGCGGCCATGGCCGAGATCCAGTAGGGACATGGCGCGGGGGTGCGGGAGTAGCGCGCCCCCGCCTTTCGACAGGAAAGGGCGCAGCCACACCATGAACGCCACAACCGAGAGCACTAGTGACGTCCCCGATGGTGCTGGCCTGTCCCCGGTGGCAGCCCTCCGGCCACCGTCGGACGTGGAGCGTACCGTCTCGCTGGCCGAGGCCGAACAGCGGGCCATGACCGCCCTGGACTCCCTCGGCCTGCACGCCACGCTGAGCTGTCTGAGCCCGGACACCGACCCGACCGCGTGGCGGTGCCTGCTACACGCCTCGTCCGGGGCACCGGTCCCCGAGGGCGTCGGCTGCGGCAAGGGCCACCGGCAGGAGGCCCGTGTCGGCGCCATGTTCGAGGCGATGGAACATCACTTCTCCGGACCAGGCGCGTTCAACCCCCCGGCGGTGTCCTTGTGGCCTGCGGCCGCACTGGCTCAGGACGTGCTGGCCGACGATGTGGTCATGCCGGTGCTGTCCGGCCTGGCCGGGCAACAGTTGGCCTGCCACGCCTTCGCCCCCATGGCCGGTCGGTCCCAGACCGCCGAGACAGCGGGCGGCCAGGTGCCGGTGCCCCTGTTCCTGACCGACCCCTGGTATGTCGACCGGGACGGCGCCCCCGCCCGCCGGGCCGTCGGCGACACCTACGACTACCTGCCCGTGCTGGCCCGCTACAGCTGCAACAGCGGCTCGGCGATCGGCGTGGGCGCGGCAGAGGCCGGCCTGCACGCGCTGAACGAGGTCATCGAACGCGACGCCTTCTCCCTGCTGCTGACACGCGCCTTCCTGGGGCGAGGATATCGGCCAACCGTGGTGGATACGGCCACGCTGCCGGCGGATCTGGCCGCCGCCCACGCCCTGGCCGAGCGGCTGGCCGGCCAGCCGGTACATCTGCTCGACATCACCACAGATCTGGGCGTGCCCGCCCGGATGGCCTACGCCGTTCCAGGCCCCGAAGGCCGGCACCGGCGGGGCACCGGCGTCTCGCTGAACGCGCACTACGCCGCCTGGCGGGCGCTGACCGAGTTCGTACAGGGCATCCTCGTCGGCGATCACGCCGGGTTCGCCGACCTGTCGCCGCTGTCGCCGTACCAGCCGCTGCTGGCCTGCGGCCGCTTCGACCTGACCAGCCACCTGTCCGAGGCCCGACTCGTGCCCTACACTCCGCCCGACACGACACCGGCGGGCCATCCGGTCGATCAGCTGCGGGTTTTGGTAGACCGGCTCACCGCCGCTGGGCATCACCCCTACCAGCGCATCGTGGCCGACCTGCCGGGCGGAGTCACCGTGGTGAAGGTCCTGGTACCAGGGCTGGAACGGTTCATGCTGGTGACCCAGGGCGCACTGGTGCTGCCCGGCCGGCGCGCCCGCCACGCTGTGACCGCGACCACTCCCCGGCGGGGTTCGAAAGTCGCCACGCCACGCGTCTGCTGAACAGGTCCGGCACAACCCGGGGTGCCGTTAACCAACGTGTCACCGGCGGTCAAATGGGCTCTGAGCTGTGCCGTCAAGGTGATGGAGTTCTCTTTCGCGGGCGGCCGGTGCGTCCGGGGCACGATGCCCGCCATGCCTGCCATTCGGCGTCCCGCCCGGGAAGCCAGCCTTGCTGTTGCTGACGAATATGCAAACCGTTTTTCGATGTGGCACGGCCCCCTCTTATGCCCGGGGGTCAGGTCGCTGGCGGGCGGCGCTCGCCGGTTAGGCCTATGGGGCCCAGAAAGCGACCAGCTTTGCCACCCCGTGCTCCACTGCCTTCCAGGACCCGTTGAAGGTCAGGACCGCGATCGCGGAGGTGGGGAAGCTGGAGCGGTTCATCCTGGCCAGCAAGTCACCATCAGCCTCGCCGGCCAGAGCGTCGGCCGCGGCATGGATGCCGGGGTTGCCGCCCAGCACCAGAAGGTCGCTGACCTCGTCGGGGGTCTCGTTCATCACAGCGAGGAGCATGCCCAAGCTGGCCTCATACAGCCGCTCGTCATAGACGCTGCGGGGACGCTGCGGAAGCTCGGAGACCATCAGCTTCCACGTCTCCCGGCTGCGGGTGGCGGTGGTGACGAGTGCGAGGTCAGGCGTGTCAATCCCCTCAAAGCGTGGAGACGGTCCTATGCCACAGCGGCCCTCAGCAGGACCGTTGATGCTTGCCGCTTCTCGATCATCTGACGCTCG
>NZ_JBITHZ010000087.1:0-11571 GCF_044458585.1 Nonomuraea sp. NPDC050451
AGCCGCAAGCCGAGCATGACCTGAACCACCACGAGGGCCAGGCCATGCACGGCTGCTCACGCCGGCACCTGGTGAGTGGACAACGCGGGCGCCATCACCGGCACCGACGGCACCATGCTGGTGGTCACCCGCGCGACCTGCTCCTGCGGGCGGTGGCTGAGGCGGACGTGGAGCGGCTGGTGCTCAACCTGCATAGGGGACCTCTGCGGACCGCGGTCTGACAGGACACCGTGTTGTCGGGAGATGCCAAGAAGTGGCAGCTGTTTGGCCTGGTGAGTGAGCAGTCGCCTGCCGCACGCTGACCCTCCCAGGATCTAGGAGGTCGAAGATGTCGGACATCGTCGTGGCGGGGGCCGGTCCCGCCGGTCTGGTCGCCGCCCTGCTACTCGCCGCCGACGGGCACCGGGTCACTGTGCTCGACCGGGACCGGGACGGCCCGGGCAACATCCATCGGGCGTGGGAGCTGTGGCAGCGGCCGGGCGTGAGCCAGTTCCGCCTGCCGCACCGGCTGGTGGCGGCGGGCTGGCGGCTACTGCGGGACGAGCTGCCGGAGGTGGCCGCCGAGCTGGAGCGCGCGGGCGCCATCGTGCACAACTCTCTCGCCGGTTCCTGTCGGGAGGGTGCGCTGGGCACGGCGCGGGAGGGCGACGAGCGGTTCGAGACGATCGCCGCCCGCCGTCCTGTCCTGGAGGCGGCGCTGGCTCTGGTGGCCGGGCGAGCGCCGGGCGTCACCGTCCGCCGGGGCGTCACCGTGGCCGGGCTGCTGGTCGACGCTCCCGTGAAAGGCGGGCGGCCGCGCGTGCGCGGGGTGCGTACCGGCGAGGGTGAGGCCATCCGCGCCGACCTGGTGTTGGACGCGACCGGGCGGAGGAGGGAACTCGCCGGGATGCTCGGCGAGCCGGACGCCAGAGAGCCGGACGCCGCAGAGCCAGACGCCACCGGGACAGGCACCGCCCGGGGATACGCGGGTTCGGGGTTCGCCTACTACTCCAGGCATTTCGCCGGCCCCATGCCCGCGCCGCCGATCCGGCCGTTGGAGCATCACGACAACCTGTCCACCCTGGTGCTGCCGGGTGACGTGGGGACTTGGTCGGTGACGCTGGCCGTATCGCGAGATGACGTGGAGCTGCGGGAACTCCGGCATGCCGGAGTCTGGCAGAGGGCCGCGTCGATGTTCCCGAACGTGGAGCAGTGGGCCGCGGGCATCCCGATCAGCGACGTCCTGCGAGCGTCTGAAGGGGCGATCGATCCTAGCCGGCTCGTGGCTGGCGGGCGGCCGGTGGTGCACGGGCTCCTGCCCTTAGGAGACGCCTGGGCAGTCACTAATCCGCTGTTCGGGCTGGGTATGTCCATGGCGTTCACGCACGCGAGCCTGCTGCGCGACGCGGTACGCGCTGAAGGCCTGGACGCCCTGGAAAAGCTGACGCTGCGGTTCGACGAGGTGAGCCAGGGCGTGCTCGCGCCCGTGTGCGAACGGCTCGGCCGCTGGGACCGGCATCGGCTCGCCGAGCTCGACGGTGAGCGTCGCGGCCGGCCGTACGAGAGTGGCGATGCCGAGTGGCTGCTGAGCAAGGCGCTGGATGCGGCCACGCTCCTGGACAGCGACGTGCTCCGTGGTGTCGCCGACGTCGCTCACCTCCTCGCCACACCGCAGGAGGCGATCGAGGCGACCGGCCTGGACACGAAGGCGCTCACGCTCGCCGGGGATTCTCCACGCTTCGTGGCACAGGGACCGGCGCGTGGCCGCCTGCTGGCGGCGATTCACAGCGCCCGTCCCTAGCGCTCCTCGCGCGGGGCCTCCGGATCAACCCTCTGCGCCGGTACAACCAGCCGGCGAGTAGCTTCGCACGGGTCGCGCCGCGCTCGGGGAAGCGGAGGGCGCCGCCGCCGAACGTGGCGATGCGCTCGCAGCGGCTCGGTACGTTCAGACCTCCTCGGGGGTGGCACACGTCCAGGCGATGTCCGCCACGGCGCGCAGCAGGTCACCGTCGAGGAGCTTGGCCGTGTCCTGTGCCTTGGCGACGGCCCAGCTCGGGTCGTCGCTGACGTAGGGCAGGCCGCGCCGCACGCCTTCCAGCTCCGCCAGCCGGTGCTCGTCCCAGGTCTATAGCCGCCCACGCGTCCCCCACGTTGACCACGCCGGTGGCCACCGGCTGCCCCTCGCGAAAGGGTTCGCGGCGCCTGCTCCCCGATCCGGACATGACCGGCACGCCCGCGTCCACCACCAGATCGGCGCGGAAGACCTGCCGCCTGCGGTGACCACGGCGTTGACGTGCGGCCGGCCTGGTGCCCTCGAGTCGCTTGTCACCAACCCCGACGCTGTGACGCCCCGGTTGACCGTGATACCACGGGTGCGGGCGGCGACGGCGGCCGGCGCCATCTCCAGCACCGGACGGCGGGCCCCGAGCAAGTCCAACCGCTCTTCACCGGGCAGCCGGCCGCCCACGGCCGGGATCGCCCAGGCGCCGGCGATCGGGCTGTGCGTCGCGGCTCCGGCACTCTCCAACTCGAAAAGGACCCCGGGCAACTTGGCTCATTGCTCCCCGCTGAGCAGGGCGTACGGACTCCAGCACTCAGACGTCAGTAGCGGACGATGTCTCACGATCGCCCTGGACGATTCTCACTTCCTAGGTCGGTCGATGGCAGGTTCTACTCTCTTGCGGGAGTGAGGTCAGCGGTCCAACCACACCGCGCTCCACCTGGCCGATCCCAGCCGCGCCCTGGCGAGTGCGCGTCACGACGCTGCCGCACCAATGGGCGGGAATCGGCCAGAAAGTGGTCTGTGGAACGGACAGTACCCACGCCTAGATTCGGCCCTCGCCCGCCAACTCCGGATGCAGCAATGCGATCAGGTCAGCTGACCCACATGGCTGGGCGAACGCTCGTCCTGCCACGTTGTTACTAGGAGAACGTCATGAAGTCTGCCCTGCCCATCAGTGCCGTGATCGCGGCTCTGGCCGCCACCGCTGTCGCCGCGCCCGCGGCCGCTTCCGCCAATGCCCCGGCCGGCGCCGCCGCAGGGACGTCAGCCGCCGCCCCGCCCGCCAGCACCTTGAACCTCAGCAACCGCCGGACCAACCTGCAATTGGAGGTCGGCGACGTCGGTGCCAGCGGCAAGGGCAGGGTCTTCAGCAGGTTCGCCCGCGGAGGCGGTGACACCGAACAGCAGTGGAACTTCATCAACGGCGGCAAGCTGGTGAGCAGGAAGCTCGTTCGAGGGCAAACCGTGTGCCTGGAGACCGACAGCGGCAATCGACTGTTCGTCGCCCGGTGCGTGGGCGGCAAGCAGACCCAGAAGTGGGCGTTCAAACTGGCGCTCAACGCTCCGGGCGCCTTCAAGGACGCCTTCGTCATCCAGAACTTCGCGACGAAGAAGTGCGTGACCAGCGCCGAGGCGAATGCACGGCGCAACGCCGCGGTAGGAGTCGGCTCGTGCAAGAGCGGCAACCCGCTCCAGCAGTGGTTCGCCGCACCGCTCGCGGGCGACTAGTGTCCCGCGCGGCGGTCTAGGTCCATACGACTGCATACCAGGCGCCTGGAGGCGCCGTTGACCTTGGAGCGGTGTCGGCATGCTCAGCGAGACCGACCAGAAGTTCATCGATGAGCTCCAGACCGGTTCGGCGAAAGGCAGCGGTCTGCTCCTGCTGACGACACAGCGGGGGCTGGACGGGCGTACCCGCACCGTTGCGCTCACCTACCTGCCGGACGGGCCCGGGCGACCGTGTTGGACGGTCAGGACCGGAACGCATGTTCGCCCGCGCGGTGAAAGCCGGTCCGGGCTGGGCCGCGCGCCAGGCGAAGGCGGGCAGGCCCTTGCCCGTGATCGCCCTGAGCGGCATGGGCACTCCTGGGCATGAGCACCGTCCGCGCCGGAGTGGACAAAAGTCGGTAGCCGAATGGCCTGGGAAACGAACAGTCCGTTGAGGTCGTCTAGGCCCAGACGACGAAGGAGCCATACGTGATGGAGACCGAGGCGAAGACCCTCACCCCCACCGAGTCGACCAACCGCAGGACCGTCGCCGAGATCTACTCGGCGCTGGCCACCGGCAACATGGAGGCGTTCGAGGAGCGCCTGGCGCCCAACGTGAAGTGGACGGTGATCGCCGGTGCCGGGAGCGGCGGCACTTTCTACGGCAGGCACAAGATCGTCGGCATGGCCCTCGCACCGATTGCCGCGGACTGGGCCGACTTCGAGGTGACCCCCTTCGAGCTCACTCCGGCTGGCGACAAGCTTTTCGTCGTGGGCGAGTACCGCGGGGTGCACCGAGCGAGCGGGAAGGTGGGAGCGGCCAGGTTCGTCCATGTCTGGCACCTGAGGGATGGGATGGCGCAACGATTCGAGACTGTCTACGACAGCCTGTCCATGTGGCGGGCGACACAGTAGCCCCGACCCGCCAAGCCATGACATTTCCCGGCCTCTCCCGCTTCAGGCGTGATGCCCCTACGACGGCTGCTCAGATGCCATCGACGGTGACGACTACAGAGTCTGGCCGTCAGTGGTTCCGTTGATTCCGGGTGCCGGCCGAGCTACATGACATTGACGGCCCGTGTGAATGCCCGGCCGTGATGCGAGGCCCGCTCCCTGAACCGTCGTGCCGGGCAAAATGAGCGCCTCGTGGACATGGACCGGCCTGGGAATCGAGCAACGATCCACCCGAGGCTGATCCGGCACGATGCCTGACCAGGGGAGAATTCACACATGCTTGCCAAGCCTTCCGCTCCGCAGGAGCGCAGCGCCGCCGCCCGCGCCCGGCTGCTGGCCGCTGCCGACGAACTCTTCTACGCCGAGGGCATCCATGCGGTAGGCATCGACCGCGTCATCCAGCACGCCGGCGTCGCCAAGGCCACCCTCTACAACACCTTCGGCAGTAAGGAAGAACTGGTGCGCGCCTACCTGCGGGCCCGCCACGCCGCCACGCGGGAGCACATGAGCCGCGAGCTCGAACGGCGCTACCGCACGCCACGGGAGCGCCTTACCGGGGTCTTCGAAGTTCAGGGCCTGTCCTTCGCCGCCCCGGGCTTCCGCGGCCCCGCCTTCGTCACCGCCGGCGCCAACACGCCACCCGGCGGGGCTGTCGATGAGGTGTCCTCCGAGTACCGCGCCTGGCTGCACTCGCTCTTCCACGATCTCGCCGACCAAGCCGGGGCCAACGACCCCCAGGGATTGGCCCGCCAACTCGTCCTGCTGTACGACGGCGCGGGCATCAGTGCCTGGCTGGATCACGACCCGAGCGCCGAAGCCACCGCCCGTACCGTTGCTCAAGCGCTGGTCGATATCGCGATACCCGAGCCCATAGCCGTGTCTTCGTGATGGCTTTGGTCACTTCTGGGGCGCGGCGTCCTTATTGGCCTTGACTCTCTCGCATGCCTCCCGCACCAGCCGCTTGGAAATCGCGAACGGCTTGTGCATCGACAGATGAGCCGGTCCGCAGGTCGCGCCCCCGCGGCAGGCTGGCGCACCGACGAGTGCGGCGAGCTGCTGACCTCGTTGCTGGCGATCGTCTCCCCCTACGACCTCACCGCCCGCTATGCCCTCCGCGGGCAGGTCCCCCGTTGGAAGGGCTTCGTTGTACACGTCACCGAGACGTGCACACACGATCGCGCCAACGTGATCACAGACGTGACCACCACCCTGGCCATCACGAACGACACCCAGGCCCTGCCCGGCATCCACACGCGGCTCTCCCGCTGCGGCTTACTGCCCGCCGAGCACCTGGTCGATGGCGGCTACACCTCCCTGGTCCACCTGGAGCAAGCCGCCCGGGAACACCAGGTGACGGTCACCGGCCCGCTGCCGGGCAATCCCACCCGCCAGCACCGCAGGAACGAAGGCTTCAGCCGGGACGACTTCCCCATCGACTTCGACCGCCGCCAGGTGACATGCCCCCAGGACCAGATCAGCGCGGGCTGGCATGGCCCCTACCCGACATCCTCGCCCACCGCGGCCCCACTGATCGTGGCACGGTTCACCAGGCTCACTTACATCATGTGCTTACGGCCATCACCGTGAACATCGAGCATCTCGGCGGCATGCCATCAGCCGACGACGCACCCCCTCCCGGCCGCCTGCCGCTGACCTCGAGGCTTCATCCAAGATTCCCGGCAGAGTCAGGCTTAGAAGCACCATGGCCACGACCCCGGAAACATTTCCGTCCTCCAGGATGTCGTGCCGAGGATATGAAGTGGTCAGTAAACGGCCTGAGATTCGGACATCGCACTACCCGAAGATGGGGGCGCAACGCGCACCGAACGTTCGTTCTCACGCCGAAAGGTCTGTCAACAATGTCTACTCACGCCAGGATGCGTCGGAGTGCTCCGACGCAACGCGCCCTGTTCGGGACCGCGGCCGCCGCGGTCCTGACACTGGGCCTGTTCTCCCCGCCTGCCTTCGCAACAACGGCGGGCACGTCCGGTGCCACCGCTGGGGAGTCCAAGACGGCGGCCCTCCTGTTCAATATTCAGAACTACCAGACCAAGCAGTGCGTCCACCTCTATGGCGAGGTCATGGGGGCAAACTGCCACTTCAACTCCACCTACATGCTCTTCCAGCACGGCAGCGCAAACAGCATCCGCCACTACGGAATGGAGGACACACATTACCCAATCCACTACTGCCTGGACGCGAACGGCGACGGCGACGAGCAGCCGGTGAAGATCAACCCGTGCAACGGGGGCAACTACCAGAAGTGGACCCGCTACAGCGACGGCCACGTGAAGAACTGGGCCACCAAAAAGTGTCTGGACATCAAGAGCGAGAGTCCCTTCATCGTGTACGCCCGCAAGTGCATGCCCGACAACCAGTGGCAGAAGTGGGCGTTCAAGTAACGTCTTGAGGTCATGGTTGGATCTGCGCTGGTAGTGGCTTGGGCTTGATGGCGTAGCGGCGGCGTCGCGCAAAGTGGTGGCCAGCCGCTAGGAGCCGGTGAGGACGATGCCGTCGGCGCAGATCACGGTGATCTGTGTGTCGATGATCCGCACTTTGACCGTGCCGATGTCCGGCTTCAGTAGGTGCAGCAGCCGCTTGGCGTAGTTGGTCTCGCCCGTGGCGGTGGGCCCGAATACGGCGCCGATCACCGCGCGGGTGCCGGTCTCCACCAGGGTCATCAGCTCCAGTTGGAGCTAGCCGCCATGGGCCCGCTGATCGAGCCAGGCCCGGTTCCGGCCGGTATCGGGAACCTTCAGTGAGCTGCAACCGTCGAAGGGAACCGTCCGATAGCGGCCGAACCGAACCCTGGGCGTCACTGACTGCGCCGGCGGGCCGCTCAAAAACCCCGAACAGCGCCCGCTCAAAAACCTCGAACAGCGCTCGCATCGGCGCACTGCCCACCCAGCGGCGCAGGTCGCGTAACGCCTTCGTGGTCGGTGAAGCAACAGCGGCCAGCCTGGCCGGGGCACTGGTCATCTTGTCCCAGACGAGCCGGTAGCCGACCTCTGGGAACAGGCGCATCGCGAATTGGCAGGAATAACCCCCGGCCCGCGAGGCAAGCTCCCGGAGCCGGTGCTGCACCCGCCCTGTCCCCGCCAGCACCGCATCCACCAGCTCGAACGGCACCACCCGGGCGAGCTCTCCCAGATGGCCCGGCGCGAACACTCCCGCACCACCGGGAAATGGCAAACTGATCCCCCATCGGGACTCCAGTCTTCGGATGACCTTCGCCGATATCGGCTCTCCAGGAGCCCCGTTGCATCTCTCAGCCGATTGACAGATCCGAAAAGCCTTAGCTGCCCGGCCTTGAGGCAGGGCCCCTGAACTGGTCGTCCGTTGTGCGGAGCCGAAAATCACCTCCCCGGAAACCGCGCCCGCTGTAAGTCGACGCCCAAGTTCACCGCCGTCTCGATCGCACACTCAAAACCGAGACTGATGACGAGTGACGTGACCCGGTCAGAGCGGCCGCGCTCAGGTGTTCGGACAGTTAGTGAACAGCTTTCGGATTGGTGGACGAATAGTTCCCTCTCCCAGACTCTGGCTGCTCAGAAACGTTTCTCCGAAGACTTGAGGAGCTATCAGTGTTCAGACCAATTGCCAAGGCGGCGAGTTGCGCCATGGCCGCGGTCGCCCTCGCCGGGATCACCGCCGTGGTGACCGCAACCCCGGCACTCGCAGACGGCACCGCCTGTAAGAGCGGAACGCTGAAGTCCGTACGCTCGGACGCCATCAACGCCGAGGGGTGGAGTGCCGAGGCGCGGGTGAAGGTCTGCATCCAGACCAGCAATAAAACCAGAAGAGCCCTCGTTTCCAGCTGGATCACCTGGGTGGACACGGACCCCGTCTGCAGCATCAGGTTGCAGTATCTCGGGCCGCGTGGCTGGAGCGACGACGGAGACCCGGTGCACTGGTACGACAACCGTTACAAGTACCCGCACCCGATGGGCGGGGTAATCGGCAACTACACCGGCCGCGTCAAACTGTGGTGCAAAGGCGAGCGAGCCTACCTGGACTCACCCAGCCGGCATCTGACCTGGTAGTGACACGCCCGCCACCGGCAAGGAGGCGTGGGAGTACTGGGGGCGACCGGAGTAAGGGACCGCAGTGATCACGCGTGTGCCTTCCCGGCCGACGTTGGTGCGTCGGCCGGGAAGGCACACCCCCTTTCCGGCCGCACGACTCGCGTTTCCTGGCAAGGCCGTGGAAGGGACGTCATCTACGCGAACCAAAGAATCAGTGCACAAGAGTGAGGAGCGTCATGCCAATCCCCACGACCGGGGACACCCAGCCGAACCCGTTCACCGCCGTCGCCGACGGAGAGCGGCACGCGATCTACGCGGAGCTCACCAGCAAGGGGCCCGTCCATCGCGTGACCCTGCCGACCGGCCGGCAGGGCTGGATGGTCACCAGCCACGCCGAGGCCAGGGCGCTGCTGTCGGACCCGCGGCTGGTCAAGGGCGGCTGGCAGACCGGCGTGTACGCGAGCAGATTAGCCGAGGACAAGGCCCGAGCCATCCACACCAGCATGCTTCACAGCGACCCGCCGGACCACACGAGGCTGCGCAAGCTCATCACCTCGGTGTTCACCCGGCGGAGGGTCGAGATGCTCGCCCCCAGAATCCAGCAGATGACCGGCGATCTGCTCGACGCGCTCGGCGACCAGGACGTGGCGGACCTCGTCCCCGCCCTCGCGGTCCCGCTGCCGATCAACGTCATCTGCGAGCTGATCGGCATCCCCATGGAGGCCAGACCCGACTTCCGGAGCTGGACCCCGCTGATCGTGTCGCCGGACATCCACGGCTTCGAGGAATACCAGCGGGCCGCGCTGTCGATGCTCGCGTACACCCGCGGCCTGATCGAGGACAAGCGGCGCGAGCCGCGCAACGACCTGCTCTCGGACCTGCTCGCCGCCCGCGATGGCGAGCACAGGCTCTCCGAGGACGAACTGGCCTCGATGGTCTACCTCCTGGTCATCGCGGGGCATGAGACGACCGCTCACCTGATCGCCAACGGCGTACGCGCGCTGCTCACCCATCCCGGCCAGCTCGCCCTGGTCCGTGAGCGGCCCGAGCTGCTCGAACCGGCGATCGAGGAGATGCTGCGCTACGACGGCCCGCTGCAGAACACGCTGCCGTACTGGACCGCCGAGCCCGTCGAGGTCGGCGGTGTCATGATCCCCGCCGGCGAACTCGTGATCGTGGCCCTGATCGCGGCCAATCGCGACTCCGCGCATTTCCCGGGCGGCGACGTGCTCGACATCACCCGCGAGGCGCCCGCGCACACCGCGTTCGGGCATGGCCTGCACTATTGCGTCGGCGCTCCACTCGCGCGCACCGAAGCGCGCGTCGCCCTTGGCATGCTCCTCGACCGCTACCCCGCCCTGCGCCTGGCCGTTCCCCCCGGCACCCTCACCAGGACCGCGTCACTGCTGATCAACGGCCTGGACGCCCTCCCGGTGCACCTTCGATAAGACCCTTCTGACAGCGTGGGAGCGCCGCCGGTCGGTCTGGGCGCCCAGTTGGCGGCGTTGGCCAAGGCGGCGAGTGCTGAGGATGCTCCCGCGGCGGCTTCGGCCCAAGTGCCCTGGCCGCTGCCGCCGGCACTGGACCACGGCAAAGCCCGCCCCCGAGCGTGCGGGAGCGGGCCGTGCGGATGCCGGGTCAGTGCGAGCCCAGGGTGACAATATCGGCGGCCATGGTGCGCTTGGAGTAGACATCGGGGCCGGTTTCGGCGGGCTTGTCGCTGGCGCCGTAACCTCGTAGGTCAGGAACGATCACGGTGTGATCGGCTGCGACGTGCCGCCACATCAGGTGCGTCTCGGGGAAGCCGTGCAGCGGCACGATGGGGCTGCCCGAGCCGCCGATGGCCACGTTCAGGGACACGGCGTCGGCGACGCGCTGGTAGCCGAAACCGCGAATGACAGGCGTCATGATTACCCCCTTTCAAGGAAGTGAACGGAGATGTGCCCAAGTCGGTAAGGTCCGTCATGCAGGGCCCATAACCGCTACCGGACCATGGCGCTCGGCTCGTGCAGTACGCCCGTGGCCTCTCAGCGGGCGGCGCGGCGGATGAGGTCGGTGACCGCCGCGGGTTCGGAGACCGAGACCGCGTGAGAGGCGCCCTTGACGGTGACGGTGCGGGCTTTGGCGCGCTCGGCCATCCACAGCTGGGCCTTGGGCGGGATGTTGTAGTCCTGGCCGGCGATCAGCGCGAAGGAGCGGATGTCCTTCCATGCGGCCTTGGTGGCCTTCTCCTCCAGGGCGAGGGTGGAGACCGGCCGCTGGGTGGCTGCCATGATCGTGGCAGTGGTGGCGGGTACGTCGGCCGCGAACTGCTTGCGGAACCTGTCCTGCTTGATGGTCAGTTCGGTGCCGGTTCCGCCGCCGGGCAGCGGATAGGAGGAGGTGCTCAGGGTCTCGCCCAGGGTGCTGCCGGGGAACTTGCCGGCCAGCTCACCGGCGCTCTCGCCGGCGTCGGGGATGAAGGCGGCGATGTAGACCAGCGCCTTGACGTCCGGGTCCCCGACGGCGGCCTCGGTGATGACCGAGCCACCGTAGGAGTGGCCCACCAGGACCACGGGCCCGTCCACGGTGCCCAGGACGCTGCGCACGTATGCGGCGTCGTCGCCCAGACCGCGCAGCGGGTTGGCCGCCGCAACGACGGGGTAGCCCTCACGGTGCAGGCGCCGGATGACGTCGGACCAGCTGGAGGCGTCGGCGAAGGCGCCGTGGACGAGCACAATGGTCGGTTTGGCCTTGCCCGTCTCGTCGTTCTGGGATGTGGCGGCGCTGCTGCTGGTCACGGTGGTGGCCAGCAGCGAGCCGGCCACGGCCGGAGCCAAGGCCACGGCGGCGAGGGTCCGAACGACCGAGCGGGTGCGAGAAGAGCTGGACATAGCGGTTTCCTTAAGGTTGTTGCCGGCAGATGGCGGTCCTGCGGGGAATACGTGCTCCCCGCCATGGCCACCAAGGGCGTGTTGACCCGGTATGCCCCGTCATGGGAGGAAGGGCGACGCTCCGCATCGGCGACGAGCGCCGTGAGGGCTTGGATGACGGCTCCGCGGGTCGCCCGTCCGAGGGCGACCCGCCGAGCCGGCCGATGTTGCCGACTCTCCCGGTGGCTGAAGTACTGCTCGGCTTGCGGCG
>NZ_JBITHZ010000088.1:0-11535 GCF_044458585.1 Nonomuraea sp. NPDC050451
CGAGATCGCTTATCCGGGAAGGATCAAGTAAATCAGATAAAGAGCACTCTTCGTTACTCAGAGTAGGACTTTACACACTTCAGGTGACAAGCTCGGACGAGCCCGCCCCGCCCAATGCAGGCGCGGCATCGCAGGGTGGCACGCGGGTTCCGAGCGGGGGTCAGCAGAAGGGCATGCTAGGCGTACTAGTGGCGGCGACGGCGTGGTCACTCGTCCGGGTGGAAGCGGTGCGGTGGGGTGTGGATGTCGAAGGGGATCCGGGCCTGCGCCAGGATCGAGTGCGGGGGCGTGTCCGGCGTGATCAGCCCCAGGCGCTCGAATAAGGGGAACCTGGCGAAGGTGGCCTCCAGGTGCCGGGGCCGCATGACCGGGTGCCAGATGCTGTAGGCGCCTACCCCGCCGTCTCTGCGCCGGTACCAGCCCTGGGTTGGGTGGGTGAGCTGCTCCAGCCAGTCCGAATCGTCCGTGAAGCCGTCCAGCAGCGCCGGAGCCTGAGGACGCTCGACCGCCTCGCACCGGCCGTCGGCGGACTCCAGGCGCCAGCGGGCCGGGGTGCCGAGCCAGTCGGCCTCGATGCGGATGTGGTCGCGGCGCCACGGCATGCCCCACAGGTGCTGTGGGATCGCCACGACGGGGTGGTCCAGGCGGGTGCCGAAGAACCAGACGCCCGCCTTGCCGTAGGCGGTGACGTAGGCCCGGTAGTTGATCTGCCCGCAGCTGATCGACGCCTGCGGCAGGAACCGGAAGTGGAAGTCCCGGTCGCGGAAGGCGACGGCGGAGACCAAGGCGCCGGGGCCGTCCCCGAAGTTCGCCTCCATGGGGGCGAAGCCCTCGGGCAGGTGCCGGGCGAGCGCGTCGGCGTCCACCCGGTAGCTCACGATCGCGAAGTCCTCCAGATCCGTGTGCGCGTGGTACCAGCGCGGACGAGGCCGGGGAGTGCCCACGAAGCTCATGCCCAAAAGGTACGGCTCTTACGGCTGCGCGGGGCCGGGTGGGATGTGTGCGCCACGGCGAGATCCACGGGCTCTCAGGGGTTGTGCGCCTCGCGCCGGTCGCTGCTACGCTTGCCTCCTCCACTGCTTGATCTTCACGGTGGAGTCGGCTGTTCGGGGGCGAGCATCGCCGATTGGTAATGGATTTCGGTTGTCGGGGGTTCCTGAGGCATACTGGGAGCACCCCACCCGATCGGGCGAGTTACGAATGTGCTCGCTACGTCGGGTATCCTCTACGGGGCCGGGGTCGTTACCGGCTCAAAGGCGGAGTAGCTCAGTCAGGCAGAGCAAACGGCTCATAATCGTTGTGTCGCCGGTTCAAGTCCGGCCTCCGCTACTGCCCACTCCCAGGTCAACCGGCCTGGGTACGGGCGTGTCCATGTCCCGAACGTAGAAAGGCACTCCCAAGTGGCTGCCACCGACGTTAGGCCGAAGATCACGCTGGCCTGCCAGGAGTGCAAGCACCGCAACTACATCACGCGGAAGAACCGGCGCAACGACCCGGATCGGCTTGAGCTGAAGAAGTACTGCCCCAACTGCCGCTGCCACCGCGCGCACCGCGAGACCCGCTAGGTCTCCGGGCAGGGCTTCTGCCCCACATTTCGTCATATCGCACAACCGGCGTCCTACCACGGGGCGCCGGTTTGTCGCGTCTGCACATGGTTCCAGGTGCTCCCCACGGACCCCATGGTCCTCTCTGACGCCCTGATGGTGATCGGCCCTGCGGGGGGTCGGTCCAGTGGGGCTGCGGATGTCGTGATCGTGACCGGCCCCCCTGGAAGGGGCGGCGGGTGTCGTGATGGTGGCCGGCCTCCGTGGGGGATTGCGGGTGCTGTGACGGTAGCTGGCCCTTGCGAGGGGCGGCAGGTGTCATGACGCTGCCTGGTCCCGTGGGGGCTGCGGGTGCTGTGACGATGATCGGCCCCTTACGAGTCGGTGGACGTGCTGACGGTGATCGGCCATGTGCGGGGCAACGGGCGCCGTGACGGGTGCTGTGTGCCGTGATGGTGCCGACCCTGCGGGGGTCTGCGGGTGCCGCGACGATGGCCGGTTCCGTGTGAGTCTGCGGGTGTCGTGACCGTGGCCGCCCCTGGGAGGGGCGGCGGGTGTCGTGACGATGGCTGGTCCCATAGGGGTTGGTGGGCGTGCCGACGGTGGTCGGCCATGCGCGGGTGTGGACGGACAGGAGTTTCTCCTGGTAGATGGCCATCACGGCCACGAGTCCTCCCGGTGGGCGGTCATAAGGAAGGCGGGTTGGCGGTCAGCGCCGAGCTGCCGCCTTGATGTTGAGTGCGGCGAGAGTGTCTGTGGAGACGGGGACGAAATATCGGTGGTCAGATAGCCCTCCGGTACCTCGGCGTTGCCCTGCAACGAGTACCCCGCCTCGATCAGCAGCCGCCGCATGGTGTCGTCACTGACCGGATGCCCGTGGCGGGTCAACTCGGTGGCGAGCGTGTTCAACGAGCGCGCCGTCCAGCGCAGCGGCGACTCCGGATCGCCCCGAGTGACCGGCTTCACCAGCGCATCCGGCGTCGCGGGCGGCCCGGGGCCGACCTGCTCGGCGCGCTTGCGGCCCGCTCCGGAGCGAGGCATCCGGCCCTCGGCCGGCGGACGGCACCCCTCGTTTCGGGAGGTCTTACATCGAGTAGGCGCCGGAGGCGAGGGCGATGACGCCGACCACGGTCATCAGCAGCGCCGAGCCGGGGTGCATGGCGATCGAGATGCGGATGTCCTGCTTCTTCCAGGCGAGCCAGACGCCCGGGTAGAGGAAGACGAGCTTCGACAGGACCGTCCAAGGGGCCCAGAAGTGGTACACCGAGAAGAAGAAGGTGTTGAAGAACGGGGCCCACTTGCCGAGCTGCGGGAGGCGGGGCAGCAGGAAGCCGCGGAAGTAGTACTCCTCGAGCAGGGGCAGGGTGAAGCCGGTGAACGGCGCGCAGATGAGCAGCGTGGTGAGCACGACCTCCTGCGGGTAGCCCTGGAGGTAGGCGGTGCCGTCGGGGCCGGCGCCCTGGTAGTTCACCCAGGTGAAGAACCAGTCGTAGACGATGTTGTCCAGCGGGGTCAGCGAGAGCGAGACCACGGTCATCCACACGAGGCACGCGGCCCCGAGCCAGAAGACCTTGCCGCGCGAGAGCGGCTTGTCGCGGTAGTGGACGACGCCCTTCATCGTGAAGCGGCCGGTCTGCTTCTTGCCCAGCCACAGCAGGAACAGCTGGAGCGGGAAGAGCACAACCGCGAGGGCGATGGCCCAGGCCAGGAAGATCGGGAAGTCGATCGCCCGGACCAGGGGGGCGGCGATGAACGCGTACACGGCGACGATGACCGCGCCGGGCACCAGGTGCAGTGCGATGGAGAACGGGACGGAGTGACGGTCGGCGAGGAGCTTCGCGACGAAGCCTTTCGGCTGGGCGCCTTGGGTGTCGGCCGGGGGCCGCATTGCTGTGTCCATGCCGAGAATCGTGGCTCCGCGACCCGACACGGAGCTGACATCGCTCTGACACGGCTTCGAGTCGCCGTGAAAGGCGCAGGTTACGGTGGATGCGGACCGGGTGGGAGCTATCGGGTCGCTCCCGCGTCGCGGGTTCTACCTCCTTCGTCAGGGCGCCACGGCATCGAAACGCGGCATGGTGCTCTCCGTGGAGAAGTTGCTGTTGATGGCGGTGCGGGTCGATGATCAGGCCAGCCTCGTCCGAATCGGCACCCAAGCGTGCAAGAGGCCGTCTACCGGGATTTCCATTGGCCGCCCACCGGGCATGACGTGTCCGCCGAACAGGATTTCCTGATGTCCGCATACGCGTGGGGCATCCGGCGGCGTGATGGTGGGAGCCCTGGGTGAGTTCTGGAGGCCCCTGGAGCCGCCTACGGGAGGCGGTGGCCGCCGTGTGTAGGTGTGCATGGGGTGGTGTTTATGGTGTGGGTTTTGGGAGGGGCGGGCGGCGGGAAAGTTCGCGGGGCAAAATCAAGATAATCACCGGCGACAGCCGAACCTTGTTCTGTTACCGTCGGCCTCAGCAGCGCTCGGTTGGTGACATGCGAGGGAGCACTGATGGCCTTGAACCGAGACTTCGTGGGCAGGACCTATTCGCCCAGCCCGCCGTACGAGGTCAGCCGGGTGAAGATCAGGGAGTTCGCCGCCGCGATCGGTGACAACAACCCGCTCTACCGGGACAAAGAGGCCGCCCAGGCCGCCGGATACCCCGATGTGATCGCGCCGCCCACGTTCCCCATCGTGTTCAGTCTGCAGAGCGGGGGCGAGGCGCTCGTCGATCCCGACCTCGGGCTGAACCTCGCCATGGTCGTCCACGGCGAGCAGCGCTTCGAGTACGTCCGGCAGATCTGCGCCGGGGACCAGCTCGTCACGACCGCGACGATCACCGACATCCGTACGGCCGGGCGAAATGAGCTGCTGACGGTCAGGAGCGAAGTGACGACCGTCGACGGCGAGCCGGTCTGCGTCACCTACAACACGATCGTCGAGCGCGGAGGGGCCGGTTGAGATGACCGCCACGGTGAAGTACGACGAGGTCGAGGTCGGGCAGGAGCTCCCGGCAGTGGACTACAACGTGCGCCGGCTCAACCTGGTGATGTACGCCGGGGCTTCCGGGGACTTCAACCAGATCCACTGGAACGAGCGGTTCGCCAAGATGGTGGGGCTGCCCGACGTGATCGCGCATGGGATGTACACGATGGCGCAGGCCGGGCGGTTCGTCACGGACTGGGCCGGGGATCCCGGGGCGGTGGTGGACTTCGGGGTGCGGTTCTCGTCGATGGTGGTCGTTCCCGACGACGATCAGGGGGCGACGGTCTCGGTCAGCGGGGTGGTGGAGGAGAAGCTGGAGGACAAGCGGGTGGTCATCGGGCTCACCGCCAGGTCGGGCGATCAGAAGGTGCTGTCCAAGGCCCGCGCGGTGGTCCAGCTGTCCTGACGCGGCGGCCGGCCAGGTGATATTTCGGGCGTGTCTCGGGTACGCGTGACGTCTATGAACGAAGCTGCGCGACGAGTTTGGCCCACGGTTCGATCGATCCCGGTTTCCGCTGTGACCGATGCCAAGCCGCCCGCCCACCTTCGGCCGGCGCGGGTCGAGAAGGTGGCGGGTAGCTCCGGCACCGGACGGGACACCGCGGGTGGCGCCGAAACCGGCACAGCCGGTACGGCCGGTGCAATGGCCAAGACGACCGAAACCGGTACGAAGGCCAAGGGGAGCGGGACAGGGGCGCATGCTCGGCTTGAGCCTGCCGCCGAGCTGGGGTTCTCCGGCGCTCCCGGGCAGCCTGGCGACACGGGCGACACCATGCTGCACGCCCAGCGCGTCTGGGACAGCTCGCTGGCCACCAACCGCCTCGACGAGCTGGGCGTCAAGCTGGAACGCCAGCGTACGGAGACCAAGGACGTCACCGTCAGCGTGAGCCTGCTGGTCGACGGCTGGCCGGAGGACGTCAGGAAGAGCGTGCGGTCGATCGTCGAGCACACGAACGCGCGCGTGCTCGCCTTCGACCTCGGCGACGTCGACGGCGCCGGTGACGTGCTGGACGAGCTGGCCGACCGGCATCCGGACCGGATCGCCGTGTGGCACGTGGCCGAGGAGCCGCACTGGCGAGGGGGCACGGCGACCTGGGGTGAATGCCGCGCCAAGCTGCTGCGGCTGGATGAGTCGGACGTGCACGTGCTCATGGAGACGAACGTCGAGCTCTGCGGCGACGCGCTGACCCCGCTGGTCGCGGCCGTCGCGGAGGGCGCCGTGGCGGCCGGGTGGAAGGGCGTCGACTTCCCGGACGGGGAGCCGGGGCCGGTCCGCGGTGAGGAGTCGGGGCAGGTCCACGATGGGGGAACGGGGCCGGGGCCGGTTCGCGGTGAGGAGTCGGTGCGGGTCCACGATGGGGGGCCGGTTCGCGGTGAGGAGTCGGGGCAGGATCGCGACCGGGGGTCGGGGCAGGTCCACGTGGTGGAGTCGGGGCCGGGCGGGAGGGTGCGGGCGCTCACAGGGGAGCTCATGGCGGTACGAAGGGGCCCGGCGCTCGGAGCCCTGCCCGAGGACGCCGGCTACGGCAGGAACGCGGATCTGGCGCTCTCCCTCGCCCTCCAGCAGGACCACAGAGAGCTGGTCGTGCCCGAGGAGCCGCTGCCCGCGGTGCGGCTGGGATCGCACGACGTGGACCCCGACTACGACGCCCGGGAGTCCCGGCGGAACTTCGACCGCGTGCTGCGCATACTGGGCACCTCATAAGCTATTGGCCCATGGAGATGCTCGCGCCGTATACCACGCTGCGCCTAGGTGGCCCCGCCCGCGACTTCGCCGAAGCGACCACGGCGGAGCACCTCGTGTCGCTGGTGGCCGAGGCCGACATGAAGGGGCTGCCCACGCTGGTGCTCGGCGGAGGCAGCAACGTTGTGGTGTCCGACGAGGGCTTCGACGGGCTGGTCGTCAAGGTCTCGACCCAGGGCGTGGCCGTCTCGCGTGACGGCGAGGAGGTGCTGGTCACGGTCGAGGCGGGGGAGGACTGGGATCCGCTGGTCGCCCGCGCCGTGGCCGAGGGCTGGTCGGGCATCGAGTGCATGTCGGGCATCCCCGGGCTGGTCGGCTCGACGCCCATCCAGAACGTCGGCGCGTACGGGCAGGAGGTGTCCCAGACCATCCGGTGCGTGCGTGCCTACGACCGCCGCACCAGGCAGGTGGTGGATCTGGAGGCGCGGCAGTGCGGGTTCTCCTACCGTGACAGCGCCTTCAAGCGCGACCTGGCGCGGCATGTGGTGCTCGCGGTGACGTACGCGCTGGATGTTTCGGAAATGTCCGGCCCGCTGGCGTACGAGGAGCTGGCCGGCAGGCTGGACGCGGAGGTCGGCGGGAGAGTGCCGCTCGCGCAGGCCCGCGAGGCCGTGCTGGCGCTGCGGCGCGGCAAGGGCATGGTGCTCGACCCGGACGATCCCGACACCCGCAGCGCAGGCTCGTTCTTCACCAACCCGATCCTCACGCCCGAGGAGGCCGCGGAGCTGGCCTCCCGCGCCCCGGGGCATCCGCGCTGGGAGCTGGCCGACGGGTCGGTCAAGGTGCCTGCCGCGTGGCTGATCGAGCAGGCGGGCTACCCGAAGGGGTACGGGCGCGGGCCCGTACGCATCTCCACCAAGCACACCCTGGCGCTGACCAACCCCGACGGGGTCGCCACCACCGGCGACCTGCTCGCGCTGGCCAGGGAGGTCCGGGACGGGGTACGGGAGAAGTTCGGGGTCACGCTGGTCAACGAGCCCGTGCTCGTCGGCTGTGACCTCGGGGAATAGGTCCCGCTCGCGGGCTGTTATGGTTGGTTGGAATTTCCGAAGGGGAGTAGTCCCAATCGTGTGATCGACACACTGGCGCTTCATCGCGCCCGGTCACGCGGGCCTCATGCGGGCGGACGAGACCTTCGGCCTGGCAGTTGTGGAATGAGACGCTGCCGGGCCGGAGTCGTGCCCGAAACTCCCCGGGTCGCCGCTTCCGGCTCGGTCGCGCGGAAGGGGACCGTTGGAAGCGTTCTGGATCAGTCTCGCCGTCATCTTCGTGGCCGAGCTCGGCGACAAGAGCCAGCTCATGGCGATGACGTTCGCGACCCGTTTCAAGACCTGGCCCGTGCTCGCGGGCATCACGATCGCCACGACCGTCGTGCACCTGGTCAGCGTCGCCGTGGGCGGGCTGATCGGTGACGCGCTGCCGACGACGGCCATCGCGGTCGTGGCGGGGCTGGCCTTCCTCGGGTTCGCCGCGTGGACGCTGCGCGGGGACGAGCTGACCGAGGACGAGTCGAAGAAGGCCCAGCGCACCACCAGGAACGCTTTGATCGCGGTGACCGTGGCGTTCTTCCTGAGCGAGCTGGGCGACAAGACGATGCTGGCCACCATCACGCTGGCCACGCAGCACGGCTGGCTCGGCACCTGGATCGGCTCGACCGTCGGCATGGTGGCGGCGGACGCGCTGGCGATCCTGGTGGGACGGCTGCTGGGCAAGCACCTGCCGGAGAAGATCATCCGGTACGGCGCGGCGGCGGCGTTCGCGGTGTTCGGCGTCGTCCTCCTGGCGGAAGCGCTTTTCTGATCTGGGGACAGCTAATTCGGGGACAGCAGCGAGAGGCGATGGGCCGCGGCGGCGGCCTCTCCCCGGGTGGTGACGCCGAGCTTGGCCAGGATGTTGGACACGTGGACGCTCACCGTCTTCGCCGAGATGAACAGCTCGCTCGCGATGTCCCTGTTGGTCCTGCCCTGGGTCACCAGCCGCAGCACCTCCAGCTCACGCGGCGTCAGCAGCCCGGAAGGCTCCTGGACGGGCTGAATCCCGCCCACCCGGCGCGACAGCGTCTCGATCTCCTCGATCAGCGGGGTGGCACGCAGGGCCTGGGCCAGCGGGAGCGCCACCTTCAGCCGGGTCGCCGCCCCCTCGCGGTCGCCTCCGCGGGCGGCCGCGGTGGCCGCCCGCATCAGGGCCTTGGACTGGTTGTGGGGGCGGCCGAGCCGCTCCCAGGCCGCGGCGGCGGCGTCGAAGTCGCCGCTGTAGGTCAGCCGGTACGCCTCGGTGACCGGCCCGATGGCCGACAGTTCGGCCGCGACCTCGGCGGCGTGCTCGCGTACCGTCGCCGCCCTGCTGGGCTCGGTGGTCTCGGCGGCGTCGCAGACCACGCGGAGCAGGGCGAGCAGCCGCCAGCTCAGCATGGCCTTGCTCGACTGCCGGGGGTGGGCCAGCACCCGCTCGGCCACGGCCAGCGCGGCCGCCGGCTCGCCCCGGACCAGGTGCCAGCCGATGTGCAGGCGGGCGTTGCTGATGATGTCCTGGACGAACTCCTCGGGACGGTCCTTCAGCACGCCGACCTCGGACAGGATGCCCTCGACGAGCTGCACCTCGCCCCTGGCCAGCGCGATGTCGGCGCGCGTGCGCAGCATGGCGTACCTGTGGCGCAGGACGGGCCCGTGGCTGAGCGCGCCTTCGATGACCTCGATGGCCTCGTCCCAGCGGCCCATCGCCTCCAGCACCTCGGCCCAGTTGTTCTTGATGAACAGGCCGCTGCCGCGCAGCCGGCCGTACTTCTTGGCCAGCTTCCAGCCGTGCTTGGCCAGGCGCAGCGCGTCCTCGTGGCGGCCCACGTCCATCAGGGAGTCGACGTTGTTGCCGATCGCCCTCGTGATCAGGCGGCCCGAGCCCTGCGCCACGCCGATCTCCAGCGCCTGCTCGTTGAGGGCGATCGTGGTCTCGGTCTCTCCGTTGAGCGAGTGACCGAGCGCCAGGTTCATCAGCAGGTCGGCTTCGAGGCAACGGTCGCCGAGCTCCCTGACCAGGCGCAGGCCCTCGGCGATGAGCTCGTTGGCCTCGGCGATCTCGCCTCGCAGCATGAGGTGGCGGCTCAGCGGCGTGACGACCTCCACCCGGTCGAGGCTGTTGCCGGGCACGAGCCGCATGGCGTGCCTGAGGTCCTCGATGACGCCCATCTGGCGCTTGGAGTTCTTGAACCCGACCCCGCGCACGATGAGCTGCGCGACGCGGGCCGGCTCCTCGGTCTCGTCCAGCTCCGACAGCGCGGCCTTGACGAACTTCGCGCCCTTGTCCACGTCGCCGCCGGCGTTCGCGGCCTCTGCGGCGCGTTCGAGCACGGCGGTGTGGTCGGCGCCGATGAGCTGGACCGCGTCGGGCACCCGGTCCCAGAGCATGAGCACGCGTTCGAGCAGCGGGACGGCCTCGGTGTAGGCGAACGCCTTGAACGACTTCTGTGCCGCCTCCCAGGCGGAGATCAGCGCCCAGGTGTCGTTGCGGGCGCCGTACCAGTGGTGTGCCAGCTCGACGGCGGCGCGCCCCGGCGGGACCAGCGTGCGGTCCTTGGAGATCTCCTCGGCGAACCTGGCGTGCAGGCGCTGGTGCTCGCCGGGCAGCAGCTCGTCGTGCACGGCCTCGCGGATGAGCGAGTGCCTGAAGACGTAGGCGCGGTTGTCGGCGATCTGCAGGACGTTGCCCGCGATGGCGGGGCGAAGCGCGGTCTCCAGCTCGACGTCGGACAGGCCGCTCACGGCGGCCAGCAGCTTGTGGCTGACCCGGATGCCGCCGGCGGCGGCGACGCGCAGCAGGCGCTGGGTCTCCTCGGGCAGCCGTTCGACGGAGTTGAGGATGAGGTCCTGCATGGACTCGGGGAACGCGCAGTCCTCGCCGCCCTCCAGCATGGCCTCCACGAACAGCGGGATGCCCTCGCTGCGCTCGTAGACCTTCTCGACCTTGGCGTACTGGGGGACCTCGCCGAGGATGCCGGCCATCTGCTGGGCGACCTCGTCCCGCGACAGGCGGGGCAGGTCGAGGCGGTGCACGCCGCTGACCCTGCCCAGCTCGGCCAGGACCGGCCGGAGCGGATGCTGGCGGTGCAGGTCGTCGGAGCGGTAGGTCATGACGATCAGCACCTGCGGGGCGTGCAGGTTGCGGCTGAGGAAGGCGATGAGATCGCGGCTGGACCTGTCGGCCCAGTGGATGTCCTCGATGACGAGGACGGTGGGGCGGGAGGCGGCCAGTCGTTCGAGGAGGGTGAGGAACTGCTCGAAGAGCCGGGCGCGGCCGGTGTCGGTCTCGCCGTCGCCGCTCGGCTCGCCGAACTCGGGCAGCAGCCGCGCGAGATCGCGCTCCGCGCCGTCCGGCAGCAGCCCGGCGACCGCCGCGGGGCCCTGCTCCCTGACGAGCTGCCGGAGCGCGGCGGTGAACGGCGCGTAGGCCAGACCTTCCGTGGACAGCTCCACGCAGCCGCCGAACACCACGTGGGCGCCGAACGCCTGGCACTGCTCGGCGAAGCGCTGGACGAGCCTGGTCTTGCCGACCCCGGCCTCGCCGCCGAGCAGGAGGGCTGTCACCCTGCCTTTTCGTGCCTCGTCGAAGCTTTCAGACAGAGCCGCCAGCTCCTCTTCCCGCCCGACGAAGACGGGACTGACAGAACGTCCCCGCATGTCATCCAGCATGTCATGCCCGATCGATTGCTTTCGACGCTTTTATGGGGGTCCCTTTACGGGGGTTTCGAGGCCCGGCCACGAGGGAGGTGGTGGCCGGGCTCTCGTGGGATGGTCATGAGAAACGGAGCTTGCCGAAGACCGAGCGGCGCTCGGACTTGTTGGCCCGCTCGGCCTCGCGTACCCGCCGGTGCTCGGCGGCGGCCTTGCGGAGCTCGCTCGCGTGGTTCTTCATGAGCTCGTACTCGATCTCGGGATGCATGGTGTGTCTCCTGAAATTTCGTGCTTCTTCCTGACACCTTTAAGACTCGGCCTAAGGCCCTGCCTGCCACATCGGGTGGATGCCTTATCTCTGGCACGCGGACGCGTACGGCATGCCTAAGACCCCGGTGCCGATCGCCTAAGGCGGTCCGGTTTGGAGCTCACGGCCCTGGTCGGCGATGCTGTGTTGGTGTCAACTGTGACTACCTCGCTCGCGGACGTCGCCTCGTCCGACTCGGCGTTGCGAGCTTTCCTGCACGGCCTGCCCGGGGTTGACCGGGTCGGCGCGGACCAGCGGGCGGCGATGCTGGGCACCCGTTCGATCAAGACCACGGCCAAGGCGCA
>NZ_JBITHZ010000089.1:0-8869 GCF_044458585.1 Nonomuraea sp. NPDC050451
GTCCGGCACCAGCCTGGCGGGGTCTTCCTTGTCGTCCATATAGACAGCGCGAATGTCGCCTACGTGGACACCTTCAGCGTCGTCCTACACCCGGCACATCGCCGCCCTCACCCACGGCGACCCGGCGGCATGGGAAGGCACCGCAATCTTCCACGACCTGATACGTATCGCCCTGAACGGCGCGGACCCCTTAGACGAGCTCTCACAGACCCTCACCGCTGTCCAACCCGACCATCGTCAACGCTACTCCGCCGTCCTCGCAGCCGACTGGCATCCCGACCACGCCACCGAGTTCAACGGCGCCGTCTGGCCCTGTCTCGGCTCAGCCGTCTGGGCACTGCGCACCACCCACAGCTATGAAGATGCCATCCGCGCCGCCATCGACCTCGGCGGCGACACCGACACAGTCGCCGCGGTCACCGGCGGCCTGGCCGGAGCCATATACGGGCCGGCAGCAATACCAGCCAACTGGACCGAACCCTTACACGTTCCGCTCCCGGGAAGCGGCGGGCGAACCCTGCGCCTGCCCCACCTGCTCAATCTTGCTCGCGACCTCGCAGAGCGCCGGCGTACAGCGCTACCGGCGCGCTAGCACTGGGCTAGCGGGCCGGAAGAGCATGTAGGGCATGTCGCACGTGCTGGTGGCGAGTCAAGTCCTGCTCGCCACGGTCTTCGTCATCTCCGCGTACTCGAAGCTGCGCAGCCGTACCGCACTACGGTCTTTCGCCGCCACCCTGCGATTGCTGCCCGGCCCGGCCCGGTTCCCGGCTGCCACGGCAACGGTGGCCATGGAAGTTGTTGCCGCGGCCACCTTGATCGTGCTTCCGCACACGGGGCTGGCCGCCGGCGGGATGCTGTTGATCGCGTTCTCCACGTGGATCGCCGTTTCCCTTCGCCGGGAGCGGCGCGAGCCATGCCAGTGCTTCGGCGTGTCCGCGACTCCGCTCGGCCCGGTGCATCTGGTCCGCAACGGGCTGCTGCTCCTCGTTGTCGTGCTGGGTTGGGTGGCGCTGATGTTTCCCGGCGGCCCGGTCACCGTGGCCGGTCTCGCCCTGGCAGTGCCGGTTGGGTTGGTCGGCGCCATCCTCTTGATCGTCTTCGACGATATCGCCGATCTGTTCATGGAAGTCTCGGGGAGTTCGTGATGCCGTATCTCATCGTGGCCGTCGTCCTGGTCGGCGTGCTGTGCATGCTGAATCTCCTGCTGACGGTGGGAGTGATCCGCCGGCTGCGGAGGCAGGCCGCGTCAGCGCCGTTCTTGTCCCCCATGGCGGAAGGGCTCGCCATCGGGGAGAAGATGCCGGCGTTCGCCGCCACCACCACCGATGGCGAGCCGATCTCCGATGAGCTGCTCGATGGGTCCGCCCTCATCGGTTTCTTCTCTCCGTCCTGCGAGCCCTGCAGGGAACTGATGCCGCGCTTCATCGACCATGCCCGCCAAACCTCGGGCACCGTGCTCGCCATCGTCGTCGCCGACAGCGACAAGGAGGCCGCCGCCGACGTCGAACGCCTCGCCGAGGTGGCGCGTGTAGTGGTCGAGGCACCTCGGGACGCCATTCAGAGCGCCTTCAAGGTCGCCGCCTATCCGGCCCTCTTCCTGATCGGTGCGGAGGGCAGGGTCACCGACAACGATCCCACGCTGCTCGCCACGGTCAGCGCATGATCAGAACGGCAAAGGTGGCCGCGGGGGTCGCCCTTCGCGCGGCCCCGGGATTGATGGCGGTCTACGTCCTGGTGATGCTCGCTGAGGCGATCGCGCCGATCGCGGCGGCGTGGCTGACCAAACTGGTGGTCGACTCCCTGGCGGGACAGGGATCGGCGGCCGAGCTCAGTACCCTCGCGGTGGGTCTGGCCGCCGCGGGCGTCCTGATGACGGTATTGCCCCAGCTCGTGCAGTACCTCAACAGCGAGATGGGCAGGTTGTTCACCGCTCGGACCACTGCACAACTGTTCTCCGCGACGCTGCGGTTCGCCGGGTTACGACGGTTTGAGGACCCCAACTTCCACGACCGGCTGCGGTTGGCGAAGAACAGCCTTTCGACGGGGCAGGAAGTCGTCACGGGATCCCTTGGGGTGGTGAGCGCGGCGATCACGCTGACCGGGATGGTCGGCTCCCTTCTGGTGATCAGTCCGGTTCTCACCGGGATCGTCCTGGCAACCGGGGTTCCTGCGCTGGTGGCGCAGTTGCGGCTGTCGCGTCGTCGCGCCTCGATGATGTGGGACATCGGCCCTGCAGAACGACGCC
The DNA here is from genome assembly GCF_044458585.1 of Nonomuraea sp. NPDC050451. Taxonomy (NCBI): domain Bacteria; kingdom Bacillati; phylum Actinomycetota; class Actinomycetes; order Streptosporangiales; family Streptosporangiaceae; genus Nonomuraea; species Nonomuraea sp. NPDC050451. Next base: position 2,246 of record NZ_JBITHZ010000089.1, read on the forward strand.
AGATGTTCTACGGCGATCTGCTCACCACGGTTGCGGCGGCAAAGGAGATCCGTCTGTTCAACAGCGGTCGTTTCCTGCAAGGCCGCATGATGACCGAGTTGCGCACGTCCAACGCCGCACGCCGCCGGATGGACATCAAGGAACTGTCCGTCGAGAGCCTGCTGACGCTGCTGGGCGCGGTGGTCGCGGGCGGTGGGCTGATCTGGGCCGTCACCTCCGCCGGCTCCGGTGCGCTGAGCGTCGGCGACGTGACCCTGCTGATCGCCGCCATCGGCGCGGTCCAGGCCGCCCTCAACGGGCTGATCATCGGTATCGCCGCTCTCCACCAGGATCTGCTCATGTTCGACCATTACGTGGCTGTGACCTCGGCGGAGCCCGACCTCCCCATTCCCGCCGAGCCTGCGCGACTGCCCCGGCTGAGGGACGGCATCCAGCTGACCGACGTGTGGTTCCGCTACAGCGAGGATCACCCGTGGATCTTGCGTGGCCTGAACCTGTTCATTCCGGCTGCCTCGTCGGTCGCCGTCGTCGGTCTGAACGGTGCCGGCAAGTCCACGTTGGTCAAGCTCCTGTGCCGGTTCTACGATCCGCAGCACGGGAGCATCACGTGGGATGGCGTCGACATCCGTGACGTGCACCCCGATGATCTGCGGCACCGCATCGCCGGGGTGTTCCAGGACCATATGGCCTACGACATGTCCGCAGCCGACAACGTGTCCATCGGCTTCGTCCCCGCCCGTGAGGACGAAACCCGGATCCGTGGGGCCGCGTACGAAGCCGGGATCGACGACAAGCTCTCCTCCCTCCCTCGCGGGTACGACACCCTGCTCACGCGGACGTTCTTCGGCGAGGAGGACAAGGACGACCCCGACACGGGTGTCGTGCTCAGCGGCGGGCAGTGGCAGCGCACGGCCTTGGCCCGCGCCATGTTCCGCGGCCACCGCGACCTCGTGATCCTCGACGAGCCCTCCGCCGGACTGGACCCGGAGGCCGAGGCCGACGTGCACGCTCGGACCCGACGCCGGCGCCACGGCGCTACCAGCCTGCTCATCTCTCACCGGCTCAACACCGTGCGCGACGCCGACCTCATCATCGTTCTGGAGCACGGGACCATCCGTGAAGCCGGAACGCATCACGCCCTCATGGCCGCCCGCGGCCCCTACGCGCGGCTCTTCACCCTTCAGGCGAGCGGGTACCGCGAGCCGGAGGAGGCGGTGGCCCTGTGACGTGGGTGCTCCTCGTCGTGAGCTGCGCGATCGCGGCTATGGCCTTGTCGATCGTACGGCTGCGCGCGACCTATTCCGTGATCCGGGTCGATGGCAACAGCATGGCCCCCACGCTGATCGACGGCGATCGGCTCCTGGCCCGGCGCGTGGCCCCGGCGGCCCTGCGAAGCGGCCATATCGCCGTGGTGCTCAGCCCGCTGACGATGGATGGCCCGTTCCTCATCAAGCGCATCGCCGCGTTACCCGGCGATCCCGTCCCCCAGTCGGTGCGGCCACTCGTCCCCGATGCCCGTGTACCCGCCGGACAACTCATTCTGATCGGCGACAACACCGACGCGAGCTTCGACTCCCGCGAACACGGTTACTTCCCCATCGCCGATATCCACGCCATCACCATTCGAAAGCTAACCTCTGCCAGAGATCCCAGCAGGACGGAGAGCGAGCCAGTACGAGAATTTTCCCCCAGAAATCGAATCGGCAACAAAGAAATGGAACAAACGAAGTGATACGGTTCATCGAAAATATCGGCGATCGTCTTCTCGCGCTGGTCGTTCCAGAACACCGCGCTGCGGCGGACGAGTGCCAAACGCAATATCGCTGCGGTCCGTACGCCTGTACCAAATACATGGATCACAAGGTCAGGAAGCAGATGAGAACCGTCTGCCGGGTGTCCGGTATACAGCCGTGGCGGAACACACCTTATTGCTGCTACATTTAATTACCGGCTGGGCTCTGGGGTGCCTGGAGACGGGCGCGTAGGTATGTCATCAGGGCGCCAGGCCCTCAGTCCGGATCCACGGCGTGAACGTGGGAGCTAGCAAGCGAGGGCGCCCCTTGGGCTGGGAGGATGGGAGTTCTTGATGCTTTCATCCGCCGCTCCAAGGGGCCCTTCGTAATAATCAGGGGTCGGGCAATTGCCGCAGCCGGGGAAATGCCCGCGCCCTGTGCCGGTCAGATCTGACGCCGGCCGCCCGAGAGGATCAGACTGCCAGGGTGCCCGTGAAGGATGTCCTGATAAAGCCGCTGCACTTCGGCGTTCGGCTGAATGCCGAGTTCCTGATCGAGGACCCGGTAAAGCCGCCGATATGCGGCGAGGGCTTCCATGCGACGGCCTCCGGCGTTCAGGGCTCGCATCAACGTGGCCCACAAGGTCTCCCTGAACGGCTGGGCGGCGATGAATTGCTCCAGTTCGGGGACGACGTGGATGTTGAGGCCGAGCCGCAACTCCGCCTCAAGACACATCTCATAGGCGTTCAGGCGAACCTCTTCCATTCGGCGGCGTTCCTGGCGGACGACCTCGACGTCCACATCGGCCAGCAACGGTCCGCGCCACATCCCGAGCGCACCTCGCAGGCACTCGGCTGCCATGCTCGGGTCCCCCGTGTTCGAGGCTTCGACGCCGGCGGTGGTCAGTTGCGCGAATGTCCCAAGGTCGACAACGCCGTCCGGCACGGCCAACAGGTATCCGGAACCTTCGGTTCGGAGCTCGACGCCTCTCGCGGTGAGCGGGGCGATCGCCCGCCGTAGACGATAGACATATGTCTGCAGGCTCGTCTTCGCCGTGGCAGGTGGACCGGCCGGCCACAATTCCGACGTGAGAAGGTCGAAGGTGACCATCCGGTTCGATCTCAGCAGAAGCATGGCCAAGATGGCCCGCTGCTTGGCAGCCTGAACAGGGATCTCTCCCGCGGAGTCCACCACCCGCAACGGCCCCAGCAACGAGAACATCCATTCGCCTCCAAGCGTTTCGAGCGCGTAAGGGACGGCGCAGCCGTACCTGGTCGACGCGTGATGGCCGGGGACCGCGCGGTACATGTACACCGGCCGCCCGTGCCGCAAAACTGGCGCGGACTACACTAGGTCGAGCCGGTATGTAGTAGGTATGCCGGATCTTTGAAGTCAAACTTCTCGGTCCTAAGCGCGGACTTAATGTCAGCGATCCGGTGTGGAGCGCGGATCCAATATCGGTGGCCGGGGCTGCCGCTGGTGTTGTGCGTGCAGAAGTTCGCGGATGCCGCAGGTCAGCGTCACCACGCCAGTGCCGCTGCCGTTGTCGGCGCGAGGCTGTCGAGGGTGGTCACTGCCTGTTCCTGTGACGGGCTGTCGAATACGCGTGGAGCATCCCGCCTGCCATGAAAGCAGTCGGCGGCATGGAAAAGGGTGCCCTGCGGCGGGCGGTGGCCGACCTGCTGCCCGCCAAGATCGTCTGGCGACCTAAGAGCGGGTGCCCGGCAACGCTCGTGGCCACCTATCACGAGGCGTTATGGACCCTGCTCCTGCCGAAAACTACATCCATGCAGCTCAAGCTGCGTGTGAATGCTCGTGGAGAACGCCGCCGAGTCGGTCTCTTCGGCGTATGTCCAAAGCGGCGATGCGCCCTGGATCTTTGATCAGATCCGGGACGTCGCGTAGCGGGGCCGCTTGATCAAGGGCTTGGTGGGCGCGGTGCTGGTTGTAGAACCGTTCGTACTCGCGAAGAGCGTGACGCAGATGGTGTTCGTTCCACAGGAGGCAGCGATCGAGGAGTTCGCGGCGGCAGGACTGCACCCATCGCTCCATGATCGAGTTCATACGTGGCATCCGAATCTCGGTGAGCACGGTCTGGATGCCGGCCTCGGCGAGGATTACGTTTATGAGGACTGGGAACTTCCCATCCCGGTCTCGGATGAGATAGCGCGCCCGGCAGCCCGTATCCTCCAGGTCCATCACCAGGTTCTTCATCGCCTGGATGACCCAGTTCGCGCTCGGGTGTGTGGTGTCGGGAACTCAGACGCGCCTGGTGGCGTGCTCTATGACCGCCAGGATGTACTGGCGCTGCCCGTTCAAGGTGATGGTCTCGATGAAATCGCAAGCCGGCAGGGCGTCGGCTTGCGAGCGCAGGAAGTCGGCCCACGTGGTGGACACCCGCTCGGGCGCCGGATCAAGTCCCTCCTGCTTGAGGATCTCCCAAACCGTCGACGCAGCAGATCGCGACGCCAGCGCAGGACGGTATCCGGGTTGACGAGAAGCCGTAGCCAGCGCACGACCTCGCGCGGCAGCGATGCCAAGAGGGCGGCAAGGAACGCCCGATCCTCCAGAGCGAGTCCTACCTTGATGCCAGCGCCGAGCTGCCGTTCAAGCACGGTGATCTGAGGACGCAGAGCAAGTATCTCAACGTCCTTGTCCCGATCGCTTATCGGCAGCAGCCCCTGTGCGGCCATGGCGTTCGTGACGGTCAAGTAGGCCAGGCAAAGGAGCACGGCCGATCATCATGCCGCACCCGCCCTCCTCCCCTTGGCGGTCGGAACTCGCGCATGCCAGGCGAAGCTCTCACAGGGGCATCACCTGGGAGGATGAATAATCGGCAGGCGCAGTCTTGCGTGGATGAGACGCGGGCCGGCTCCCCCGCGCGCCTGCACGGCGTGCGAGGGAACCGGGAGGTTGGTCAGGTGGTGATTGTCCTGCTCCCGCGACCCACCCACGTGCCGCGCTCGCCCCAGTACGACTTGGCGGTCACAGTGAGGCCGGTGTTCTCCGAGTAGCCGTTCAGGTAGATGCACGAGCCGCCCGAGTGGCCGTAGTAGTCGTTCTTGTCCGTGAAGGTGACCGACCTACCGCCGCCGGTGGGAGTAATCGTCGCTGTAACCTGGCGGGCGCCCTCGGAGTCGTACGCCCGCACGCAGAACTTGTTCGTGCTGTCGCTATAGGAGATGACGCCGTCGCTAAAGGTCCACGAGAGGTCACTCGCCATCGCCGGCTGCGCCATCGCAACACTTGATGCGACCAAGGCAGCGCCGACCACAGCGGCCTTGAGCAGATTTTTCATCATGATTTCCTTCCGTCCGGACGGATCCTGATACCGCCCGAAACGGAGCCTGCGTCAAGGCCGAGTCCGACGAAAGGCGTCCTGAGCACAGTTCGCCGACTGGTCGCGCACACGTTGATCGCCAGCCGCCGGTTCGCCGAAAATCTAGCCGCCGACCAGCGGCGCCCTAGACGAGTAGATCCAATGTGATCAGTGGTCGAAGGCGATCAATGAGCGAGTGACGGGTGCACCTATCTGGTTGTTGTGCCAGATGCCAGCGGCCATCGCCAGCACTCGCTGGGCCACTCGGATTACGACGCCCTCGAAGGTGCGCCCGCCGTGTTGTTCCAGGTCGAGCTGCCCTTTGAGGGTGTCGTTGACCGACTCGATGAGCTGGCGGACCTTCTTGAGCATCGGCTCGCCGAATCGCTGTTTCCTCGACACCGCTCGCGACCATCGTCTGTTCGCCTTCTTCCACCTGGCCGCCTACACGGGCGCCAGGCGCGGTGAACTGCTCAACCTCCGCTGGACCGACATCGATTGGGACAAGCCCCAAATCCACATCACCGGCTCCGCGGCGGTGATCGACCGCCAGCGCGTCGAGGGCACCACCAAGAGCGGACGTTCCCGCGTGGTGTCCCTCGACGCCGGCACAGTCAGGGTTCTCAGGGCCCACCGCGCCCATCAGGACGAGGAACGCCTCAAGCTCGGCGAATCATGGAAGGGCGGCGGCGCCTACGTGTTCACGACCGGCTGGGGAGACCCTCTCTTCCCCGACACGCCGAGTTCTCATGCCCAAGCTCATCGAGGCCCACAACAAGCAGAACCCCAAGGCCCAACTCCCCCACGTCCGCCTACACGACCTCCGCCATATCCACGCCACAACGCTGCTCCTGGCGGGCGTCCCGGTCCACGTCGTCGCGGCCCGCCTCGGCCACGCCGACCCAGCGATCACGCTGCGGGTCTACGCCCACGTCATCACCGAGCAGGCCGCCACCGCCGCCGATATCTTCGCGGCAGCCATGGAGACGGAGCGGGCTGGGCATCCTCAAAATGTCGGAGCTGCGCTCCACGGTAACCATCCATGACAATCATGACGCCACGCGAGCAGAGACGCTTACTCCAGAAATGTGACTGCACGCACTGCTTCTACTGCGACATCGAACTCGGACGACACGAACACGATCACTACCCAATTCCCAAAGTCAGCGGGTGGCACGGAGACAGTTCCCACCTGTTCCGACTGCCACGATCTCAAAGATCGCATCCCCTCGTACAAGTGGGATGTGCTGACTTCCTACCTCGCGTTCAAGGAGCTGCTGGAGGGCTACGACCCGCGCAGATTCCTGGACACACCCGCGGATCTAAGGCGAGCCGTCCTCCAGGAGGATCCCTTCTTCGCAGAGGAGAACGTCCGGCAACGCTGGAAGTCCCTCTCACCCATGGCACGGCTCTTCTACACGAAGATGCTCGCACATGTCCTGAGCAAGTGAGGACTCTGACCAATCGACGTCCCAGAGCGGTAGCTGTCAAACTGTTTGAGACGTTTCAGGCGACTTGTTCTGTATCGGAGCTCATTTCCTCCTTGGCGGGTTCGTTGATCCAGACGGCGGT
>NZ_JBITHZ010000090.1:0-7284 GCF_044458585.1 Nonomuraea sp. NPDC050451
AGATCGCTTATCCGGGAAGGATCAAGTAAATCAGATAAAGAGCACTCTTCGTTACTCAGAGTAGGACTTTACACACTTCAGGTGACAAGCTCCCTGGCGTGTAGGCCGAGGGGCCGGCGACGGAGCCGCCGCCGATGACGGTGGCGTGGCCAGTGGGGTCGGTGCCGGTCAGGGGTGAGGCGTTGGCGTAGGTGTAGCGGTTGGCCTGCACCGATGGGCTGGGGTTGAGAGTGGCAGTGTCGCGGCTGGTGAAGGTGGCGGTGCCGGGCTGGTACCAGCGGGCGTGCATGTTGACCTTGCCGGTGTCCGGGTCGGTGTATTCGCCCTGGTAGCCGAGATTGGTCTTGGTGCCGGTCTGGGCGGTGACGGTGCCGAACGGGTCGTAGGCGGTGGAGGTCTGCAGGGTCGTGGTGTAGGTGGCGATCAGATCGTCGTGCAGGTCGCTCAACGCGGCCACCGCGGCACCGGCGCCTTCCTTGAGGCCGAGCAGGCCGCCGCTGGGGTCGCGGGCGTAGGTGGTCTGAACGGCGCCGCCGCTGTCCCTCATGGCGGCCAGGTCGTTGCCGAGGCCGGTGTAGGCGAAGACGTCCTTGGCGGCGCCGGTGATGCGGGAGGCGAGCCGGTCGAGGGCGTCGTAACTGCAGAGGCTGTCGCCGTCGGCGATGAGCCGGTCGAAGGCGTCGAAGGTGTAGTTGGTGGTGGTGCCCGCCTTGGTGCTGGTGGCCAGGGTGCCGCGCGGGGTGTAGGTGTAGTCGGTGCCATCCCCGTTGGTCAGGCGGTTGCGTTCGTCGTAGGTGAAGGTTTTGTTGCCGGCTTTGGTGCGGTTGCCGGCGGCGTCCCATTCGTAGGTGGTGACTGCGCCGCCGGGGGCGGTCCAGGAGGTGAGGCGGCCGGCGTGGTCGTAGCCGTAGGTGTTGGTGCCCGCGCCGGCGGTGCCGGCGGTGGTCTTGGTGGTGAGGTTGTCGTCTTTGTCCCAGCCGTAGGTGATCTTGGCGAGTTGGGTGCCGGAGCCGTTCTTCAACGTCTGGCCGGTGACGCGGTCCAGGTCGTCGTAGTCGAAGCTCTGGGTGCTGGCCTGCCCGCTGGTGGCGGTGATGGTCTTCAGGCGGCTGGCCGGGTCGTAGCCGTAGGTGAGGGTCCGGCCGGTGACCGGGTCTGTGGCGGTGGCGAGGCGGCTGGCGTTGTCCCAGGTGAAGGCGGCGGTTCCAGCGGCGTCGACGCGCTGGGTGGGGTTGCCGAGCGCGTCGTAGCCGTAGGCGGTCTCCTGGGTGCTGCCGCGCAGGATCTTCAGCGGCAGGTCGCGGTCGTTGTAGTCGATGCTCAGGTCACCGGCGGTGGTCAGACGGCCGGCCAGGTCGTAGCCGAGGGTACGCGCGGCGGTGGCGGCGCCGCCGCCTTGACCGGTCTCGTTGGTGAGGCGGCCGAGGTAGTCGAAGGTGCGGTCGATGCGCACGCCGCCGGGCTGGAGGGTCGCGGTGGCGTTGCCGGCCTGGTCGTAGAGGTGGGTCCAGGTGCGATCGGCCGCGCTCGGGTGTGCGGTGGTGGCCGGTTCGGTCACCGTCTCAACCAGGCCGAGGCTGTTGTAGGTGGTCCAGGTGGCGTTGCCGCGGCCGTCGGTGAGCCGGGTGCGGGCGCCGGCGGCGTCGTAGCCGAAACTCGTGGTGATCGACTCGCTCGCGGAGACCGGCTCGATGAGGGAGGTGACCCGGTTGAGCGCATCGAAGGTCTGCCGGGTGACGTGGCCTTCGGGGCTGGTGGCGCTGGTCGGGTTGCCGGCCAGGTCGTAGCCCTGGCCGTAAGTGCGCAGCACCGTACCGGCACCGCTGCTCGCGCCGGTCAGGTCTTTGACCGTGGTCTTGCGGCCGGCCAGGTCGTACTCGGCAGTACTGGCGTTGCCGTTCGGGTCGGTGGTCTTGACCAGCCGGCCGGCCAGGTCGTACTCCATGCGGGTCTTGTTGCTCAGCGGGTCGGTGACGGTTTCGGCCTCACCCGCCGCGTTGACCGTGAAGACGGTGTCCTTGCTGCCGTTGACGCTGCCGTGGGGGATCTGCTTGACCAGCCGGCCGGCGTCGTCGTACTCCATCTTGGAGACGTAGACGGCCGTGGCCGGTTTGCGCTCGATCTGCGTGGCGGTGATCTGTCGGCCCAGGTCGTCGTAGGTGGCCTCGCGGCGGGCGCCGGTCGGGCCGATCACCGTCAACTGCTCGCCTGCCAGGTCGTACTCCGACACCCACGTGCTGGCTGGCTGCCCCTGCGCGGCGGGCGGGTCGGTCACACGGACCAGGTTGCCGAGCGCGTCGTACTCGGTCGTGGTGACCTGCCCGCGCGGGTCGGTGGTCTTGATCAGCCGCCCCGCCAGGTCGTAGCCATAGCCCATCGTGGGCGTGGCCGCGGTGCCGCCGGGCGGGGTGTAGGGCATGGCGGTCAGCGACGTGCGTCGCCCCATCTTGTCGAACCCCGATGTGGCCAGCCGTCCTTCCGGGTCGACGACGTGGGTCTGCCAACCCGCGGTGTCGTAGCCGATCCGGCTGGTCGGGCGCCCCTGCGTGGCGGTGCCGGCCTTGTCGATCTGCACGCTGGGTGCCTTGGTCTCGATCAAGCGACCGAGCGCGTCATAGATGTTGGTGATGGTGTAGTCGGCGGCGGTAGCGCCATCGGCGTTGCCGCGCGGGTCGGTGATCGCGGTGATCAGGCCGCGGTCGTCGACCGTCCAGGTGGTGACCAGATCTGCATCGCCGTTCTCCACCGTCTGCCGGGTCATGATGCCGACGGCGTTGTAGCCGTAGGTGACGACCTCCTGGCGCGTCGTGCCCGCCGCAGTACGCGTCTCCTTGGTCGTCAGACCGTTGGCGTCGTACTCGTAAGCGGTCTTGCGCTTAAGCGTGGCCGGGTCGAGCGTGGCCGAGGCGAGCCGACCGGCGGCATCGTAAACGTAGTCGGTAGTGGTGATACCGCCGCCGTTGATCTTCTGTGTGAGGTAGCCCGCCGCATCGTAGGTATTGGCTTCCAGCACCACGTCCTTGGTCGTGGCGGAGCCGTTCAGCTTGACATCGTCCCCAGTCACCTGTGCTAGGCGGTTGTCGGCATAGTAGGTGTGGGAGGTCTTGCGGCCCATCGCGTCCACCCGCGCCGACAGGCGACCACCGGGGTCATAGGAGAACGACTCCAGGACGATCTCCTTGGCCGGCTGCGGGTTGACCGGGCTACCGGTCCAGTTCTTCAACGTCCGCGAGGCCAGCTCACCGCGCTTGGTGTAGGTGTAGCCGAATACCGAGCCCAACTGGTCGGTGACGGTCGACGGCAGGCCGAACTTGTCCCAGCTGATGCGGACCACACCGCCCTCGGGGTCAGTGCTGGTCTCCTGGTGACCGTAGGCGTCGTACGTGTGGGTCGTGGCCCGCGCCGGGTCACCGCCCGTCAGGTCGGTGACGGTTGCGGTGAGCGTGTTGCCGTCCGGGTCATAGGTGTAGCTGGTCTTCGCCGTGTGCGTGACGCCGCTGATCTCGTTCTTCACACCCGGCGCCGTCTGCGTGGCCAGCCGGCCGAGCTTGTCGTAGGCGAAGGTGCTCTTCACCCCGCCGGGCTCGGCATCGGAGATCTGCGTCTGGGCGCTCACACGGCCCAACGCGTCATGCTCAAACTTGGTGACCAACCCGGACGGGTCGGCCTGCTCGGCAAGGTCCCCTGCGGCGTTGTAGCCGAAGCTGGTGGCGTTGCCCTTGGCATCGGTGCGGGTCTTCACCAGCCCGGCCGGGGTGGTGCCGCCGCCGACCGCCGCTTCGGTGCCGTCGGTGTAGGTGACAGTGCTGGAGCGGCCGTTGGGGAAATCGAGCGTGGCCGGGGTGGTCTGCTTGGTCTGCTCCCCGTAGGAGTTGTACTCGAGAGCGGCGGCGTAGGTGTTGTCAGTAGACGAAGCGGACCGACCGTCGCGGACCGCAATCAGCCGGTCATTGCGCGGGTCGAACTCATTGTCCTTGTTGACGTAGTACTGATACCACCGCTCGCCTGCAATATCGGCGAGAGGGCCTCCCTCAACGGCACACCTGAGTGAGGGGTTGCCGCCTGTGGTTGCGGGCTGGCATTGGTAGGCCGACAGCAGGTTGCCGCGTTTGTCGTACTCGGCGTTGGTGGAGATGCCGTTTGGGTTCTTGGCGTACGAGAGGTATCCGCCCACATCGTAGGAATAGCTGGTCTGCTGCTCGAGCTGGTCGACCGTGGAGATGAGGCGGTAGCCGCGCCAGGCGTCATGCTTGTAGGTCAGCGTGTTGTTTTGCGGGTCTGTCACGGTGACCGTCGAGGTGCCCGTCTGGGGGTCGACTTGGCTGGGCTCGGTCGGCTTCCAGGTGCCGCCGTGTTCATCGGTGTGGCTTTGCAGCCGGTCCTTGGCCGTGTCGTAAGTGTTTTGCGCCCATACCCGCCCGGACGGCAGGGTGACCTTGTCCAGCAAGTGTGGTGCGGCGAGGCGGGCCGCGTAGTGTTCGGCGGCCTCTGCACTGCCGAGCGCCCGGTCGTACAGGGCGACCTCGTCGATCTGGCCGTCAAGCCCCCACATTGTGAGGTAAAGGTCGGAGGTTGGCGGCTTGGTGGCGGGCCAGTTGTGGGTTGCGCCCTCACCGACGGCGGCGTATGCCATCCAGTCGTGATCGATAGTGCCGGCCAGGGAGCCGACGGCGGCGCCGTCCAGATACAGGCTCTGGTTGTTTGCGGCACCGCTCAGGACCACATGATGCCATTGGCCGTTGTTGACAGCGCCTGAGGAGGTGATCGGGGAGGTGATCGGTGACCCGCTTGCGTCGAGCGTGCGGAACTGGCCACGCAGTTTGCCGTCCGTGCCGACGTACAGCAGGGGCTGGCCCTGTTGGAAGAACACTGGAATGGAGGAGGAGGGCCGCTCGGCCGAGGTGTAGGCCAGGATGCCCGAGGTCGTGGTCTTGAACCACAACTCCAGTGACAACCGATCGTTTAGGCGGGCGATGGCGTTGTCCGGCAACTGCACGAGCGCGTCGCCGTCGAAGGCTGCGGAGGTGTCGGTCGATCCGGCGAGCGCGCCGGGCTGTTCGAGGTCGACGCCGCTGTAGGTGGCGCTTTCCGCTCCCCAACCCAGGCTGCGGGCTTGCGTGGTCCCTTGCGGTACGCACAGAAGGGGGTTGATGGTGCAATTGGGTGTGGGCGTGGGGGTCGGGTTGGGCTGCAGGGACGGCTCGCTCAGCCGCCAGTAACCCACCGGTTCATCGTCCTCGACCAGGCCGCGATACAGCGATCCGGTGGTGTAGCGGTAGGTGGTGCAGTTCGGTGCCGGCATGGGGTTGCAGGCGGTGCTGAGTTTGTCTGCGTCGTAGGTGTAGGTCCAGGTCTGCGGCGCACCATCGACCGGATCGGTGGAAACGCTGGCGATGTGCGAACCGCTCCAGGTGAAGGTGAGCGACCGGCCCCCCACAGCCGTGACCTTGGCCAGGGTGCCGTCCGCGTTGTAGCTCAACTCCTGAGCGCGCCCCCGCCCATCGACGATCCGCGTCAGCCGTCCCTGCCCGTTGAAGTGGTAGACGGTCGAAGACTTGTCCATCAACTTCCACCCGCCACCGGACACCTCGGCCAGCGTGGCGTGCATCCCAGAAGGCGGGTAGAAGGTGCCATCTCCCTTCGGCGCGAACCGCAACCGCCGCCCGTCGGGATAGGTCACCAGCAAGGACGCGCCCGTCTCCACCTGGATGCGCATGTCGTATCGGGTCGACCAACCAGCGCCGAACAGGCCGTCACGACGGGCGTCCAGACTGTTGTAGGTACGGGCGATCGACAGCGCCGGGCCCACCGTGGCCACCGAGGCGTCCACCACCGTGGTGGTGTAATTTCCCGAGACGGACTGAAACTCCTGGCCATTGCTGTCCCGGTTGGCCAGCTGCGAGCCGACCGAAGGCTGCCGCACGCCGGTCACAAACGTCCGATACGCCGATGCGGCCGTGGTTCCTGCCGCGGTCAGTGACGTCTACCCTCCACGCATACGTGGTGGCCCACTTGAGGCTCCCGGCAGGGACCTTCCAGGTATTCACCCCAGCCGCAAGCTGCCCGGACGACACCGGCACGTACAAGGACCCGTCATCGGTTTGACGAAAGCACCACAGGTCGTAGTTCGTGCTCTGGTAGGTGTTCTCGCTGGGCGCCTCGCAAATCATGAACGAATACCGATAGGGCGCGGTGCCCTCGTCTGCATGCGCCACCAGGGTCGGTGTTGCTGAGCCCGACAAGGTCCCGTTGAGCGGCCACATGTCGTCGATCAACGGCGCGGCTGCCGCAGCGTCCAGCGCCTCGGCACGCGCCGCACCTGTCGGCAACTTCGAGCCAGTCTCAGCCCGTGTGCTCTGTGTTCGTACCGCGATATCGAGGCCGACGACGCCCTTTGGTAACGCGCCTTTCCGTTTCCCCCGCTTCGCCGTCATCGACGCCGTCGTGACGGATGCAGGCACCAAGGACGGCAGATGCTTCGTCACACCCATCTGCTGGCGCGGGGTGTCAGGCATCCCCTGGATCGTCGCGCTGACCGTACCTTGCGAGTCCGCCACTGCCGGCAGCACAGCAACCTGCGCCAACCCCGGCACCAGTACCAGGAAGAGTCCGATGTGTGCGGCCGCCAGACGACGCCGCGAACGACCCCATGCCAAATACCGGCGCATACGCCGTCACGCTCCGACCCACAACGAGGGACACCCAGGGGTGCCAGACGTCGCTCCACCCCACCCGGCAGGAACGAGCGTCCTGACTCGTGCGGCTCGGAGCATGTTGCCAAACGGGCAAAGCGTAACTTTCGCAAGATCGGGCAGCAAGAGTCATCTCAGCTACCAAATAGGCACGGAGTGCGATGTACCGGATGAAAGCTCCCGGCCTGGTGTCCTGTCCCGGGGAGTGGCAAAGGCGGCCGTTGATAAGGACCGACCCGCTGAGCTCTCACCGGCGGCGCGCGGCCGGGTCCCGTGCTTGTTGCCAGGGCCTCGGGGGAGACGCGAGCGTAGCGCGCCAGCGAGGCGACCGAAGTATGGCCGGAGTAGGCCAGCAGCATGGAGGTGTTGGCGCCGTCTTCGGCGGCGTGGGTGAGGGGCGCTGTGGCGCAACTTCCCCCCTGAGACCCCCCGCCGCTACTGACACTTTCGTGGGCGGAGCGACTGACATCCGGCGGCAATACCCACTGACACTCTCGGGCTCTGGCGCTGATCTTGTTGCGGAGTCGGCCGGGTTCGTGTTGTTCCTGCGTCGAGGGGTGCGCTTTGGTGATGCTGGTGCGCGTGCATAGAT
>NZ_JBITHZ010000091.1:0-6509 GCF_044458585.1 Nonomuraea sp. NPDC050451
CGTCGCCCGTGAGATCTACCACCTCATCACCAGGCCCCATAGCGCCACAGCCGCCGCCACGACAGCTGCTTGACAATCCATAGGGGCATCAAGCTCGACGCTGTCTGCCTGGCAGAGGTCGTCGAGCGAGGCATGTGCCGGCCGAGCTTCGTGCCGCCGAAACCGATCCGGCAACTGCGGGACCTGACCCGCTATCGACGGACCCTGGTGCGTGAGCGCAGCAGCGAGAAGCAGCGCCTGGAGAAGATCCTCGAAGACGCCCAGATCAAGCTGACCAGCGTGATCAGTAACCTGTTTACCATCTCCGGCCGCCAGATGCTCCAAGCCATGATCGATGGCGAACGCTCACCGAAGGTCCTCGCCGACATGGCCCGCGGCAAGATGCGGGCCAAGCTGGACGCGCTGCAAGAGGCCCTGACCGGCCACTTCGACGACCATCACGCCTTCCTGTGCACCATGATGCTGGCCCACATCGACGACCTCACCGCACGCATCGGCGAACTGTCGGAGAAGATCGAGCAGGTGATGGAGCCGTTCACGGTTCAGATCGACCAGCTGATCGAGGTGATCGGCGTGGGCCGGAGCTCCGCCCAGGAGATCATCGCGGAGATCGGCGTGGACATGAGCCGCTTTCCCTCCAGCGACCATCTCGTGGCCTGGGCCCGCTATAGCCCGCAGGCCAGGCAATCGGCCGGCAAGACCCACAGTTCTACGACCGGCAAGGGCAACCCCTGGCTCAGCGGCGCGCTCGGCGAGATCGGCATCGCCACCTCCCGCACCGACACCTTCCTCGGCGCCAGATACCGGCGGATCGCCAAACGCCGAGGCAAACGACGAGCCTTGGTCGCCGTCGGAAACTCCGTGCTCACCATCGCCTGGCACCTGCTGTCCGATCCCGATGCCCGCTTCCACGACCTCGCGCCCGGGTTCTACGAATCCCGCATCAACAAGGAGCGGCAGACCCGCAACCTGATGCGCCAGCTCGAACAACTCACCGGACGTCCCGTAGTCCTCGGAGACGCCGCAGTCTGACACCCGAGCTCCCGGCAACCCCTGACCGACGATCCTTGGCTGGGGTTCGCTGCCGCGCCCGTCTTCTCACCGAATTTCGAATCAGCACGCGCTGCTTCAGGACATCTCAAGCAGCGCGGACTCCGACACGAACTGAACCAGGTCCTGGACGAGTATTTCCCGGCCCTGGAAAAGTCGGTCGGCACGGTGAGAGCGTGCGCGGTGTTCGGGAAATCCCGGACCACGGTGCACCGCCGGCGCAACCCGCGCCCGCCCGTGCAGGGACCGCGCCAGCCGTTTCACCACCCGGCCGAACTGTCCGACGATGAACGCGAGCAGGTCCTGGCGGTGCTCGGCTCGCCGCGCTTCGCCGAGAAGTCGCCTGGCCAGGTGTGGGCGATCCCGCTGGACAAGGGTGTCTACCTGTGCTCGCAGGCCACCATGTACCGCCTCCTGCGAACGCGGGCAAAGCGGCGAGCCCAGGCCGTCCGCCCGCCGAGCAGCAAACCCGAACTGGAGGCCGACCGCCCCAACCTCGTGCGGTCCTGGGACATCACCAGACTGAAAGGCCCAGTGCGGGGCGTCCACTACCTGCTGTACGTCATCATCGACATCTTCTCCCGTAAAGTCGTCCACGGGGATCTGGCCCACGAGAACGGCACCCTGGCCAAAGAATTCATTCAAAATGCCATCGCCGCCAATCACGCGGTCGCGCCCCGCTTCATCCACGCCGACCGCGGTACGTCGATGACCTCCAACACCGTCACAGGCCTGCTCACGCTCCTCGGCATCGACCAATCGCATCCCCGTCCAACGAAAACCTTTACTTCGAAGCGCAGTTCAAAACCCTCAAATATTGTCCGGCTTTTCCCGGCCGGTTCGGCTCCATCGAAGACGCCAACGTGTTCTGCGGCCAGTTCTTCCACTACTACAATCACGAGCATCGTCATTCCGGGATTGCGATGCACACGCCCGCCTCGGTGCATGACGGCACTGCCGTGCACATCCAGGCCCGCCGGATCGCCACCCTCCACGCGGCCTTCCAGGCGCATCCGGAACGGTTCCGCGGCCGGCGACCCTACCCGCCACTGCTGCCGACCAAGGCGTGGATCAACCAGCCACCCACGACACCCGAAACCGGCACCACGCTACAAAGCACGCAAGTAGCGTCAAGCCGGGGGACGATGTCTTCAAGCAGCACGCGAGCCACGATCGCAACGCCTTGGGTTGTTTCGCAATCTCGGGTAGGAAAGCCGAGGCCGACGCCATCCAACGGACCGAACACACTTTGCAGTTTACCTAGATCACCACCAGACCCAAGTCAAACGGCGGCGAGAACGCCGTCGGCGACACACCGACGTCTCACTCCACCTCCCACCTCGGATTGCTGCGAACACCTTCTCAAGAAGAGTGCTCGGCACGCACGACAAACCGCATGCCCCAAAAACTCATGGGGGGCACGCGGCGATGTCGATGTCGCCAGAAGGAGCGATGCCGCGTAAGGCACATCACGCTGTAGACAACCAAGAGCTCTTCATCGACAAGAACCTCCTGGAGCCTGAGCTGGGCGCCTGGTTGCGCGACGAAGTGGACCGCGCACCGTTAAGGCGGCGGCTGTGAATCCTGGCGGCCGAGGAGGTCCGATAACCGATGTGCAATCTCGGAAGACGAAGCGAGCTGACGTCTCCGCCGAGGCGATGAGCGAGGTGAACAGCCGACTCGCCACCCTTGTGCCGCACCTGGTCAGTCACTTCGGCCGCCCCTTGACCGAGTATCAGCCACCGCACTTCCTACGGCACGACGAAGGCCACTTCTTCGGCCCGCACGAAGACACCGGCCCCGAGCCGGACCTGCCGGACAAGATACGTCTTCGCCGGGTCTCCGCGCGGTGGTCTTCCCCAACGCGCACGACGACTATGACGGTGATGTCCTGAGATTCCTGGCCCCGCAGATCGAAATCCAGGGCGAGGCAGGACTTCTTGTCGGGTTCCCCGCCGTGCGGCGCCACGAGGTAACTGCCGCCCCCGCGGGCAATGCCACTCGTTGAACAGCTGGTTCACGGCAGGCGAGAGTCTATAGGCTGTCTGAACTCGTACGCCCACGACATGTGAGCGGCAGGACTTTCGGCAGGCGCCAGAGCGGCGAAGCGGAGTCCTGCTCAGCGACCACATGCGTCGGGGATATCCGCCTGGACTGTCTTCGCCAAAGTGACCGACCACCCCATCGCCGGCGTCAGAAACAGGAGGGCCCTATGGCCAGACTGCTCGTTGCCAGCATTCTCAATGAGGGCACCGTCGGAAATCACGGCAAGACTCTTGTGCATAATCGCAGGCAACGCCTGTTCTGGTTCGCCGAGGACGGCGACCTTCACGAAGAAATACGCGCGGCGGCCGCGGGCGATGGCATCGAGGAGATCGTCGTGCTCTGGCCCGATCCGTCCGTGGCGGCGCCGGCGGAATTGCCGGGGATCGAGGATCGGCTGGCGGGGCACGAATGCTTCCACCGAGAGGGAGAGTTGCTCACCAACAGCGAGGCCGTGTTCCGTGCCCTTGCCGCCGTCGGCATGTCCATCGCCCGAGATTCGGTTCACACGAACCTCCAGTCCGCCACCGACTCCGCGTTGCGACTGATCGCTGACGGGGTGCCGCTCACACTGAAGCAGGAATATCTTGCGTCCGGCAGCGGCAACTACCTGCTGAGCCCGTATCAAGGGATATATCCCCGGAAGGCGAGGGAGATAGTTGTCGTCACGGACGAAGACCACGTGCGCGAATATATTGCCAATCGGTGGGACGCTCTCACGGCGAAGGGCAAGAACCGGATCGTAGTCGAGGAACACCACCCCGACAGCGCCTCCGTGTTCGCCGAGTTCTTCATCGGGGAGGACGAGTCCGAGCTGCGCGGGACCGGGGAAATGCCATACGCCCCTCATTGCGTCGGTGCAATCACGCCTCTTCCGTTCCAATCGCCTGAACTCACCGAACGCATGATGGAGTGCGGCTACGGCCTGGCGCGGATGGTCCACTCCATGGGACATCGAGGCTATTTCAGCTCCGACGCGATCGTGACACCCGAAGGACAAGTCCTTCTCACCGAGTGCAACGGACGCACCAGCGGCTCGAGATATATCTACGAGATCATCGTAAGAAGATCATTGGCAGCCGGTACGAGTACGATCGGATCATCCTGGAGAGGACGACCTGGAAGGTTCCCTGGTTCGCGGAGACCCTTTGGGCAGTGCGGGACATCGACCTGGCCTGCGACCAAGAGAAGCAGAAGAGTGTCATTCTCACGACCGCCTTCGAGCCATACGTGGGAGACATCGCGTACTGCGTGGCAGCGCGCGCAACCTACCCGAAGCGACCCAGCTCTCCGAACAGGCCGAGCAGCTGTTCGCGACGATGAACTCCGCGGTGTTCTGAGGCACCTTGCGTCACGGCGCCGGGCGCCCATCTCCTTATGGAGCCTGAACCCCAAACGATGGCGGGCCATTCGTTCCCTTGCGGTGATTCGAGCGCGCCGTGTCGCCGTGGTCTTGAAGGAGCAAACCAACGTGGAAACAGGAACGGCGAGGTCACTGCCGGACGCCGTGGTCAGTCGCGCTCTGAGCACCGTCGTTGCGACGATTTCGTCCGACGCGCACACCTGGAATTTGATGTATCTCCAACTCTTGCTCGAGGAACGCGGTCACCAGGTGACGAACTTGGGACCCTGCACTCCTGTGGAGGAGATCATCGAAAGCTGCTCGGCCGAGCATGCGAGCTTGCTTGTCCTAAGCACTGTCAACGGTCACGGTGTCATAGAGGCACCCTCCTGCATTCGCGCCATTCGCCGGGTCCCTGGACTTGCCGGCCTCCAAGTGGTCATAGGAGGAAAGTTGGGCGTGGCCGGGCCTCTCCCCCCCGACCAGGCACAGGAGCTGCTGCGTCTTGGTTACGACGCGGTTTTCGACACCCCGGACTCCATCAACCGGTTAGACGAGTTCCTCCGCCGCTTCGAGAACGCTCACCACCACGCCCTCACCACGCGAGAGTGACCATGGCCGACGTCCGTAATCTCTTCTCGCGAACGGTTCGCGATGCCAGCGGGTCCGGTCACCTCGTCGTGCAGCCGCGTATGGGCTTTCCCGACGTCGACAAGATGCGGGCGGGGCTGCAGGCCGTCGCGGCGCTGCCGTATACGGTCGGGACGATCACGCTCGACAGCTATACGCGGACCAGGCAGTACGAGGCGGCGCACGATGCGGTGCGCAAGGGCTGGTCGCTCAACGGGTATCCGCTTCTTGCACATGGCCCTGTCCGGACCTCCAGCCTGCTGGCATCGTTGCGTCCGGATTTCCCCGTGCAATTGCGGCATGGCTCTCCAACTCCTGTCGACATCTTCGCGTCGATGCTCGAGGCCGGCATCCACGCGACGGAGGGCGGCCCCATCTCCTACTGCTTCCCTTATGGCCGGACTCCGCTGAACACGGCGGTCGCGGAATGGGCGCGAGCGAGTGAACTGCTCGCCTCGTGCCCGACGGAGGTGCATCTCGAATCATTCGCCGGCTGCATGCTCGGTCAGTTGTGCCCACCGTCGCTGCTGGTGGCTCTGAACATTCTTGAAGGACTGTTCGCAACCTCTTATGGGATCCGCAGCCTTTCTTTGAGCTACGCCCAGCAGATCAACCCCTGCCAGGACATCGCGGCCATCCGCGCGCTTCGCCGGCTCACGACGGCAGTCCTGCCAGAGATAGATATCCACTTCGTGATCTACACCTACATGGGCGTTTTTCCGCAAAGCGCCGAGGGAGCTCGTCGGCTAATTATCGACAGCGCCCACCTGGCGCGCCAAGCGGGAGCCGATCGGCTCGTTGTGAAGACCGTTTCTGAAGCTTTCAGAATACCTCTCGTCAGTGACAACATAGCCGCGCTCAAAATTGCCGGCGAACAGCCGCCGGGGTCATACCCGACGCTGGATGACGGACTTGCCGAGGTGTTGGAGAAGGAGATACTCAGCGAAGCTGAGGCGATGCTGGAAGCAGTCCTGGAGCTAGCTCCCACCGTCCCCTCGGCCATCTTGAGAGCCTTCAAGTCAGGGATCCTCGACATCCCTTTCTGCCTCCATCCCGACAATGCCAATCACGCTCGTGCGGAAATATCCCATGATGGTCTTCTCAAGTGGGCCTATGCCGGCCGGATGCCGGTGACGTCGACACAAGTCCACGGACGGCGGATCAGCGCCACCGAATTGCAGGAGATGCTCGGCTTCATACGTCGCCGATACGACGAGGCCCCTATCGCGAACTGAGCCGAGACTACACCAATGAGCTCGTGTGGGCCGGCAATGCCAGGTGCCGAATTCCGCGCACCACGGACGCCGGAGCCGGAAATTGTGCCACTCTATCCCGATGCCGTTTAGATAAGTGAGCCCTTTTCATCCTGAGTAGCGGCCTTCTTCCACCAGCTGCAGCACGAGGATCGCCTGCACGAGTGCGGTTGCGCGATGCGGGCAACAGC
>NZ_JBITHZ010000092.1:0-5904 GCF_044458585.1 Nonomuraea sp. NPDC050451
AAAGCTACGAGGCCGGACTCTACCTCCGAGGCTCGATCATGTGGTTAAGACTCCTCACCTCAACCACATGATCCGAACTCTAAACAGCTCCTAGTAGCGGCATGTTCTGGCCAGACGCCAGTGAAATCTGGCCTCAACTGTGGCGCCCCGGGGGCGTACTGGCAGCCCACGCAGGGTAAAACGGCCGTTTGGCGCTCGTGGTGACTTCGGTTCGCGCTCCGCGGCGTACAGCCAGCCGGTCGTGCCAGACAGGAAGGTTCCGCAGTCATCTTGGGTTCTTAGCCTCTTCTCACAGGTCAGAGCGAGATGATCTTTCGGGCACGTCAGGCACGTTGGCTTGCCGTTGAAGGCATGCCGCCTCGCGGACACCGCCGTACGCGGCAGGGAACTTCCAGGGCCGCGACGAACTGCCGCTCAAGTGGAGATCGGCTGCGGAAAGGGACGGCCGAACCAGTAACGCGAAGATGCAGAAGGGCCTGCCCCCGTTCGAGGCGAGCCCTTTTCCTGCGGGCGGTCCTGGCGCAGCATCCTTTGGCCCTGCAATCCGCTGTACGCCTACCGCATCGAGGTCGAGCCCTACGTCAACGCGCTGGAGAAGCGTTATGCGCACTCGACCGTAGCCCGCAAGCTGTCGGCGATCTTTCGTGATACCGCTACCCTCTCGCGTGTCGGCGTCAGCACGATGCTGGCGTGCCCGAGCATGGCCACTACCAACTGGCGGAACCGGCCGGTGAGGCAACTCTGGCGGCAGCGGCGCGGTGTCCGCAGTGGTGAACACGTATCCCGAGTCCTGCCAGCCTGCGCCCGCCCTCGCGCTCAGCTCCTCTTGGCGCTCGCGGCGCCGGGTCAGCACCCGTATGCGGTCTCCGCGTCCAGGTGAACCGACCCGTGGTCACCGACCCTTCGTCGTACGCTCGGCATGCGGTAATGCCCACGGCCACGTGACGGGAGCGCAGACCGGATGAAAAAGCGCGAGAGGCTCGCCCAAGCGATCTTTTTTCAGCTCGGACGGGTGATCACCGCACGGGACTTCTCCGTGCTGTTCGATCGTCGGCTGTTCGCCCAGGCCGCCACGCTGTCCCGCCTGCTGCGAGACGACGACCGGGACATACGCTCCAGGTACGTGCTGGGCATGCTCCACTGGTACCGCTACCAGGCCATGCCCGAAGGCCGCGGCGAGCGGGAACTGGACGATGCCGTCGCCCTGCTGTCGAGATGCTTCGCCATTGGGGATGACGATCTGCCGGAGCCGTTCCTGCCCATTCTGGCCGAGCAGGTCGAGCCCATTGCCGTCGCCCTAACCGAACGGGCCCGGGTGGTCGCGAGCCCCGCGTGGCTCACCGCGCTCGTGGAGCTGTGGCAGCACCTGCTGGACGCCGCTTCTAGCGATCACGCCGTCTACCTCGCGAATCTGGGGAACGCGCTGACTCTGCGCTTCGCTCACCTTGGAGACCTGACCGACGCGGGGCGGGCGATCGAGGTGCTGGAGCGGGCGGTGGAGGACATCCCAGCCGAAGACATCAGGCAGGCCGAGATGCTGTCAACCTTGGGCACGTGTCTGCAGCTGCGGTATCGGCATACCTGGGATCAGGTGGACTTGGACAAGGCGGCCACCGTTCTGGAACGGGCCGTCGCAGCCCTTCCCAGCGGTCATCCCAAGGAACCGGTCGTCCTGAATAATCTGGGGAACGTCAAGCGCCTCCGGTACGCCCGCATCGGTGATCCGGCCGACCTGCGGGAGGCGGTCGATCTTCTGGACCAGGCCGTCAAGGCGGTCTCCCCGAATGATCCCAACCATGCGGCGCTCTGCAATCTGTCACTGGTGTTACGGGCCAGGTTCGAGCGGGACGGGGATCCGGCCGATCTCGACACCGCCATCGAGGCCGGACGCCAGGCGGTGGAGGCAGCACCGTCCGGCTGTCTGGATCGCGCGTCGTGCCTGTCGGCTCTGGGAATCGCCCTGCAGGCCCGATACGAACGCGTCGGCGACGCGGCAGACGCCGACGAGGCGATCGCCGTGCTGGAGCAGGCCGTGCAGGCCAGCACTCGAGACGATCATGATTACGGAAGCCATCTGACCGATCTCGCGCTCGCGCTGCGGGAGCGGTTCGACAGGACCGGCGACGGAGCCGATCTGGACACTGCGGTCGAGCTAGGCCGCCGGGCCGTGGAGACCGCGCTGCCCGGTCACCGCAACCGTGCGATGTACCTGTCGAACCTCGGCAACGTGTTGCGCACCCGGTTCGAGTGGGCCGATGACCCCGCCGATCTGGATGAGGCCGTTGAGGTAGGGCGGAGAGCGGTGCTGGACACGCCCATGGACGGGAGGAACCGCGCGGGGCGGCTTTCCAACGTGAGCATCGCCCTGACGCTCCGGTTCCAGCGCGACGGGAACCGGAGCGATCTGGACGAGGCCATCGAGGTGGGTCGTCAGGCGATGCGTGACACGCCCGCCGACCACCCCAAGCGCGCGGCGCGCCTGTCCAGCTGGGGGGTTGCGCTGCGGCTCCGGTCGGAGCATTTCGAGGACGGTGGGAATGAGGCTGGTCGGGGCGAGGCTGATCTGGACGGGGCCGTCGAGGCGGGTCGCGAGTCGGTGCGGTGCATTCCCGAGGATCATCCTCATCGCGCTAGGTTTCTGTGCAACCTCGCCGCCGCGCTGCGCCTGCGGTTCGAGCGCGGCGGGGTTGAGTCCGACCTGGAGGAGGCGCGCAGCGCTTACGAGGAGGCGGCCGGTGCCGCGACCGCCGCCCCCTTGACCCGCGTGGAGGCCGCGTCGTCGTCGGCGGGTCTCGTCGTCGAATCCGACCCTGAGCGGGCCGCCGACCTGCTGGAAGAGGCGGTACGGCTCCTGCCCACGGTGGCGCCTCGATATCTGCGCCGACCCGATCAGCAGTTCGCCGTCGGCAGGCTCGCCGGGCTCGCCGCCGAAGCGGTCGCCTCCGTGCTGACTAGCGCCGACAGCAAGATAAGGGCGGGGAGAGATGCGGACCGAGCGCAGAGGGACGGGGCCGAGCGGGCGCTGAGTTTGATGGAGAGGGCCAGGGCGGTGCTGCTCAGCCAGGCGCTCAACACCCGCAGCGATTTGACAGGCCTGCGCGAACGGGATCCGGTGCTGGCCGCCCGGTTCGTCCGGCTACGTGACCTGCTGGAGCGCCCCGACCGCGACGAGGCGGAACGTGCCATTGCTCCGGGGGAGCGGCGGCGCCTGGCCAAGGAGTTCGAGGAGACGTTGATCAGGATCCGCGCCGTGGACCCCTCCTTCGCCCTCCCGCCCACCACCGAGGACCTTCTGGCCCAGTCCCAGGCAGGGCCGATCGTGGCAGTCAACCTCAGCTCCCGGCGCAGCGACGCCCTGCTGCTCACGAAAGGAGGCATCACCACGCTGCCCCTCCCGGATCTGACGCCGGCCGAGGTGATCGACCAGGTCGAGATCTTCCACCAGGCCCTGCACGTCACCTCCCACCCCTCCACGACACCTCAACTCCGCATTGAGGCCCAAACCATGATGCGTATGGTCCTGGAATGGCTGTGGGACGCCGTCACCGAACCCGTCCTGAGCACCTTGGGCTACGACCACGAGCCCGCGTCCGGGGAGGAGTGGCCACGCCTGTGGTGGGTTCCCTCAGGGCTGCTGGGCCTGCTGCCACTCCACGCGGCGGGATACCACGTTCACCGGCGTACGGTGATAGACCGGGTCGTTTCCTCCTACACTCCGACGATAGGGGCGCTGCGCCACGCCCGTGCCAGGCTCGCGCTCCGGTCCGGCGCGGGCGAGCCGGTCCGCTCGCTCATCGTGGCGATGCCCGATACTCCCGGGCACGGCCGGTTACCTCATGTTCCGGCCGAGGTCGAGCTGGTACGTGCCCGCCTGCCCCACCCTGTCGTGCTCGCCGAACCCGGATCCGGGCTCGACGGCACCGCCGGGAAGGCCAGGAAGGCCGACGTTCTCGCGCACCTTCCAGGCAGCGCGATCGCACATTTCGCCTGCCACGGCCACACCGACACCGATGACCTTTCGAGGAGCAGGCTGCTGCTGCACGACCACCAGGACGCCCCGCTGAGTGTCGCCACTCTCGCCCAGGTCACGCTCCACCACGCGTCTCTGGCGTACCTGTCGGCCTGCGGCACCGCCGCCGCGCCCCCCACCGAGCTGATGGACGAGGCCGTGCATCTGGCCTCGGCGTTCCAGCTCGCCGGGTTCTCACAGGTCGTCGGCACATTGTGGGAGATCAACGACCGCGTCGCCGTCCAGGTCGCCGACCTCTTCTACGCCGGCCTCGGCACAAACACCGGTCGTGTCCCCCACGCGCTGCATCATGCCATCCGTACCATCCGCGAGCGGTTCCCCGCCACCCCGTCGTTTTGGGCGGCACACATCCACGTCGGAGTCTGACAGTCAGGGGCCACGCAGGAGGCCGGTCAATACCGCGCCGGTCTCGCGGCTGATCGGGCCGGTGTGGTCCAAGCCGAGCCGATGCGTGAGGTCGGCCGACTGCAGGCGGGCGGTGGCCTCCACCAGGAGTGTGTAGGTGTCGCAGGCTGTCCGCGCGCGCCGCCACGCCGTCAGCAGCACTGCGCCTGCTGACACTTCCGTCCGTGCAGGTCAAGCGGCATGTGAGTATTAGAGGAGGATGCCACCGAGTTGGTCTCGTCAGGCCGGAGTTGCGTCCACGGGAGTGCTGCATGGGTTGGAGCACGTGCCGAGCACTGCGACCGTCATCAGTAGCTGGCGCCGGTGTGGCTGAGCGCGGAATCCATTCCGGGGGGCCGCGACGCATTGTCGAATAGGGCGGCCCGACCGTGCTCGGTGCGTGCTCGTACGCTCCGTCACACGCCGTCAGGACTTGGCATCATCGGACACCCAAAACGCGCTGAGGTGGCACTAACTATCACTCAACGGCACAGCGCGACACTAAAGGATCTTGCTTCTAATCCGACGGTCGCAGGTTCGAATCCTGCAGGGCGCGCTTTGATCATGGTCTGATCTGTTGAACTCCGCGCAGGTCACGCACCTGGCCGAGTTCGTCCTTGGCCGCGTCCTGGGTGGCGAAACCGCCGCGGCGCAGCGGCCCGCGCCGCTTGCCGTCGGGTCCGGGTGGGAGTTCGATTTGGTAGTTCCAGATGCCGTGTCGGTAGCTCCATCCGCCGTCGGAGGGGCGCTGCTTGGGGCATTTCTGCCCGAGTGCCTTGCCGTCGGCGTCGCGGCAGGAGCAGCGTTTGAAGGTGCGTCCCTCAGCCATCGTGTGTCCTGTCCTGTTCTCTTTGGTGCTGTCGGGCGGGGCCGGTGTGGTGGTGAGCAGGGGCGGGGTGGCGCTCAGCCCTGGAAGCGGCCGGTGAAGGGACTGATCGCCCTGTTCGAAGGGCGTGCCTTCGGTAGTCCTGTTCCAGACACGCATCCCGCGCTTTCCCGTTCAGCCATGGCCCCGGTGGTGGCTGGCTACGGGTGCATGGCGGTCCTGTTGCCCGTGCCGCCGTCTGTACGGCGTGGAGCGCCGCCACCGTGTTCCCGGCCGTGCCGGACAGGGCGTATCGACGCCCACCTGGATGGCAATGGTCAAGGCCGAATCCAACGGTCAACGCCGGGCCGGGGGCGTCGGCGGTCTCTGCACGGCGTCGCCGCCGGCTCAGCGCTCTTCGCTTCGAGTCGCCACAGAGCAAGGACGGCTCTCGCCGCAGGAACGCACCCATGCGTGCGAGCGAGATGAGAAGCCGTTTCCAGGGCGCTGGCCCGGAAGACCGTGCAGATGCTGCTGGCCCGATGGGGGGCATCGGTCGGCAGATGAACGCCGTCGGTCGTGCTGAACAGTGAGCTCTTTCCATCGTGACGGCACTGGTCAGGATGGGTCTGTGGGAAGCGGTGGCGGATGAGAGGAGGCTCCCGATAAGACAGCAGTCGACCAA
>NZ_JBITHZ010000093.1:0-5686 GCF_044458585.1 Nonomuraea sp. NPDC050451
CCAGCCCGGAACTCCGGATCAAAGCGACGCCTCGTGGTTCCTGCCAAGACCAAACCTCTCTTGGTTCGGTCTCCACGTTACGAGGGGAAGCCCGGGCGTGACGCCTGATCCGGCCAGCCATCGGCCGGCGGCGGGCGCGTCTTTGCGGCCGCGGTCGGCCAGTGGCCGTTCGTGATCGTCTCCGTCGTTCCACTCGGCTTTGGCATGGCGCACCAGGACGATCCGGCGGGGCGTGTCCGTCGTCATCGATTCCCACCCTCAGTCAGCCTCGGGCTGATCCTCATCGGCATGCCTGGCATAGAAAAGCGCCTGGCCCGCTACCCCCAGCTCTATAGCCGCATCGGCTTCGTCCACCACTACCGCACCCTGGCCGCCGACGAACTCGCCACTGTCTTGACCACAGCCTTCGCTCACCTGGGCCTGAACATCCCCGACGCCGTCACTACCGAGGCCATCGCCGCGATTGGAACAAGTCAAACGGGTGATGAAGCTCAACGACGGCGTGAGGTTCCCTTTCTGGGTGCAGAGAAGGCGTTAGGCACGTGAGGCAAGCGGGCCCTGAGCAAGGTGCTTGGTCACGCTGCCTCAGGCGCCCCGACCTAAGCTGACCGGCGTGACCCAGGAAGAGGCTGCTGTCCCCGCACGTGTGACACGCTCGCTCCCGTTAGCCTTCGTCGCTGGCGCGGCGGTCGGCGTGCTGGGCGGCATGATCGGCCTGGGCGGCGCCGAGTTCCGGTTGCCGCTGCTGATCAGCCTGTTCGGGCTCGCCGCTCTGTCCGCGGTCATCGTGAACAAGGCGATGAGCCTGATCGTGGTGCTCACCGCGCTGCCCGCCCGGCTGGCCGCTGTTCCTCTCGCCGAGCTCGGCGAGCACTGGACGATCGCGGCCAACCTCCTGGCCGGAAGCCTGCTCGGCGCCTGGGCAGGCGCCTCCTGGGCGATCCGGATGCGCACCGCCACCCTCTACAAGGTGCTCGCGGCCCTCATGGTGCTCATGGCCGCCGCCCTCGTCCTCACCCAGACCACCGCCGTGGGCACCCTGGCCCTGCCCGGCCCGGTGCAGGCCATCGCCGGGGTCGCGGCCGGGTTCGGCATCGGGGTGGTGGCCGCCATCATGGGAGTGGCCGGCGGCGAGTTGCTGATCCCTACGATCGTGCTGCTCTACTCCGTCGACATCAAGACCGCCGGCAGTCTGTCCCTGGTCGTCTCGCTGCCCACCATGCTGGTCGCCTTCGCCCGCTACAGCCGCGATGGCAGCTTCGCCGTCCTGGGAACCAACCTGCGCTTCGTCGCCGTCATGGTCGCCGGCTCCCTTACGGGCGCACTGCTCGGCGGCCTGATGCTCGGCGTCATCCCGGACCTGGTGCTCATCCCCACCTTGGCCATCGTCTTGCTGATCTCCGCCTTCAAGATGGCTCGCCACAGCTGACGCCGTCGGCATCAGCTCGATCACCGTCGCTGTTCGTGACGTACACGGCCAAATAATGTTGCAGATTCCCGGTCAAGCTGCGTTGCAGGTCACACCTGAGGCGCTGCGTCAGTCGGTCATGGTCATCAGCTCGCCCATCGCGCGGAGGCTGTGCGCCTCCTTGGCCGCCTCCTGCAACACGGCCGCTGCCTTGATGAGCGCCTGCCCGGCGTCGACAGCCTCCCCGTCGCCGCGGCCACCTTCAACGCCCGAAAAGACACGCTCGGCTCCGCCTGCGCCTGGTGGCGCGGCCGTGGCGGGTACACCCCCTGCCAATAAGAACCCCGCGCGTACCACATCGATCAAGCCCCCGACCTGGGCCAGGTCGGGGGCTTTCACGATGCCGGGCCCTGCGCCTGGTCACCTCGATGGCTCAGGCAGTGCGCTTGGCCCAGAAATGCACGCCGATCGGCCCGAACAGCGACAGCGATGTTGCCGAGGACGACTGGGGCTGCCCCAGGTGCCGGAGGTTGGCGACGTTCTTGGTCGGCAGGCTGCCGCCAGGACCTGACACCGCAGTGGGGTGGAACCACTTCTGGCTGTCGGTGTTGTTGCACGCGGCCACGACCACGTCCACGGTGCTCGTGGCGGTCAGGCACAGCTCAGAGCCCGTCTCCACGCTGGCCCGCAGCTTGTAGATGAAGGCGGACTGCCCGCCGCCCGAGGAAAAGGTCGCCGTCTGCTCCCACTGGCCGAGGGCGCTGTTGGTGTCGGCCTTCAGTTGGACGAAGGAGCCGTCGAAGTTCCCTGCCGCGGTCAGGACCAGTTTGGAGGCGTTGCCGCGGTATTCGAGCTCCTTGTACACGGTGGCGGCCTGCGCCGGCGCGGCAAGCGCGACACCGATTCCGGCCACGCACATGGCGGCGGCGAACGCAGCGGCACGTCTCAGTCTTCGTGATTCGAACATATATCCCTCTTGATGAAGCGACCCGCCGGATTGCGGGCCTCGGGAAGTACACACGCCGCGGGGCCGGTCGGTCGGCGCACAAATACGCACTGCGCCGGTAATCCCGGGCACACAAGTCCCAAGCCGTGGGGCTCTCCGCCGTCACACGGCGGCCGGGCCGGGCTGGTCGGTCCAGCAGCACGGACACGTCATCCGCCCGCCACCCATTGCGACGTGCTGGCCGCCGCCCGGGCTCGCCGAGGCCGAAGGCCAGTCCGTCCCCGCCGCCGCCCGCGAGTTCGGCGTCGGCCTGTGTCGAGCGCTGGAGCGCAATCCCAGGAAAGGCGCCGTAAGGAAGAGGCCGCGCCAGCAACCGGAGCGGTGCGCCGCTTCCGGTGCTGCGCATGGACCACGTGGCGCCCAGCGTGCTGCTGTGCCTGTTCGACGGCCTGCCCGCGACGGTTGAACTGCGCGAGCCCCAAGAGGGCTTCCGGTTCGGCGTCGAGGACCAGGGCATGATCCCGCTGCGGAACATGCTGGCGCCGAACTTCCCCACAGATCTGAAGCTCGGCGAGCAGTTCCGCTCCGGCGTCCCCTTCGGCGTCCTGGACCACCTGAGAACCGGCACCGGCAACTGCCGAGTCCTGAACATCGACTCGCTCAGGCCCGCACTCCAGACCGCTCTGGACGCCGCCCACGGCGCCGCCGTCGGCGCGGTCGGGCCCGCCGACCTGGCCATGCAGATGGTCAAGGTGCCAGAAGCCATCCGTTTCACCGGCCCGAACGGAGTCCACGCTTGACCACCCTGCCCACACTCGTCGTGCCCGTCGGCCTGGACGCCCTCGTGGTCAACCCCGCGCTGTGGAAGCGGGACGGTTTCCGCACCTGGCAGCACAACTACCAGGCGCTGGACGACTACAAGAGCCCGGAGCCGGACGAGGGCGACTGGTGGTCCGGTTCAGCGGCACCACCACCCGCCGCGCCAAGGCATGGGTGATCGAAAGCGACTGCCCCAACAGCGGCACCGACGGCGGCCACCCCTCCGACAGGTCCAGCCCGTACCTGGTCTCCCCCGACACCCTGCGCGCCTGGCAGGCCAGCCCCGACCCCTACCGCAACACCATGACGCCCGACGACCCCCGGATCCGCATCGGGCTCGCCTTCCCGCTCACCGACGCCACGCCCTGGACGGAACGAGCCGCGGGCGACCCCCTGTACCTGACCGCCATGGACAGCGGCGACCCGTACTTCACCTCCTACACCCCGCACAACAGCAACGTCTTCTCCTTCCACGACGACTGGCAAGACCCCCGCCTGGCCGGCACGCCCGGGCAGGACAGCGCGGTCACCCCCGCCACCCGCAGCCTGTACTGCGGCACGGCCCTGACCATCCCCTGGGACCCGGACCCCCAAGCGGCACCACCCGTCCCCGACCGTTTGGAAACCATCAAGGACAGCGGTGCACTCAACCTCGCCATCGCCAACACCACTGAAGACGCCTTCACCGCTCTGGCCGGCCGCTCCTTGCACGCCGCCAGCGCCTCCCCCTCCGCCGCCGACCTGCAACTGCTGCGCACCTTCCTGCACAACGTCCTCGACCTCGCCGACGAAAAAGGCGGCGACGCGCGGGTAGGCCGCCACACCCACGACGCCTCGTTCGGCGCCTCGGCCGGAGGCCACCACTGGACCGTGACGCCGCCCCCCGCCGACAGCACCACTGCCGACCCCACGACTGCCGGCACCACAACCGGCGAGGAAACAGCCGATCCGGCATCGACGCCCGCCCCGTTCACCCCGCCGCCTTGGCTGGCCACCCTCAACGACGATCAGCACCGGCTCGACGAGCAGTTGGGCGAGCTGTACACCCCTGCAGTGGCGGCTGAACGCCCTGTGGCTGAAGAACGGCCTGGCCGACGGGCTGTTCATCCCTCCCGGCGACGCACCGGACTCCGACCTGATGCAGCAGGAACTGGACCCCGAGCAGGAGGGTTC
Source organism: Nonomuraea sp. NPDC050451 (assembly GCF_044458585.1). NCBI lineage: Bacteria > Bacillati > Actinomycetota > Actinomycetes > Streptosporangiales > Streptosporangiaceae > Nonomuraea > Nonomuraea sp. NPDC050451. The sequence continues at coordinate 4,347 of NZ_JBITHZ010000093.1, forward strand.
GCTCGCCCACACGGTACACGCCATGACCGCCCAGGTGCGGGACCTGGCCGCGAAGGTCCCCCAGCCCGACCACAGCCGCCCCTACGAGGGCGACCACGACGCGTTCCTCGCCGGGATCAGCGCCTTCGCCGAAGCACGCGGGCTCACCGGGGGCGCCACGCTCAAGGCCGTCCCCCAGCCCCTCGTGGCGCGCCGGCGGCCGGGATCGTCATGGTGCCCGAGCAGCCGGTCTTGGAGCTGATCTGGTGCTCGTGGCTGTCGTGCCCGAGCAGGTAGGTCACCTTGACCTTGTCGCAGTCGATCGAGGAGTCCTCCGGATCGGTGACCTCGACCTCGTACGGGACGGTGTCGCCGAACGTGAACGGCTGCCCGTCGACAGGCCGGGAGAGCGTCACGCTGGGGGCGCACCTTCTGTAGGACCTCACGGAGCATGCCAAGAACGATTTCGGCGATCTGGGCCGGAAGCAGCTGCTTCGGCTGGGCCCATATCTCCACCATGATCCCGGTCTGCAGCGACCATTCCGCCAGGTGATCCGCCACAGCCTGGGAGGCTGTGCGACTACCTGTTCCGAGTCCCCCAAGTGCGCCATCGGTCATCTGCTTGTCTCTCCATTGCTTGGTCGAGCGGCCCTGAGCAGGGCGTACGGAGTGAACGGTCAACGCCGGAGCCAGGCCTGCGCAGCGGTGGTCTTGCAGGGCCACTGGATCGCGTTCTTGCCCTTGCGCTTTTCACCGTTCCCGATGGCGAGGCACATGCCGGTGGCCTTGTTGCGTAGCCGCTGCCCGTCGTAGATCCACTCCTGCGCCAGGCCGCCGTCCGTGCACGGCCACTGGATCGCGTTCTTGCCCGGCTTCTTCTCACCGCGCCCGATGGCCAGGCACAGCCCGGTCTTGGCGTTCACGAGCCGCCGGTCGGCGCGGTGGATCCAGCGCTGCGACTTGCTCCCGATACAGGGCCACTGGATCACCGGCTTGCCGGCCTTCACCTCTCCCCGGCCCACGGCCAGGCACATGCCGGTGGCGCCGTTGACGTAGGCCTGGCCGGACCCGGCGGACGCCACGGCGGCTTGTGCGGACCCGGTGGGCGGCAGGGACAGCAGGGTCACAGCGGTCACGACCACGGCGGCGATCTTGGAGCTCGTACGCATGGATGTCCTTCTTCGGGTGGGGATGGGATCAACAGCACCGACCCGCGAGCAGGCCGGGGCTGGTCACACGTCCGTGTGACCGGCCGCGCGGTTCCCAGGAGCAAGCGGTCCCGGGACCGGTTGCCCGCCGGGGCCGATGGCACCAGGATCATGGCGGTGGAAATTGTTCGGCACCCCTGATCAGGCAGGCAA
>NZ_JBITHZ010000094.1:0-4976 GCF_044458585.1 Nonomuraea sp. NPDC050451
AGACGTCCTGCACCAGGTCCTCGGCCTCGGTGGCGCTGGCCAGCATCCGGTAGGCGATCCCGAACAGCCGCGGTCGCACACCGGCGAACACCGCCACCGCCTGGTCCAGATCAGCCACCGCCATCGCCCCCTGCTCCGGCGTCCCCCTCGTCGGAAGTGCGATTTCTGGACTGTTACCCCCTGAGCAGCGCGGCCAGGCCGGCGGCGAGGTACAGGTCAGGAAGATTTCTGCCTGTCACAAATCACGGTGCTATCCGGTCTTGCTCTCCGTAACCGCTTTCCACACATGCGGCCAAAGGAGCACCATGCACTCGCCAGAGCATCGGATCGCCACGTCCGTCCTGGTCATCGGCACCGGAGGAGCCGGGCTGCGGGCCGCCATCGAACTCGCCGAGCGCGGGGTCGGCGTCCTCGCGGTGGGCAAACGACCGAAGGCCGACGCGCACACCTCCCTCGCGGCAGGCGGCATCAACGCGGCGCTGGCCACGATGGACCCCGAGGACAGCTGGCGGCAGCACGCGGCGGACACCCTCAAGGAGAGCTATCTCCTCGCCAATCCGCAGACCGTGCAGATCGTCACCGAGGGGGCGGCGCGGGGCATCGAGGACCTTGAACGCTGGGGCATGCCGTTCGCCCGCGAACAGGACGGGCGCATCTCGCAGCGCTTCTTCGGCGCCCACACCTACCGGCGAACCGCCTACGCCGGCGACTACACCGGGCTCGAGATCCAGCGCACCCTGATCAACCGCGCGGCGCAGCTCGATGTCCCCATCCTCGACACCGTGTACATCACGCGCATTCTCGTGCGCGACAATGCGGTCTTCGGCGCGTACGGGTTCGACCTGACCGACGGCAGCCGCTACGTCATCCACGCCGATGCGGTGATCCTGGCCGCCGGCGGGCACACCCGGATCTGGCGGCGTACCTCCTCTCGCAGAGACGAGAACACCGGCGACTCCTTCCGCCTCGCCGTCCTGGCCGGCTGCCGCATCCGCGACCCCGAGCTGGTGCAGTTCCACCCCTCCGGTCTCATCGCGCCGGAGAACGCGGCCGGCACCCTCGTCTCCGAAGCGGCGCGGGGCGAGGGCGGAATCCTGCGTAACGAGCTGGGCGAGCGGTTCATGTCCAGGTACGACCCGGAGCGGATGGAGTTGTCCACGCGCGACCGCATCGCCCTGGCCGCGTACACGGAGATCAAGGAAGGCCGCGGGACCCCGAACGGCGGTGTCTGGCTGGATGTGTCGCATCTGCCGCGCAAGACGATCATGACGCGGTTGCCGCGCGTCTACCAGACGCTCCTGGAACTGCAGATGCTCGACATCACCAAGGACCCGATCGAGATCGCGCCGACCGCGCACTACTCGATGGGCGGGGTCTGGGTGCGGCCCGAGGACCACAGCACCGGGGTCGACGGCCTGTACGCGATCGGCGAGGCGGCCAGCGGCCTGCACGGCGCCAACCGCCTGGGCGGCAACTCGCTCATCGAGCTCCTCGTCTTCGGCCGCATCGTCGGGCAGGCGGCGGCCGGGTATTCCGCGGGCCTCGACGCCCAGCGCCGCTCGGCCGAGGCGCTCGACGCGGCACGGGCCGAGGTGGACGAGCTCCTGGCCGCGGACGGCCCCGAGAACGTACGCGCCCTGCAGCGAGCCCTGCGCGACATCATGACGGAGCATGCCGGCGTGGTGCGCGACGAGGGCGGCCTGCGCAAGGGCCTGGCCGAACTCGCCGCCCTGGAGGCGCGCGTCGCCGACGTCGGCGTGCATCCGGATCTGGCCGGATTCCAGGACCTGGCCCACGCCTTCGATCTGAAGTCCGCGGCGCTGGCCGCCCGCGCGACGGTCGAGACCGCGCTTGAGCGTCGCGAGACCCGCGGCTGCCACAACCGCTCCGACTACCCCGAGCTCGACCCTGCGCTGCAGGTCAACCTGGTGTGGTCCGGTCCCGGATCGGTGGACAGGGAGGCCATCCCACCCATTCCGGCTGAGATCGCGGCGCTCATGCGCGAGGTCTCAAGCGTCGGAAAACTCGTCGAATAGCAGCACATTCCCCTGATGAGAGGACAACGATGAACCGCCCTGTGGTCGTAGGCGTGGACGACTCCGAAGAAAGCCTGCGAGCCGTGGAGTGGGCCGCCGGCGAGGCCGAACGCCGCCGGAGGCCGCTGCACATCCTCCACGCCTTCATCTGGCCCCTGCTGGGAGCACCCCTCGGACCGGCGCCGGGGGCGCCCCCGGAAGGCGGCCTCCGCCACGCCGCCGAACGCGTGCTGGCCACCGCGCTGGCCCGCGCGCAGACCGCCGCACCCGGCGTCGAGGTGAGCACCGGCCTGCCGGAGACCGAGCCTGTCACCGCGCTGCTGCACCACTCTCACCAGGCAGAGCTGCTCGTCGTGGGCAGCCGCGGGCTCGGCGAGATAGGCGGCCTGCTGCTGGGATCGGTGGGCGCCCGGCTCGGGACGGAGGCCGCCTGCCCGGTCGTCGTCGTACGCGGGCCCCTCACGCCGCACGGACCGGTCGTGGCCGGCATCGACGACGAGGGCCAGGCGGTGCTGCCCTTCGCGTTCGAGTACGCCGCCCGGACGGCGAACACCCTGATCCTGGCGCACGTCAGCGCCGAAGGATCAGGCACGGTCCTGCCCGAGCACGTCCTGGACCGGTGGCGGGAGCGCTTCCCCACGGTCACGATCGTCCAGGAGCCGCTCACCGGCCACCCGGGCAAGGCACTGCTGCACGCCTCGTCCCAGGCGTCCCTGCTGGTTGTCGGCTCCCACCACCGCCACGAGCTCAGCGCGCTGGTGCACGGCTCGGTCAGCCAGGCCGTCCTGCACCACGCGACCTGTCCGGTGGCGATCATCCAGGTTCAGCGGCCGGCCGAATCATCGCGATGAAAAGGAAAAATTTCGCGACGGCTGTCACAAGCCTGAAGGCTGCCCTGTCTTAGCTGGCGACCGGTCGGCACACGGGTGCCCCGGCAGAGAGAAAAAGGGGGCGCCATGAAGGTCGTCGTGGTCGGTGGAACCGGTCTGATCGGGTCGAAGCTGGTGGCCAAGCTGGGGGAGCACGGTCACGAGGCGGTGGCGGCGGCACCGAGCACCGGTGTCAACACCCTCACCGGTGAGGGGCTGGCGGAGGTGCTGGAGGGTGCGCAGGTGGTGGTCGACGTGTCGAACTCGCCGTCGTTCGAGCCCGCGGCGGTGATGGAGTTCTTCGAGACCTCCACGCGTAATCTGCTGGCCGCGGAGGCGGCGGCCGGGGTCGGTCACCACGTCGCGCTGTCGGTGGTGGGTACGGAGCGGATGCCGGACAACGGCTACTTCGCGGCGAAGATCGTGCAGGAGCAGTTGATCGAGAAGTCGGGGATCCCGTTCTCGCTGGTGCACGCGACGCAGTTCTTCGAGTTCGTGCGCGCCATCGCCGACGCGGCCACCGACGGTGACACGGTGCGGATCGCGCCGGTGCAGTTCCAGCCCATCGCGGGCGAGGAGGTCGCCCAGGCGGTCGGCCGGGTCGCGGTGGGGCAGCCGCTGAACGGCCGGGTCGAGGTGGGCGGCCCCGAGAACGTCCGGATGGACGAGTTCTTCCGCGACGCCCTGGCCGCCTGGGGAGACCCGCGCACGGTGGTCAGCGACCCGCAGGCGGGCTACTACGGCAGCGTGCCGGGCGAGCGGACGCTGGTGCCGGGCGAGGGCGCGGTCGTCGGCACGATCCGCTACCGCGACTGGGCCGGCCAGAACGCCGCCGGCAAGTAACGCGCCCCAGGCAGGAGTTACGCAGTGACCGCATCGGCGATGGTCGCCGAGTTCGATGATGTCGCCGGCTGGACCGCCGACGCCGTCGAGCAGCTGGGGGAGCGGCACGCCATACCGGCTGCCTGCCGTGGCAGCGCGAGCCCGGCGGCACTGGCCTGGCTGGCCGAGGCGTGCGAGCTGTCGGCCGGCATCAGGCTGCTGGACGTGGGCGCGGGCGCCGGCGGGCCGTCGGCCTGGGCCGCGGAGCGGTTCGGGGTCCGGCCGATCCTGCTGGAGCCGATGCCGGCCGCATGCCGGGCCGCCGCCCGGCTGTTCGGGCTGCCGGTCATCGCGGGGGACGGGCGGCGGATTCCGCTCCGTGCGGGATCGGCGGACGCCGCCTGGTGTCTGGGGGTGCTGTGCACCGTACAGGACAAAGCCGCGGTGCTCAGCGAGATCCACCGGGTGCTGAAGCCCGGCGCCTCGCTGGGGCTTCTGGTGGTCGTGGCCCGGGGTCCGCAGATCCTTCCGGTCCCGGACGGCAACCGCTTCCCCACCCAGGGGGAGCTTCTCGATCTGCTCGCCGGCGCCGGGTTCGAGATCGTCGAGCAGATCTACCCGCCCGGCGGGACGCCGCGGTCCTGGTCGCGCCGTGCCGAGCAGGTCGCCGCGGTGATCGCGACCCGCCATCGGGCCGAGCCCGCGTACGCGCTGGCGGCCCACCAGGGTGAGCGCTTCACCCGCCTGTTCGCCTCCGGCCAGATCGCTGTACGGCTGATCCACGCGGTCAGCCGGTCTGCCGGGCATCCACTCAAGCCACGTATGGAGGAATGATGAGCGCTCCCAGCGGCGAGGACGACTTTCTGTATGAGCTCGAGGTCGAGGTCGAGGCCGAGGTGACCCTGGTCGAGTCGAGCCATCCGGAGGAGGTCGCCGAACTGCCGGTCACCGAGTGGCTGTTCGACCCGACGGACGCCGAGCGCGAGGAGATCGGCCTGCGGGGTCTGCTCGACGCGGTCGAGGTCCTTGAGGACGGCTCCCGGCCCGGCGATCACGTTGCCTGAAACGCCCCCTTTCGACACCCAAGGCAGCTGATGAAACACCTGGAACAGCAGCGAACACGGATCGACACCCTCGACAGCCTCCGCGAGCACCTGCAGTGGGCGATCGAGCTGGAACACGCGACCCTGCCGCCGTACCTGTGCGCGCTGTACTCGCTCGACCCCGAGCGGAACCCCGAAGCCGTCGA
>NZ_JBITHZ010000095.1:0-3977 GCF_044458585.1 Nonomuraea sp. NPDC050451
CAGCAACGACGCCAAGCTCACCGCCTGGATCACCACCCTCCGAGCCACTGACCTGCCCCACCTGCACGGCTTCGCCAACGGCCTCGAACTCGACCTCAACGCCGTGAACGCCGCCCTCACCCTCCCCCACCACAACGGCCGAACCGAAGGCGTCAACACCCGCACAAAGAGGATCATGCGACAGATGCACGGCCGTGCCGGATTCGACCTTCTGCGCCACCGCATCCTGCTGCGATGAAGATCACTTAACGCCACCACCGATTACGGGACAGAGCCCGGTCATTGGTGTAACTCCTGATCAAGGAGAACGCACCTGATGAGTACTGTGATCCAGGCATCGACGGAGATCGACCTGGAGGACGCCGGCGTGGCCCGCAAGCAGCCCAAGGACAGCAAGGCCAAGGATTCGGATTGGGAGCTGGTGGCCCGGCTGGTCGACCAGGCCCGCGCCGAGGGCGTGGAACTGGTAGGCGAGAACGGGCCGCTCGGCCGGCTGACCAAGCTGGTGCTGAAGTCCGCGCTGGAAGGCGAGATCACCGACCATCTCGGCTACGACAAGCACGAACGCGGTGCAAGCGAGACAGGCAACAGCCGCAACGGCGCCCGCTCCAAGACCGTCATCACCGACGTCGGGCCGGTCGAGATCAGCGTGCCACGCGATCGGGACGGCAGCTTCGAGCCGAAGATCGTGCGCAAGCGGCAGCGGCGGCTGTCCGGCGTGGATGAGATGGTCATCTCGCTGGCCGCCAAGGGCCTGACCACCGGCGAGATCTCCGCCCACCTGGCCGAGGTCTACGGCGCCGAAGTGTCCAAGCAGACCATCTCCACCATCACTGACAAGGTGCTGGACGGGATGGCCGAGTGGCAAAACCGGCCGCTCGACCCCGTCTATCCGGTCTTGTTCATCGATGCCATCCACGTGAAGCTGCGCGAGGGCCAGGTCGCCAACCGGCCGATCTACGTGGCGATGGCGGTGACGGTGGATGGCGAGCGCGACATCCTTGGGGGCTGTGGGCCGGCGACGGCGGCGAGGGCGCCAAGTTCTGGCTGCACGTACTGACCGAGATCAAGAACCGCGGCGTGGCGGATGCGCTGATGGTGGTCTGCGACGGTCTCAAGGGGCTGCCGCAGGCCATCGAGCAGGTCTGGCCCCAGGCGGTCGTCCAGACGTGCGTGGTGCACCTGCTGCGCGCGTCGTTCCGGTATGCCGCCCGCCAGCACTGGGACGCCATCGCCAAGGCGCTCAAGCCGGTCTACACCGCGCCTACGGAGGCCGCCGCGCTGGAGCGGTTCTTGGAGTTCGCCGAGGTCTGGGGCGGGAAGTACCCGGCGATCGTGAAGTTGTGGGAGGACGCCTGGGCCGAGTTCGTGCCCTTCCTCAACTTCGACACCGAGATCCGCCGGGTGATCTGCTCGACCAACGCCATCGAGTCGGTCAACGCCCGCATCCGGCGGGCGGTCAAGGCCCGCGGGCACTTTCCGAACGAGCAGGCCGCGCTCAAGTGCGTCTACATGGCGATCATGAGCCTCGGCCCGACCGGCAAGGGACGCAAACGCTGGATCACCCGCTGGAAAGCCGCCCTGAACGCCTTCGCCATAACCTTCGAAGACCGCCTGATCCCGACCGCCCGCTAATCAAGCAAGATCGAGATACACCACTGACTGGACACACCGTTCACGCGGATGTGTGCCTGGCTGGGCATGTCCCGCTCGGGCTTCTACGAATTGCGCGAGCGGCCAGCCTTGGCCACCGCGGCGCAGCCCAGCCCTGCCAGGCGCTCTGGCCGCCGAGATTTTCGCTGGGCTCGCAGGAAAGCTACGACTGTCGGCGGGTACACACCGCTCTGGCCCGTCGTGGCGAGCACTGTTGGGCCGAGATGGTGCGCGCCTTTGATACGGAAGCAATGCCTGACTCTCAAATCAGGTGCGGTTTACTGAAAGGTCACAGGAATGACACCATCGGCTTTGTAGACCTGAAACGATTCGGCATGAAACTCGCAGTCCATGTCACCCAGGTCAATAACAAAGCGTGAACGAATACCCTCAATGTCGTGCACGATGCCTTTGAAAGCACAGGCTCGGACATCGAAATCTTCGGCCTGACTGATCCTCAAGTCACGAATTCCACTAAATTTCAGCATTACCGTGAACTCTTCCGTGTCAGCCGTCCTGCCATCTGGGTAGCACAGAAAAACAAGCGTCATACTTGCCATTTGAGGGGCGATATTGATCGCCTCTATCTCAGCATAGTTGCGCAGATCGAAGATCCCATACGCGGTGCACACCTCGATCCGGGGAAAGCTGTCTACCCATCGCTCTACGTCAAGGAAAACTGCACCAACCACTACCGTTATCCACCTTCGTTCAAGCTATTTGATGCCAAGCTTCGCAAAGTAGTTCTTGACTATTCTGATATCTTCCCACGTCCCTTTTCGCGTAGGCCCCTCCTTCCAATTAGCCTTACCATTGGGTCCCTTGTGAAGGGTGTAGATCTTGACATGAGGGAAACCAATCTCTTGTTGAGTACTCTTGTCGAAATGAGGCTTCTTCCCTTTAAGATCGATCGTATACATTTTATCACTCATGCGGATAGTCACACGGTTCTTACCCCAAATCTTGGCCAGTGCTTCTCCCGTTTCCGCCAAACCACATGCAGAGTTGTGGACAAGTACACTGACGGCCCCAACTGCTACATGATAGGTGTGGATATCATCAACAGATAGATTGTGTACTGACTGTTGCCCGGTCCACCTCTTCACATCAGTGATCTGGATCCACGTGCCGGCGGACGTACGGAGCCACGTTCCCGGCTGAAGGTAGGTGGCATCAACCCACGCTCGCAGGGGAGGCACCCAGAACGGATGCCCAGCTGTTGCGATCACTGACTGGAGATCAACTTTTCCTCCAACCTCGGCCGTAATCGTGATCTCGACCAGGTTCTTCATCCCAGAGCTGTTGATCAGCGCAGTGACCTTCTTGGCTTTCGTCTCTCCAGAGGCCGGATCGGTAGCCACGACTTCGTCTCCGACCCGGACGTCCTCGATCGGCTTACGACTTCCGTCTGCCATCAGCACCAGGGTTCCCGGCACAAAACTGTTACACGCTTTCGCTATTCTGCTACCGCTCTTCCCGAGCGCGCCGACAAGTTTGGTGAGCCCTTTGACCCCGCTCTTTGCTGCGACGCCCACCCCTGGCACGAAATTCACAGCAAAGAGCGCACAGCTAACGATACTGCCGTTCGCGCAGTCCTTTGCGTCTCCGAAGAAGAAATCAAAGACCGGGTCGTCCCAGAGGCTTCCGCCCTTTTGCTTATCCCTCCATTCCCACCACTGCCTATTAAGCTCTTCCAGTTGCTTATCGGAAATGTCCAGCTCGCGCTGCCAATTCCTGCATCTCTCGATACCGGACGTGGGGCCAAGGCACTCATTCAAGTATTTCTTGGTGAGGGCGGCCTTGGCCGCCGCGTCCTTGACGGCCCCGCAGCCGGCCGAGCCGAACATGCTCACACAGGCAAGCTCAAATGATGCGCCCTTAGCTTCCTGGATTTTTGAGACATTTACATTCCCATACCCATTCGCACGGCGGTTCGTCTTGCTGTCTGAGCAACCGCCCTGCTGGAGACAATCGATGATTCGTCCGAGCCCCGGTATAAGGCGGAGTCTCTCATATGGGTCGACATCTCCTGCAAGCGCGCCCGGGTCCAAAACCTCAATAGCTCCGCTGTCGAGGCAGAATCCCCTGCTGACGCAGGCGTCATCGACGACACCGCCGCCTCCATAGCAGCTTCCGATGCACGTGCCTCCGCCGCCGCTGCTTCCGCCCCCAATCATGATGCCGTGCTGGGCGTAGATATCGGCGGCGGTCTGGTAGTCGACGCCTGGCGGGGGGTATCACTCTAAGTGTGGAAATGATCACTCTGGGTAGATGATCGAAGGTAAAGATCAACCACACAGCATTCGGGGGAATGTGGATCATGT
>NZ_JBITHZ010000096.1:0-3892 GCF_044458585.1 Nonomuraea sp. NPDC050451
GAACAGCGACGATTGACTCAATCACACTCAAGATCATGGACAACGGCCATGTCGCCGCACGTCATCTACGTGCTCAAACGGAGTGTCGTTCTACACCGGGCGGCGTCCATGGTGGCCTGCCGCCCGTCGCGGGCGAAGTACGCCGCCGATGTGGTGGCGCGCATGAGCGCGCCGTTGCCGGCGGCTCGGTGGCTGCTTCGGTAGTGGGCGGCGGCGGCCTGGTCCCAAGGCAGTCCGCTGGTTAGTACGTCTTCGGTCTGTAGTCCGATGTCTTTGGGGTTATCGGCCGCCCACCGCTGGAAGCGGGCGAAAATGTCTGGCAGGTCCAGGCCGCCGTACTCCAGCAGTGACTCGGCTACGTGTACAGCCATCTGCGTATCGTCGGTGGCCTCGCCAGCGTCCCAGCCGCCGCCTCCACTCATCTCGCCGCCAGCACCCCGGTAGCGGGAAGCGAGAGGAGAACGCTCCCGCCGGGCCGAACTCGAATGGCGCACCCAGCGCGTCGCCCACAGCCGAGCCGACGACAGCACCAACGGCACGCTGCACAAGGTTCACTGCAGCAGGTTACCGAGTTGATCGAAGGAGAGGGCGGGCGTCGGGATCAAGGCAGGTCAGGTCGCCGGGCAGAGTGTTGTGTACAGCAACGTCGACTTACACGATCACACAGTCCCGCCCCTCATCTACCGCTTGACCAGGGATGCAGGCCCTCCACGAGGTGACTGGCTCCTGTTTGCAAGTAGGCGCTCACGTGGCGCTGGCACTGGCGGGGGGCACGATGTCGCCCAGTCGAAACCGTGACGATCATTCACTTCGCCCATCGCCAACCGTGGCTGGGGCGATCGACGTCGAAGCCCTCCTTCGTCAGGCCCCGGCCCCGGGTGACCATGGCGTAGGTGACAGCATCGCTGACTGCAACGTCCCCACGCATCAGCTCATCCGTGCCACCGTCCACACCGCTTGACTACCTTCTCGATCAGGTGAGCAGGGTGATTGCTCCGCCTAAGAAGCCGACAGCCTTCCTCACAAGGGATTGGCCTCCTCTCTCCCAGAGCAGTGCGTCGCATCAACTGACACTTCAGACCAATCCCGGCGATTCGGTTGCTGCGGTGAGTGGAGCGCAGTCCAATGGCCTCACACCTTGATCTCAAGCTTGGTCGTCGCACCCGAAGGAGTCACGTATGACCCGGGAGCAAGTGGAACAGGCCTTACGCCGAGCTGAGCAACTCACGGATCAAGCTAGCCCCGGTCTGGATCGGGCGATCTCGCTCATGGCGCAGAACGTCTGGACCGGCCCAGCCGCTCAGCGCTTCGCCGACGAACTGACCGCTCAGCGTCAAGCCCTGATCGGGGCGTGCGCCGGTGCGGTAGACGAACTGCGGGCGTTGTTAGCCCGTACGCCGGCGGACACTCCCGGCTAGGCCCATGGGTCAGTTGGAGGGCATGGTCCCTGAGGGAGTCCGCAGCCTGAAGGACGCACTGCGCCAGGCTGAATCGTCGCTGGACTCCATCGGCGAGGAGTTATGGAACTTACTGCGCGGGGCCTGGCTGTCGACCGCCTCGGCCGACACGGTCCGTCAGGTAGCGGCGTGGGCTGGAACCCAGGGCCCGGAGATCAATAAGCGGCTGGCGCTCCTAGAGCGCATGGAACTAGACAAGCCGGAGCTGTTCGGCGCCGGCAAGCCGCCGATCTCGGTCGACGACTCGATGTTCGCGCCGGGAGCGGTCCTGCCCACGACAGGCGGCTTCTGGGACCGCGTCGGCCAGCAGATTCAGGACACCTTCGACCCGAACCTGACCTCCGGCAACCCGATGACGGAAACGGTCAAGGGCACGGTGGAGAGCGTGACCGGCTTAGGCAAGATGGTGATCGACTACTCTCCCGCCCGGGCGGCCGTCGACTTCATGGGCTGGCAACGCAGCGTCAACGACCTGGGCCAAAGCCTGCTCTATGGCATTCAGAACCCGGTCGAGTTCGCCAAGTCGGCGCTGGACTGGGACACCTGGGCCTCCAATCCCGAGCGGGCATTCGGCCGTCTCATCCCGGACATCGTGGCAGCCGTCACAACGGCCGGTTCCAGTGGCGCTGCCTCAGGCACCGCCAAGGCCATCGGGGCCCTGGGCAAGGCGGCCAAGAGCGTGATAAAGCCCAAGCCGACGGCCACGCTCTCACGCTTCGGGGAGCGCTTCGAACTTAGGGGGAAGGAGGTGCCACCGCTGTTCCGGGGAGACGGCCGGACGCTGGACAGAATCTTCGAGAACGGTATGACCGCTCGCGACCCGGACATGAGCATCGAACAGCACCTCTCCGGCGAGAACGGCCTGATCGCCGCCTCGAAGAGCAAGAACGTGGCCAGAGGGTTCGCCGTCGGGCACAAGGGATACATCTTTGAGATCGATGACCGCGGAAACGGCATGGAAGTAAAGTACGGACCCGGCTTCAAACACCTCAGGGGCGAGCAGGAGGTCGTGTTCAAGCGGATCGATCCATCCCAGATCAGAGGAGCCTGGAAGCCAGGCAAGTACGGGAGCGCTGACGACGTCTGGATTCCGAACCCCCACTACGTGCCGAGGTGAGCATGCACGCCCTCGAATTGGTCAACTTGGCGGACGAATCCCTCCTGCCATGCCAGGTGACAACGCAGGCCGATGGCAAGACGTACGAGCTCCGGCTAACTCGCGCAAGCGCTTCACCGATCAGGGTTCACTCGTCGATCGACTTCGAAGACGCCTTGCGACAGCTGAGAGCAGAGCTGGAACAGCAGAACCTGCTGCTGCTCTGCAACAGGTACCGCCGCGATGCGTTCGTCTCCTCGATGTCACGTCAAATGAGTGAGGGCCTATCGTGCTACCTGGTCGTCGCCGGGGAACCCGTATCGCCAGAACTGCTCGCCGATAGCCTCGGGCCCGCGCCCAGGAGCGATGTTGTCACCGCCGAGGAGGCGTCGAAGTTCATCAATGAATGGATCGCCAGCTTCGACGACTGACAAGTCTCTTCGGACAGGGTCATAGGCTCTTGGCCAGTGTCATGCCGACCCGCCCCCATGGGGAAGCCACCAATCCAGCAGATCTTGCTAACAACGCCTCCGGACAACGGCGTGGGCCCCCGGAAGATGATCAAGCTGGAGCAGCCGCTGAGCAGGAATTTCCGACAGCGGTAGACATTCGTGGACGATCTCGAACTAGCTATGGATTAGAAGGTGGTTCGAGGCATCTCGGCCCGCGCAGGCCGCGTGCGATCCTGGAGCGCATGACGGATCGCCATGTGGTGACGATTCAGGTGACCGGTCGGCCTGCTACCTTCGCCACCGCCCACGAAAAGCCTTGGAAAGATGCTGTTCGATTGGCCGTCGCTGCGAGCGGAGTGGAGCCTCAGGCCGCGCGTTTCGCCGTTCGTTTGGAGTTCCGGCTTGTCGCGGCTCGCAATGCGAACGAGGTCTGGGATCTGGATAACCTCATCAAGCCCACACTCGATGCAATGGAGGGCATCTTCGGCGCACGGGCATGGCGTGGGACACCACAGCCCGCCGATGACAGAGTCGACCGCATCGAGGCTGTCAAGCGCCTTCCAGGGGCGGGCGAGTCCCCAGGGGCAACGATCGATGTGTGGGTTATCGAGCCGGACTAACCGGCTCCGGAAGGTGCTTGGCTTCATGCATTGCTTATGGGGCGAGGAAGCAACAGCAGCGTCCCCGCCCACAGAGGCAACCCGGCTGCCATTCACGTGTCCCTGACCATAATCTCGATCAGCCGAGCGGGATGATCGGCCCGCCTGAAGGCAGGACGGTCATGGGGCCCTGCCCCAAGGCCAGGTAGTTAAGGGGATTCGGTTCTTGTCAATCGGCTGAGGCGTGCAACGGACTCCTGTAGATCAGATGTCGGCGAAGATCATCTG
>NZ_JBITHZ010000097.1:0-3690 GCF_044458585.1 Nonomuraea sp. NPDC050451
TCGGTGAGGTCTCCACGTGCCATGCCGTTGGCCTACCAGGATCCAGGCCAAGGCGCAGGCGAATCCCCCTGATCTCAACTCCGTACAGGCCCTAGCCAGTAGGGCCTCGGTGAATACCGGAGCAACCAGTGAGGTGGTCGGGGTCGAGGGCATCCAGACGCTGTTTGGCCACGCTCGCTTGTCTTCTTCGCCGATGATTCGTTCGTTGCCCGCCCTCGCCCCGCGCCTTCCTCTGCCGATACGCCGACACACAACTCCTCGGCGAGCCCTCCGCTGTGTTTCCACGACCCTGGATCGTCACCTGGGTGCCGGGCGCCTGCCGACGGCGCCCCCGTCATGCGCGCCGCAGAAGCCGCCGATGTCCTGGCCGCTTTCCTGACGGCTCTTCACCAACCCGCCCCGCAGGCGCCAGCCGACCGCTCTGAGGGGGTTTACCAAGCAACTCACCGAAGCCACTGATCCGGGGCTGATCCCCGGCCCAGACACCGTCCGCGCGGTCTGGGACGTCGCCGCCGCGCCCGACTGGGCCGGCCCGGCGCTGTGGCTCCACAGCGGCCTGAATCCGGCCAACATCCTCACCGACCTTCTCAGCCGGGGATCTCGTCAGTGGCAGGTCTTTTGATAGACCAGTCCTGGGATGTGTCGTTGCCATTCGGCAGGGGACAGGTCGCCGTCCCGGTGACAGATCACGGTGGCGGCGGTGCCGGGATTGACGGTGATCTCGCGCAGGGCCCCGTCGGCGGTTGAAATGAGGAGAGCCGTCCGGTTGAATGCCACGGCCGGCTCGGACTGGGCGTTGTAACTGATCGGTGAGGCGATCCGCTGATATCTCCGCCAGTCCCACAGCTGGATGCCTGACTCGCCTCGGCTGGCGACGGTGGCGAGGAGCTCACCCTGCGGGTAAGGGACAAGAGTCATGATCGACGCCGCGTCCGCGTTCTGCGGCGGGGCCAGCGGTCTGCGCAACTCTCTGTCCCAGAACGTCAAACGCCCGTCGAAGTCACCGATGGCGGCGATGTCCTCGATGAAGAGGATCTCTCCGTCGGTGCGAGCGTCGGATGGGTGCCGGCGTATCGCTCCGGTGGCCGTATCGACCCACATTCGGTCCTCAATGGGTCCGTCCACGAACAACCGGCGCCCGTCCGGCTCGAAGAACAGAGCGCCTGTTCCCGCTTCGGAGATGGTGCGGAGCCATCTTCGAGCTCTTACGTCCCACAGCTCCAAGTCGTATAAAACCTGGCCGTCCATCGCTTCGTCGCTACCCGGTTTCGCCGTGGAGGGGGCGACCGCGACGGTTCTGCCGTCGGGGGAGAAGGCTATGGACCAGACTCCGATGGCGCCCGGTCTCCGGACGCGCAATACGCCGATGCTGCGGCCGTTCGCGACCTCCCACAAGGTCACCACGGGAGACCAGGGGTGGGTGAGCGCCAGCGTGCGCCCGTCGGGACTGAACACCGGATCGTACGATGTCTCCGCGGGGTCCTCTTCGGGGACATCGTCGACGGGTAGCGGCCCGCTCACGGGTTTCCGCGCGGCGACATCCCAAAGGCGCACCTCCGGCCTGCCTTTTCGGCGATCCGTCGTCACCAGGAAGCGGCCGTCAGGGCTGAACAGCCGCTTGTCGCCGCCCGGAGCGAGCATCTCGGGGTGGGTGTAGGGGGAGATGTCCAGGACGTTTACTGTGCCGAACTGGCCGATCACCCGGAGAAGGCGGGCATCCGGCGAGATCCGGGCATCGACTCCCACAACATCGGAGAGCAGCGGGGAATTCATCAGCAGTGCGCCGTCGTCCACCCGCCACAGGGCCACCCACCCCCCACCTCGCGTCCCGGTCAGGAACCGGCCGTCGGGGCTGAACTCCACTTGTTCGGGAGATGGAAGCAACGGGGGTAGGGTCTCCTTGCCCGAGGAGACGTCGAATAGCCGGATGCCGTTGTTGGTGGAGATGGCCAGGCGCTTGCCGTCTGGACTGAACACGCCTTCCGTGGCGGTTCGCGGTAGCCAGGGGGCCCGGAGCGGCTTGCGTTTCTTGAGGTCCCAGAGTTCCACTCGCCGCCCCGAGTTCGACACATCGACGGGGGACTGCGGGGTGCTGTTCGCTTCATTGGCGTCCACTGGGATGACCAGGGCCAGCCGGCCGTCCGGATTGATGGCGCTGACGGGCTCGTCGAGCACGCGTGTCCGGTCCGCGACGCTCCAGGCTTCGTTCCTGCCGTCGTAGATCCCGATGAGAAAGCGGCCGTCCGGGCTGAACTCTGTAGGTTCGAGGCCGGGAAATGCCACGCCGAGGTCGGCCAGGCGTCCGCCGTCGACAGTCCACAGCTGTGCGCCGGTCCCTTCGATGTCGTCCAGCGCCAGCGTACGGCCGTCGGGACTCCACATCAGCTGCGAGACGTCCTGGCCCGTCCATCGGGCGCTCGCGACCTCCTTCTTCGTGGCCAGGTCGAGCACGCGCAGGGCGCCCGGTTCGGTTGCCGTACCGGGTGTGAAGACGGCCAGCCTGGTGCCGTCCACGCTGAGCCCATGCACCAAATCTGTGGTTTTGTACGGGGTGGTGACGACGTCCACCAAGGGCAGCGCCATCGAGTCGATCAGCTCGCTCCTGGCCTCGGGGACCGGGGCGATCCGCCAGGCCGCGGCGCTCAGGCGGCGGGCCAGCTTCGGATCGCTCAGTCGCAGGGCGGCGGCGCGCCGGGCGGTCAGCCGGGCGGTCGCCTCCTGCAGCCGGTCGTCGGCCAGGCCCGCCTGCCGGGTGGCGACGGCCGCCGCGATCACGGAGGCGATCAGCGAGACCACCAGGACGACCGAGACGGCGACCCGGACCCGTGAGGTGCGCCGGGCCAGTGCCGCGCTCGCCTGCACGAAGTCCCGTTCCAGGGGCGTGAGATCGTCCCGGTCACCCGGCTCGATGAACAGCTTGCCGACGACGGCCAGGCGGGTGCCCCGGTAGAGGAGCCCGGCATCGCGGCCCTGCGCCTGCCAGGCGGTGGCCGCGTCGGTCAACTGCCGATGGGCGCGCAGCCGGTCGCGTCCTTCGTCCACCCATCCACGCAGTCGCGGCCACGACTCGATCAAGGCCTCGTGCGCGAGCTGCACGGTGTCCTGGTGCAGCGTGAGCAGCCTGGCCCCGGCCAACTGCTCGATGACCAGCGCGGTGTCCGCCTCCCCGTACGGGTCCAGCTCCGCCCGGGCGGCGGGACGACGGGTGTCATGGGCCTGCTCGCCCGGCTGGATCAACCTCAGCAGGACCCGCCGGGCGATCCTCGCCTGCGCCGGCGACAGGCCGGCATAGAGCTCCTCCGCGCTATGGCTGATCGCCCCATGGACTCTGCCCACGCTCTCGTAGGCGTCCAGGGTCAGCATTTTGCCCGTACGGCGGCGCCAGACCTCCCGCAGCGCGTGCGACATCAGCGGAAGCGCCCCCGGCTCGTCGGCGACGTCGGCGACGATCGCCGCTGTCAGCGCCCGCTCCACCGTCAGCCCCTCGGCGATGGCCGGCCGGACGATCGCTTCTCTGAGCTCGTCGGGGTGCATCGGCCCCACCAGCAGATTGGCCTCGCGCAGCGCTGCGGTGAGCTCGCGGTGCTCGGCGCATCGCCCGTAGAAGTCGGCGCGCACCGCGATCACCACCCGCATCCGGCTCTGCGCCTCCCGCGCGCTGAGCAGCAGGTCGATGAACCGCCCGCGCTC
>NZ_JBITHZ010000098.1:0-3684 GCF_044458585.1 Nonomuraea sp. NPDC050451
TCATCCGCAAGATCGGGCCAGGCATCTACACCGCCCAGCCAAATCCCTCAGTGCCCTTGCCAGCGGCCCAAAAGCCTTAACTACCTGGCCTTGGGCCCTGCCCCCGATGTGTGGACACCTTGAGTACCGGATGATGGAGATCCGGAGACAAGGAGTTCCACGTGGCGATGAAGTCGTATCCGCCGGAGTTCAAGGCGGACGCCGTCGCGTTGTATCTATCCGATCCGGGACGGACGCTGGCTTCGGTGGCCGAGGACCTGGGGATCAGCCGGGAGACGCTGCGTAACTGGGTGCGTCAGGCGCAGGCGGACGGCACCGCGGGCGCCAAGGCGCGCGGCCCGGTCAAGAAGTCGGCGCGGGGCCCGCTATCGTCCGACGACGTGCTGGAAGAGGAGAACAAGCAGCTCAAGGCACGGATCCGGGAGCTGGAGCTGGAGCGCGACATCCTGCGCCGGGCAGCGAAGTATTTCGCGGGAGAGACGTGCGCCGTGAGGCGTTGATGGTCCGTACGAGGGTGCAAGACCTTCGTCGTCCGTCCTGTCGTGGCAGGGCGGGGAAGCTGAGGGCAGTCCGATCCGGGTGATGCCGGGGAGGGCGGCAAGCGGCCCTGACAAAGCCGGGACGTGCCAGTACTGCCAGATGGTGCGGGTCCGGTGAGCGAGGCGGAAAGGAGTACGCGAGGAACCGTCGTCATTACGTCCCTCAACGCGAGACCGGCTCGAACCTGGTGGATAGGGGTCGGGAGCGGTGCGCACCCGCCACCCATGTGGTGGTCCG
This sequence comes from Nonomuraea sp. NPDC050451, assembly GCF_044458585.1. Lineage (NCBI taxonomy): Bacteria > Bacillati > Actinomycetota > Actinomycetes > Streptosporangiales > Streptosporangiaceae > Nonomuraea > Nonomuraea sp. NPDC050451. The sequence goes on from NZ_JBITHZ010000098.1 coordinate 778, forward strand.
GGGAACTCCTGGGATGGTTTGTCTCTGCCGTCCGGGGAGGCCATGAGGAAGGCCCACGGCGTACTCATGGCGATGCCGCAGGGATGCAGGCGGGCTCCTCCTTCGCCGAGCGGATCACAGCGAACACGGGAACCACCCGGTTCCACTTCCCACGAGACGAGCCGCCAGTTTGGCGCGTGGGATAGGCGCATCGACCGCCGAATGGGCCGGGTGGGGCGGAGCCGCCGTAGTACTTCGAGGCCGGGAGAGCCGGCCACCTGGGGAAGGGCGGCAGCGGAAGCGAGGAGACGTTGGAGGCTGTAATGCCGAAAGATGCGCCCCCGAATGGGAGCGCCTGGCCAGATCAGGTCCCGTTGGGGCCTGGTCGGCGGGTATCGGAGATGCAGGCCAAGCTTCACCGTTGGGCGGCGGCCGATCCTGGCCGTCGGTTCGAGGACTTGTTCAATTTCGTGCATGACCCGGCGACGCTGCTGGTGGCGTTTGACCGGGTGGCGGGCAACCGGGGTGGCCGGACCGCGGGCGTGGACGGCGTGACCGCCGCCGACGTCGAGGAGCGGATCGGTGTCTCGGGCTTCCTGGAAGACCTGCGCACTCAGCTCAGGACGGGTGCGTTCCGGCCGTTGCCGGTGCGGGAGAGACTGATTCCCAGGCCGGGCGGAGCCGGGAAGGTGCGGCGGCTGGGCATTGCCGTGATCGCCGACCGGGTCGTTCAGGCTGCGCTCAAACTGGTGCTGGAGCCTATCTTCGAGGCTGACTTTCTGCCGGTCTCTTATGGGTTTCGGCCCCGGCGACGAGCTCAGGACGCGATTGCCGAGATCCAGCGCATGGGCACCCACGGCTACCGCTGGGTGCTGGACGCGGACATCGCGGCGTGTTTCGACGAGATCGACCACGCCGCGCTGATGGACCGCGTCCGCGACCGGATCAAGGACAAGAAGGTCCTGGCTCTGATCAAGGCGTTCCTCAAGGCCGGGATCATGACTGAACTCGGCGAACGCGAGGACACTTCTGCCGGGACACCGCAGGGTGCGATCATCTCTCCGTTGCTGGCCAACATCGCCTTGTCGGTGCTCGATGAGCATCTGCACGGGCCGTGGCGGCCGGGCGGGGTGTTCTCCTCTCCGAGACGGAGACAGACTCTGCGCGCCAAAGGGGCCGCGACCTGGCGCATCGTCCGCTACGCGGACGATTTCGTCGTCTTGGTCAACGGCTCCGAAGAGCACGTCCGCCAGTTGCGCGAACAGATTGCCCATGTGCTGGCCCCGATGGGGTTACGGCTGTCACCGGCCAAGACCAGGGTCGTGCACATGAGCGAGGGGTTCGACTTCCTGGGGTTCCACATCCAGTGGCGCCGCAAGCGGGGCACGAACACTTGGCACGTCTACACCTTCATCGCCAAGGACCCGATCCGGCGGCTGAAGGCGAAGATTCGTGCGCTGACCCGCAAGACCTCACCGTTGAACCTGGATGCCCTGCTGGCCCAGCTGAACCGGGTCATGGGCGGATGGGCGTTCTACTTCCAGCATGCGATCGCCAAGCGCGTGTTCGCCAACCTGGACGCCTTCACTTGGTGGAGGCTGGCCCGGTTGCTGCGTGAGCGGCATCGCTGGGGCTGGAAGGAGTTCCGCCGAGGGCACACCACGCCCACCGGGCGGTGGCTGCCGTTCTCGGCGAACGGGGTCATCTGGCGCGGCATCGAGAAGATCCCGGTCACCCGGTATCGCTATCGCGGCGCGCGTATCCCCAGCCCGTGGGTTCAACCAGCCCGTTAGACGGCAGCATCCGTGGAGAGCCCGGTACTCGGAGACGGGTACGCCGGGTTCGGAAGGCGGCCTGGAGAAACGGACCGGTCGCAAGACCGGCACCGCGCTCTGGGCCGACCTTACGAACTGGTGAGCCGCTTCGAGTTCGTCGACGATCACGCGGGCGCCTTCGGCGTGAAGCGGCTGTGCCGAGTGTTGAAGGTGTCCCGTTCGGGCTTCTACCGGTGGATCAAGGCGGCGCCGGCCCGGGCGGAGCGGGCTGCGGCCGAGGCCGCACTCGCCGTGGAGATCAGGCAGATCCACGGCGCGTTCGACGGCACCTACGGCAGTCCGCGCGTCACCGCCGAGCTGCGGGCCCGGGGCCGCAGGGTCAACCACAAGCGGGTCGCGCGGGTGATGCGCCGGTCCGGCATTGTCGGGCTGCACCTGCGCAGAGAAGGTGCGCACCACGGTGCCGGAACCCTCGCATCAGAAGGTGCCGGACCTGATCCGGCGGGACTTCACCGCGCCGGCCCCGAACCGACGCTATGTCGGTGACATCACGTACCTGCCCGTCGGTGAGGGCCGGTTCCTGTATCTGGCGATCGTGCTGGATCTGGGCTCACGACGGCTGGCGGGCTGGTCGATCGCCGATCACATGCGCACCGAGCTGGTGAGCGACGCGCTACGCGCGGCCGCTGCGACACGGGGCAGCCTGCATGGCGCGATCTTCCATGCCGATCATGGGGCCCAGTACACCTCCGCCGAGTTCGCCAAGGTCTGCGCCGAGCTCGGTGTGCGCCAGTCCATGGGAGCCGTCGGCACCAGCGCCGACAACGCCGCGGCGGAGGCGTTCAACGCCACGCTGAAACGCGAGACGCTGCAGGGCGCCAAGGGCTGGTCCTCGGCGCGTGAGGCCCGTCTGGCCGTCTTCAAGTGGATCACTCGCTACAACACCCGCAGGAGACACTCAACCCTCGGCTATCTCAGCCCGATCGACTACGAGCAGCAAACCACCGATAAGGTGCTGCTCGCCGCATAACAACCCGTGTCCACACTTGGGGGCGAGCCCCCAAGGCCAGGTAGTTAAGGCTTTTGGGCCGCTGGCAAGGGCACTGAGGGATTTGGCTGGGCGGTGTAGATGCCTGGCCCGATCTTGCGGATG
>NZ_JBITHZ010000099.1:0-3610 GCF_044458585.1 Nonomuraea sp. NPDC050451
AACTGGCGACCTCGCGTAATCAAGTGTCGCGTGTTCGCGCCCTCTGGAACTGCAAAGGTCACACGACGTAGTAGCCAGCGGATGAGTGGGGCCGCAGGGACGTCAGGCCAGACGGCGTCTGCTTCCTTCCGGTGTGAAGGTGAAGGTGTCCTTGAACGCTCCCCTGCCGAAGCGGACGGCCAAGAGGACGGGTTCGTCATAGATGGAGCGCCAAATCATTTCGGTTTCGTCGGGGCCGCCGTTCCAGAGGTGAAAGAAGATGATCGGTTCCGTCACCTGTTCGGTCAGGTAGGCGAATGTCTTGCCGAAGAAGGGGCTGGTGCCGCCGAGAAGAACGGAAGGCGGGCCGAACTCCTCTCGCACTTCGGTGAGTGTGCGGTCGTGAGCAGCCCAAGCGGTGAGTTTCCGGCGCAGGGACGCATGATCTTCGGTCGTCAGGGTTCTGTCGGCCTCTAGCCACCCGCGATCGTGAGCGAGCTCGGCGTAGATCGAGGCGACGCCGTCGTCGCAGGGGTCAGGCAGGACGGTGGCGAGCGCTCCGGTCACGCCGAGGGAGTTCAAGGCGCCCCGCACTTCCAGCAACTGCAATGCCTGCGCCCACTCCGTCTCCTGGTGTTCGGCGTAGGCCAGGTGATCGAACAGGAGGCGCAGGGCTGTCTCGCCGCCGAACATGCCGGGCCGGCGAAGCGCCTGGTTGAGCTGGTCTTTGAGGTAGGTGCGGATCTCGGCCGACGAGCGTGGCCCGGGAGAGGTCGTCATGATGCTCATTCCATGTCGCTGTGGTCAGGCGTGGTGGTGTTCGCCGACTGGGGCGTAGCGGCTCCATGGACTTCCGGCTTCGGACGCGACGCGGCTGGTTTGCTCGTCGCTGTAGCCGAGCATCCGGGCGAGCACCGGAGCCGGCGCCTGGAGGACGAGCTGGCGAAGCGCGGAGGTCCTGCCGCTGAGTATTGCGATCTGGTGATCGCGAAGGCGTCGTTCGATGGCGTCGGGCGTCATGGGCTGTCCGCCGCGGCGGCCGGGGAAGAGCCAGCGGGAGTTCTGGTTGGTGGCAGTGGTCAGGTTGAGACGCTGGTCGAGGTGGCGAAGTAGCAACTCGGCGAACGGCTCTGGCAGTGGGGTCGGTGGATCGCCGAGGCAAAGGCTGACCTGGCCGTTGTGATGGCGGACGTCGTCAATGGTCAGGCGCAAGATCCGGGTCAGAGGTTGGGAGTAGAGCAGCACCAGGGTGGCCGCGACCCGGGTGAGCAGGGGGATCTCCTCGTCGGTGAGGAGGTGGCGGAGCACGGCCAGGCGCTGGTGCTGACTGATGGGCGCGGGGTTGGTGGTGGGCTGGTGCGGGACGGTCATCCGGGGCAGGAGCTTGGCGCGCATGGCCCATCGCAGGAAGGCGTGCGTGCGCCGGCGGGCGGTGTAGGCGCCGGCGTACCAGGCGTCGATGTCAGCCTGGCCGCAGTTCGGCAGTTCACGATCGCGCTGGCTCAGCCAGCTCAGGAACGCGATGGCCTGCCTGACCTCGATCCGGGCCGAGCCGGTTTGCTTGTCGGTGACCGGCCCGCGTTCCGCGAAGCGCCGGAGTCGATGCAGCACGTGCCAGGTGGCGAACCTGGTGATGACCTGCCGGTGGTCAGGATCGCTGATCGCGGTGAGGGTGTCGCGAAGCCACCGCTGGAACAGGATGAGGTGCCGGTCGGCGCGGGGCAGAACGCCGTGCAGCATCAGTAGATCCCGCAGGTAGGCCACCGAACGCCAGGGCGACATCTCATCCAGCGTCTCGTGGGTGATGGGCGTTGCCGGGTCGGCCAGGGTCCGGAGCATCTGGTGAACATGCGGGCGCCGGATCCACTGGATGCCCGCCCCGGGATTGGTCATCGTGCGAAAGCCCTCGAAGAAGGGCAGCAGTTCGGGCCGGATGGCGCCGTCTCCGTTGTCCAGCACGGCCCGCAGGTCGGCGGCCAGGGCGCACGGGCCGCAGAGCCCGCGCCGGTATCTCCATCCTTCCGTCCCGCAGTTGTCGCAGGCCAGCGGCGGAATGTTCATGTCTCAGGACGGAGGCGGGCGCGGGTGGGGCGCCTGGCGTTGAGGTTCACCGGGCCGTCGTCTGTGGCGGTCTTGCGGACGACGGCGTTCTCGGCCTTGGTAGCGATCAGCTCGGCCGGGGTGCAGGTGAAGATGTCGCAGAGCGCGGCGAGCACGGGCAGCGACAGCCGTTCCGGGACGCCGGTGGCCAGCCGGTGCACCTGCGACACCGACAGGTCGATGCCCCGTTCGGCCAGCAGCGGGACCAGGTCGCTGATGGTGAACATGCCGTGGGCGGCCATGACCTCGCGCAGCCGCCACTGGTAGCTGACCTGGCGTTTCATCGGGATCTCCTAGCGGGTTCGAGGGCGACGGCCAAGGTCTCGTCCAGGGCCCGGCGCAGGGTGCGGGTGCGGAAGTCAGAGGAGACACAGGTGTAGAGGGATGTGGTGCTGGCGTGTTCGTGGCCGCACTGGAACTGGACAAACAGCGGGTCGCGGCCGGCCTCGATGAGGTGGGTGACGTAGGAGCGTCTCAGCCCATGGAAGTCGAGGCCAGGATCGAGGCCGAGCGCGTCGCGGTAGGCGGCGAAGCGGGAGTTAATGCGCTGCAGTCCGATCCTGGCGCCGCGTTCGGACGGCCAGAGCGCCGAGCTGCCGGGTGTCGCCAGCTGCGGCTGGAACTCGGTGACCCACTCGTCCAGGACCTCCGCCGTCCAGGGCCAGACGGTGGCGACGCTGCGCCGCTTGGGCGGCGAGCCCTTCTTGGCCTTGCCGTAGCGGATGTGGACCAGGCCGTAGTTGCCGAACTCAGGCGCGTGCGGGTTGCGGCCAAAGTCGGCGACGTCGAGCATGCGAGTCTCGTTGCGTCGCAGACCGTAGCTGTAGGCGATCTTGAATAAGGTGGCGTCCCGGAAGGCAGGTAGCCACCCCTTGCGGCCGCGATCACGCGCCTTGGTCACCTGCTCATCGGCGTAGTCGAAGAAGTTTTGCAGCTCATCGAGGGTGAAGGCCCGCTTCTCGGGCCGGGATTCGGACTCTTGGACATGCGTCGCCGAGTTGCCCTCGTGCACGATCTGGATCGGATACGTACCAAAGCGCTCCTCGCAGACCGCCGCCCAGCCGTAGGCGGGATCGACGATGTACTGGCAGAAGGAACGCAACGCGTCCTGGTAGGAGCGCAAGGTGGAATGCGCGCAGCCGTGCACCGAGCGCAGGTCACCGAACCACTCGTCAGCGTGCTGGGCTGTCCACTCCCAGGGGAAGTCTTCGGCATGCCGGAGAAAGGAGCGAAGGCGGCCGACCCGCTTGTCGATCGTCGAGGGCGCCAGATTCCTGGCCAGCTGCTGATTGCGCCAGCCATCCACCATCGCCTCGAACACCTGCTCTTGGGGGTGCAGCAACGCCACCCCATCGGCCAGCTGCAGGCGAGCGGTCCCCGGAAGTCGGTCGCTCGTGTTCGACACGTCACTCTCCGTTGTCGCATTGGATGCGGAATTTTTGCATCCAACGCGAACCGCCGTCTAGCGGCCCAGGTCAGAGCCTCAACCCTCTACTGCCTCTCCTCTCCTCTTCCAAGTGATACTCAGACG
>NZ_JBITHZ010000100.1:0-3371 GCF_044458585.1 Nonomuraea sp. NPDC050451
GGTGAGGTCTCCACGTGCCATGCCGTTGGCCTACCAGGATCCAGGCCAAGGCGCAGGCGAATCCCCCTGATCTCAACTCCGTACAGGCCCTAGGACGAACACGCGAACGAGGATCATCATCGTCTCTAACTCGGGCATGATCCCTACCGCTCGTCGTCGCTGATCTCGGCGCTGATGCTGATGCTCACGTCGCCGTCGTAGCGCTCTCGGCTCGCGCTGAGTCGGAGGACTCCGTCACGGTGAATGCCGTTCGGCCACTCGGAGCGCCAGGCGCGCGGCACGGTCGTAGGCGTGGTTCTCGCCGCATGCCGAGCAGGAGGGGCGGCCGCCGGCCGCCGGGTGGTCGGGGCACGTCTGGCGGGCGCGCAGGATGCGTTCGGCGATCTCGCGGCGGAGCGCGTCTTCAAGCGCCTGGTAGGCGACGGCTACGGCGGGCCGTTCGGTGACGGTAGCGGCGTGCCGGAAGGCGCGCGTGACGGTGCTGGGGTCGGTCACGGGGTGGCGTCTCCCCCGTCGTCGGTCTGGGCTTCGCGGGCGGCCTGGGCGACGCGATCGACATCAAGCCGCCTCCTGCCGAACTTGTGGCGACGCGATGAACTGGTCTTTTCTGACGACGACTAAACGCGGTGATGGTGGGGGTCCGCTCGGCCGTCGCTACGGCTGCCCGGCAGAGCGTTGCCTCGCTCGGTGATCGGTTGCTGCGAGCCTGTCTTTGCGGTGTAGCGGCGCCGCATCATGCAGCGTTGTTGCCGATGGGGATGCGGGTTGCCTTGGTCCATTCGTACATGCGGCGATCACGGTGGAACACCAAGAGCGACACATGCGAGATCGTGACCTCGACAGGTTTCGCGTCGATCACGTCGAGGGCTTGTGCGATGTGTTCGGTGGCGCTCTCCGTGTTGACGTACGCGATGCTGACATGCGGACGGTACGGGCGTGAGTCAGGGTCTATGGCCTGGGTCGTTGTGATGGCCGTGCGGCAAGCCGCCCGGAGATTCTGGATCTGCGTGGCCGGCACCGCTGGTAGATAGATAGCTTCCGGCACGATGACTGGCCGATGGAAGGTCACGACAGGAGGAGTCGCCCGTCGCAGCTCCGATCGAAGGGCGTCCTCGATCTTCTCCACCGTCCCATTGCTGATCTCGTCCGTGAATCCGATGCCCTGCATGGTGAGATGCAGCCAGGAGCGCGGAATCAGGTCTAAAACCGGGAAGGTCTTCAACGCTTCCTGGTAACGATCAACCAGGCTGTGAAGCTCGGGGTGGTCTTCAAAGGAAAGGTGGCACGCGTAGTAGTGCCGTCCTTCGCGCCAGCCGGGCCGCCACCACCAGTGATTACGAACCTCGGGTACACGCTCGATCGGCATCGTTAGAAGACAGTGATCCCGTTGCGTTGACGTACGGCGGGCTTGCCGTCCTGAGCTGGCCGCGATCCTCCGCGAACACCTCGATGCTTTTGGTATCGGACCCGATGGCCGCATCTTCCACGGCATTGAGGGTGGCGCGCTCTCCGTGAGCACGATCCGGCGGGATGGACCCGCGCCCGTAAGGGAGCCCTGTCCGAAGAAGAGTATGCCTCTCCCCTGGCTAAACGGCCTTACGACCACCGTCATGCTTGCCTGTCAACCTGGCTGAACTCAGGGGTGTCCGCGAAGCAGGTAGCCGACTGGGCAGGCAACAGTCCCAAGGTCCTCCTCAGCACGTACGCCAAGTGCCTCGTGGGAGAGGCAGAGGCTTCTGTCCATCGGATCATCGACGCACTCGGCGGGAGGTCGTGGGAACGCATTGGGAAAGCAGAGCCGCTGTCAGCCGATGACAGCCGGGCACAGCCGGACATCCGTAACTGATCCAGATCATACGAAAGCCCAGGTCATCGCGTGATGATCTGGGCTTCCTTGTAGAGCCGACGAGGGGAATCGAACCCCTGACCTTCTGTTTACAAGCCAGTTCGAGATCGTCCACCAGCGTCTACCGGTGTCAGAAATACCTGCTCACCGACGCCCTCGCCATGATCGCTTTCTACGAACGTCCATCGGTATCCAGGGACGTTGTTAGCAACGTTGTTAGCAAGACCGGCCACCATCGGCGTAATCGTGATGCGCCCTCTCCAGCAGAGCGCGAAGGCGACGAACCTCGTTCCAGCAAACGCAGGACATCGGACCGCGCGTGCGCGATGAACGCCGCGTTCTCATCCCAGCGATCGTCAAGATCTGCAATGTAGGGCTTCGGGAACTGCACCAAGGTGGCCGCCGCCATCTCATTGTTATCCCACGCCGGCCAGCGCTCACCTCGTCCAGTGTGGTATCCGTCGCTCGCCATGGGCACGAGACGTCGCTGGAGTTGAGCATGTCGGGGACCGAAACAATGCTAGGTCCAGCGACACGATCGTGAGTACGACATGACGTTTATCTCACGGATCTTGGGTGCCCGCAGCCCGCTGCGTGCAGGGTTCGAACCCGCGCTGTCGTCCTCTTCTGCCGACGAGCGTGCGCCATATATGACGCGGCGATGACGTCGGAAGGGCGGAGCGAGGCAAACACACAGTCCTGGGTTAGTCAGTAGCCGGGTTCGCCCCCAGCGGCCAGCCGGGCCGCTGCCTCGGCGGGAGTGTCGTCGTAGCCCGGCCGGGCCACGAGCACCGATTGGAAGAAGTGCCCCTGCTCCTCATCTGGGTCGTCATCGGCTGCAAACGGTCGCCACAGCGCGAGGTATAACGCTCGCGCGGTGAACCCCTCATCGTCTTCGTTCGGCATGAGGTCGATGTGGCTTCGGAGCCGCTCCACGACCTCCAGCGCGGGCAAGCCAAAGACGTCAACGTCGCGGTATCGCACCACGTCGCGCTCGTGCGGACGCCACACCTCGATCGCATTGACCCGGTCCCGCGTCGGCCCCGCCCCGAAGCCCACGCTGAACCCAAGCCCGCTCGTCAGGTGCACGGCCAGCTCGCCGTAGGCGGTCGGCTCCAGCGGACCTAACGTTTCGAGCGCTGCTCGTGCCTCGTCCGGCGTCATCCCGAGCCGCAGCGGACCGATCCCATGCGGCGGGTCGAGCACTAACTCCATCCGCTGATCATTGCAGGCTCCCATCCTGGAGAGAAACCGACCAGTTACAATCAGCGGACCGTTGTCACGGCGCACGCTTCTGCCGCTGTTCGAGTGGGCGCACGGCGGCGCTTGACCAAAGGGAACAAGATCGGGTCATGGCGGGATCGAGTAGGTGTGCTTCCGCTGTCAGGCGCTAGGGCGTGTTTCAAAAGGGAGGGCCCCGTCTGAGACTTCGTGTGGGAAGGGCAGCCTCAGACGGGGCTGTGTGCGATCCAGCGTTCGGTTGGCTCCCGAGTCGCTAGCTGATCACTTCGGGTGAGAACCCGCC
>NZ_JBITHZ010000101.1:0-3361 GCF_044458585.1 Nonomuraea sp. NPDC050451
GAGGGCTGAGACATCCCAACAATATCGGGAGCGCTGTTAGCAAGCGTGTTAGCAAGATCGCATAATTGTCCTGACAAATGCAAAGCCCCTGAGCAAGTAACACCTGCTCAGGGGCTTCATCACGCAGAGCCGACGAGGGGAATCGAACCCCTGACCTTCTGTTTACAAGGGCAGGGCAGACGTCCCGTCAACGCGCGACTGTCCTGCTCATGTGGTGATCGTGGAGAGTCGACATGCGATCGGGTAGGACGGCGTTGCTGTACGCGCTGCTGTACAGCAGATGGGAAGCATTCCTCAGCAAGCAAATCCACCCTGTATCGCAGGGCGATCAAGACTCCAGGAACACAACCTGGGAAGTTGCCTCCATCGTGAGTCAGCCGCTGGTCATCCGCAGGTCGCCACCAAAGCTCTCTGCGACTACAGTCCCCGAGTCGAACACGAACTCCGCTCCCACACGCTCGGTGCCGTCCACCCCGCCGCCTAACCGCTCGACAACGCGTACGAGCCGTCCGCCGATGTGCCGTACGAAAGGAACACCATCCGGGGCGGAGATCACATCTACGCGGCTGCCAAGCTCTTCCATCACGTAGCTCGGCCCTGGTTCGCATGGCTCGATCCGAAACGACCAATCGGCGGCGACTTCGACGCCAATAGTCACTGACTCCAAGCGCAGCCACACATCGATGACTTCAGGGGCGTTGGTTTCATGCACGATCTGGGCGACTAACACTCCGATCAGACGCTTGTGCGCCAGACCCGCAAGATCCATGGCACCGGCTACCTTGCTCTAGTCTCAGTCCCGGGCGATCTTGGCCACGGTACTCACACCCCGCATGATGCCCGACAAACCGGTGGCAAGGACCGACGCAGTCGGTCCGCGGCAGCCGATCGCCCCAGCCCGAGAGGCGGGTACCGAAGCCGGCGATCGTCACGGCCGTGCAATGCACAATGTCCATACTCGACGGCAAGGCCGCGTTCAAGCGCTCAGCTGTGGTCGCTCCGCCTTCGACGACCGACCGTACAACTCCCGGTAGGCCTCGCGTAGTTCGACGGCTTCAGCCAGGCCGTGCCCTTCGACGCCCCCGATGACCTCCTTGGCCCGCCAGTAGTTCGAGGGCACGAGCAGCCCGCTCATGACAGCCTGGAGGGTGATGTGGCCGGCCTCTCCCGGCTCGTCCGTGGCGAGCAGGGCCAGGGCCAGATCGAGACGAGCGGAGGCGGCTCTACGGGGACGCGGCCCACCGTCCTCGGTGGACTCCAGCCGTGCGAGAACCTGCCGTGCGTAGCCCACCGCCGCGGGATCGCCCAGCCATGAGAGTGTCGTCGCGGTGTAGGCCTCGCTCTTGGCAGGGTCGTAGCGGAAGTGGTGCTCTGGCCGGTCCGGCATGGGCATGGGAGAGACCATCTGGTGAATCCGGTTGAGCGCGGCCCTGGTCTCGGTTCCTTTCCCCATCCGTGCCCAGGCCCGGCCTTCCTGCCCTGTCGCCTGGATGTAGGCCGAGCTTCTGCGGGAGGCGACGTCTTGCGCTCCCTGGGAGAGGATCATGGCGTGCTGGTATTCACCCTCGGTGAGGGCCTGCCATGCCTCCGTTTCCAGGCACCATGCCTTGATTTCGGGCTGCTCACCATGGTCGGCCAACTGGCCAGCGGTCCGCAGGCGGGCTGCGGCGGCGGGGTATTGCCGCAAGTCGATGTGGCAGGTTGCGGCGAGCAGTGACAGCCAGCCACCGGCCACGAGCAGACGCCGATGCTCGGCGAGAGTCTTCCTGCCGTCGATGAGCCGGACGACGTACTCCAGGTGCCGCTTCACCCGTCCAAGCAACTCGGCCGGGGGCGTGCAGGGGTAGGCCGACGCCAGGTCATCCACAGCGCGCTCCAGCCGTTCCAGGGTTTCCCGGCCGACGTCGCTGGCCCCTGCTCGACGGGCGAGCTCCATCGCGTCGATCTCGTCACCGAGGTACGTCTCTTCGTCAACGCCGTCGAATAGAGCGTGTTCGCTCAACCCGTACACGCGGCAATACAACTCGGCATACTCATCGTCCGGTCGATGCTTCCCGCACTCGTGGTCTCGGATCCTGCGCACCATGCTCTCCGGTTCAGGCAGCACCCTGTCGGCGACCTTGGACAACTGCATGGCGAGATCCCGTTGAGACCACCCTCGCCTGGTCCGCTCGGTACGTAGCCGACCGGCCCAGACCGGAACCTTGCTCATCGCGCGCACCACCTCCGGGGGACGGGCGGACACAGGCGGATAGCCGGGTGCGCCTCCAGTGTCCTCTCCCGCAGTCGTACCACAGGCGACTGTGATGGAACCGTGCAATGGGACATGAACAACCCGGACACTATGGCCGACGCGGAACTCCATGCGGTGCGATGGACCGCTGACCCAGATATCCATCAGGTTGTCACGGACGCCGCCCTCCTAGTGGACCTGCGTGGCCGTCAACTCTCGGTGCTCCGCAACACCTATCCGGGCTGGGACATCGAGTATGAGAGCGATGCGTCCGGGCACGTGTGGTGGACGGCCCAGTTGCGCCGGACGTTCACCCTGGAAATGGCGACGGCAGGCGTCATGCGGACCGTCCATCGGGAGGACGTCATCGCGCTTGCGTCCGCGCTGGCCTGGCAATCAGCTCTCTTGCACAACACGCAGTCCCGCATTCGACCGCCACACACTCCGCACGGCGGCGACACCGCATGACCACAGGACCCAAACGGTGCAATGACTGTGGCCAGGACGTGTTCGGGGTCTACCTGTTCGATCACGGACGCCTCATAATCAACCTCGACCTTGAGCCGGTCGTCGGCGGCGATTACACCTACTGGAACCCCACCTACGGGACCGGTCAACACTGGCGTGCCACTTACCGACCCGCCAAGGTATCCCCGCCGCTCAACAGGCCCGAGCAGGACACCAAGCAGTGGGACGGAAAGCAAGCCGCAAACGAACGCCCGTGGTTCGTGCAGCACGTGTGCGGGCTGACGGCCGCACAGATCATTCAGGAGCGGCGCCGACAGAAGGGTGCATAGATCAACCCCCGCCTGGCGTCACAGGAAGTGGAGGAGCGCCGGAAGGAGTGCCCCACTAGGTTCGCTCGCTCCAACGCCATCCTGACAGCTCGAACCCTCGGTTCGTTCACCACCACAACACCCCTTACGTGCCTTCGTAGGGTTGGGTGATCTCCGCTGCTCTGCCGCTCGCCTGAGTAAACCTGTCGATCAGCAGCCTGAACAGAGATTACGGTTGCGACTGGCTCTCGTCGTTTCTCGCTGCTCTCGGCCACCCACGAACAGTGAGAGAGCAGGGCAGGAGGTTTCTCATGGCGATCCCGAGAAAGGGATCGCGACTCATCACCGTCGA
>NZ_JBITHZ010000102.1:0-3244 GCF_044458585.1 Nonomuraea sp. NPDC050451
TGTAGGACGACGCTGAAGGTGTCCACGTAGGCGACATTCGCGCTGTCTATATGGACGACAAGGAAGACCCCGCCAGGCTGGTGCCGGACGGGGTCGTCGTGGTCGGGGTGTCGGCTTGATGGTCATTCTGTCGCGATGACCTCGCTGACGGCGGCGCGGGCTGCGGACTCGTCCACGATCTTCTTGCCGGTGGCGAAGCCGGCGACCAGGGCTGCGGTGGCCAGGTTGTTGACGCTGCGAGGGCGTCCGCGGGCCGATTCGTGGATGAGCGCGATGGCGTCCTCGCTGAACAGCGGCTCGGAGCGGCCTTGCTGGGCGAGGTGGTGGGTGATGTAGCCGGCGGTCTCGGCCTCGGTCATGCCGGTCATGTGCCAGCGGACGCCGATGCGCTGGTCGAGTGCGGTGAGCACGCCGAGTTTGATCTGGCGGCGCAGGGTGGGCTGGCCGACCAGCAAGATCGCCCCGGGAGAGCGGCTGTCGAGGTCGTGGTTGGTGAGCATCCGGATGGATTCCAGCTGGTCATGTTCCAACAGATGCGCCTCATCGATGATGACGACGGGGGTTCTGGCGCGTTCGGCTTGTTCGGTGGCCAGCGCGTCGGCGGCTTGGGGGATGAGGATGGCGCGGTGTAGGTGCGGGCGCCCGCCGAGGCTGACCACGATGTGGTGGCAGATGCCGCGGGTGCCGACCGCCGGGTTGGCGATGTAGATGATGGTGTGCCTGGTGGGATCGAGGCCGGCGAGGGTGGCGCGGATGGCCACCGTCTTGCCGACGCCGACCTCGCCGGTGAGCACGCCGATGGCCTTGTCGGCGATGGTCCAGGCGATGCGGGCGCAGGCTTGGGCGTGGTCGTCATGGCGATGCAGGGCGGCAGGGTCCAGGTCACGCCGGAACGGCATGCCTTTGAGCGCGAAGTGCTTGATCAACGTCTCGTGCATCATGGGTTCTCGTGATTCCTCGTGAATTTCTCATCAGGCGATGTCGGGCTGGGCGTCCGGGCTGCTGCTTGGTCCGGTGGCTCCGAGCAGAGCGGTGTAGTTGACGCTGCCCTGCAGGTGGCGGGTGCGGGTCTCATCGAGCAGGCCCAGGTAGTCGATCCCGGTGGGTTCGGGTGGAGTGTGGCCGCCGGTCTCGGGACGCGCCTTGGGGTGGGCGTGCCGGACTCGGCGGAAAACCGGGCTGGTGCCGTAGCTGCGCCCGGCATGCCGGATCTCGACCTCCTCCAGGTTGAAGGGGTCGAACAGCACCTGGACGCGTTTGCGGCGCAGCACCGGGTCGACCTGGTAGTAGTTGCCGAGCAGGCTGATCAGCGCGGTCTTGTCGACGGTGCGGCGTTCTTCCCAGAGGAAGGCCTCAGCCAGCGCCGCCGCCGACGGCAGGGCCAGGGCTGGTGGCAGGCCGCCACGCCAGCGGGTCAGGGGCGGCATGCCGGTCTCGGAATGCTCGCGGAGGTGATAGATGGTCTCCACCCAGGAGTTGAACAGCCGGTTCAACTCGCCCAGCCCGTCGACGGTCTTGGGGTGGGCGCCGTCGAACTCCACCAGGAACTGGTCCCGGACGGTTCTGAAGAAGCGCTCGATCTTCCCGCGCCCTTCGGGCCGGTTCGGGGTGGAATGGACGAGTTTGATCCCCAGGGATGCACAGGCCCGCAGCAGCCAGGAGTCGACGAACGCCGAGCCGTTGTCGACATAGACGGCCTGCGGCAGGCCGCGGCAGGCCAGCGCCGGACGCAACGCCACCGCCAAACGCACGACATCCTCGGCGAAACCGAACCGGCCTGCCATCACCGCCCGGCTGTTGTCATCGATGAAGCAGAACAAGATGGCCCGCCGCCGCTCCTTCCCGATCCGGGGGCCGTGCAGGGCGTCGCCGACCCATAGTTCGTTGGGCCGGCCGGCCTCGAACCGGGAGAAGACCGGCCCGTCGGCATGCAGGTCGAGCGACAGTTCCAGCCGGGCGAAATGCCGCTGGATGGTGCGCTCGCTCGGCGCTGGCACGCCGTGGCGGAGCATGATCTGCCGCACCTGCACCGCGGTGCGCAGCGGGTTCTCCTTCTTCAACGCCACCGCCAGGGCGAGCGCATCGGCGTTGCTGCGCGGGCTGGTCTGTCGTGGTGAGGGCAGCAGCGCCTCGAACCCGCCGCGCTGCCAGGCGTGGATCCACCGATCCAGGCTCTTTCGCGAGACACGAACGGGCTTGCCATCAACTCCTTCGTGGGTTCGCGCGGCGATCTGCCGCACCAGTTTCCCGCGCTGGCGTGTGGACAGCTCCCGGCTGACCGTTTCCTGGATCAGCCGGTAACGGAACAGCGCGAGCTGACGGGCCTGCTCGGCCTGCCGACGCGCTGCGGCCTCTTGTGGTGTCACCGTTTCGTCCCCCTTCGAGATGACGACACACAGTCACCTCAAGGGTCCGATCAATCACCAAACGTCACTAGAGGCACGCTCGTGTTGATCATCCGGACGGTCAGCGCCGGAGCCAGCAGACTCCCGTTCGTCGCCACCGCGGCCAACTCCCAGACCGGCACCCTGTCCACCAACTCCGGCCACCGCTTCAGCATGGCGCGGTGCATCGCCGCCAGCACCACCACCGCCTCACCCCACGCCGAGGCGGCCGGTGCCAGCGCGGGCGGGTCGGGATCCAGCGCGACGATCCACTCAGCCAACGCCGAACGCAACTGCCCGGCCCGGTTGCGGGCCCGGCGCACCCACGCCCGCACCGACCACACCGATCGACCCACCCAGGCCGCGATCCGCCCATAACCCTCGCCCGCCGCGGCCCGGCCCAGCACCTGCCCGATGACCGTGACCTCATCGGCCCGGCGCAACAGCAGATTCGCCGGCAACAGCACGTGCGTCACCAGGCACGCACGGCACCGCGCCCGCCGATGCCGCACAATCAGCCGCGCGCCGCACGCCAACCTGCGCAGCACCCGCCGCGCCCCGTGACTCCACGGCCGCAACTCACCTGCACACCCCGGGCACCTCAACACGCCCGAGACCAGCTCAGACTCGACCCGTGCCGGACAGGTCCCTACCGTGAGCACCGCAGTGTGATCTCTGCATGAGGGACGGTTCTCTCCGGCGGCTGGGCAAGTCCATCCGGGGAGGGCCGTTCTTCGTCTTCGTGCTCACGATGTCGCCGGGCATGAACAGCGACGATTGACTCAATCACACTCAAGATCATGGACAACGGCCATGTCGCCGCACGTCATCTACGTGCTCAAACGGAGTGTCGTTCTACA
>NZ_JBITHZ010000103.1:0-2969 GCF_044458585.1 Nonomuraea sp. NPDC050451
GACAGCTACCTCGCCGGCCTTCACCTACGCGGAGCCATCTTGTGGATCCGAAGCCTTCAACCCATCTGAAGATCTGAACTCCGTACAGGCCCTAGTTCCGGGTCAAGTGGCGCCTGCCCGATGCCTACCGACAGTACCTGGAGGAGAACCTGGCTCCCGGCGGGACGCTGGTGGTCTGTGACTGCGCGCTGCGCTGGCCGGTGACGGAGGTGGGTCCGCGTCATGTCTTCCAGCACGGGGCGCTTCCACGAAGGCGTGCCGACGAGCTTGCGTCGGAAGCACCGGCATACCCGAAACATACCGCTGCTCTCTACGGTTGACCGCAAAGATTCAACCGACAGAAGGCGTTTTATGTTTGTGAAGCGATTCGTTGCGGTTGCCATGCTGGCAGCTGCGGCTTTTTCGACGTTGGCGGTCAACCCTGCCCCTGCCAGCGCGGACACTATCGTCAAGTACTACCCCACTCGTAAGGCATGCAAGGCCGCCGCCACATATATGAATATATTTAAGACAGGAACGTACTACTGCGTGTCCCGTCCGTACCCCGCCACCAGCCATAAAGTGATGCGGAAGGACTAGTGGCCTGCGGCCACCGCTCGATCTTTGTTGTCTTCACAGGCTCCAAATGATCACGCGGTGGCCGTCTCCACGTCATCTCCGCCGCTAGGGCCGACCCTCACCGGCTTGACCATATACGGCGTGGCCAAGCTGATCAGGAAGCGCTATCTCTGAATGCGCACACACTGTCCGAAGCATGTCTAGTTCCCATGAGATGCCTGACGTTTCTGTCCCAGGACATGGGCGACAGGTGATCTAGGAAACATGGTCGACCTTGTAGGGCCGATGCGCTTTGACGTTGCGGACCGGAAGGTCGGTGGTGCGGTGCACGGTCCGTGGCCCCTCGTCCAGGTCGATGGTCAACGTGGTGTCGCTGACGTGCACGGTGACGACCCGGCCGACGTACAGCCGGCCGAGGGAGACGGTCTGCCGGGTGACCATCATGACGCGAAGGAGTTCGCGCGGCGCTGCACCGTGATCGGCGACCGCTCGGGGACCGGCGGCGGACCGGCCGGGCGGGCGCCGCGCAACTGCAGGCATTTCTGCCAGATCAGCGGGTTTGGCCGGACCCGCAGCAGCTGCCGGGTGTCAGGGTCGAGGAACATCAGCGTCTTCTCCTCGATCCGGATGGTGACCCGGCGTCCGCCGAGGATCTCGGCGGCCAGCAGGTAGCGGCCGGCCAGGCTGGCCAGGCCGTACTTGTTGACCGTCCGCTCCGCCTCCACCACGGCGTCGTTCTCGGCCTGCGGCAGCGGCGACGGCCCCGCCGACCGACCACCGTCGGCGAACAGACGGGCCAGGTCGTTGGTGGACAGATGTGAGCGCAGGCTCTTCAGCCGCGCCCCGCCGACCAGCAGATGAATCACGTTCACATCCGCCCAAAACGTGATCACCTGACCGGCGCGGGCCGGACCGAGCCAGAACTGCTTGCCCGCCACGCCCAGGTTGCCGCTGGCCGGCACCACCCGGTCGAACTCGATCGGCCCACCCGACCAGGACGCCGCTGGCGTCGACGGCCGCTCAGCCTCATGCCCGCTCTCGTTGCTGCTCTTGCTGTTGTTTCGGCGCTTCGACGCCGCAGGCCTGACGTCGGACGCCATCTCCTGAGCGGCAGGCGTCGGATCCGGCTGCGCGGTCAAGATGGTCGGCAGGCGCAGCGGCAGCAGTTCCCGTTCGGCCGCACTCACCGGGGTGAACCGGTCGGCCGGGACGGCCATGTCCAGGCTCTGATGCGGCCTGGCGGTGTTGTAATGGGCCACCCACGCGTCCAGCGCGGCCTGGAACGCCGCCAGGTCCTCGAACGGACCGGCATCGTCGAGCAGCTCGCGGCGCATGCTCTGATGGAAACGCTCCACCTTGCCCGTGGTCGTCGGCGAACGCGGCTGGGTGAGCCGATGCACGATGGCGTTGTCGCGGCAGATCCGGTCGAACAGCACCTCACCGCCATGCCCGAACCGCGCGGTGAACTGCTTGCCGTTGTCAGTGAGCACCTCGCCCGGCGCCCCGAACGCCCGCAACGCCTCGACAAAGGCGAGACTGACCGCCCGGCCGGTGGCCCGCACCACCGCCTTGGCGATCACGCAGAAGCGCGAGTGGTCATCGACGCCGGTGACCACCTTGACCTCGCGCCCGTCGGCTAAGAACACGCCGCCGACGATGTCCAGCTGCCATAACTCCATCGGCGCTTCACGCTGCCAGCGACGGAAGACCCGCTTGCGCCGCCCCGCACCCGGCTCGATGAGACCGTGACGCACCAGCGCCCGATACACCCCCATCCGCGATGGCGGCGGATCCACACCCCGACGGCCAGCCTCATGCGCCAACCGGACCGGACCCCACCGCGGATGCTGCCGCCGCAACTCACACACCAGTACCTCCGCCTCTGCCCGCATCTGCGATGGAGACGAATGCGGCCGCCGCGAGCGATCCACCAGACCGCCCAGACCCGACTCCCGATAACGCGACACCCACCCAGACAACGTCTGCCGCGCCACCCCCACCTCACGCGCGACCTCGGTCACCGAACCGCCGGCCAGCACCGCCAGCACAGCCCGATACCGCTGCTCAACAACCGACATATCCACCAGGGCCAATCCCGGCCTCCCGACGCGCGACGCCGCAACGACGCACGACAGACTGGCCGAAAACAGCACCTGTCACCGATGTCTTGGGATCGACGTGTCAAGCATGTCCCGGGACAGGACATCCGTCTGTCGGCGTAATCCCGAAGACCGGGGAGGTTCCGATGACCCAGCGGCTCAGCATCGCGGAGCTCGTGAGGTGATCGACTGCCGTGATCGGAAGGGATGATCGTGGAACCCTCGGGAATTGCATCAGACGGGCGAGGAACCGCAGGTCGCCAGGTCGTAAGTGATTCATTCTCGCGCCTGCTGCGGCTAGGGCTCGAGCGT
>NZ_JBITHZ010000104.1:0-2919 GCF_044458585.1 Nonomuraea sp. NPDC050451
GCCGCGTCGGCTTTCGTGTGTCCTGAACGCTGACTGTCGGGTCGGGTAGGTGCCGACCCGACGGTTGGCGGTGCTGTGCAAGAGATGGAGGTGGGCCCTCCGTAGCCGCCGTGCAGGCGGAGGCTGCAAACCACCGCAAGCTGCGTCGGTAAAGAGCCGGGGTGGTGAGCGTTGCGGAAAAGGCGCGCCGTGAGTGCGTCAGGTGTGGATCGCGAAGGCGAGTGAAACCGAACCCTTGTCGACGTGTCGAAATGCGGTAGATGACATCAAAACCGGGATGGGAAAGCGGTTCCGGGATGAGCCAGAGGGATACCTGTCTACTGCTCTGGTGGTGTCCGGCATGAAGAGGGCGCGAGCGCGATCCAGGCTCTTGCATGGAACAGGAGAACCTGTCGTCCTGGGATCCCCGCACGATGGACGGGGTGGAGGGAGTTCCTCAAGCGGCAGAAACCGTGAGAGGCGGAGTACCGGTCCAGGGCACAGGGGCGGACCGCCCTGTAGTAGTGCGGAAGCTCCTGTAATGGGAGTGGAGCGAAGGGGGCGGGTCATCCGTGGCTTCATCGCGTGTCAACCGTTCGCGGGAGGAACGCGTGGATGAGCCGAAGCTGAAATCGTTTAATATTTCCAAACGGTTGGTGTGGGAGGCGTATCAGAAGGTCGCGGCCAACAAAGGTGCGGCGGGTGTCGATGGGCAGTCAATTGCCGAGTTCGAGCAGGACCTGAAAGGGAACCTGTTCAAGCTATGGAACCGACTGTCGTCGGGGAGTTACTTCCCGCCGCCGGTGCGAGCGGTGGAGATACCGAAGAAAGCCGGGGGAACCCGCTTGCTGGGAGTCCCCACGGTGGCTGATCGGATCGCTCAGACTGTGGTGTGCATGGTGTTGGAGCCAGAAGTCGAGCCGATGTTCCATGCCGACTCCTATGGCTATCGTCCGGGGCGATCAGCGCTGGATGCGCTGGCGGTGACGCGGCGAAGATGCTGGGAGAACGACTGGGTCATCGATCTCGATATTCGGGCGTTCTTCGACACTGTTCCGTGGGACCTTGTTCTCAAGGCGGTGGAACGCCACACCACCGAGCGGTGGATCTTGTTGTATGTGCGTCGGTGGCTGGAAGCGCCGTTGCAGCGACAAGATGGCACTGTGGTCGAGCGGACGATGGGAACCCCGCAAGGATCGGCAATATCACCTTTACTGGCCAACCTATTCATGCATTATGCGTTCGATGCGTGGATGGCTCGGACCTACCCGAGCGTCACGTTCGAGCGGTATTGCGATGACGTGGTGGTGCACTGCCGCAGCAAGGCCCAGGCGGAGTTCATCCGGGACAAGATAGCCGCCCGGTTGGCCGAGTGTGGGTTGGCGCTGCATCCCGATAAGACCAGGATCGTCTATTGCAAGGATGCGAACCGCGCCGGATCGCATGAGTACGAGCAATTCACGTTCCTCGGATACACGTTCCGGCCCCGGCAGTCATTCAACACGAAGCTCGGCACGTTCTTCGTGGCCTTTCTGCCGGGAGTGAGCCGGGATGCCGTGGTACGGATTCGCCATGCGATCCGTGCCTGGCGTATCCATCGGCGCAGTGATATGACCTTCGCTGACATCGTCGAGCAGGTCAACAGGCATGTGGCAGGCTGGATTGCCTACTACGGGCGGTTCTACAAGTCCGCGCTGTATGCAGCGTTCTATGGCCTCAACGAGTTCTTGGTGCGGTGGGCCATGCGGAAATATAAGAAGCTGAGAAGAAGACCGAAACGAGCGTGGGGTCTGCTGGCCGCGATGGCGCAGAGGAGTCCGCGCATGTTCGCGCATTGGCGGTTCGGTGCTCTACCAGCGACAACGAGGACAACTGGATGATGGGAGCCGTGTGAGCTGCGAGGTTCACGCACGGTTCTGCGAGCGGCGGCGGGTGAGACTCCCGCCGCCGACTCTCCTTCGCGGCCGAGCTCGACCGGCCACACACGCACTCGTGACCTTCATCGACCAGCACGCCGACGTGTTCGGTGTCGAGCCGATCTGCCGTGTCCTGACCGAACACGGCTGCCCCATCTCCACCAGCACTTACTACGCCGCCAAGAACCGCCCACCCTCGGCCCGCGCCCTGCGCGACGCCGAACTGGACGCCCACATTCAGCGCATCCATGCCGCCAACTACGGCGTCTACGGCGCCCGCAAGATCTGGCATCAACTCCAGCGCGAAGGGCACCGGGTGGCCCGCTGCACCGTCGAACGGCGCATGCGCGCCCTCGGCCTGCAAGGCGCCCGGCGCGGCAAAAAGGTGCGCACCACCATCGCCGACCCCGGCCACGAGCGGGCGGCCGACCGGCTCCAGCGCGACTTCACCGCGACTCGGCCGAACGCCGCCTGGGTGGCCGACTTCACCCACGTGGCCGCCTGGTGCGGCATCGTCTACGTCGCCTTCGTCGTGGACATCTACTCCCGGGCCGTCGTCGGGTGGGCCGCCTCGCTGACCAAGCACACCACGCTCGTACTCGACGCCCTGGACATGGCCCTGTGGCGGCGCGAGCGCATCGGTCGGCCGGTCGAGCCGGGGCTGATCCACCACAGCGATGCCGGTAGTCAATACACGTCTTTCCGGTTCACCACGCATCTGCTGGCGACCGAGATCGACGCCTCCATCGGCACCGTCGGCGACGCGCTCGACAATGCCCTGATGGAATCGCAGATCGGCCTCTACAAGACCGAGCTGATCAAGCCCCGAGGGCCCTGGCGAAGCCTGGCCGACGTCGAGCTGGCCACCGCCGAATGGGTCGACTGGTTCAACGCCACCCGCCTGCACTCAGCGATTGGACACCTGCCACCAGAGGAGTACGAGGCTCTCTACTACGCTCAACACCAACCCAGCGAACCCGCCGGAATCAACCGTTGAGGTCTCCATCAAAGTCGGGGCGGTTCA
>NZ_JBITHZ010000105.1:0-2724 GCF_044458585.1 Nonomuraea sp. NPDC050451
AACCCTCGGGAATTGCATCAGACGGGCGAGGAACCGCAGGTCGCCAGGTCGTAAGTGATTCATTCTCGCGCCTGCTGCGGCTAGGGCTCGAGCGTCTGATCAGGTAGTTTGCCAGAGAGATCCCGTCTGATGCAAGATCGTCCCTTCAGAAGGGATGGTCGGAGTGGCGCATCGAGGCAGGGTGGCCTTAGCGGGGTCAGCGGGGCTGGAGTTGGTCTCCGGGGTGATGCTGCTGCGGCCTGAGGAGGCGATGTTCGATGCGATGCTGCGGGGTTGGCGTGCTCAGCAGAAGTCGCGGGGGCTTCGGGATGAGACGGTCGAGGACCGGGAGAAGCTGATCCGTCGCTTCCATGAGTTCACCGACGAGTTCCCCTGGCAATGGTCGCCTGCGCATATGGATGAGTGGTCGGCGTACTTGACGGGCGAACGGCATCTGGCTCCGTCGACGATCCGGGCGTATCAGGGCGACGTCCGGTTGTTCACCGAGTTCCTCATTGATGCCCGTTACGGCTGGGTATCGGCTTGCGAAGAGGAGTTCGGCACCTTCCCGGTGGCGATCTGCCACGAGTGGAACACCCGAGTGCACCTCAACGACTACGAGGGTAGTCCGGAGGCCAGGCCGTTCACGCGCGCGGAGCTTCAGCGGTTCCTGGACTACGCCGATGATCAGGTCGAGCGGGCGGTTCGTTCCGGGCGCAAGGGAGCCTTGGCCGCCTACCGAGACGCGACCATCTTCAAGACCATTTACGGGTGGGGACTGCGCCGGACCGAGACGTCCAAGCTGGACCTGGCCGACTGGGGACGCAACCCCAAAGCGCCCCAGTTCGGTCGGTATGGCATTCTCAACGTTCGCTACGGCAAGGCGAGGAGAGGGCAGCCGCCGCGGCGCAGGAACGTGTTGTCGGTGATGGACTGGGCGGTGGAGGCGGTCGCTGACTACGTCGAGAACGTCTGGCCCCGGTTCGGTTACCCCGACCATCCGGCGCTCTGGCTCACCGAACGCGGCGGGCGGGTGAAGCCCTCGGAGATCAACGCCCGGTTCGTCGCCTACCGGGACGCACTGGGCCTGCCGAACGAGCTGACGCCGCACTCCGAACGGCACGCCTACGTCACGCACCTCACCGAGGACGGGGTGGACCGGCGGTTCATTCAGCAGCAAGTCGGCCACGAATGCGACAGCTCTACCGCGATCTACACCCACGTCAGCGACGATTTCATGAACACAGCCCTGGCCAGGGCATTGGCACCGGCGTTCGCCGGAGGGCGAGGAGGGGACGGGGAATGAACGGCAAGCTCGACTACCGCTGGCATCTACGCAAAGTGATGGCCGACCGCGGCATGTTCTCCACCACCGACCTCCTCGCGCCGCTGGCCGAACGCGGGATCACATTGTCGACCAGTCAGGTTTATCGGCTGGTGGTGGAGCGGCCCGAACGGCTCAGCCTGAAGATCCTCATGGCGCTGCTGGACACTCTGGACTGCACGATGGACGACCTCATCGAACCCATCGCGGCCGCCATACCCAGCACGCGTCCCAAGAAGGCCGCTGCCGGCGGAATCACGACCACCGACAGCATCGGTGACCTGCGTCCTGAGCGCGCCCGGATCACCGGGACCACACCGTGACCGGCCGCCCTGAACCTCTGGCCCCGGACGATTCGGTCGATGCTCTACTCGACCTGCTGGCCGGGCTCGAGCCCGCTCTTGCGCGGGAGACCCTCCTCGCGGCGGTGAAGCGGGCCGCGGCCCGGCCCGACGGACACCGCCGTCTGGCCCAGGCCGTCGTGAGCCGGCCTGATCTGCTCACGGGCCAGGGCGCTCGCGCCGAGACGCCCAGCGTCCTGCGCTTCATCGACGCTCTCGCCGAGGCCGGCGCCAGAGCCGTGGTCGTGCCGTCTTGCCCGCGCTGCGGCAGGCGCAAGCAGTTCGGTCCGCCCATCGAGGGAGTACGCCTCTGCCATGGATGCGGGCCCAAAGCCCGGGCAGTGGCCTGCGGCCGGTGCGGCAAGATCAGGCCGACCGCGCGCCGCAAAGACAACGGGCAACCCCTCTGCCAGAACTGCTGGCACCAAGGCCCACGAAGCTGGAAACCGTGCGTCAGCTGCGGAAACAACCGGCGCGTCGCTGCGGTCACCGAGGCCGGGCCCCTCTGCCAGAGCTGTCGACCCGGCCACGATCTTCCCTGCAGCTTTTGCGGTTCGACCAGCAGCCGGGTCGGTATCTCCCGCGCGATCAGCAAGCCCGTCTGCGAGCGGTGCCGGAAGCGCTGGATCGTGTGCTCGAACTGCGGCACCGGCGCCATGCTCAAGGGCGGCACCCTCGACGAGCCGCTCTGCGCCCGCTGCCTCAACCCCGATCCGACGTTCTGGAAACGTTGCGCGGTCTGCCAGACGACCTGGCAGCTCTCAACCGCCGAATGCGCGCGCTGCTCTCTGGACCGCAAGCTGACTGAGCTGTTCACCTCGCCCGCTGGCGCCACGCCTCGCGAACTCGATCAGCTCCGTGAGGCTCTGGTCCAGGCTGACCGGCCCGACAGCGTGGACACCTGGCTGACCAGGCCCGGAGTCAGCACGACGCTACGCGAACTCGCGAGCGGGCACCGACGGCTCTCCCACGAACTCATCGACACCATGCCAGCCAGCCTCACCCTGAACCACCTGCGGTCGATGCTGGTCACCGCAGGAGCACTCCCAGACCGAGACGAGCGTTTGACCGCCCTCGAGG
>NZ_JBITHZ010000106.1:0-1879 GCF_044458585.1 Nonomuraea sp. NPDC050451
GTGGGGTGGTCGAAGACCAGGGTCGCGGGCAGCTTCATCCCGGCTGCTCGGCTGAGCCGGTTACGCAACTCCACAGAGGTCAGGGAGTCGAAACCGAGATCCTTGAACGGGCGCCCCGCCTGGATGGCCTCCCCGGAGGCGTGCCCCAAAACCGCTGCCGCTTCGGCGCATACCAGGGACACCAGCACGTGTTCCTGCTCGGCCGCCGGCAGCCCGGCCAGCCGCCGTTCCAGCGCCGACCCGCCACCGGAGACAGACTCGGTACGGGCGGTGCGACGCGCGGGCGTGCGAGCCAGCCCACGCAGGATGGCCGGGACGCCGTCGGGGCGGTTGCTGAGGGTACGGGTGTTGATGGGCAGAGGTACGAGGAAGGGCTCCGGCATGGTCAGAGCAGCGTCCAGGAGTTGCATGCCCTCGCTGGCACCCATGGCGGTGAACCCGGAACGGGACAGTCTCTCCAGGTCGAGTTCCGCCAACTGGTTGGTCATGCCACCCGTTTCCGGCGCCCACAATCCCCAGGCAAGGGACTGGGCGGGCAAGCCGGTGGTGTGGCGGTGGATGGCGAGCGCGTCGAGGAAGGCGTTGGCGGCCGAGTAGTTGCCCTGCCCGGCACTGTCCAGCGTGGCTGCCGAGGAGGAGTAGAGAACGAACGCGGCCAGGTCGAGGTGGCGGGTGGCCTGATGCAGGTGCCAGGCGGCGTCCGCCTTCGGCCGCAGCACCCCGTCGATCTTGTCCGAGGTGAGCGAGGTGACCACGCCGTCGTCGAGGACTCCGGCCGTGTGGAAGACCGCCGTAAGGGGATGCTCGGTGGGGATCCGGTCGAGCAGGGCGGCCACCTGTCGGGGGTCGGACAGATCGCACGCGGCGATGTCGACGGTTGCGCCGGCCGCTTCCAGGTCGGCTCGGAGCTGGTCGGCGTCGGGGGCCTGGTCTCCTCGGCGGGAGGCCAGGAGCAGACGCCGGGCCTGGCGCTCGCCGGCCAGGTGACGGGCCAGGATGGCTCCCAGACCGCCGGTGCCGCCCGTGATCAGCACGGTGCCGTCGGGGTCCAGGGCGCGGGGCATGGTGAGGATGATCTTGCCGGTGTGGCGGGCCTGAGCCATGTGCCGGAAGGCCTGGCGGGCCTGCTGCACCGGCCAGCACCGCACCGGCAGACCTGCCAACTCCTGGGAGGCGAACAAGCCCAGCAGCTCGCCCAGCATCTGCCCGACCCGCTCATGCCCGGCGTCCATCAGGTCGAAGCTGCGGTAACGGACATGGGGATAAGTGCCCGCCACGTCAGCCGGGTCACGCCGGTCGGTCTTGCCCATCTCGATGAACCGGCCACCCTCAGCAAGCAGGTCCAGCGACGCGTCGGTGAACGGGCCGGCCAGCGAGTTGAGCACCACATCCATCCCCGCCCCGCCCATCACCGTGGCGAAAGCGTCGGCGAAATCCAGATCCCGGGAGGAGGCGATGTGATCATCGGGCACGCCCAGAGCGCGCAGCAGGTGCTGCTTGCCGGGTGAGGCGGTGGCGAACACCTCCGCCCCCAAATGGCGGGCGATCTGGATGGCGGCCATGCCGACCCCGCCCGCGCCGGAGTGGATCAGGACGCGCTCGCCGCGGGTGAGTCCGGCCAGGTCGGCCAGCCCGTACCAGGCGGTCGCGAACGCCACCGTCACCCCGGCCCCTTGAGCGAACGACCAGCCCGCCGGCAGCCCCGCCAGCAACCGCTGATCGACCACCACCCGGGGACCGAACGCGGCCTCGCCCAGCCCCATCACCCGATCGCCGACCCGCACCCCTTCCACCCCGGGCCCGACCTCGGCCACGATGCCGGCGAACTCGCCGCCGATCGGCTCCCCCTGCTCGGGGACCATGCCCAAGGCCACGACCA
>NZ_JBITHZ010000107.1:0-1750 GCF_044458585.1 Nonomuraea sp. NPDC050451
CCAAGGCCAGGTAGTTAAGGCTTTTGGGCCGCTGGCAAGGGCACTGAGGGATTTGGCTGGGCGGTGTAGATGCCTGGCCCGATCTTGCGGATGAGCTGGCTGCTGGCCCAGCGGGACAGTTGCCGGTACATGGTGTTGAGGGTGACATCGCCGAGGTGGCGGGCGATGTCCTGGGCCGGCCAGGAGCGTCCGGGGTCTTGGTGGAGTAGGGCCAGGACCTGTTGTTGTCTGCGGCGCTCGGCTGCGGCGAGGGGCCGCTCGTCCCGGGAGACGGCAGGTGGCGTGGGCACGGGTTGCAAGAGGGTGATGACCAGGCCGGTGACGGTGCGGCTGTGGTCGGGTCTGCCGTCGTCGAGTCGTTCTTTGTAGCGGGAGACGGGCGATTTGACCTTCCGCGTGCTCACCCGCGGGCGGCGGGCCGGGAGCAGTCCGGCCAGGACGGCGCGGGCGATGACCCCGGCGCCCGGGGTCGTGTCGTCGCATGTCACGCTGGCGGCTTGGATCACCTGGTCGCGGGCGCTTTGCAGGGCGATGGTGAAGGAGCAGCGGTCGGGGTCGGTGCCCGGCCGGGATTCGGCGGCGTCGACCATGACGGTGCGTAGCAGCTGGTAGAGCGTGAGCAGCGCCCACATCTCCTGCTGCAGGCCGGCCGGGTCGCCGGAGCGCAGGACTCGCCCGCGCAGGAGGGTGTGGCGCAGGGCGTAGTACGCCGATTCGTGTTCCCACCGCTGGTGGTAGAGGCTGACCAGGGCGTCGGCCGGGTAGCGGCGGGGGTCGGTCAAGGTGGTGGCCAGCCGGTAGGAGCCGGTGAAGACGGTGCCGTCGGCGCAGGTCACGGTGATCTGCGCGTCGATGATTCGCAGGTTGACCGTGCCGATCACGGACAGGTAGGAGCCGTCGGCCAGGCGGGACAGGATCGGCGCGCGGCGGTTGCTGCGCAGCCGGCCCAGGATCTGGGCTCCGGTGCCTGTCACCGCGGCGAGGAAGTCGTTGCCGTCGAAGCCCTTGTCCCACAGCACCAGCATGTCCGGCCGCAGCAGGTGCAGCAGCCGCTTGGCGTACTCGGTCTCGCCCGTGGCGGTAGGCCCAAAGACGGCGCCGATCATCGCCCGGGTGCCGGTCTCCACCAGGGTCATCAGCTCCAGCTGGGGATAGCCGCCATGGGCCAGTCGATCGAGCCAGGCCCGGTTCCGGCCGGTATCGGGCACCTTCAGTGAGCTGCAGCCGTCGAAGGAGACTGTCCGGTAGCGGCCGAACCGCACCCCGGGTGTCACCGGCTGGGCCAGCGGGCCGCACACCACCTCGAACAGCGCCCGCATCGGCGCAGCGCCCACCCGGCGGCGCAGGTCGCGTAACGCCTTGGCGGTCGGCGAAGCAACCGCGGGCAGCCCGGCCAGCGCGCTGGTCATCTTGTCCCAGACCAGCCGGTAGCCGACCTCCGGGAACAGGCACATCGCCAGCAGGAAGTACACCCCGACTCGCGAGGGAAGCTCCCGGAGCCGGTGCTGCACCCGGCCCGTCTCCGCCAGCACTGCATCCACCAGCTCGAACGGCACCACCTGGGTGAGCTCTCCCAGATGGCCCGGCGCGAACATTCCCGCGGCCACCCGCACCATCCGGGGGATGACAAACTGATCCCGCAACGGGACTCCACTCTTCAGATGATCTTCGCCGACATCTGATCTACAGGAGTCCGTTGCACGCCTCAGCCGATTGACAAGAACCGAATCCCCTTAACTACCTGGCCTTG
>NZ_JBITHZ010000109.1:0-1644 GCF_044458585.1 Nonomuraea sp. NPDC050451
CTGCTGCTGGAGACCTCGTGGGAGGTTCTGGAGCGGGCCGGGATCGACCCGGGCACGCTTCGCGGCACCCCGGCCGGCGTCTTCATCGGCGGAACACACACCGGATACGGTGCGGATTCACCATCGGCCGACGTCGAAGGCTATTTGGTCACGGGCACGTCCAGCTCGGTCATGTCGGGACGGGTGGCCTACAACTTCGGCCTCGAGGGCCCGGCGCTGACGGTGGACACCGCCTGCTCCTCCTCCCTGGTCGCCATCCACCTGGCCTGCGAGTCCCTGCGCAGAGGCGAAAGCACACTGGCGCTCGCGGGCGGCGTGACCGTGCTCCCCAACCCCGAACTGCTCATCCAGTTCAGCCGTCAGCGTGGTCTGGCTCGGGACGGCCGGTGCAAGGCGTTCTCCGACGAGGCCGACGGCACCGTCTTCTCCGAAGGCGTGGGCATCCTGCTGCTGGAGCGGCTGTCGGACGCCCAGGCCAACGGCCACCGGGTCCTGGGCGTGATCCGCGGATCGGCGGTCAACCAGGACGGCGCCAGCAACGGCCTGTCGGCCCCCAACGGTCCTTCCCAGGAGCGGGTGATCCGCCAGGCGCTGGCCAACGCGGGCCTGGCCCCCGGTGACATCGACGCGGTCGAAGCCCACGGCACCGGCACCAAACTCGGCGACCCCATCGAGGCCCAAGCCCTCCTCGAGGTGTACGGAGCCCGTCCCGAAGAAGACCCCTTGTGGCTGGGCACCGTAAAGTCCAATCTCGGCCACACCCAGTGCGCCTCCGGTGTAGCGGGTGTGATCAAGATGGTCATGGCCGCCCGCGAAGGCCTCCTCCCTCAGACCTTGCACATCACCACCCCCACCACCCACGTCGACTGGGAACAAGGCCAGATCCGCCTTCTCCAACACCCCCAAACCTGGCCCGACCACACCGACAAACCCCGCCGCGCCGCCATCTCCTCCTTCGGCATCAGCGGCACCAACGCCCACCTCATCCTCGAACAAGCCCCCCACACCAGTACCGACGCTGATACAGGCACCGGCATCAACAGCGGCGCTGACAAGGGCACCGACACGGGCACTGAAGCTCCGCAACCCCTGCCCCTGGTCCCGGTAGCCCTGTCCGCCCGCGACCAGACGAGCCTGGCCGCTCAGGCCGCCCGCCTGGCCAGCCACCTCGCCACCCACCCCGACCTGCCCCTGCACGACATCGCCCTATCGGCCGCCACCACCCGCGCCCACCTCGAACACCGCGCGGTCATCCTGGCCCGCAACACCGACGACCTCCACAACGCCCTGCACCACCTCACCGCCACAAACGCCGACGGCAGCAGCATCAACATCGGCACAGGCGGCGACACAGGCAACGGCATCAGCGCAGGCACAAGCACCGCAAACGGCGCCGGAAGCGACACGGGCACTGGCAACGGCAATGGCAGCGGCATTCATGGTCGCACCGGCAACACCCAAAGCGCCGGAAGTGACACCAGCGCCGCCACCGCAGCGGCAACCGCCAACGGATCCGGAGCCGGTGCTCCCGCCCCCTCAAACAGCGGTATGGGCAGAGGCGTCAACGTGATCACCGGACGGGCCCGACCCGGCAAAACCGCCTTCCTCTACTCCGGACAAGGCGCCCAACACCCCGGCATGGGC
>NZ_JBITHZ010000110.1:0-1597 GCF_044458585.1 Nonomuraea sp. NPDC050451
GGGGGTATCACTCTAAGTGTGGAAATGATCACTCTGGGTAGATGATCGAAGGTAAAGATCAACCACACAGCATTCGGGGGAATGTGGATCATGTCTATCACACGGGGAACCGCTGCTCTGGCCACCACGTGCGGATCGGCTCAGGAGGGCAACCACAGGCTCGAAGCGGCCGCCGCCTCTCATCATGGCGGGGAAAACCCCCTTGGCGGCGGGGGTCAGGTTCCGCTGCGGGAGTTGCTCGGTGACGAGGTGCTGGACCTGCTGCTGGCCGGCTCGCGCGACGGCAAGGGCGGGCTGCGGCTGACCGGTGAGGGCTCGATGCTCGGACAGCTGGTCAAGGCGGTGCTGGAGCGCGCGCTGGAGGCCGAGCTGACCACGCATCTGGGCTATGACAAGCACGATCAGTCCGGCAACGGCTCGGGCAACTCCCGTAACGGGAAGATCGCCAAGACGGTGCAGACCGGCATCGGGCCGGTCCGGCTGGCCGTGCCGCGAGATCGGGCCGGCACCTTCGAGCCGGTGCTGGTTCCCAAGCGGACCGGGCGCGTCTCCGGCGGCCTGGACGACATGATCATCAGCCTCTACGCGCACGGCATGAGCGTGCGCGACATCCAGCATCACCTGCGCCAGATCTACGACACCGAACTGTCGCACGAGGCCATCTCCAACATCACCGACGCCGTGCTGGAGGAAGCCCGCGCCTGGCAGAGCCGGCCACTGGACCCGATCTACCCGGTGGTGTTCCTGGACGCGATCGTGGTCAAGGTCAGAGACAACCACACGGTGCAGGCCAAGCCCGCCTATCTGGCCATCGGCATCGACACCGACGGCGACAAGCACGTCCTGGGCATCTGGCTGGCCAAGACCCCGCTCGACGCGGCGACCGCCGGCGAATCGGCCCGGTTCTGGGCGAGCGTGATGACCGACCTGAAAAACCGCGGCGTGCGCGACATCGTCATCGCCTGCACCGACGGCCTGCCCGGCTTCGAAGACGCCGTGCACGCAGCATTCCCGCACACCACCCTCCAGCGCTGCGTCGTGCACCTGATCCGCAACGCCCTGCGGCCCGTGGCCCGCGGCGACCGCACCGCGGTGGCCGCCGAACTGAAGAAGATCTACACCGCGCCCACGGCCGAGGCCGCCTTCGACGCCCTAGCCGACTTCGCAGCATCACCCTGGGGCGAGAAATATCCGCAGGCGGCCAAGGTGTTCGAGAACGCCTGGGACACCTTCATCCCGTTCTTCGCCTTCAGCCCGGCGGTGCGCAAGCTGCTCTACACCACCAACAGCATCGAAAGCCTGAACTACCAGCTGCGCAAGGTCACCAAGGCCCGCGGCCACTTCCCCGGCGACGACGCCGTGGTCAAACTCCTGTGGCTCGCGATCATTAACATCGAGGACAAACGCGCCCGCCAAAGGCTCGCCAACCGCGCCAAAGAGGGCAAACGCAACGACCAGCCCGCCCGGCTCATCGAGGGGCAGCGCACCTTCGGCTGGCGCGAAGCGCTCAACGAGCTCGAGATCGCTTATCCGGGAAGGATCAAGTAAATCAGATAAAGAGCACTCTTCGTTACTCAGAGTAGGACTTTACACACTT
>NZ_JBITHZ010000111.1:0-1589 GCF_044458585.1 Nonomuraea sp. NPDC050451
TCGGTCACATCGAAGCGCGCCACATCCGAGTTCTACCAGCCACGACCAGCCCGCCACCGACCCTCACCAAGATCCGAACCCCAAACAGCTCCTAGTGCCAGTGCAAGTGCGGGCCTTCACCCCGGCCACGACCGAGCAGGGCGACTTTCGCGGTATCCCTGACCTGGTGCGGCGGGACTTCACCGCCGAGCGGCCGGGAGTGAAGCTGGTCGGCGACGTCACCTACATCCCCACTTGGGAGGGCTTCCTCTACCTGGCCACGGTGATCGACTGCCACAGCAAGGCCGTCGTCGGCTGGGCGGTGGCCGACCACTACCGGACCGAACTGGTCGCCCAGGCCATCCACAACGCCGCCTGCACCATCGCCATCGAGCCGGATGCGATCTTCCACACCGACCGCGGTTCGAGTACACCGCGGCCCGCTACAAGGACCTGTGCCGGCGCCTGGGCGTGGTCCAGTCGATGGGCCAGGTCGGATGCGCGCTCGACAACGCGGCAGCCGAAGCACTCAACAGCACCCTCAAGGTCGAATACGTCCACCGCCACCGGTTCCGCGCCCAGGCCGAGGCCCGCCTGAAGATTGCGACCTGGATCGCGGACTTCTACAACACCACCCGGCGGCACAGTGCCAACGACGGCTTGGCGCCCATCACATTCGAACGTCACATGATCGAGAAGAGAACAGCCTCATCGGCCCTGCTGAGGACCGCTGTGACATAGGACCGTCTCCACGCTTTCAGGGGATTGACAGAACCTCGCAATCGCAGATCAGGCGGCGAAAGAGCATCAGCCGACCGAGGGTGCGCTCGGCGACGTCGAACTCGGGCAACTTCGGCAATCAACTGACATGCGAACCATGCGTGACGTATGTTCACCGCATGGAACCAATCCCGAGTCCCGTTCACGGTGTGGCACTCATGTTCGGAGTCCTGCCCGCGGTGCTCGTGGCCGTCGTTTTGGTTCTCCTGTTCTCCTTCGAGCGCTCATTGGCCAGGCTGATCAATCCCGCCTCGACGGCGCACGCGTTGAGCGAGTTTCTTCGCAGGTAGGTCGGCGTAGCCGGCCTGCCTTGTGCACCCCTGTCCCTGGAGTGCCCCGGGCAGCAATTCGCGCTTGCCCTTGCACACCAGGCTCTCCGCTTGGAGCGCCCGCTCGACGGAGGACATCGTTCATGTCACTGCTCGCTCTGGCAACTCTCATTACCTGGCTAGTCGGTCTCGGCTTGGCCGTGGGCATTTTCGGGGCGTTCCTGGAGGCAACGAAGGATCAGGCAGGTCCCTCCTGCGGTATCTGCCCCGCTTCCCCCAAGCGCTCAGGCTCGGAGCTTGTGCGCTGGTGGTTGCGTTCGGATTGGCGGACGTGGGCGATCTTCGCCCCGCCGCTGATTACCGCGACCATCAACGTCGCGGAGACGCAGGGCTGGGGATCCGCCGTGTGGTTGATCGCCGGGCTGACAGCGCTCGATGAACTGATCCAACGAATCCGTAGACACCTCTAGGAGCTGTTTGGGGTTCGGATCTTGGTGAGGGTCGGTGGCGGGCTGGTCGTGGCTGGTAGAACTCGGATGTGGCGCGCTTCGATGTGACCGA
>NZ_JBITHZ010000112.1:0-1582 GCF_044458585.1 Nonomuraea sp. NPDC050451
GCGGTAGCTGTCAAACTGTTTGAGACGTTTCAGGCGACTTGTTCTGTATCGGAGCTCATTTCCTCCTTGGCGGGTTCGTTGATCCAGACGGCGGTGGGCAGGCTGGGCGGGGTGGGCTTGCGGCGGAACCGGCCGGGGTTGGCGGCGTAGGCGGCCTGGAGCGTTCGTGCTCGCTCGGCCCGGATCTTGTCGGCGGTGCCCAGATGGACGGAGGCCGGGGTGTGCAGGCCTATGCCGGAATGCCGGTGCTCGTGGTTGTAGTAGGCGAAG
The DNA here is from genome assembly GCF_044458585.1 of Nonomuraea sp. NPDC050451. NCBI lineage: Bacteria > Bacillati > Actinomycetota > Actinomycetes > Streptosporangiales > Streptosporangiaceae > Nonomuraea > Nonomuraea sp. NPDC050451. The sequence goes on from NZ_JBITHZ010000112.1 coordinate 271, forward strand.
AACTCGGTGCAGAAGGCGCGGGCGTGAGCAAGGGAGCCGAAGCGCTCGGGGAAGGCCGGGCAGTACTTCAGCGTCCGGAACTGCGCCTCGGAGTAGGGGTTGTCGTTGGATACCCGGGGTCGGCTGTGGCTTTGGGCGATGTTCAGGTCGGCCAGCAGCGCGGCGACCGGCTTGGAGGTCATCGAGGTGCCGCGGTCGGCGTGCACGTGCGCAGGCGCCTGGCCGCCGTTGGCACCGACGGCCGCGGCGATGAACTGCTCGGCCAGTTCGGCGTTCTCGCGGGTGTGGACCTCCCAGTGCACGACGTAGCGCGAGTAGATGTCGATCATGACGTAGAGGTCGCAGTAGACGCCCTTGACCGCTGTCTTCAGCTTGGTGATATCCCAGGTGAACACCTGGGACGGAGCGCGGGCGACCAGCTCGGGCCGCACCCGGGCCGCATGAGTCGCCTGCCGCCGGCGCTCGCGTACCTCACCGCACGCGCGCAGCAGCCGATACATCGTGGAGATCGAACACAGGTAGACGCCCTCGTCCAGCAGCGTGGCCCACACTTGCGCCGGCGCCTTGTCGACGAACCGCGGCGAGCGTAAGACGGCCAGCACCTGCGCCCGCTCATCCGAGCTCAGCGCCGCCGGATGCGGCGCCGGCGCCGGGCGCGGGCCGAGCACTACCGGCGCGCGATGGCGATGGCGGTGCACGGTGGCCCGCGACTTGCCCGACAACGCGCACGCCGCTGTCACACCGAGCACCGGCTCCAGCGCGGCGAACGCCTCGTCGATCACCTCTTGGGCGGCGCGTCGTTGTCCGCGCTCTCGGAGAGCAGTTCCAAGAGCGCGTGCGCTTTTCCCATGATTTCCAGCGCCGCTTTGGTCTTGGCCAGCTCGCGTTCGGCCTTCTCCGCCCGCGCCCGCAGCCGCTCGTTCTCCTTCTCGGCCTCGCTCTTGCGCGTCTTCGGCCCGGACGGCTTGGCCGCCAGCGCGCTCAACGCTCCTGCGTCGCGGGCCTTGCGCCACTCGATGATGTGGGAGTGATACAGCCCCTCGCGGCGCAGCAACGCGCCCTTGGCGCCCGGCTCGGTCGCCGCGTCGTAGGCCTCGACCATCGCCAGCTTGTACTCCGGCGTGAACGAGCGCCGCTTCGGCCGATCCGATCGAGGTCTGTTGTCATCCTTGCCCACCTCACCATCATCGGCGAGATCCCCGCGAAGGTCGGCCACGGTCAAGGTCACTGTCTGAAAGATCCTGTTCTCGCCCTGCTTGAGTCACAGAAGACTACTTCGTCCCCAGGTCTCACGAGAGTCTGACAGAGAGGG
>NZ_JBITHZ010000113.1:0-1505 GCF_044458585.1 Nonomuraea sp. NPDC050451
GGGTAGTAGGTAAGCGATGGGGTGACGCAGGAAGGTAGTCCAGCCCAGGCGATGGTTGTCCTGGGGTAAGCATGTAGGGAGCGAGGTAGGCAAATCCGCCTCGCACGTATCCTGAGATGTGATGCCGAGCCGATTGTGGTGAAGTGGATGATCCTATGCTGCCGAGAAAAGCCTCTAGCGAGTGTTGTGGCGGCCCGTACCCTAAACCGACTCAGGTGGTCAGGTAGAGAATACTAAGGCGATCGGGTGAACTGTGGTTAAGGAACTCGGCAAATTGCCCCCGTAACTTCGGGAGAAGGGGGACCTCTGCTGGTGTAGGACCGTGCGTCCGAGGCTGGTGGGGGTCGCAGTGGCCAGGGGGAAGCGACTGTTTACTAAAAACACAGGTCCGTGCGAAGTCGTAAGACGATGTATACGGACTGACGCCTGCCCGGTGCCGGAACGTTAAGGGGACCGCTTAGTCAGCTTCGGTTGGCGAAGGTGAGAACTTAAGCGCCGGTAAACGGCGGTGGTAACTATAACCATCCTAAGGTAGCGAAATTCCTTGTCGGGTAAGTTCCGACCTGCACGAATGGCGTAACGACTTCCCCGCTGTCTCAACCGCAGACCCGGTGAAATTGCAGTACGAGTAAAGATGCTCGTTTCGCGCAGCAGGACGGAAAGACCCCGGGACCTTCACTACAGCTTGACATTGGTGTTTGGAACGGCTTGTGTAGGATAGGTGGGAGACTGGGAAGCTCGGACGCTAGTTCGGGTGGAGTCATTGGTGAAATACCACTCTGGTCGTTTTGGATGTCTAACTCTGGTCCGTGATCCGGATCGGGGACAGTGTCTGGTGGGTAGTTTAACTGGGGCGGTTGCCTCCCAAAAGGTAACGGAGGCGCCCAAAGGTTCCCTCAGCCTGGTTGGCAATCAGGTGTTGAGTGTAAGTGCACAAGGGAGCTTGACTGTGAGACTGACGGGTCGAGCAGGAGCGAAAGCTGGGACTAGTGATCCGGCATCGGCGTGTGGAAGCGGTGTCGCTCAACGGCTAAAAGGTACCCCGGGGATAACAGGCTGATCTTCCCCAAGAGTCCATATCGACGGGATGGTTTGGCACCTCGATGTCGGCTCGTCGCATCCTGGGGCTGGAGTAGGTCCCAAGGGTTGGGCTGTTCGCCCATTAAAGCGGTACGCGAGCTGGGTTTAGAACGTCGCGAGACAGTTCGGTCCCTATCCGCTGCGCGCGCAGGAGACTTGAAAGGGGCTGTCCCTAGTACGAGAGGACCGGGACGGACGAACCTCTGGTGTGCCAGTTGTACCGCCAGGTGCACGGCTGGTTGGCTACGTTCGGGAGGGATAACCGCTGAAAGCATCTAAGCGGGAAGCTTGCCTTGAGATGAGGTCTCCCACCCTGTGAGGGGGTAAGGCTCCCGGTAGACGACCGGGTTGATAGGCCGGAGGTGGAAGCGCGGTAACGTGTGGAGCTGACCGGTACTAATAGGCCGAGGACTTGACCACAAAGC
>NZ_JBITHZ010000114.1:0-1479 GCF_044458585.1 Nonomuraea sp. NPDC050451
CCGGTGCGCGCAGAAAGGTATCCGCATGAGAACCAGAGGGGTGCTTACGGCCGGGTTCGCCCTGCTCTTCAGCCTCACGACCGGCCCGATCGCGACGGCGTGGGCCGCCCCTACCCCGTCTCCGTCGCCGACGTCCTCCTCGAAGGAGGACGAGGGCGAGATGGGCAACCCGGCGGACCAGGTGGACGTTCCGCCGGTGTCCACGCTGGCGGCGCCGAGCTTCCAGCTGCCGTTCCCCTGTGGCCAGACGTGGACGGGCAACTCCAGCAACAGCAGCGCGCACAAGTCGTATGAGATCGACTTCAACCGGGGCAGCACCGCTGGCGCGGATCGTGGTGACGCCGTGGTCGCGGCCGCGGCCGGCACGGTGGTCATCTCGGCCCACCAGGGCTCGGCCAACGGCTACGGCAACCTGGTCAAGATCGACCACGGCGGTGGCTGGACCACCTACTACGCGCACCTGACCGTGCGCTCGGTCTCCGCCGGCGCCCAGGTCGCCCAGGGCCAGAAGATCGGCACGGTCGGCAACACCAGCAGGCCCGGCAACAACATCAGCCCGCACCTGCACTACGAGGTGCGCCAGGGCAGCAGTTACCCGAGCAACATCCGCAAGGCCACCTTCAACGGCGCCACCTTCGGCTACCCGAACGCCAGCGTGACCTCCAAGAACAAGTGCGGCGGCGGTGGCGGCTCCACCAACCCGCACACCGCCGAGTCCGTGTGCGGCGCCGGCTACAAGGTCATCGATTCGGCGGCCCTCGGCACCAGCGGCACGGTCTACCTGACCTTCAACTCCGGCAACGGCAACAACTGCGTCGCCACGATCAAGAAGGCCTCGCTCGGCAAGGCCACCGCCACCACCGCCTACCTCGAGGTCGCGGGCAAGCCCAAGGTCACCGACACCGGCAGCTTCGAGTACTACGCGGGCCCGGTGCGCGCCGCGGCCGCCGGCAAGTGCGTCAAGTGGGGCGGCAAGGCCGGATCCAGCACGTACAACAGCCCGTCCGAGCACTGCGGGAGCTGAACCCCCTTGAAGCTGCGTATTCTCCTGACCGGCGCCGCCGTCCTGCCCTTGTCGCTGCTCGTGGGGCAGCCGGCCGGGGCGGTATCCGCCGATCCGATGGCCGAGGCGTTCGCCAAGGCGGCCTCGACGTATGAGGTGCCCCGTGACCTGCTGGTCTCGGTGGCCTACTCCGAGACCCACCTGGACGGCCACAAGGGCCAGCCCAGCGCCGACGGCGGCTATGGCGTGATGCACCTGGTCACCGCCAAGACCCTCGACAAGGCCGCCACACTGACCAAACAGCCGGTGTCCGCCCTCAAGTCAGACGACGCGGCCAACATCGCGGGCGGCGCCGCCGTGCTGCGCGCCCTCGGCGACGAGCTCAAGCTGGACGCCACCGCCCGCAAGGACGCGGGCAAGTGGTACCAGGCGATCGCCAAGTACAGCGGCGCCTCCTCGCCCGCGGTCGCCCGGCT
>NZ_JBITHZ010000115.1:0-1465 GCF_044458585.1 Nonomuraea sp. NPDC050451
GGTCGCGTTTGCCATCTGCCGGCCGGGGTGCCCTCAACCGCCCGGCTTCATCGAGCCTGTGCGTGTCCCATCAGACGAGAACGCTTTGGCCCTGGCTCGTCAACGAACTGACAGAGGAAGGCTCGGAGCCCTGGAGTTTCGAGGGATTGCGGAGTCATCCCACCTGGCAGCGCTTGAGAATCCTCGCCTGCCATGCTCTGGCACTCATGCACCCAACCCCATGGGACGACGAGTCGGGCTTCCTGTCGCTGGACCATTAGCGGGTCATCAAGAGGGCGAGGAACCGAGCGATCAACCTCAGGCCAGTGCGTCTTCGGACCAAGCTTCCAATCCGACGGTCGCAGGTTCGGATCCCGTAGAGCGCGCTTCGCTATCTGCGGAAAACCCACGTTGCGTTCGCGTGCTGCGGCGGCATGGGGCATATATGGGCAAAACTCAGCCACGCGCTGAGCTCCCGCCCGAGCGCGGACGTGGTGCTCAGCACCAGCCGGCTCGTCTCCTTGGCGGCTTCGTGAGCCACCGAGACGTAAGTGTCGGCGGTGAGCACGATGATGGCGTATCCCAGCATCGCCTGCACCGCCACCTTCACGTCCGTGCGCGCTGCCAGCACCGTGCCGCAGATCATGCAGGCGTGGCGAGGCAGCCCGGGGGGCCGCCACCAGCCGGAGGAACCGGTCGGTGAGATAGCTCAGCCGCAGTGGCTCACCCTCCGTGGCGGTGAACACGTACTCCGAGCCCCGCCAGTGTGCTTCGCCGTCGCACGCAACTGCTCCTAGCGCTCCCGACGCCGAATCGGCACCCACAGTCTTCGTGTCCAAAGCCGCCGCCCCTGGCAGCTCGCGGCACTCTTCGGTGGCCCCACGACGACCTGGCGGCCCGTCGGCACACACCCGCTGCGGCGCCACCGTCAGCTTCGCGGCGTACAGGTCGACGCTCGTCCAGCGCAGTCCGGCCAGCTCGCCTCGCCGCAGACCCGTAGTGCGGCCGGCCATCGCAGGCGGTCCTGCGCCACGCCGACCAGGAATTCCGTGAACTGTGACGGCACCGGCGGTCAGCGCCCCGATCGGCAACGTGGCCAGGCCGGGCGACGACGTGCTCCGTGTGTCCCGGCTTCGGGACAGGCTTCGTTCGCCGAACGGCTATGAGGGCGAGGTGACGCAATTCTAGAGCGAGTGCTCTATTATTCTGATGGTGATGTCCCGTCCTCCGGGTTCATTCTCTCTATCGTTTGAGGCAAGGAGTCGACTCCCGTGCAGCTTCGAGTTGTGGCCATGGCCATGGCCGCCATGACGGCGGTCTTACTGACGGGCGCTCCCGCGCACGCGCAGGCCAATGCGTATGACCACCAGGACCCGGCCAAGTCGGGCTGCTGAACCGCGCCGGGTCTGTTGGAGACCGGGTTATCTGGCTGGGGCGAGAGTAACTGAGTTGATCTCTGCGCGGTAGAGGGCTTCGTATTCGAAGG
>NZ_JBITHZ010000116.1:0-1361 GCF_044458585.1 Nonomuraea sp. NPDC050451
CCAGGGCCAAAGCGTTCTCGTCTGATGGGACACGCACAGGCTCGATGAAGCCGGGCGGTTGAGGGCACCCCGGCCGGCAGATGGCAAACGCGACCCCTGAAGATCGTTGGGTGTCTACGCCAGTCGATCAAGAACAGGGGCCGCGTTCGCGTGCCATCATCCCCGATCGACGTGCTCGCCCGCCACCTGGAGCACGTCACCGTCACCGACCCACCGACCGACCTGCCCACACTCGCCAAGCTCCTGGACACCATCCCGGACCCGCGAAGCCGCCGGGGCCGCCGCTACCGACTCGGCCCCCTCCTGGCGTTATCCCTGCTCGCCGTGCTTGGCGGAGCAACCTCCCTGGCCAAGATCGCCCGATTCATCGCCGGATACGACCCCGACCTACGCGCCCGGGCCGGTCTACCCGGCACCGTACAGCCGGCGGCCAGTACCCTGGCACGACTGTTCGCCCGCCTGGATGGCGACTCCTTCGACGCTGCGACCTGCACCTACCTGGCCACGCTCGCTGACTGCGGCCCGCCCTCCACCACCGACATCCGGCCCCCGGCCCGGACCGCGCTGTCCGGCCTGGCCGTGGATGGCAAGACTCTGCGCGGCAGCCGCACCCCGGATGGCGCCGTCCACCTGCTGGCCGCCACCCGCCACGACACCCAGACCGTCATAGCCCAGCAGCAGGTCAAGGCCAAGAGCAACGAGATCCCCGCGTTCACACCCCTGCTGTCCCACCTGGACCTGACCGGCGTGGTGGTCACCGCCGATGCCCTGCACACCCAGCACGACCACGCCCACCACGTCATCGCCGCCGGTGGCCACTACCTGTTCATCGTCAAAGGCAACCAGCCCACCCTCCTGCGCCGACTCAAGGCCCTGCCCTGGCGCGAGGCGATTCTCAACGACCGCACCGACGAGACTGGGCACGGCCGCCGCGAGATCCGCCGCATGAAAATCTGCACCGCCCGCCCCGGCCTGCCCTTCCCACACGCCGCCCAGGCCGTCCAGGTCAAACGCCGCCGTACCGACCACCGCACCGGCAAGACCACCATCGTCACCATCTACGCCATCACCGACCTTCCACCAGGCCGGATCACTCACGCCCAGCTCGCCGCACTCATCCGCGGCCATTGGGGCATCGAGGCACTGCACCACATCCGCGACGTCACCTACCGTGAAGACGCCTCCCGCATCCGCACCGGCACCGCACCCCGCATCATGGCCAGCCTGCGCAACCTCGCCATCGGCCTGGCCCGCCTGATCGGCTGGACCAACATCGCAGCCGCCACCGACCACTACCGCAGCCACCCCACCGACGGACTGCAGCTACTCGGGCTCACAACATGAGAACGCATCGGCCCTGG
>NZ_JBITHZ010000117.1:0-1357 GCF_044458585.1 Nonomuraea sp. NPDC050451
CGGGCTTCCCCTCGTAACGTGGAGACCGAACCAAGAGAGGTTTGGTCTTGGCAGGAACCACGAGGCGTCGCTTTGATCCGGAGTTCCGGGCTGGGGCGGTGCGTATCGTCAAGGAGACCGGCAAACCCGTCGCGCACATCGCGCGGGACCTGGGTATCAACGAGTACACGCTGCACAACTGGGTGCAGATGGACCGGCACGCAACGGGGCAGGTCGGGCGGGACGGCAACGGAGGCGGCAAGCTGAAGGAGTCCGAGCAGGAGGAGCTGGCGCGGCTGCGGCGGGAGAAGGCCGAGCTGGTCAAGCAGCACGCCAAGGAGAAGGCCGCCTGGGAGAAGGAACGCGCGGAGCTGGAGGACGAGCGTGATGTCCTCAAACGATCCGTGGTCCTATGGGTCAAGGACTCGCTGAACCGATAACCGTGGTGGAGTTCATCGAGTCCCAAAGGGCCGAGTTTGGTGTCCCCCACAAGATCTGCTTCCGTGCGCTGGGAGTATCGCCCTCGTGGTTCTACAAATGGAAGAACCGCAGGCCAACAGCTCGACAAGAGCGGCGCGCCCATCTAGACGAGGAGATCAGACGGCACTTTGCCGCCTCCGGTGGCACCTACGGGTCGCCACGCATCACCCAGGACCTGAGGGCCGAGGGCTGGAAGCTGTCGGAGAACACCGTGGCCAAGCGGATGGCCGAACTCGGCTTGGCCGGCCGCAGGCCGAAGAAGCCCCGTTCGCTGACCCGGCAGGGCAAGCGACCGGCCGCGCCGGATCTGGTGCGCCGGAAGTTCACCGCGGTCGCTCCAGACGTGCTGTGGGTCGGCGATGTCACGCTGATCCGCACCGATGAGGGGCCGCTGTACTTGGCCTCGGTCGAGGACTTGTTCTCTCGCCGGCTGCTCGGCTACGCCATGTCGGAGCACCATGACGCGGCGCTGACGGTCGCCTCGCTGCAGATGGCCGTGGTCACGCGCGGCGGCGACGTGAACGGGGTGATCTTCCACTCGGATCGCGGCTCGGAGTACACAGCTGCCCGCTACCAGGCCGAATGCCGCAAGCACGGGGTGGTGCAGTCGATGGGCCGGGTCGGGTGCGCGCTCGACAACGGAGCAGCCGAATCGCTCAACAGCACCCTGAAGGTCGAGTTCGTATACCGGCACCACTTCCGCACCCGCGCGGAGGCCCGGCTGAAGGTCGCGACCTGGATCGCGGATTTCTACAACGTCAAGCGCAGGCACAGTGCCAACGACGGGCTGCCCCCTGTCACATTCGAGCGTCAGATGATCGAGAAGCGGCAAGCATCAACGGTCCTGCTGAGGGCCGCTGTGGCATAGGACCGTCTCCACGCTTTGAGGGGATTGACA
>NZ_JBITHZ010000118.1:0-1325 GCF_044458585.1 Nonomuraea sp. NPDC050451
TGAACCGCGCCGGGTCTGTTGGAGACCGGGTTATCTGGCTGGGGCGAGAGTAACTGAGTTGATCTCTGCGCGGTAGAGGGCTTCGTATTCGAAGGGTGGAAGATCCTGGCAGGCGCTGTGGAGCCGGCGGTTGTTGTACCAGTCGACCCATTCCATGGTTGCGAGTTCGACGTCGTCCAGGCCTTTCCACGGGCCGCGGCGGTGGATCAGTTCGGTCTTGTACAGCCCGATGGTGCTCTCGGCGAGGGCATTGTCGTAGCTGTCCCCGCGCGAGCCCACGGAGCTGACCGCGCCGGCGTCGGCGAGCCGGTCGGTGTAGCGAATCGACAGATATTGAGACCCGCGGTCGGAGTGATGTACCAGCCCGTCCAGCGCATCTGGCCGGCCGCCGCGGCGCCAGATGGCCATCTCCAGCGCGTCCAGAGGCAGGTCGGTACGCAGATGGTCGGTCAGCCGCCAGCCGACGATCATCCGGGAGAACACGTCGATGACGAACGCGGCGTAGACGAACCCGGCCCAGGTGTGGATGTAGGTCAGGTCGGCAACCCATAGCCGGTTCGGCGCGGGCGCGGCGAAGTCCCGTTCGACCAGGTCGGCCGGCCGCGGGCACAGCGGCTCGGCGATGGTGGTGCGGCGCTTGTGATCACCTCGGACCGCGCCGGAAAGTCCTAACCGGCGCATCAGCCGCGCGACCGTGCAGCGCGCCACGGCCACGCCCTGGCGGTTGAGCGCCTTCCACATCTTGCGCACCCCGTACACCTCGAAGTTGTCGTTCCACAGCCGGACGATCTCGGCCGTCAGCTGCTCATCGCGCCGCTGCCGGGCCGACGGCGGCCGGTCCTTGGCCGCGTAGTACGTCGAGGGAGCCAGTTCGAGCGCCTGGCAGATCGGCTCGACGCCGAACTGTTCGCGATGAGCGTCGATGAAGGCGACTATCTGGGCGGTCGGGGGTCGAGTTCCCGGGCGAAAAAAGCAGCCGCTGACTTCAGGATCTCGTTGGCCCGGCGCAGCTCACGGACCTCTCGCTCCAGCTCGGCGATCCGCTGCGCGTCCTCACTAGAGGTCCCGGGCCGTTGCCCACCGTCGATCTCCGCCTGGCGCACCCAGCTGCGCAACGCCTCGCGGTGCACGCCGAGCTGCTGGGCCACCCGGGCGATCGCGCCGGGCGACTGGCCGGTCTGCTCCCGGACCTCAAAGACCATCCGCACCGCACGCTCACGAAGTTCGTCGGGGTACTTCCTGGGGGCTGGCATCGCGTGTGAATCTCCCTTCCGCCAGCACGATCATGCTGGCTTCAGGGCCTCCAACCAACCCGGACTGGTTCA
>NZ_JBITHZ010000119.1:0-1321 GCF_044458585.1 Nonomuraea sp. NPDC050451
AGCAGGCCGATCCGCCGGCTGCCGGTCAGCGGCAGCACGTCGCCGCCTGCCGTCAGCTCCCACGGACCCAAGATCTTGATCCTCAGTCCCATCGCGCAACCCTCCGTGGGCCGAAGATCGGAGTTTATCGGTTATGACCGTTACACGCGCGAGGCTCTGCTGGTGACGAACCCGCCCACGACGTACCGCCTGCTGCGCGCTGTCGCCGTGTCGTGGACTCTTCGCTGCGCCTGGTGTCACGTGCGCGGGCCAGTTCGGCGGCAACCCACGGGTCGGTCGCTTCCCAGGAAACGTCGGCCCGGGGGGCGTTCTCGGCGATTCAGGCGTGCCGGGAGCCGTCCCGGCCCTGATTCCTACACTCCTTCCATGATCTCTGCCTGGTGACGGAGGGTCGCGGCGTTCCCGTCTCGACGCGTGAGGCACCGCGCCACTCGACGCCTGGCAACGGCCCCTGGACACCAGGAGGAAACATGGAATCGGACCTGTCGATCTGGGTGCGCAGCGCGGCGATCTGGACATTGCACGTCGCCACTGTGGTGGTCGCGGCCTGGGCGTCGATCACGGGAGTGGCCCCGCTCGGCTCACGCTGGCTGATCGTGCCCATGCTTGGGCTGGTGGTCTACCCGCTGGCGGTGGTGGCCTTCATCGTCGCTCCCTGGGGGGATCGGCTGCTGTCCGCGCTCAAGGCCAGTGCCCAGGCGATGCTCTACGCCGTTCTGGTCCAGTGGGTCGACCCACGCAGTACAGGATCAGCCGCCTTCGTGGTCATCGGGCTGGCCGTTTCCTTGGCCGTCGCCATGTGGCGGTCCGGCAGGGCGGAACGGGCCGCGGAGGCCGAGGAGCGGCGGAAACTGTCCTGACGGCGGGAGCCGCCGGGACGAGTTACTCGACGTGTATCGAGCAAGAAGATCGACATCGCCCGAGATCGAGATCTGCGCTGCTGCTACATCCCGGCGGGCTCCTCGCGCACCTGGCGGTACGAGTCCACGGTGAGGATCTGGGCCCCGTACGCACGCGGGTTCAAGAACTGCCAGAAGAAGCCGGCACCACGCGGCCTGCCGTAGAACCAGGTCGAGGAACAGTGGTACCGCCAACGGCTGTGCCGCGGTTCCTCAACCCCGGGGCCGTCCTCGATGCCGACCCGCAGCGGGGCGGCCACCGAGGCGTCGATTTTCCGGCCCACGCCAAGAGAGCCGAACCCGTCGGGCGTACTGAGGTCGGCTTCGACTAGGGCCTGTACGGAGTTCAGATCTTCAGATGGGTTGAAGGCTTCGGATCCACAAGATGGCTCCGCGTAGGTGAAGGCCGGCGAGGTAGCTGT
>NZ_JBITHZ010000120.1:0-1319 GCF_044458585.1 Nonomuraea sp. NPDC050451
GAGCTGGCCACCTACGACAACGTGCGGCGCGCGTCCTGGCTGGCGATGCTGGCCGGCGCCGACTTCATCAAGACCTCCACCGGCAAGGTGGCCCCGGCCGCGACGCTGCCGGTGACGCTGATCATGCTGGAGGCGGTGCGGGACTTCCGTGACGCGACCGGCCGCCAGGTGGGCGTGAAGCCGGCGGGCGGCATCCGCACGACCAAGGACGCCATCAAGAACCTGGTGCTGGTGCACGAGACGGCCGGTGATGACTGGCTGTCGCCGGACTGGTTCCGGCTGGGCGCCTCCTCGCTGCTGAACGATCTGCTGATGCAGCGGCAGAAGCTGGCCACCGGCCGGTATGCCGGTCCCGACTACTTCACCCTGGACTGATGATGGCGATCTTCGAGTACGCCCCCGCGCCCGAGTCGCGTGACCTGGTCGACATCAAGGCGTCGTACGGGCTGTTCATCGACGGCGAGTTCGTCGACGGGGCGGGCACCCCGTTCAAGACGATCAACCCGGCCACCGAGGAGACGCTGGCCGAGGTCGCCACCGCCTCCTCCGACGACGTCGACCGTGCCGTGCAGGCCGCGCGCAAGGCGTTCGGCGTCTGGAGCGCGCTGCCCGGCGCGGAGCGGGCCAAGTATCTGTTCCGGATCGCGCGGATCATCCAGGAGCGGGCGCGCGAGCTGGCGGTGCTGGAGTCGCTCGACAATGGCAAGCCGATCCGCGAGTCGCGGGATGTGGATGTGCCGCTGGTGGCGGCGCACTTCTTCTACTACGCGGGCTGGGCCGACAAGCTGGAGTATGCCGGGTTCGGCAGCAAGCCGCTGGGGGTGGCGGGGCAGGTGATCCCGTGGAACTTCCCGCTGCTGATGCTGGCCTGGAAGATCGCGCCGGCGTTGGCGTGCGGGAACACGGTGGTGCTCAAGCCGGCTGAGACGACGCCGCTGAGCGCGTTGTGGTTCGCCGACATCTGCCGGCAGGCCGACCTGCCGCCCGGCGTGGTGAACATCGTCACCGGCGCGGGCGAGACCGGCGCGGCCGTGGTGGGTCACCCCGACGTCGACAAGGTGGCCTTCACCGGCTCGACCGAGGTCGGCCGGATCATCGCCAGGGCCGTGGCGGGCACCGACAAGAAGCTGACTCTGGAGCTGGGCGGCAAGGCGGCCAACATCGTGTTCGAGGACGCCGCCATCGACCAGGCCGTGGAGGGGATCGTCAATGGGATCTTCTTCAACCAGGGCCATGTGTGCTGCGCCGGGTCGCGGCTGCTGGTGCAGGAGTCGGTTCAGGAGGAGCTGCTGGCCGCGTTGAAGCGGCGGCTGGGCACG
>NZ_JBITHZ010000121.1:0-1279 GCF_044458585.1 Nonomuraea sp. NPDC050451
GAACAGTCGGATTAAGCATCCGGCCCCGCATTCGCCGCCTGCTCGCGGCGAGGCGGGGCCGCTGCTCTTGCCGCAGCAGCTGGAGATGGTGAATGAATCATGGTGTGTGCGGGGTTGGTGCGCGCGAGCACGCATGGAGGACGCACCGCCAGACGAATATTCTAGAACGCATCCGATCCCGCATAACCGCAGGTCAGACCATGATCAAAGCGCGCCCTGCAGGATTCGAACCTGCGACCGTCGGATTAGAAGCAAGATCCTTTAGTGCCGCGACGTGCCGTTAGGTGACGGTTCGTCCCGCCTCAGCGCGCTTTGCGTGTCCGGCAGCACCGGGTCCTGACGACGTGTGACGGGGCGTACGAGCACGCACCGAGCACGGCCGACACCCTATTCGATCACCGCATCGCGGCTTCCCGGAATGGATCCCACGCTCCGGCCACACCGGCACCATCCATGGACGACGGTCGCAGTGCTCGGCACGTGCTCCAACCCGTACGCAACTCCATGATCTCCGCAGAGCGAACTGCCCGCTCGGAACGAGGTCGCTGGTTCCAGCTGCCACCCTGCGCCGTCCGTATGGGACGGACCACGCGGACAGTGCACGGGATAACATCGCTTTCAGGACGCCGGGGCGCTCCTGCGGCGGCTGGACCGTTGCCGCCGTGTACTGGCCGATTCGCGGCTCGGCCACATCCCGATCAACGCCATTGGCGCCCGGTGGGGTTTCGCGAACGACTCACCATTCAACCGGGCCTTCGGCGTCACCCCTGAGTCGGGAATGGTGAAAGCCTTATTGTCTCGCCCAGTCCTCCCGGATCCCACCTCACGACCCGGCCGGATCTTCCTCACCACCAGCGGCACGATACCGGCAGGCCCGTCACCTCCCGTGTCGAACAATCTATGAGCATGGATTCCGCAAGACGCGCTGTCACTACGGAAGTCTCGACCATGCCGATCTACGCTTCCCGCATGGCTTTTGTTATCCCAGAGATCAAGGTCGGCCTGGCCGAACTCGGTGGCGGGCCTGACGTCTGGTGCTCAAGATGCGGCAAGCGTGCGACTCTGTACTACGTTGATCCGGCGACCGGACGACCCACGTACGTCTGCACGGCCGATGCCGGTCCCGAGGTAGAGGCAATGCTCTTGCGCTCCGCGGACTAGGCGAATCACCACCGCGGTATTAGCCTCGATTCGTCAGCGGGCTGTGTTGCGTGAGTGGCTCCGCGGTTTGCCCGTAATGTCCCCGATGCGGTTGGGGCGGGCCGTCGCATGACGCTGC
>NZ_JBITHZ010000122.1:0-1273 GCF_044458585.1 Nonomuraea sp. NPDC050451
GTGAGGTTCCCCCAGTAGCACGGACACCCGAGGTGAGGTCACTCAGTGGTGTCTGAGGGCCGGTAGAAGCTCTCGAACGTGACGGGACTATGCATTTCGATGCCGGAATGGCGTCGGTAGGGATTGTACCAGCATTCAATCCATTCGAAGATGGCGTTAGCGAGTTCGTCGCGTGTTTTCCAGATTCTGGTGTCGAGAAGTTCGAGCTGCATCGTTCCCCAGAACGACTCCATCATCGCATTGTCATAGCAGTCACCAACCGTTCCCATCGATCCGAGAAGGCCAGCATCTCGCAAACGCTTGCCGAAGGCCCAAGACGTGTATTGCGTACCGTGATCGGAATGCAGAATGGTCGAGCGCGCGTCCGGTTTTCGCCGGGCCACGGCCATCGCTAACGCGTTCACCACCAGCTCGGTATTCTGACGAGCGTCGATGGACCAGCCGATGATCCGGCGCGAATAGGCGTCCATCACAGCGGCGCAATACAGCTTCCCTTCGCCGGTGGGATGCTCGGTGATGTCGGTCAGCCACAGCCGATCGGGCGCCTCGACGTCGAAGCCGCGTTGCACCAGGTCCTCCTCGGTAGCCTGGTTGACCAGGTTGCGGCGGCCCTTGCGCCGGTACACGCCCTGCAGGCCGGCCTCGCGCATGAGCCGCTCCACGCGCTTGCGGTTGACCTTCTCGCCCAGCCCGAGCGTGAGCTCGGCATGCACCCGCGGCGAGCCGTAACTGCCACGCGAGTCCGCGTGTACCTGACGGATTATTTTGGTGAGTTCTTTGTTGCGGAGCGCACGTGGCGGCTCGGGCCGACCGAGCCAGTCGTAATATCCCGATGTCGACACCCGGAGTACTCGGCAGGCCACCGCGACCGGAATATGGTCATCGGCAAGCTCACGGACCAGCGAGTAGATTACTTTGGGAGGACGTTCTCCCGGGCGAAGTACGCCGCCGCCCGCTTGAGGATGTCGTTCTCCATCTCCAGCTGTTTATTGCGGCGCCGTAGCTCGGCGAGTTCCTTCTTCTCCGCGCTGGTCAACTGTTCGCCGACGCCGCCGTTTTCCTCGACCTCGGCCTGTCTGAGCCAGTTCTGCAGACACGACCGGCTGACGCCCAGATCCTTGGCGAGCTGGAGAAGCGGTTTGTCACCTTGGCGCGCAAGCTCGACCGCGCGGCGCCGGAACTCGGGAGGGTGAGGTGCGGGCATGAAGGACATCCTTCCTGATGATCAAGGGTGACCTCAGGTCAAGTGTCCGGAGAACTGGGGGAACCTCAG